>NZ_JBDJMT010000001.1:0-603636 GCF_039674045.1 Stenotrophomonas sp. TWI602
TGTGGGGGCCCCCAGTTTTCCGGTCGGGGGGGGCTCCCCACCCTGTGGGGGGGGTGTGGGTTCCCCACCCCCGACGGCGGGATGTCGGTAGTGCCGGCCGCTGGCCGGCTCGCCAGGATCTACGCGATCCAGTCGCGTGAGACCCATGATCGCGTGGGTGCCGGCCAGCGGCCGGCACTACCGGGCCGCTGCCAGCGCTTTCGACTTGGCGTACAGCCGTTCGGCCTGCTTCGCGTCGCCCAAGGCGGCATACGTTTCTGCCAGGCTGTCCCAGGCATTGGCCGAGCGCGGGAACAGCGTCGCATTGAAGGCGAACAGCGGCAGCGCGGTGGCATGGCCCAGGTTCTCGGCCACCGCGTAGCCCACGCGGTTGATGTCCTGCTCCAGCATCGGCTGATCACCGCGCCCGGTAGTGATGAGCCACTGTTTCAACGCGGTTGTGCGTGCGGCCGTCTGCGGCTCCAGTGCGTAGGTGATCAGCCTTTCCGACAAGGCCTCGCGAGGGAACTGCATCGGGGCCACCACCGCCATGGTGCTGTCCACCAGCGTGCGCGACCACACATTCGTCGCACTGCCGTTGGTGAGGTAGATAAAGCTGTAGGTATCCCCGCCCAAGCCGTCCAGGAAGGCTATCCGTGCACGTACCCGCGTGCCACCGTCATGCCCCACGAAGCGGTACTCGCCGCTTTCTTCGAATTCCCAACCCGTGGAGAAGCCGCTGCGCCGTCCGTTGTCCAGCAACTGTGGCTGCCACAGCTGCTGCAGCGTGGCACGCCCCACCAGCTCACCGCGGGTCAGGGCCATCAGGAAGCGGTCCAGATCACCGACGGTGGTATGCAGTGCGGCATGCCCGTAGGCATAGGATGGCCAGGCGATGTCGTCTTCGCGCTGCAGGGCGCCCTGTTTGCCGATATAGGCGATGGCAATGGCGTGCGGCACATCCGTTGCCGGGCCCAGCGAGGTGTGCGTCATCGACAGCGGACGAAGCACGCGGTCTTGGACGATCTGCGCATAGGGCTGCTGGTACTGCGCTTCCAACAGCGCGGTGAGGACCAGATAGTTTGTCTGCGCATACCGATTGGCAGTGCCCGGCGTGAACTGCAGTGGTGCGCCGGCGAGTGCCTTGAACACCTCCGCCGCCGTGGTCGGGAAGCGGTTGCCCTGCGAGGTGATCACCTCACCTTCCCGATACTGGAAGTACTCGGGAACGCCGGACGCATGGTTGAGGAACTGCCGCACGGTGATCGCCTGCCAGGGCTCGGGCAGATCGGGAAGATAGCGGCTGGCCGGTGCATCCAGCTCGACCCTGCCGGCCTCCACCCGTTGCATGACCAGAGCGCTGACCAGCAGTTTGGCCAGGGAGTAAGCATTGAACACCGTTTCGGCGGTCACCGCCCGATGCGTGGTGACGTCGGCCTCTCCGGCGACGGCCTGTGCGAGAAGCGCGCCGTTGTGCCGTATCAGCACCGACTGCCCGGCGATGCCATAGCGCTCCGCGTTGGCATGGAGCTGCCGGGAGATCCGAGCGTCGAGGTCATCGGCACGAGTGGCGCCGGACGGCGTCGATACCGCGAGCAGCAGGACCGCGACAAAGGCGAAACGACGCATTGCGGGCATCCTCGTGGGTGAGCCCGCACAGTAGGAAGCGCTGGCACCCCGGTCAATGCGGCGGAAGTCACCCCTGGTCGTGAAAGGCCCCGACCGTCGGCCGGGGCCTACCCACATCAGCCCAGAATCCCAGGCAGATCCAGGCCCTTGTCCTTCGCACACTCCACCGCGATGTCATACCCCGCGTCGGCATGCCGCATCACGCCCGTGGCCGGGTCGTTCCACAGCACGCGCGCGATGCGCTTGGCCGCGGCTTCGGTGCCATCGCAGACGATGACCATGCCCGAATGCTGCGAGAAGCCCATGCCGACGCCGCCGCCGTGGTGCAGCGAGACCCAGGTGGCACCGCTGGCGGTGTTGAGCAGGGCGTTGAGCAGCGGCCAGTCGGAGACGGCATCGGAACCGTCCTGCATGGCCTCGGTTTCGCGGTTGGGCGAGGCGACGCTGCCCGAGTCCAGGTGATCACGGCCGATCACCACCGGCGCCTTCAGCTCGCCATTGGCGACCATCTCGTTGAAGGCAAGGCCCAGTCGATCACGATCGCCCAGGCCAACCCAGCAGATGCGCGCGGGCAGGCCCTGGAACTTGATCTTCTCGGCGGCCATGTCCAGCCAGCGGTGCAGGTGCGGGTTGTCCGGGATCAGTTCCTTGACCTTCGCATCGGTCTTGGCGATGTCCTCCGGATCGCCGCTCAGCGCGGCCCAGCGGAACGGGCCGATGCCGCGGCAGAACAGCGGGCGGATGTAGGCGGGCACGAAGCCGGGGAAGTCGAAGGCATCTTCCACACCTTCTTCCAGCGCCATCTGGCGCAGGTTGTTGCCGTAGTCCACGGTCGGTACGCCGAGCGAGTGGAAACCAAGCATGGCGCGGATGTGGTTGGCCATCGATTCGCGCGCGGCCGCTTCCACTTCCTTCGGTGCGGAGACGCGCTTGTCGTCCCATTCTTCCACCGTCCAGCCCTGCGGCAGGTAGCCGTTGACCGGGTCGTGCGCGGAGGTCTGGTCGGTCAGCAGGTCCGGCTTGACGCCGCGGATCAGCAGCTCGTCCAGCACGTCGGCGACATTGCCGAGCAGGCCGACCGAGAGCGGCTTCTTCGCGGTGCAGGATGCCTCGATCAGGCGCAGCGCTTCGTCGAGGTCGTCGGTCCAGGTGTCCAGATACCCGGTGCGCAGACGCATCTCGATGCTGCTCTTGCGGCATTCCACCGCCAGGCAGGAGGCGCCGGCCATCACCGCGGCCAGCGGCTGTGCGCCGCCCATTCCACCGAGCCCACCAGTGAACAGCCACTTGCCGGCCAGGCTGCCGTTGTAATGCTGGCGGCCCATTTCCACGAAGGTCTCGTAAGTGCCCTGCACGATGCCCTGGGCGCCGATGTAGATCCAGCTGCCCGCGGTCATCTGGCCGTACATCGCGAGGCCCTTCTTGTCGAGCTCGTTGAAGTGGTCCCAGTTGGCCCACCGCGGCACCAGGTTGGAGTTGGCGATCAGCACGCGCGGGGCATCCACGTGGGTGCGGAACACGCCGACCGGCTTGCCGGACTGCACCAGCAGGGTCTGGTCATCTTCGAGCCGCTGCAGGGTCTCGATGATTTTGTCGTAGCTCTCCCAGTCGCGCGCCGCGCGGCCGATGCCACCGTAGACCACCAGCTCCTGCGGGCGCTCGGCCACGTCCGGGTGCAGGTTGTTCATCAGCATGCGCAGCGGGGCTTCGGTCAGCCAGCTCTTGCAGGTCAGCGTGGTGCCGGTCGGGGCGAGGATGGTGCGGGTGGAATCGAGACGGGTCATGCAGCACTCCGGGACGTAGCGAAGTCGAGACAGGCATCGAGCACCTGCTGCAGCGTGGCGCGCAGCGGGGCGGCGTGATCGGGATCCAATGGCGTGGGCCAGCTGTGCTCATCCACGGCCTCGGGCTCGTGCAGGTAGCCGCGGCAGGCCAGCTCCATCTGCAGCGTATGCACGCCGCCGGGGATGTCGCTGTAATGGCGGGTGATGTAGCCGCCCTTGAAGCGGCCGTTGCGCACATGGCTCATGCCGCTCATCGCGCACAGGTTGTCGACCACGTCGGTCAGCGCGTTGTCGCAGGTGGTATCGCCGTTGGTGCCGAGGTTGAACTGCGGCAGCTGGCCATCGAAGAGGTGCGGGATGTGCGAGCGGATCGAGTGCGCGTCATACACCACCACGGTGCCGTGCAGGGCACGCAGGCGCGCGATCTCCGCGGCGAGGGCGTCGTGGTAGGGCGCGAACCAGGTATCGCGGCGGCGCGCGATTTCCGCTTCGTCCGGGCCGTGGCCATCGCGGTACAGCGGCTGGTTGTCGAAGGTGGTCAGCGGGCACAGGCCGGTGGTGTTCTGGCCCGGGTACAGCGAGGTGCCGCTGGGGTCGCGGTTGACGTCGATGACCGAGCGCGACACCGCGGTGCGCACCGTGGTGGCGCCCATCTGCTGCGCGAAGCCGTACAGCTCATGCACCCACCAGTCGGCGTCGCGGCGGGCCAGCCACGGCGACACGAACTGCGCGGCCAGTGCATCGGGCAGCTCGGTGCCGGTGTGCGGGAAGCTGACGATCAACGGCACATCGCCGCGGTGGATCTGCAGCCAATCCGGTGGGGTCGTCATGCCAGCGGCTCCAGCGGCGGCAGGATGTCGGCCAGCCCTTCAGCCAGAACGCCACTGCGCACCAGGTCGGTCGCGGCCACCATGTCCGGGTGGAAGTAACGGTCGTCTTCCAGCGTCGGCACCTGTGCGCGCAGGCGCTGGCGCACCGCTTCCAGCGCATCGCTGGAGCGCAGCGGGGCATGGAAATCGCAGCCCTGTGCAGCGGCGAGCAGCTCGATGCCGATCACATTGGCCGCGTTCTCGGCCATCGCCATCAGGCGGCGTGCACCGTGCGCGGCCATCGAGACGTGATCTTCCTGGTTGGCCGAGGTCGGGATCGAGTCGACGCTGGCCGGGTAGGCGCGCTGCTTGTTTTCCGAGACCAGCGCCGCGGCGGTGACCTGCGGAATCATGAAACCGGAATTCAAGCCGGGCTTCGGGGTGAGGAAGGCCGGCAGCCCGGACAGGGCCGGGTCGACCAGCATCGCGGTGCGGCGCTCGCTGATCGAGCCGATTTCGCACACGGCCATCGCCAGCATGTCCGCCGCGAAAGCGACCGGCTCGGCGTGGAAATTGCCGCCGCTCAGTGCCTCATTGGTATCGGTGAATACCAGCGGATTGTCGGACACGCCGTTGGCTTCGATCGCCAGCGTGGTGGCGGCCTGGCGCATCACGTCGAACGCGGCGCCCATGACCTGCGGCTGACAGCGCAGGCAGTACGGATCCTGCACGCGCACGTCGTTGTCGCGGTGCGATTCGCGGATCGCCGAGCCCTGCATCAGGGTGCGCAGCGCGGCGGCGGTGGCGATCTGCCCGCGCTGGCCACGGATGCTGTGGATGCGCGGATCGAACGGGGTGTCCGAGCCCTTGGCCGCTTCCACCGACAGCGCGCCGGTGACCAGCGCCGCGCGGAACACGGTATCGATCGCGAACAGACCGGCCAGTGCATAGGCGGTGGAGTACTGGGTGCCGTTGAGCAGCGCCAGGCCTTCCTTCGCGCCCAGTACCAGCGGGGCCAGGCCGACCTTGGCCAGCGCCTCGGCCGCCGGCAGGCGCTCGCCCGACACGAAGGCTTCGCCCACGCCGATCATCACGCTGGCCAGGTGCGAGAGCGGGGCCAGATCGCCGGAGGCACCGACCGAGCCCTGGCACGGAATCACCGGAATGAAGTCGTGCTGCAGGAAGGCTTCCAGCAGGGCCAGCGTCTGCGGGCGGATCCCCGAGGCGCCCTGGGCGAGGCTGGCCAGCTTCAACGCCATCATCAGGCGCACCACCGGTGCGGGCATCGGCTCGCCGACGCCGGCGGCATGCGAAAGCACGATATTGCGCTGCAGGGTTTCCAGGTCGTCGCGCTCGATGCGCACGCTGGCCAACTTGCCGAAGCCGGTATTGATGCCGTACACCGGTGCGCCCTTGGCGACGATGTCGGCCACGGTCTGCGCGCTGCGCAGCACGGCCGCGGCCGAGGCCGGGTCCAGCCGCACCCGCGCGCCGTCATGGATCGCGCGCCATTGCGCCAGCGTGACGGCGCCGGGGTGCAGGGTCAGGGTAGTGCTCATGAAATCTCCAGACATCACTAGATTCAGACGGGTTGGCCGCGCATCACGCGGCCGTGCAGGGGGTTGAAACCCATGCGGTAGACGAGGTCGGCAGGCGCCTCGATGTCCCACAGGGCGAGGTTGCAGTCCAGGCCGACGGCGAGCCGGCCGATCCGGTCCTGCCGGCCAAGGGCGCGCGCCGCTTCACGGGTGAAGCCGGCGATGCACTCCGCCACGGTCATGCGGAACAGGGTGGCGGCCATGTTCATCGCCAGCAGCGGGCTGGTCAGCGGCGAGGTGCCGGGGTTGGAATCGGTGGCCAGCGCCAGTGGTACGCCGGCCGCCCGCAGGTCGGCGATCGGGGGCAGGGTGGTATCGCGGGTGAAATAGAACGCGCCCGGCAGCAGCACCGCCACGGTGCCGGCGCTGCGCATCGCGGCGATGCCGTCGGCGTCGAGGTGTTCGATATGGTCGGCCGACAGTGCGCCGTGACGTGCCGCCAGGGCGGCACCGTGCTGGTTGCTGAGCTGCTCGGCATGGATCTTGATCGCCAGCCCGTGTTGCTGCGCGGCGAGGAAGACCTGCTCGGCCTGTGCGGCGCTGAAGGCGATGTTCTCGCAGAACACGTCTACCGCCTCGGCCAGCCCGGCCGCCGAAACGGCCGGAATCATGACGTTGCAGACCTCGTCGATGTACTCCTGCGCTTCGCGGCCCGGCGGGATCGCATGCGCGCCGAGGAAGGTCGGCACGATCTCGACCGCGCGCTGGCGGCCCAGTTCGCGCGCGACGGTCAGCTGCTTGGTCTCATCGGCCAGGGTCAACCCGTAACCGGATTTGATCTCGAGCGTGGTGATGCCTTCGGCCAGCATGGCGTCCAGCCGGGGCAGGCTCGCGGCGAGCAGGTCGGCCTCGCTGGCGGCGCGGGTGGCCCGCACGGTGGAGACGATGCCGCCGCCGGCGCGGGCGATGTCGGCATAGCTCACGCCCTGCAGGCGCTGCTCGAACTCGCCGGCGCGGTTGCCGGCATAGACCAGGTGGGTGTGGCAGTCGATCAGGCCGGGGCTGATCCAGCGCCCGGCGCAGTCGATACGCTGGACCGGCTGCAGGTGATCGGCAGATCCGGCCGCACCGACATGCACGATGCGCCCATCGGTCGCGGCGATGACGCCCTCCTCGATCACGCCCAGGCCCGGGCCGTCGACGGTGATCAGGTTGGCGTGGTACCAGAGGGTGTCACAGTGCATGGCAGCAACCACATCGGTGTATATGTCTATACAATATAGACGCCTCTTCCGGGATGTCCAGTAATGCCAGCCACCCCCGCACCGATCCTTCGTTTCCACGCCGCTCATGCGCTGCTGCCACATGGCTGGGCGCGCGATGTGCGCATCCTCAGCCAGGGCGGCAGGTTCATCGAGGTGACCGAAGGTGTGTCGGCCGCGCCGGGCGATACCGCGTTGGCGATCGCGGTGCCGGGCCTGGGCAACCTGCACAGCCACGCTTTCCAGCGCGGCATGGCCGGACTGACCGAGATCGGCGGCAACAGCGGCGACAGCTTCTGGAGCTGGCGTGAGCTGATGTACCGCTTCCTGGCGCATCTGCAGCCCGAGGCCATGCAGGCGATCGCCGAGCAGGCGTATGTGGAAATGCTGGAATCCGGCTTCACCCGGGTCGGCGAGTTCCATTACCTGCACCATGGCCCGGACGGCGCGGCCTATGCCAACCGTGCCGAGATGGCCGAGCGTATCGCGGCCGCTGCCCGGTCCAGCGGCATCGGCCTGACCCTGCTGCCGGTGTTCTACGCGCATGCCGATTTCGGCGGCGCCGCGCCAAATCCGGCCCAGCGCCGGCTGATCCACGATGTCGACGGGTTTGCTGCGCTGCTGCAGGGCTGCACGCGCGCGCTGCAGGACCAGGACGATGCGGTGCTCGGTTTCGCCCCGCACAGCCTGCGCGCGGTGACCGGCGAGGAATTGTCGGCGTTGCTGCCGCTCAATAGCGGGCCCGTCCACATCCACATCGCCGAACAGACCCGCGAGGTCGATGCCTGCGTCGCCTGGAGCGGCATGCGGCCGGTGCAGTGGCTGTACGAACACGCGCCGGTGGATGCGCGCTGGTGCCTGGTGCATGCCACCCACATCACCGAAGCGGAGATGCAGCAGATCGTCGCCAGCCGTGCGGTGGCCGGGCTGTGCCCGATCACCGAGGCGAACCTGGGTGACGGCCTGTTCCCGATGCAGGCCTTCGCACGTGCCGGTGGCCGGTTCGGCGTGGGCTCGGATTCCAACGTGCTGATCGACGCGGCCGAAGAACTGCGCCTGCTCGAGTACGGCCAGCGCCTGCAACTGCGCGGGCGCAATGTGCTGGCCCCGGGCGATGGTCAGTCCACCGGCCGCTGGCTGTACGAACAGTCGTTGAACGGTGCTGCGCAGGCGCTGGGCGTGACCACCGGGCTGCAGGCCGGTGCGCCGGCCGACCTGGTCGAACTCGATCCGGATCACCCGGCGCTGATCGCCCGCGACGGCGACGCCTTGCTTGACAGCTGGGTGTTCGCCGCACGTAATGGCGCCGTGCGATCGGTGTGGCGCCAAGGGCGCCAGTGGGTCCGTGATGGTCGCCACCCGCAACGCGAGGCGGTGGCCGCACGGTTCGCCGCGGCACTTCGACCGTTGTTGAGGGTCTGATCAGACCCTCCCATGCAGGAATCCAGAGTGACGGGCAAGAAAGCAGCAACCCTCAATCAGCGCATCCGTGCTGATCTGGAAAGCCGCATCCTCAGTGGACAGTGGGAGCCTGGCTTCCGCATCCCCTACGAACACGAGCTGATGGAGCAGTACGGCTGCTCGCGGATGACCGTGAACAAGGTGCTGACCGCGTTGGCCGAGAGCGGCATGATCGAGCGCCGCCGCCGTGCGGGCTCGTTCGTCGCGCGCCAGCCGCCGCACCTGGAACAGGTGGCGCTGGAGATTCCCGACATCGCGATGGCGGTGGAAGCGCGCGGGCACGTCTATGGCTACCAGCTGCTGGAGCGTGCCTACCGGCGACCGCGCGAGCAGGTAGCGGAGGAAACCACCCTGGCCGGCGGCGAGAAGCTGCTGGCGATCCGCTGCCTGCACCTGGCCGATGGCCGGCCGCTGGCGCTGGAGCACCGCCTGATCAGCCCGGTCGGCGTGCCGGAGGTGTTGGCGGTGGATTTCGAGACCACGGCGCCGGGCAGCTGGCTGCTGCAGAACGTCTCGTGGACACGCGCCCAGCACCGGATCAGTGCCTGGGGCGCGGATGAGGCGGCCGCCACGCTGCTGCAGGTCAAACCCGGCACGGCGTGCCTGGTCATCGACCGCCTTACCTGGCGCGGCGAGCAGCCGATCACCTGCGTGCGGCAGATGTTCCTGGGCGATGCCTACGATCTGGTTGCCCGTTTCTCGCCGGGCGCGCGCTGAGCCTTACAGTGTGGTGCACTGCCGCCAGCGGACCGGCTCATCCACGCCGGGGCGCGGGTTGAGCTGGATGCGCACGGTGCGCAGCGCCGGGTAGCGGGTCACTTCCTCGCAGATCAGCGGCCAGATCGCATCGATTTCGCCGGTGCGGTTGATCGCCAGCGTCTGCCGGGTCAGCCAGATGCCACTGGCCACGCCGGGGCGGCTGGCCACGTTGCGTGACAGTTCCTGCTGATAGCGGTCCAGCGTGGCGTCGTCCGGGTTCGCTTCCATTGCAGGCGGGGCGGCGTCGGCGGCGCGGCCAGCGGTCTCGGGGGCCGCGGGGGCCGGTGTCGCAGGCGTGGGCTGGGTGCCGGCCGGCGCGGGTGCTTTTGCTGCAGCCGGCGCGGCCACCCCGGTTTCGTCGTCGGCCCACTCCGTTTCCAGCCCGGCGGTCAGCGAGCCCAGCCCGACCATCAGGCCCAGCGTCGCCGCGCCCAGTGCCGCGATCGAGATACGGCGGAGAGCTTCGCCACGGGCACCGGCCTCGACACGGGCCTCCATGTCGCCCGGCAGGTAGGGTTTCAGCAACGGCCACAGCAGCGGGCCATCGAGGACCTCGACGCTCTGTTTTTCAGCGGCGATGCGTCCATCGCGCTCGACCTTGCCCTCGGTGATCAGGATGCCGCCACGCGCACCGGCCAGGCGCGCGGCGGCGCCCAGTTCGTTCACCGCCGCCGTGCCGATCCGGTAGGCGCGCCCGTGCTTGCAGGAGAGCAGCCAGCGCTGCGGCCCGTCGTGCATCAGGAAATCGCTACGGGGTTCGCGGCTGTCCACGGCCTCGTCCGGCACGTCCTGCAGCCCGCGCTGCTCGTGCATCGCGCGCCGCACGATCAGGGAAAACTCGCGCCAGTGCATGCCGGCCAAGGCATTCAGGCCGAGCTGGGTCTCCTTGCGCTTCCGTTTGATCAGCCAGAAGTAGGCCGTGGCCAGGAACCAGACGATGAGGGCCAACAGCAGGGCCAGAATCCAGGAGAGCATGCAGGGGGATATGAACAGGGAAGTGCGATAGACAGTTTATATGCGCCTTTGCACGTCAGCGGCGCGTCGTTTTCGAGCCGGTTCGCATCCGGCGGTCACGTCGGTGACGGCCGTCTCACTTTGCGGGGCCTTGCGGTAGCAGCGCCCACAAAAAACCCGCCAATCCAGAGCCGTGAGGGGAGGGAACAAACGGCGGTGGAAGCGATTGGCGGGTCGATTTCGATTGTCAACAAAGTCGTGCTGCTTTGCAACAAACGTGGTCGGATCAGTTCAGTCAGGCGTCGGAGGTCGGCGACTGGTGCGTACCCGGCGACGGATCGGCCGACGGCGAGGCGTTGCGGGCCTCGGCACGGTTGACCCGGGTGTTGAGCGCATCGATCCGGGCATTGAGCGCGGCGACATCCTCGGCGGTCGGGATGTGCAGACGCTTCAGCACGCCCTGGACCCGGTCATCGAAGGCCTTCTCGACCTTGTCCCAGGTGCCGCTGGCCTTTTCACGGGCCTCGCCGAGGTGTTCCTCGACATTGTCGCGCCAGCGCGGTGTATCGCCGGTCTGCTCGCGGTTGCGGGCCTCGATGTTCTCGCCTTCCTTGACCAGGTTGTCGAAGACACGGCTGCCTTCGGCCTGCGCACGCCCGAAGGCGCCCAGACCCGCCAGCCATATCTGCTGGGCCGAATCGGTCAGCTTGCGCGAGAAGCGCTCGGCCTGATCCTGCAGCGAGGGCTTCTCGCCGGGGATGCGATCGTCGAAGTCGTTGGGTGAATGCATGGGGCGATCCCTTGGGTGGACACCCTTGGATCGTATGCATCGCCGGCTTCAAGCGGTGTGATGGCCGGCGCCTGTGCAGCGCCGGGCCGGGCGTCGGTTCAGCCGAGCTTTTCCTGCAACACGCGCTGGATCTCGCTTTCCACCATGCCCTTCATGGCCGAGAGCAGGAAGCCGAGCTTGGCGGTGACCTGCACCTGGCCGGGCTGCAGCGCGATCGCGCCGTCCACGCCGGAGCCGCTGAAATTCAACACGTCGCCCACCCAGTTGGACTGCAGACCGAAACGCTCGGACAGTTTGGCGGCGACTTCTTCGATGGCTTTGCGCGCATTTTCGGCGGGCAGGGAGTGGGCGTGACGGATATCGATGGTGGACATACAGCCTCCTGGCGGACAACGGCGCGGATTTGGGCGTGCATTGTGCGCATCCTCAGGCACAACTCCAAGGTCTGCGTCACACTTCTTCTTCCCTGACATTCAACCTGCTAGGCTGCGCCGCGTGCAGAACCTGCTAGTTCACTTTACTCAACGCCAACATCCCGACCAGCCCCTGCGGCCCGGGGTGCGGCGCATCGTGCGTCATGCATCGGGCACCGTCCGGCTTTGCGATGACGCCCCCGGCACCTTGCTGCTGGCCCAGTTCTGCCTGGATGACCGCGGCCTGTGGCTGCAGGTCGCCAACGGCATCCGCGGCATCCACGTCAACGGCCGCCCGGTGCGCCGGATGGCGCTGCTGCGCGCCGGCGACGCCGTCTACGCCGACGGCGTGGAGATGGTGGTGCAGGGCGATTGCGAAGCTGTCGCGCACGCGCCGCCACGCAGCGATGATGGCGGCGACGACCAGCGCCTGTTGCGCGGGGTCGGCGGCCAGCACCACGGGCGCAGCTTCACCCTGGATCGTCCGCGCGTGATCGGGCGGGGGCCGGAGGCGGACATCGTCATCGACGACCCTGCCTTCGCCGAACAACACGCCCGCCTGGAGCAGCATGGGGAGCGCCTGCTGCTGCGCGACCTGGGCGCCGGCGAGTCCACGCGGGTCAATGGCGTCACCGTTCGCCATTGCTGGCTGCAGCCGGGCGATCAGCTGGTCTTCGATGCCCAGCACCGCTTCGTGCTCGAAGTCCCACACGACGGCCGCAAGCGCATCGTGATCGACGAAGAGGACGACGGCTTCGAGGCACGCCAGCGCCCGGAACCGGTGGCTGCGCCCAAACGGGTGAGTCGCTGGCCGTGGCTGTTGGCCAGTGCGTTGCTGCTGGCCGCAGCGCTCAGCGGCCTACTCTGGTTCGGGGCGCGGTAAACGTCATCGCATCCGCGCTGACGCCCCGTGATTTGCTACGCAAACCACGGGCCCCGCGTGACATTGCTTCCAGACCCCGCCCCGTCGCGGCGCCCCCTGACTCAGGGGGCTCGCCTCCAGACATATGGCGGTGGCTCTGGCAGACAGCCGGACCCTGGATAGATTCGTTTGCAACCAAATTCGCCTTGTCCTGCAAGGCCTAAAGGCTGGTGCGCTGCGGCATACTAGGGGTCTTGCCCCATAGGTGTGACATGACGCGCGCGTTCAATTTCAGTGCCGGCCCTGCAACGTTGCCGGAATCGGTCCTGCGCCAGGCGCAGGAAGAGATGTTGGAGTGGAACGGCGCGGGCGCCTCCATTGTCGAAATGAGCCACCGCGGCCCGGAGTTCATGGCCGTCGCCGCCCAGGCCGAGGCCGATCTGCGTCGCCTGATCGGCATCCCGGACGACTACGCGGTGCTGTTCCTGGCCGGTGGCGCGACCACCCAGCAGGCCCTGCTCGCACTCAACTTCGCCCAGCCCGGGCAGACCGTGGATTACGTGCTCACCGGGCACTGGGGCAAGACCGCGATCAAGCAGGTCAGCCCTTACGTCACGGTCAACGTCGCCGCGAGCAGCGAAGCCAATGGCTTCCACGACATCCCGGCGCGCGCCAGCTGGCAGCTCTCCGATGACGCGGCCTACGTGCACATCACCGCCAACGAAACCATCCATGGTGTCGAGTTCCGTGACACCCCGGACGTGGGTGACGTGCCGCTGTTCGCCGATTTCAGCTCCTCGATCGCCAGCGAGCCGCTGGATGTCAGCCAGTACGGCCTGATCTATGCCGGCGCGCAGAAGAACCTCGGCCCGGTCGGCGTCTCGGTGGTGATCGTGCGCCGCGACCTGCTCGAGCGCAGCGGCCAGCCGCGTGCGGACATTTTCGATTACCGCTCGCACGTCGCGCGCGATTCCATGCTCAACACCCCGCCGACCTGGAACTGGTACCTGGCCGGGCTGGTGTTCCAGTGGATGCTGGCCGAAGGCGGCGTGGAAGAATTCGCCCGCCGCAACGCGGTCAAGTCGGGCCTGATCTACGGGGCGATCGACCAGTCCGGCGGCTTCTACCGCAATGAAGTCGTCCCGGCCGCACGCTCGCGCATGAACATCCCGTTCTTCCTGCCGGATGACACGCTCAACGCGCGTTTCGTCAGTGAATCCAAAGCGGCCGGCCTGCTGGCGCTGAAGGGCCACAAGGCGGTCGGCGGCATCCGCGCCTCGCTGTACAACGCCATGCCGGTGGAGGGCGCGCAGGCGCTGGCCGCCTTCATGCGCGATTTCCAGCAGCGCAACGGCTGACGCATTCGTTTTTCCCGGGGCGCTCGCCGCCCCACCGCAATTGGAACCCAGATGGCCACCAAACCCGCCAAGCCCAAGGCTGCCAAGCCAGCGCCGACCCCGCCCAAGGCGGCTGCCCCCGCGAAGAAGGCCAAGGCCGCCAAGCGCGATGCCGCGCCGGCCGTTGCCGCGCCCGTGCTGTCGGACGTGCGCGCCAAGATCGACCATATCGACCGCAGCATCCAGGCGCTGATCGCCGAGCGCGCCAACTTCGCCCACCAGGTCGGCAAGGCCAAGGGCAAGCTCGCTGCCGCCGTGGATTACTACCGCCCCGAGCGCGAAGCGCAGGTGCTGCGCATGGTGGTGGACCGCAATGAGGGCCCGCTCAGCGATGAAGTGCTGGTCCACGTCTACCGCGAAATCATGTCGGCCTGCCTGGCCCAGCAGGAGCCACTGAAGATCGGCTACCTCGGTCCGGAAGGCACCTTCAGCCAGCAGGCCGTGCTCAAGCACTTCGGGCGCTCGGCGCTGGGTCTGCCGCTGGCCAGCATCGAGGAAGTCTTCCAGGAAGTGGAAGCGGGCAACGCCGATTTCGGCGTGGTGCCGGTGGAGAACTCGGGGCAGGGCACCATCCAGATCACCCTGGACATGTTCCTGACCTCCAACCTGAAGATCTGTGGCGAAGTGGAGCTGCGCGTGCAGCAGTACCTGATGTCGCGCAGTGGTCGGCTGGAGGATGTCGAGCGCGTGTATGGCCACCCGCAGTCGTTCATGCAGACCTCCTCGTGGCTGCGCGCCAACCTGCCCAAGGCCGAGAAGATTCCGGTCTCCAGCAACGCCGAAGGCGCGCGCCGCGCCCGCAATGCCGATGACGCCGCGGCGATCGGCGGCGAGAGTGCCGGGCATGTGTACGGCCTGAAGAAGGTGGTGACCAAGCCGATCCAGAACGATGCGGACAACACCACGCGCTTCCTGGTCATCGGCCGCAACATCTTCCCCACCTCCGGCCACGACCGCACCTCGGTGCTGGTGTTCATCCACGACAAGCCCGGTGCACTGTTCGACGTGCTCAGCCCGTTCGCGCGGCATGGCATCAGCATGAACCGGATCGAGTCGCGCCCCTCGCACAACGCCAAGTGGGAGTACGGCTTCTTCATCGATCTGGCCGGCCATGTCGACGACGAGGCGATGCAGGCGGCCCTGGCCGAACTGAAAGCCCACTCGGCGCAGATCAAGATCCTCGGCTCCTATCCGGTCGCCGTGCCCTGATCCGAACGGCGCAGCCGCCTCGCGCGCTGCGCCCGGCCCGGCGCCCGTGTGGGCGCTGTGGCCCCTCCCGTACACCGTTGCATCGCCGCTGCGGCGGCCCGCCCCCTAGGATTCCCGATGACCGCATCTCCGTACTGGATCGCCCACAAGGGCCAGCCCCTGCAGGGCAGCCTGATCATTCCCGGTGACAAGTCCGTCTCGCACCGCTCGGTGATGTTTGCCGCGCTGGCCGATGGCGTGTCGCGCATCGATGGCTTCCTGGAGGGCGAAGACACCCGCGCCACCGCCGCGATCTTTTCGCAGATGGGCGTGCGCATCGACACCCCGTCGCCCTCGCAGCGCATCGTGCACGGCGTCGGCGTGGATGGCCTGAAGGCACCGGGCGCCCCGCTGGATTGCGGCAATGCCGGCACCGGCATGCGTCTGCTGGCCGGGCTGCTGGCTGCACAGCCGTTTGACTCGGTGATGGTCGGCGACGAATCGCTGTCGCGCCGCCCGATGCGCCGCGTGACCGGTCCGCTGGCCGAGATGGGTGCGAAGATCGATACCGAGGCCGATGGCACCCCGCCACTGCGGGTGCATGGTGGCCAAACGCTGCACGGCATTGCATTCGCCTCGCCGGTGGCCAGCGCGCAGGTCAAATCCGCCGTGCTGCTGGCCGGTCTGTATGCCGATGGCGAAACGTCTGTCACCGAGCCGCACCCGACCCGCGATTACAGCGAACGCATGCTGCGTGCATTCGGTGTGGATATCGAGTTTTCGCCGGGCAAGGCACGCCTGCGTGGCGGCCAGCGGCTGCGCCCGACCGATATCGTGGTGCCGGCCGATTTCTCCTCGGCGGCGTTCTTCCTGGTGGCGGCGAGCGTGATCCCAGGCTCCGAGCTGCGCCTGCGTGCGGTGGGCCTCAACCCGCGCCGTACCGGGCTGCTCGCGGCGCTGCGCCTGATGGGCGCGGACATCACCGAAGAAAACCATGCCGAGCAGGGTGGGGAAGCGGTGGCCGATCTGGTGGTGCGCTACGCACCGCTGCACGGTGCCGAGATTCCCGAAGCACTGGTGCCGGACATGATCGATGAGTTCCCGGCCTTGTTCGTCGCGGCGGCGGCGGCACAGGGCAACACCGTGGTGCGCGGTGCGGCCGAATTGCGGGTCAAGGAATCGGATCGTCTGGCCGCAATGGCGACGGGCCTGCGCACGCTGGGCGTGCAGGTCGATGAAACCGATGATGGCGCCACGATCCACGGCGGCGCCGTGCTTGGCAGCGGCACCATCGAGAGCCACGGCGACCACCGCATCGCGATGGCCTTCGCGATTGCCGGCCAGCTCAGCAGCGGCGAAGTGCGGGTCAATGACATCGCCAACGTGGCGACGTCCTTCCCGGATTTCGATGGCCTGGCGACCGGTGCGGGTTTCGGGCTTCGCGCCGGCTGAGGTAGCGCCGGGTTCTGCCGGGCTGCTGCTTCCAGATGTCAGGTATGCGTGGTTGCCGGGCAGCGCGCGCGGCACTACCCTGACCTCGCGCGGAGGCGGTGCTTCGCACAACAAAAAAGGGAGGCCATTGGCCTCCCTTTTCGTTTCCGCCGCAGTGCATCCGCTTAGCGCTCCGTACGGAAGTCCACCGGGACGCGCACCACGCTCGCCACTGCGCGGCCGTTATTCATCGCCGGCTCGAACTTCCAGTCGCGCACGGTGGTCAGCACCGCACGATCCAGATCGCGATCACGCGTACCGCTGCGCTGCACGATGTTGGCGTCGGTCACCTGGCCACGGGTATCCACGTTGAGGCTGGCCACCACGCTGCCCTGCACGCCGCTGCGCAGCGCCGTACGCGGGTAGACCGGCTTGGCATTGCTCGCCAGCGGGCGGGCCTCACGGTTGCGTACGGCCGGCGTCGCCTTGCGCTGCTCGGCGGCCGGTGCGGCCTGGCGCGCAGCGGGTGCCGGCGTGGTCGCCACCGGTGCGGTCTCGGTAGCGGGCAACATGCGCTGGCCCACCGGCGCCTCGTTGGTATCGCCCGGGGCGGCATAACGCAGCCACACCAGCGCAGCGGCGAACATCGCGACGATCAACGCCACCCACAACCAGGGTGACGTACGGCGATGGGCGGGCTCATCGATCACGTCGCGCTGATGCTGCGGCGAGCGGGGCATGTCCGGGGCATGGGTAACACTCATGGCTGACTCCTGGTGTCGATGTGACACCCGCAGTCTTGCCCGGACACGGTTGCGGATGTGTCAGCGCACCGTCAACGCGACGACTGCATTCCCATCGAGGTTCAGTTTGCTGAGCCGTTGCACAATCGCCGCACGTGGCGGCGATGAATCACCGCGGCGTGAAGTCGAACGGCACTTCCAGGCTGCCAGGCACTGGCACACCGTTGTTCTGCGCCGGCTGGAAACGCCAGCGACGCACCGCATCGGACGCTGCGCGGTCAAGATCGCGTGAACCGCTGCGCTGGATCAACGTCACGGCCGAAGGATAGCCGGTGGCATCCACATCCACGCGCACCACCACCGTTCCACTGTCACCGCGGCGCAAGGCGGCCGGCGGGTAGCTCGGCGGCGGCGACTGGTCAGCAATCGGCTGCGGGCGGTCGCTCGGCGCCATGGCCGTGGGCGCGGCGGGTGCGGGGGGCGCAGCCGGGGCGGCCGGCGGCGGCGGCGGGGCCGTCTCCACCAGCTGCGGCTTTTCCTCGTTGACCGGCGGGGCCTTGGCGTCGGGCATGTCGCTGGAGCCGGCGGCAGCGGCCAAAGGCTCGGGCAGCGGCACCACCTCGGCCACCTGGGCGGGGGTCTGCGCGGCCGGGTCGGCTTTGTAGAAGTCGTTGTTGCGGCTGCTCAGCCATACCACCAGGAACAGCAGCAGGCCCACGCCGAAGGCGATCGCGGCGATCACGAGGCTGCGGCGGGGCAGGTGGAAGGTGATGTTCTTGCCAGAAGTCGAGCGGGGAGCAGACATGGGGCATACCGTATGGATCACCGCGATTCTGCCACGCCCGGGATGAACCGGCGGCAGAAAAACGCATAACAGGCGATAATCCCCCTCCGAATCCGTAGACCCCTCTGCCGCCATGCTCGATCCAGCCCTGCTCCGCCAACAGCCCGCCGACCTTGCCGAACGCCTGCGCACCTCGCGCGGTTTCGAGCTGGATGTCTCCGGGCTGGAGTCGCTGGAAGCCGATCGCAAGCGCATCCAGGTGCGCACGCAGGAGCTGCAGAGCCTGCGCAACAGCCGTTCCAAGGCCATCGGCCAGGCCAAGGCCAAGGGCGAAGACGTCTCGGCGATCATGGCCGAAGTGGCCGCGTTCGCCGATGAGCTGAAGGCCTCGGAAGTGGCCCTGGATGCGCTGCGCGAGCAGATCGAAGCGATCGCGCTGGGCATTCCGAACCTGCCCGCCGAGGATGTGCCGGCCGGCAAGGATGAATCCGAGAATGTCGAACAGAAGCGCTGGGGCACCCCGCGCGCGTTCGATTTCCCGGTGCTGGATCACGTCGAGCTCGGCGCCCGCAACCGCTGGCTGGATGGCGAGACCGCGGCCAAGCTGTCCGGATCGCGCTTCACCGTGCTGCGTGGCCCGATCGCCCGCCTGCACCGCGCGCTGGCGCAGTTCATGCTAGATCTGCACACCGGCGAGCACGGCTATGAAGAAACCAACGTGCCCGCCCTGGTCAATGCCGAGTCGCTGCGCGGTACCAGCCAACTGCCGAAGTTCGAGGACGATCTGTTCAAGACGGCCGTGGGCGAATCCACGCGCTACCTGATCCCGACCTCGGAAGTGCCGCTGACCAACATCGTGCGCGACGAGATCATCGACGCCGAGCAGCTGCCGCTGCGCATGACCGCCCATTCGCTGTGCTTCCGTGCCGAAGCCGGCAGTGGCGGCCGCGACGTGCGCGGCATGATCCGCCAGCACCAGTTCGAGAAGGTGGAGCTGGTCGCCGCGTGCACCCCGGCGCAGAGCGATGAAGAGCACCAGCGCATGACCCGCTGTGCGGAAGTCGTGCTGGAAAAGCTCGGCCTGCCGTACCGCAAGGTGCTGCTGTGCACCGGCGACATGGGCTTCTCGGCCACCAAGACCTATGACCTGGAAGTGTGGCTGCCCTCGCAGGACACCTACCGCGAAATTTCCTCGTGCTCGAACTGCGGTGATTTCCAGGCGCGCCGCATGCAGGCCCGCTGGCGCAACCCGGAGACCAGCAAGCCCGAGCTGCTGCACACGCTCAACGGTTCGGGCGTGGCGGTTGGCCGCGCGATGATCGCGGTGATGGAGAACTACCAGAACGCCGACGGCAGCATCACCGTGCCGGACGTGCTCAAGCCCTACATGGGCGGCATGGACGTCATCGGCTGATCCAGCGCCGTGACGCATGAAAAAACCCGCCGAACGGCGGGTTTTTTGTTGGCGCCCCGGTAGAGCCACCCCATGGGTGGCTGCCGTTCCGGTCATGCATCACCTGCAGCCACCCATGGGGTGGCTCTACCCGTCCGTCATCGGCGCCAACACGCCCAGCGGCACCCAGCCGGACGTGGTGCCGCCAACCAGCTCGCACCACACCCAGCTGTTGAGCACGCGCTCACCGCGCACGTGCTGGCCCACGTCCACATCCAGTTCGCGCGCACAGTAAGCCTCGGCCGCCATCGCATCGCCCTGCGCGTTCCTGCCGATCACCTGCGCCGGTACCCAGCCTGCAGCCTGGCCCGGTGTCTCGCACAGATACCAGTTGTCCCAGCCTTCGGGCCCCTGGTAGCGCTCGCCGACCTGCAGCGGATCGCCGGGCTGCAGGGTGATCGGGTGGGGGAACTCGCTGCGGTGGGTCTGGACGACGCGGTAATCCATGCGGAATCAGCTGTGTGCAAAGGGCCCCCAGCTTAGCGGCCATTCCCGCGACGCCGCAGCGTTGATTGCGTCATCGGTGCGGCTTCCAGAAAGGAAGAGGGGCAGGTCAGAAAGTGCCTTGATTACATGTAGGAGAAGTTGACGGCCGAGTGGGCGGCACGCGGCGTGGAGGGCCGCAGAGACGGCAGGCACGGGGCTTCGTGGATTGAGCATCCGGTGGGCGGCCCGCACGGCCCTCACGTCGCGGTGTGATCGACGCCCATTTCCTGCGGCACACAGCGAACAGGCTGGGCACTGACCTCTACTTCCACAGGACGCCCGGTGAATACAGCGGCTGCACCCCTCCCATCCTCAAATCCCGCCGGCATCGCTGCATGGCTGATGCTGGGCATCGCCTGGCTGTGCTTCCTGATCCCGTTTCCGGGGCTCGGGATGTTCCTCGGCTGGCCGCTCAATCTGGTCGCCTTCATCCTGGCCGTCGTGGCGATGGCCAAGGGCGGCGCCGGCAAAGGCGTCGCCCAGCTATTGCTGTCCCTTGTCGCCTCCCCGGTGGTCTACCTCGTGGGCGTCGTGGTATTCGCCGGCGCCGTCAGCGCGATCAGTCAGCCGGCGCCCGATGCCCAGACCCACGCGGACAAGGGTAGCCAGCAGGACACCGCGGTCGCGCCCGTCGCGCCTGTCGAAATCACGGCGCGCCAGCTCTATCGGGACTACGAGGCCAATGAGGTCGCCGCCGACGTCCTGTACAAAGGCAAGCGACTGCTGATCTCAGGTGAAGTTGCCAGCATCCAGACAGATCTGATGGATAAGCCGCAGGTGCAGCTGAAGGCCGGAAGCGTCAACCAGGTGATGATCTCCGGCCTCTCCAGGGAAGAGGCCGGCGCGCTCGGCAAAGGCGACACTGTGCTCGCGGCCTGCACGGGCAACGGCATGATCCTGGGATCACCGGTGACACGCGACTGCGAACTCCAGTAGGGCGGGGCCGCGTTCAAAAAAAAGATGGCCCCGGAAGGGGCCATCTCTGCCACACCCACACCGTCACGACGAGGGGGAGGGAACGGTGTGGGTCCCGCGTGGATCAGGCTGCGGCGAGTGCTTCCGGCTGCGGCAGCGCGGCCAGGGCCTGGGCAATCGCGTCGGTGCGGTGCTGCGGCGAGTAGGCGATGCCCTCGGCCCGCACGAATTCGACGTTGTCGATGCCGAAGAAGGCGAAGACCTGGCGCAGGTACGGATCCTGGAAATCGGTCGGGGCGCCGGTGTGCAGGCCGCCGCGGCTGCTGGCCACGATCACGCGCTTGCCGCCGGCCAGGCCCACCGGGCCGTTCTCGGTGTACTTGAAGGTGCGCCCGGCCACGGCCAGGCGGTCAATCCACGCCTTGAGGGTGGAGGCGACGCTGAAGTTGTACATTGGGGAGCCGATGACCACCACGTCGGCCGCCAGGAACTGCTCCAGCACCTGCTCGGCATCGGCTACCTCGGCCGGGTCGGACTGGGCCAGGGACGAGCTGCGCAGGTGCGCAACGGGCTGGGCATCGAGGTCGCGGTAGCTCACCTCCAGGCCCGGGACCTGGTCGCGCCACTGCTGGACCACGGCGGCGGAGAGCTGGCGGGAGACCGAGTTTTCGCCAAGCACGCTGGCGTCGATGTGAAGAAGCTTCATGGCAATCACCTGATTCTGGGGGAGGGGCGGTAGATGCCGCCGACGGAGATCAGGTTAGGTTGTTGCCTGTTTGGAATAAAGGTGGTTGAATACCACGTATTGTTCTATATCTGGAACTTTGGTATGCAAGACCTCAACGACCTCTACTACTTCGCCATGGTGGTGGATCATGGTGGTTTCGCCGCAGCAGAACGCGCGCTCGGCATCCCCAAATCCCGCCTGAGCCGCCGTATCAGCCAGCTGGAAACCGATCTGGGCGTCCGCCTGCTGCAGCGCTCCACGCGCCGCTTCGCGGTGACCGACGTCGGTACCAGCGTGCATCGCCACGCGCAGACCATGCTCGCCGAGGCCCAGGCCGCGCGTGAGGTGGTCGACCGCCTCAGCGCCGAGCCACGTGGCCTCGTCCGCGCCAGCGTGCCGGTCTCGCTCGCGCAGATGCAGCTGCCCAAGCTGCTGCCGATCTTCCTGGCGCAGTACCCCAAGGTGCGGCTGCAGCTGAACATCAGCAACCGCCGCGTGGACATCATCAACGAAGGCTACGACGTCGCCCTGCGCGTGCGCTCTCGCCTGGATGACGATGGCAGCCTGGTGATGCGCAGCTTCGGCCAGGTGCAGGAACTGCTGGTGGCCAGCCCCAAGTACCTCGATCGCGCCGGCCGCCCGAAAGACCCGGACGAGCTGACCAATCACGTCACCCTGAGCATCAGCGAAGACGAAGCCCGTCAGCGCTGGGAACTGCACGGCCCCGAGGGCGCGGTCCGCCGCGTGGACCTGCAGCCGCGCGTGGCCGGTTTCGATTTCCCGCTGCTGCAGAGCATGGTCAAGGACGGCTTCGGCATCACCATGCTGCCGGAAACCGTCTGTGCCGACGCCGTGCGCAACGGCGAACTGGAAGTAGTGCTGCCGGACTGGTCGCTGCCGCAGGGCATCTGCCACGCCGTCTTCGCCTCCCGCCGCGGTCTGCTGCCGGCGGTGCGCGTGTTCATCGACTTCCTGGCCGAACACCTGCCGCCGCAGCTGGAGGCTTCGCGCCTGGACTGCGGTGGCGCGTGCGAGCGGGCCAAGGAGAAGATCAAGGCAAGTGCCTTGGGTGCCTTGGCGGTGGATGCGGGCTGAGCCCGACCGCTGGCGGGTGGGCAAATCCCACCTGAAATGCGAGAATGCGACCCCCGGCCCATGCCGGGGAGCCATGCCGGACGGGGCGCTGCCCCGACCGGTTGCCTGGGTTGCAATGACCTGGGCACGCGGGGCGCGGAAGCGCTGCCGATACGGAGAGATGGCCGAGCGGTTTAAGGCACCGGTCTTGAAAACCGGCGAAGGGTCATTCCTTCCGTGGGTTCGAATCCCACTCTCTCCGCCACTGACCCTTAAATCATTAATTTGAAATTGAAATCCTGATTTGGGTCCACGAGAAGGCAGGAAGCATGTCGAGGAAACGCTTGCATGCGCATCACCTATGCGGTTGTCGCCAGATGGCGTGATGCCCTACCGAGACTTACGGGGATGTTTTGCCTGTGCAGCCTCTGCATGTTCTGCCAAATACTGCTGACGAGGGGCGTTGGACTTCTTGGCAGGCGCTGAGAGCGCTCGACCACGAAGATCCGCGTAGCTGGTGCCGATCAGCGAGGTCGCGACCTGCGTCTTGATATCGGCGTCAATCCAGATCAAGCCAAGATCAAAAAGGGTGTGTATGTCAGCACGGAGCAACAAGCCGTTGTTGACGGTATTCGTATGGTCGCCACGGAATGGCAGGATGTGCGCTGCTTCCAATGTTGCCGTAACGTCGCAGCCTGTGATCGCGCACCTACCGCCATAGGCCTTGAGCAACTTCGTTCGGAACCCAGCTTGGCCGCGGCGCATTGCGATGGTGGTCAGTACCCACTGGCGGGCATCTTCGCTCGAGTCGATTGGAGGCGTGAGGAACTCAGCGCCTGCCTCGGCTGCTAAGACAAGCCGTTCCTCTATTGTGGGCTCGCCGGACTCTGCGTCAGTTTTCTCAAAGACGACGGAGAAGATGCTCTCGTTCACTTCTTGAACGTAGCCGGTCCACTCAGTGCGGGCCTCGAAGTCCTTGCGCTTTTTTTGCTTGTCCGCCCACCGCACCATCACCATACGGACAGGAAGCCCCTTCTCGGAAGCGGTTGCGAGATGGGTGAGAGTCCCAGTCCGGCCGGCGCGATTCGTCCACCCAGAGGTGTCAATGCGGTAAGTCCGTTTGTTCCCCTTCTTGGGAAAGCGGTCTTCCCAGACGGTAATCACGGCCTGCCGAGGCTTCGTCGCAATTGCTGAGACAGACCAGCGCATGTTGTCCAGCTTCGCGCCATACTTCTTGAACTCTTCCTTGATTCCCATCGCTTTTCGCGTCCCTATGTAATTCGTACAGCTTCAGTGAGAAGGCGGTCATCGCCGACATTGTCTAATGCGTTAGCGGCTCGGCTGCGAAACACTGAAGTCTCTCGCGAGAAGGTGCAGCAACTTTCCGAAAGCACCTATGGCCATGGTTCTGGGTCCACGCTTAAAAAGCCATTGCATCGTTGGAAGTCACTGCCCGACCAGCCCCGGAGTGTGGGCATTCATATCCATCCAGTGATCGCGGCCAGGCGTGAACAGCGACCCAGCGGTGAGGCGGTTGAATATGTGGTCGGTTCGCTGTTTAAACACAACGTGGACATCGATCACTCCACTCTCATTGGCGGCGTCTTCATACGTGCCAGAAAGCCGCACGAGCAATCCGGCCACGTGATCATCCACCCGGTTCTCAAGAATGCGGACCGGCCCTCCGTTGGCCTGCATCTTCCGCAGGATCTCCTCGCCGGGATAACCACTGCCCACGCCACTTGGCCGCCACTGCTTGATGGAGGCATCGACCCGTTCCTCCAAATCATCAACGACTCCAGCCATGGCAGGGTCAGCCAAAGCGCAGATTCTGCCCAAGGTGACGAGGGCATCTGGCAAGTCAGCCCTGTGCCGCAAGTAAAAATGCTCGGGGGTGGCGTGGCGCTGAAGCACCTCAATGAGGGTCCCAACGATGCGATCGGCATCATGGTCAGGAAGCAGGTCTGCGCTTCTCAACAAAGCCGAGGGCTTGTCGATCAACACCAAGGTGTGGCGGGGCTCGATCGGCCCGTGCAAGGGTTCCTCGGCCTGCATCGCCGCAAGGGAGCGATAGCCATGGACGGCTGCGATCAGTTCGCGGATCTGCCCCTTCTTCAGCGGCAGTCCAGAGGAAAGAAACGCAGTCTCGGCTAGAAAGGCCGGGCGCGAATAGATATCAGGTGTCATTTGGCAAAGTCCTATCAAACGGGGCAGGTGAGCGCTTACGTCTGCCTCCGTTGGCGTTTGCCAAGCGTTGACATGGGTATGCGTTGGGGGTGAAACACGGATTGGAGTCGCTCACAACTCGGGCCGTCGCCTGAGGAGAAACATAATCCTCTTTAATGACGTTTGCAAGAAGCGTTTGCAAGCCCAAGAGGCGGTGAAGGTCGCGCTTCTGCATCCGCAGCGGATCGTGCCGCTAATGCCGCGCTTCTGATGCCCGTTGGGGTGTTGGATGACGCCGGCAGCCGCACGATGTGCTACCAGCTGGGACGGTCATTCAACCTGCTTCGAGCGCCGTGGGTGCGGCAGGTCAACGAGTCTGTGCCATTGCTCGATCAGTGGGCGGCGAATCGAAGAATGGCTCCGCGCCGGTATAGAAGTGCCTAAAGTTCAATGCTCCTCCGCCGTTAACCAGCTTAGCCGCGCTATGGCGACTGCCTGTCGTCAGTAAGTCGGTACACAACAGAAATCGGAAACATCAGGAGTGGGATATGTCAAAAGGGAGATTTGCGTTAGTCGCTGTGTTCGTCATCGGGCTCACTGGTTGCGGCAGCCATGACTGCAACTCAGGTGATGTCCATGGGACACTGCTGAGCTTGCTGGCCGGCGAGACCTCGGGAATGGAGAGCATGGTGGAAAACGCCTTCGGCGTCGGGCCAACGGCCGAGTCACTGCAGGCGTTTGCCGCGGGAACGGTCACCGAGATCGTGACTCTAGAAAAGAATAAGAGCACAGGTGCCTTCGTCTGCAACGCCAAGGTCACCATTCCCCTGCCGGAAGACAAGGAAGTAAGTCTGCAGATGGACTACGAGGTGCGCCAAGTGGAGTCTGGTGATTCGGACTTCCAAGTGCTTGCCAGCAAAAGTGACATCAACCGCATGCGTGCAAGTGTCAATGGCACAATTAACAATCACCTTCGCGCGAAGGCAGAGGCAGAGCGTAAGGAGCAACGCAAGCAAGCGTTTCTCGACAATCCGCCCATCGCCATGACGGACGAAGAAGCCAGCGCTGCCATCATTGAGGACATGAGTCGTTACAACAGCAGTTTCGCCGAGAGTTCGCATGCCATTGTGGGCCAAGACCTGGGCGGCGAAGGCTACAAGGACTACGTAGTTGCCTACCGCAGTCACCTATATGGGGATACATATGGCTGGAGCTACAAGCACTACTGGTCGACGGCGCGCGAGCCTGGTGAGAAGGTCTCACTGAACGGCAATTCGGACCAGGAAATTACGCGCGAGCACGACCTTACCAACTTGCGGCTACAGAACGGGGTGGTGACTTTCTCTGACGGAAACGGGTGGTCTCAGACGGCAGAAATAGTCACCGGCAAGAGCTACCACAGTAGCAAGCTGTGACGTGCTTCCGTGTTCTCATACCCGCCTCTGGTCGGGTGGGCATGGTGCGCCGAGTCGGTGAAGACTATTTCGAATCATCCCCTGGCCTGCATTAGGTCTTAGCGCTCAACAAGGCGAGGGCCCCGCACGCGAGTCTGAGGACCCACGTGGGAGTCCTTGCTACGCTCACCGTTGGGCGTGCAACCGAGTTGGCCCGCACACGTCGCTAGGTCACTCTTGGATATAGGACTTGTTCGACTTGCTTGTTCGACTTCCCGAACCGGGTCTTCGGCGCTGGCAGGACGGCAAACCCTTAGGGACTTGATGCCAATGGCGAGGTGTAGTCGCAGTGATCCCCCGGGTGCCGGTCGAGTTTGCGTGGGGCCCCGCCGACCACATCCCGGCAAGCCGGGGCTCGCTGGGCGACGCCCCGCGGCGACTGGAGGGCAGGTGCCTGGAGCACAGAAAGTGAAGCGCCGACTCAGGAGGGGGCGCTTCATGCCCGTGGCGTCTGATTGTTCGCGAATGCCCCGCCTGAGACAATGTGCCTTGTTCTCAGGAAAGAGCTTGTGACCATGGAAGGATATCTACCGCTGGCGATACTTGTAATTGGTTCGATCGTATTTTTTTGTTCATCGTTCCAACAAAAACAAACGAGTTAGAGAAGCAAACGGATGCTGACGGGGACCCGCAGGATGTTGCATTTACGCCCGTAGTTGTAACAAAAGAGCCTAAAGACTCGATTGATGTGGACTCGATGGTTCGCAAGTATGCGAAGAACTTCGAGTTGGAAGTTTCTGTTGAGGTCTTCGACCTGAGATCGCTTATGAGTGAACTTGATAGGTAGCCGCGCCTTCAGCGGCATTTAGCAAGCGCGGCCCGGTTCGAGACCAGCTTCGGCACCTCCTCCCTCCACCCCTGTAAGCGACGCCCCCCCCGCCGAGTCGCGCCAGGCGAGTGCCCCATGACACGCTTGTACGCGCGACTGAAAGCAGCCTGCGACGCGTACCCAAGACGCTCTGCCACCACCTCAATGGATAGGCTTTGCTGGCTCAGCCATTGACTGGCCAATTGCATACGCAGCTCAGTCACATATCGCAGCGGCGCGGTTCCGATGACGGCCTGGAACCGGTCTGCAAAGACAGACCGTGAGCTGTTGGATTCCGCAGCCAGCGCTTCGACGGTCCAGTCACGCCCAGGGTCTCTGTGCAGGGCAAGCAACGACAGCGATAGACGAGGGTCGCGCAGGGCCATGACCAGACCGGATGCGCCGTCGCAGCCGCGCTCGACCCAGTCACGAACGATCATGGCGGCGACTGCATCCGCCAGCCGGGCGAGTATGCCCGCATAACCAATACGTCCGGAGCACACCTCGCGCTTCATCGCGTCGACCATGGGCAACAGCCCGGTGAACGGAGTGGCGTTGCCATCGGCCAGCATCACCGCCGGCATCACCTTGCTCAACCCTTGCATGCCACCCAGATCGAACACCATGCATCCGTGGAAGAGCACAGCGCTTGGCACGGCATGGGTGCTCGGGCATGTGTCTATCCCGCTCACCGCGTCGCCCAGTGGGGCGGCGTCTATCGTTTCCAGACACTGGACGGGATGGTCCTCGCCCGACAGCAACGCGTGGCCGTCTCCGCGGGGAAGCAGCACGACATCCCCGGCGGAGAGAAGATGTTGGCTGCCGTCCGCGCCACGAAGAATCGCATTGCCCACGGCCAGGTAATGGAAGTAGGCATGGCCTGGCTTCTGTGCAAATTCAAGCCCAAAGGTCGGCCCGGTCTGAATGCGTCGGTATTGAACGCCATGCAGTCGCATGCCGGTCAGCAGCTCGCTGATCAGGTCGGAGGACTGGGACGGGTGTGCAGCGTGGCTCACTGATGCGGCCCGGGGTTTCGATCAAAAATACAGGTCGAACAATCATAGATCATCCTGACCTGGCTCCCTAGACTCTCGGCTGCACCAATGCACTGGGATCTGTGATGAGCAATAACGTAGTTGATGCCGCGAACACGCCTGATTCGTTGGCGAGGGGGAGCGGGGAGCCGTCCTCATCGGCATGGGTGGCCGTGTTTTCGCTGGCCATGGGGGTCTTTGGGCTGCTCACGGCGGAATATCTGCCTGCCAGCCTGTTGACGCCGATGGCGGCGGATCTGGGGGTGTCGGAGGCGCTGGCCGGTCAAGCCGTGACGGTCACCGCTGTAGTCGCCCTGTTCGCTGGCCTGCTTGTGCCTCGGCTGACCCGTTCGATCGACAGGCGCCTGGTGCTGTTGAGTTTCACGGCCCTGATGATCCTCTCCAACGCCTTGGTGGCGTTGTCGTCCAGCATGGGCGTGCTGCTGGTGATGCGCGTCCTTCTGGGCATCGCGCTGGGCGGCTTCTGGAGCATGGCAGCGGCCGTGGCCATGCGGTTGGTGCCGCCCCAGCGCGTGCCTCGCGCGCTGTCCATCATCTTCAGCGGGATTGCGGTCGGCACGGTGGTGTCGGTTCCGTTGGGGAGCTACCTCGGCGGGCTGCTGGGCTGGCGCAGCGCCTTCTGGGCGGCGACGGCGGTAGGGGGGCTCACGTTTGTGTTCCAGTGGTTCACGCTGCCCCGAATGGCCCCACGCAAGGCGGCGACCCCGGAGTCGGTGGTGGGGCTCCTGCGCCGGCCAGGCATTGCAGTCGGAATGCTGGGGTGCGTTCTGGCGCACACCGGTCAGTACTCGCTCTTTACTTACATCCGACCCACGTTGGAGAGCCTGGGGCAGATAAGCGCTGATGGCCTGGCGCTGATTCTGCTCGGATTCGGTGTGGCGAACTTTGTCGGCACCCTCCTGGCCGGCTGGCTCATGGAGCGCAGTCTGAAAGTCACCCTGGTGATCATGCCTGCCTTGGTTGGCCTCGCCGCGCTAGGCATGGTGCTGTTGCCGGTGGGCGTTGGCGGGCTTTCGATCCTGGTCGCGCTCTGGGGCCTGGCCTTCGGTGGCGTGCCTGTTGCCTGGTCGAGCTGGGTCGCGCGTGCGGTACCCGATCAGGCCGAGAGTGCCGGCGGGATGGTGGTCGCTGCGGTGCAGTCCTCCATCGCAGCGGGCGCCGCGTTGGGTGGCGTGGTGTTCGGGCTGGGCGGCATCGTTGCAGTCCTTGTCGTTGCCGCGGCGGTGATGCTCCTCGCCAGCCTGCTCATCGCGTTCCGGGTCAGGGTGAGCTCGTCGGCGTTGTCGGCAGGTCCGGCGTTTCATATCTAGGCGACCACACCAGGAATGCACGTCGGGAGTGAAGGACTGTCGATGTAGTCGGCGTCCTGTCTCCGTTTCCGCTAAAGTGCTCGGCCTTGTTTTAACTGGCGCTCGCTCCCGAGCGTGCACTTGAAGGACGTTGTTGTTGATGGTGGTGAAAGGTCTGGTGGTGGTGTTTTTGGTTTCTGCGTCGTTTTCTGGTGTGGCAGCACAGCTGGTCGGCCGCGCGACGGTCACGGACGGGGACACCCTTATCGTGGCGAAGCAGCGCATCCGCCTGTGGGGCATCGATGCGCCGGAAAGCGCCCAGCAATGCACCACCAACGACGGACGTGCTTGGCCCTGTGGCCGACGGTCCGCTGCTGCGCTGGACGGCTATGTGCTGGACAAGACGGTTCGTTGCCAGCCCAAGGACACGGACCGCTACGGTCGGGTGGTGGCGGAGTGCTTTGTACAGGGGCAGTCGGTCAATCAGCGGATGGTGCGCGCCGGTTGGGCGGTCGCGTATCGCCAATACGCGACGGCATTCATCGCAGACGAAGCCGACGCGCGCCAGCACCAGCGGAACCTCTGGCAGGGGACGTTCCAGATGCCAGCTGACTATCGTCGCAGCAAACGTGAGCAGACGGCACGACAAGCCCCGGTGGCCGCGCAGCCGGCGCCGGGCGGATGCCGCATCAAGGGCAACATCTCCCGCGAAGGCAGGAAGATCTACCACGTGCCCGGCCAGCGGGACTACGCGCGCACGAGCATCGACCTGAGCCACGGCGAGCGCATGTTCTGCAGCGCGTCGGATGCACTGCGAGCGGGGTGGCAGCCGGCGAAGCGCTGAGCGTCTCAAACCCTCCCATACAGGCGGCGACGCAGCGCGCCCGCTGCTGCCGCGATAGCCATCGCAGGCACCGCCAGTACAAGTGCGTACACCAGGCCGGCGAGCAACAACGGTCCAACGCCGGACATCACGGCCACCACCGGCACCTGCAGCGCCATGAGCAACAGTCCCCATAGCCACGCCTTCCGGGGGAAACAGGCGCCTAGCACTGCAGCGATGCCCAGTGCGATGGGATAGACGACGGTCCAGAACGCAGGCGCGTCCCAAGGCTCACCGCCGGGCGTCCGCCAGGCCACCAGCACCCAGAACACCACGCCGACCTTCAGCGTGACAGCACTGGCTGCAAGAAGATTTCCCGTCATCCGCATCGTTGCTCTCCTGCACGAACATCCAGCATGCCATTGTTCGACGGGCGAGCGCGTCTACTTCATTGCCTCAAGCGGCACCAGCGACGCCCACACCAGCAGCAGGGCCAGCCACAGCCAGCGCCAGCGACCCATGCCGTGCCACGCCGCGCGCCAGGGGCCGGGCAGCTTTTCATGACTCATGTCTGCCGCCTTTTGGCTGCTGATCGCAGCGAATCCACTGTGCGAAGTCCGTAGAGATACACGCCGGTGAAGCACAGGCCGGTCAACAGCGTGCCGGCCAGCAACCACAGCAGTCGGATGGACCAACCGCCGAAGCTGCCGAAGTGCAGGGGGTCAGCCATTTCGGCGATGCGCTGGTGGATCCCCAGCGCACGGCCGTCATGCATGCCGATCACGTGCCCGGTGCGCAGGTCCACGGCGATATTGTTCGCCCGTTCCCGCACCAGCCAGGCGTCGGCCTCCCCCATGAACAGGATGCTCCCGCCATCGCGTGCGGAGATGGCGCCGAGGATGTCGAGGCGGGGCCATTGCTGGCGGACGGTCTGCACAGCGGCGTCGACGGCGGCCGGGTCGACCGCGGCAGCGCGGTCATCGCCCTTGGCCAGCCGCATGGTCGGCGCGGCCGGTGCATCGCCGCCGAGGGATTCGATCAGATACCACGCCCCGGTCAGCCCGATCAGCAGCAGAAACCAGAGCGACCACACCCCGGCCAAGCGATGGACATCGCCCCACAGGCGGCGCGGTCGTGAGGGATCGGGTCGCTTGAAGAAACCGCGCCACCACTTCTTGTAGATGTAGAGGCTGCTCAACAGCGACAGCAGCAACGGGATGGACAGCGCCGCCACCAGTGGCACGCCCCAGGCCACCGGCAGCATCAGGTGGCGGTGGGTGTTGCGCAGCAGCCGTTGGGTATTGAACCAGCCCGTGTCGCCAGTCACCTGCGCGGTGTAGGGATTGATCCAGACAAAGCGTCGCTTGCCATCGGGCAGGCGCATCTGCGCGCGCGCCGCGAACAGGCGCGTGTGGCCGGCGGAGATGCCTTCCAGCTCCCAGTCCGGATGTGCCGCCTGCGCGGCATGGATGACCGGCCCCCAGCCGGCGTGCTCACCACCATCGGCCACGCGCATGGGGGCCTGCAGCAGCCAGTCGATCTCCTGCGAGAACACCGCCAGCGTGCCGGTGAGGCAGACAAAGCCCATGAAAAGGCAGAGCTTGAGGCCGAGCCAGCTGTGCAGGTCGAACCACAGGCGGCGCCCACTCCCGCTGCGCGCAGGGCGGTCAGGATGCGCTGGCGTAGGCTGGCGCATGGGCAGGCTCAGAAGGCGTACGCCGCTTGCACGTATACGCGGCGTGGCTCACCCGGGAAGTGGCCGGTGCGCTCGGTGAAGCCACTGGCGGCATAGACCTTGTCGAACAGGTTTTTGACGTTGGCCTGGAACTGCCACTGCTGCCACTGCGTCTTCCAGCTCATGTCGAACACGGTGTACGGCTTGACCCGTTGGCCATCCAGGCTGACGCGCTCATCCACGTAATCGGCGCCGAAGCCGATGGCGGAGTTGATCGCCGGCAGATCGTAGCGCGTCCACAGGCCGAGCTTGTTCTGCTGCGCATTGGCGAAGCGATCACCCGAAGCATTGGTGATGCCGTTGCTGCCGGCATCCTTCACCCGCGCATCGTTGTAGGCGTAGGTCAGGTTGAGCACCCAGCGGTCGGTGACATCGGCCAGCAGATCCAGCTCCATGCCCGTACTGCGCACCAGGCCCAGGGCGGCCAGCTGGTTGACGCCGTCCACGATCTCGCCGGTGGCCTGCACGATATTGCTGCGGTCGATCCGGTACGCGGCCAGGTTCAGGGTGACGCGCTCGGCCAGCAGGGATTTCAACCCGACTTCCCATTGTTTGCTGCGCTCTGCATCGAACGGGCCGCCCGCTTCGGCGCTCTGGTTGGCCGCGCTCTGGGGCATGAAACCGCTGGCGATATTGGCGTAGACATTGACGCCTTCCCGCACGGTGTACGTGCTGCCCAGCCGCCAGCTGATGTCGTTGCCATCCACGGCGGTGCCGGCAATGCGGTCATCGTCCTTGAAGCCATCCCAACGCAGTCCGGCCAGCACATGCCAGCGCTCGGTCAGCGTCAGTTCGTCCTGCAGGTAGCCGCCATAGCGCTTGCTGCGCGTGCTCGTGCTGCGCCAGGGCAGGGCGGCCAGGGTGTAGTCGCGCCACGAACTTGCGCCATACACCGGGTTGAACAGGTCGATGCCCGGCACTGGGCCGGCACCCCGCGCCAGATCCGCGCTGTTGGCGGTCTGCGCGGTGAAGTCGGCATCCTGCTGGTACACATCGGCACCGAACAGCACCTTGTGCTCGATGCTGCCGGTGCTGACGCGCCACACGGCGTTGCCGTTGGCGGTAAATGCATCGTTGTCGCGGATCTGGTTGCGCAGCTGGCGGGTCATCCATTCGGGCACGCCATCGCGGTTGCGGTCGATCAGCCCCATCGGCTCGTGGTAGATCTGATGCTCGTTGTTCTCGAACCAGCGCGCACCCACATCCACGTCCAGGTTGGTGCTGGGCGAGAAGCGGTACTGCGCCAGCGCAACCTTGGCACGCATGTCGAGAAAATCGGTGGCTTCGTTGTGGTTCCAGCGCCGGTCGGTCAGAAAACTGCCGTTGTCGTCCACCGGCACGCCACGCAGGCGGTTGCCGCCCAGGTTCTGGGTGATGTCGGTGAACTGCAGGGTCAACTCGCCGGTGTCGCCCACGTCGAAGGCCAGCGACGCATCACCGATCACGCTTTCGCTGTCCGCGTTCCAGCGCACACCCTGTTCGGTGTCGCCATACAGCCCGGCGCGGTAACGCACGCTGCCCGCGGTGTTCAGCGGCCCGGTGGCCTCGATCGATGCCGCCCGGAAATCCTTGTTGCCGGCCTGCAGTTCGATACGGCGCTCGGGTGTGGCTTTGGGCTTGCGCGTCACGTAGTTGATGACGCCGCCAGCGTCACCGCCGCCGTACAGGGCGCCGGCCGGTCCCTTCAGGACTTCCACACGCTCGATGTTGAACAGCTGCGGCACCGAAAAGCCGGCATAGGGGTCGCCGCGCAGGCCGTCATACAGCACGTTTTCCTGGCGGAAGCCGCGCAGGGTCACGCCGGCATAGCTGAAGAAACTGATGCCGCTGATGCTGCGGTACAGGTCGGTGATCTGGCGGGCCGCCTGGTCTTCAATCAGCTCACGCGGCACCACCTGGATGGACTGCGGCACCAGCGCCAACGGCGTATCCGTCCGCGTGCCCACCGTGGCGTCGTCCACCCGGTAAAGCGTCTGGGCGCGACCGAGCACCTGCACGGCGTCCAGCTGGCGCACATCGGGCGAGGAGGGGGAGGAGGAGGGCGGGGCCGCATGGGCCGACGCGCAGGCCAAGATCAGGGCCAGGCCCAGGGCAGAGAGACGAAGCGATGGGCGGGTCATCGGGCGCGGGGAGGGGTAGGTGCGAATGAGAAATATTAACATGTAGGGCGGGTGAGTGACGGTTGCTCGGCACCGCCGCTGATCCTGCGGCAGCCTACCTGACCTGCTTGCCGTACATCTCCGACAGCATCGCCTTGTACGCGTCCAACGGCTGCAACCCAACCGCCCTCCGCCGTGCATCCAAGGTTGTCAGATCCTCGGTAGGCCGAAGCTCCATGACCCCATGCCCGGCGTCCGCGAACTGGGTCCCGTAACGCTGCGGCTTCCCCTGCGCCAGCAACACCCGATCGGTCAGCAGTGCCATGTCCGCAGGGTCGGCATCATCAGCCTCGCTGGCCTTCTGCATCAACGCCAACGCGTGCGCCTGGTGAGCGTCGCCGCGCGGGTCGGAGGGTAAGAGCGTATCGACCTTGAACGCATCGCAGTTCTTCCATGAAGGGCGTACAGGAAACGTAGCCGCTACCTGCCAGAGAATTCATGCCCTCGTCCCGCCGCTTTGGTCATGCGTCCGGTTGCATGAGGTCTGGTTCACGCGAGCCAAAGCGGTTCGATCCCGGCGTAGAGGGAAGCAGCATCAACGGGAAGAACACGAACACGCCCAACGGCACGAGGACGAGGAGCGCCAGCCAACCGGATTCGTCGATATCGTGAAGCCGCCGGATCGTGACGGCGATCAGGGGAATCACGAGCACAGGGGCCAGCAGCGCCGCCAGCACCATGCCCGTGATGACCCATCCGGCACTGTAGGTCCACATCATCATGGCGTAGCAACCGCCAAGCACGCCGAAGGCAAGCAGCGCGAACGCCCAGAATTCCCTGCGGCTGGCGCGGCCGGAGAACGTGCTGTAGCGCCTCATCGGGAGAAGTGCCAGTGCGATGCCGCGGGTTACGCCCGGCCAGCGGAGAGGTGTCGTGGAAAAGATCGATGTCATGCGGGCTTCATCCAAATGGCCTGTTGGCGACACGGCATTGCGCAGATACGTGCTGTCGCTTGCCTTCGGCACGGGTTGTGCGACGCCCGAGGCGGTGCTTGTTCGGTTGTATAGCATGGCGGATTCCAGTGCCTGCTGAACTGCCCTGCGGCGATAGAGGCACCTCGGTGTCCGGCTCGATAGCGCGCTGTGATGCAGGGGCTCACACGCTGTACGCGCGGCGTTGATCCCGCCTCACGCACTCTGGCGCATTCGTCACTCTGCGAGCTCGCAGGACAGCGCCATGGCCGATCTGCGTCCTGATCGTTTTGATGTGGTCATCATCGGCGGCAGCTACGCCGGCATGTCCGCAGCGCTGCAGCTGGTCCGCGCCAGGCGCAAGGTGTTGATCATCGACGGGGGAAAGCCGCGCAACCGGAATGCGCGCGTCGCCCATGGGTTCCTCGGCAGGGAAGGCCTGCCGCCGGCAGACATCGCCTCCCAGGCCCGCGACGAGCTGCGGCGCTATCCCACCCTGAGGTGGCTCACCGGTACTGCGGTGTCGGCGCAGGCGATCGATGACGGCGGAAGGTTCCAGGTCACGGTCGAAGACCGCCAGACATTCGTGGCGGATCGAGTGATCCTGGCCCACGGGGTGACCGACGACCTGCCCGACATCGACGGCATCGGCGAACGCTGGGGCCGGAGCGTTTTTCATTGCCCGTACTGCCACGGCTACGAGGTGTTCGAAGGGCGCATCGGGGTGATTGGCTGTGCGAAGGATGGCGGCGCGGCCCAGGCCCTGTTGCTCTGCGACTGGGGTCGGATCACGCTGTTCTGCAGCCAGGCATCCGCCAGGATCGATGCGGAGCAGCATGCACGGCTGGAGGCGTGCGGCGTCGTGATCGAGTCGGCCCAGGTGCAGCGCGTGGAGGACACCGCCACCGTGGTGCTCGCCGATGGGCGGCGGGTGGAGGTGGATGCGCTGTTCATCTCGCCGCACTCGCGGCTGTCTACGGATCTCGCCGAGCAGTTGGGCTGCGAATTGAAGGATGGCGGCTGCATCACCACCGATTCGGCCAAACAGACCACGGTGCCGGGCGTGTTTGCCTGCGGCGATGCGGCCCGGATGGCGGGCAGCATCGCGTTGGCAGTGGGCGAGGGCGCGCTGGCAGGTGTGGCGGTGCACCACTCGCTGATGGGGCTGCTGGAGTGACGCAGTCTTAATGTAACTAAGTGTGTTACATTAAGGTTCGCTGCAACCAAGGTGGTCCGGATGTCCTTCTCTGATCCTGATGCCGTCGCCCAGTACGCCGACAACCTGGTCCGTCAGGTGCCCGGCGTCCACGCGCTGCACCAGATGACCCACGTCCTGCTGGCCGAACACGTGCCACCGCAGGGGCGCGTATTGGTCCTGGGGGCGGGCGGTGGCATGGAGCTGAAGGCATTCGCGGAAGCGAGTCCCAGCTGGCGCTTCACCGGCGTGGATCCGTCCGCCGAGATGCTTGGATTGGCGAAGCGCGTCTTGGGAGTCGAACTGTCTGCCCGCGTGGAGATGATCGAAGGCTATATCGACAGCACGCCGGATACTGCGTTCGATGGTGCCACCTGCTTGCTGACGCTGCATTTCCTGTCAGCGGAAGACCGTCTCGAGACGCTGTGCGCACTGAGGCGCCGCCTCAAGCCAGGTGCACCGTTTATCATCGCGCACCACAGCGTGCCGAGCGACCCGTTGGACAAACACAGGTGGTTCCAGCGCTGGGCTGCGTTCGTAGCGGCGCGCGGTCTGGTGGGAGAGACGGCAGCTGCACGTGCCGATAGCATCGCCAACCGGCTGCCCACGTTGTCGCCGGAGCAAGAGGTCGCGATGCTGGAGGAGGCGGGATTCGAGCGGCCGGATCTGTTCTATGCCGCGCTGTCATTCAGAGGTTGGGTGGCGTACGCCGGCGATGCACACGGCTAACCTCCCACGGCTCTCTGCCCGAGGTGGGTCAGAGAGCGGTGGGGTCAAGACTCAGCGGCGAGCGTCGTCGCGCGCCTTGCCCACGTCGCTTTGGACTTCGCCAACACCCTTCTGGATCTTGCCTTCCACTTCTTTCGTCTTGTCGCCGGTGACCTTGCCCACGACTTCCTTTACGGTGCCCTTGACCTGGTTCTTGGCGCCTTCAGTGCGATTCTTGTCCATGGTTGACTCCACAATTGGTTAGAGAGAGGGCCCGTGTTGCTGGGCATCTCCACCCTGACGACACAGCGGTGGCGCGAAGGTGAAATTCGCCGCGGGCGCGGAATCCATTCAAGCGCCGGAAAGGTTGATGCTCACGTGCGCTGCACGTCACTCCTCCGCATCGCGTTCATCCCATCCATCGCCATCCCATGGCTGCGGTTCGGTGCTGGCTACGGTGGTATCCGGATCGACAGGCTCCAACAGGGTGTAATCGTCACGCGAAGGATCACGAAACGCGCGGCTGACCGGATAGGCTTCCAACGCCGGGGTGGAGGCGTGGGTACGCAATGCCGCAGGCGTCTGGAAGGCGCCACTCAACCAGTCCAGGGCGGTGGCCGGCGCGATGAAGATCGGCCCGTCCGGTGTGAGTGGGGAAGGGATCGCGCTGTTGGGGCCGGTCAATACGGTGAAGCTGTCCAGCTGCTGGCCGTCGTCGCTTTCCCAGTGCTCCCACAAGCCCGCTGCGAGCAGCGCGAGGCCATCCTTGCGCTGCACGAACAGGGGCCAGGGGGGCCGGCGCTCGCGATCCCATTTGTAGTAGCCGGTCATGGGCAGCACGCACGGGCGCTGCGCCCAGGCCTGCGCGTAGATGCGGCTGCGTGGCGCGCGGTCAAGCCGTGCGGTCACCGTGGTATACGGCGTGGCCGGCTCCTTGGACCAACGCGGCACCAAGCCCCACACCATGTCGGCCACGGCGATGGAGCCGTCATGGTCGCGCGCGAGCACCGTGGCCACGCCCCCCTTGGCGATGTTGTAGTGGTCCGGCGCGGCCGCCAGCGTCCGCGCCAGCGCAGCAGGAAGGCCAGCGGGAAGTGACTCGCTATCAGCGATGGCTTGTGCGAAACGGCGCATGGCAGGTGAGCATCCAACGGCATCCGTGACGGTGTCGTGCGCACCGCCTGCGATGCTGCACGCGTTGCACGGGGGTCACGTGTCGGGATGGGGTTCCCCCAACGCTGCCCGCCGCGCCTGGAACACTTCCGGCGTCTGCGGCTTCACGAACAGCGCGACCAGCTCGGGGTACTCGGCTTTCACCGTCTTTTCAATCCGCGTGATGCAGGCCTCGATCTGCGGGGTGGTGCGATCGTCCTCGAACTCCGCACTCAGCATCGCGACCACCTGGTCCGGGCCCATCTGCATCGTGGTCACGCCATTGGCGCGGCGCAGGTCCGCATCGTGGGTGGCGACGGCCAGAATGCGTTTGGCGACACTCGGGTGCGCGGGCTCACCGACCAGCAGGCCCTTGGTCTCGCGGGCAAGCAGGAAGGCGGTGACCGCCAGCACGCCGGCGATGCACAGCGACGCCACGCCATCCAGGATCGGCATGTCCAGCAACTGCGCGGCAAGCAGGCCGACCAGCGCAAAAGCCAGGCCGAGCAGGGCGGCGCTGTCTTCCAGCAGCACGGTGAAGGTGGAGGGATCCTTGCTGCGGCGGAACGCCTCGAAGTAACCCATCGCCCCCTTGGTGGCGCGGAACTCGCGCAGCGCGATCCACCATGAGGTGCCTTCGAAGACAAAGGAGATGCCCAGCACCACGTAACTGATCAGGTGGTTGGTGGCCGGCTCGGGGTGGCGGATGTGCTGGATGCCTTCATAGGCCGATACACCGGCACCGGCTGCGAACACCAGCAGCGCCACGATGAAACTCCAGAAGTACAGCTCGCGCCCGTAGCCGAAGGGATGGAGCGTATCCGGCTTCTGCTCGGCACGGCGCAGGCCGTACAACAGCAGCAGCTCGTTGATGGTGTCCACCAGCGAGTGGACGCCCTCGCTGAGCATCGCCGAGCTGCCGGAGATGCCGGCGGCGACAAACTTGGCGATGGCGATGGCCAGGTTGCCGGCAAGGGCGGCATAGATGACGAGACGGGAGCCGGTTGGCTTGGCCATGGCAGTCGTGGGGTGGGGAGGGTGCGCGCATCATCGCCAACGGTGCGTCCCGGGCGCGTGCACATCCCGCCAAACGCTGGCACCGGCTCCCGGCCTTGACATGGATTTGCCCCGCTTGGCTTACATTGCTTTCCGCCTTCCGGCTGGCCCCCGCTGCCTGCCGTTCCCCCAGCTCCTGCAATGTCTTCAGTTCAAGGTTCGGTGCCCCGATGATGTCCATCCTTCCCTGGTCTGCCGCGCAGCTGCGCGGCACGCGCGCCCCGGTGGTGCTGGAGCGGTGCGCATGAGCGCAGTGGCGGGGCGCTTTCCCGGCAGCACCGGGCCGATGGCCGAGCAGGTCCGTGCACTGGCGTGGCAGGCGACACCGGTGGGGCCGATCGAGACCTGGCCGGGCGCGTTGCGCAATGCGGTCAATCTGATCCTGGCCTCGCCCGAAAGCATGTACGTGGTCTGGGGCGATGACCTGACATTCTTCTTCAACGATGCCTACAGCCCGATTCTGGGGCCCCGCCTGGAGGGCGCGCTGGGCGCACCGTTGAGGGAGCTGTGGGCCGATGCCTGGGACGCTGTACGCGCGCCGATCGAGAACGCCTTCGCCGGTGAATCCTCCCGTTACGAGAACCTGCCGGTGTCAATGAGCCGCCAGGGCGTGCCTGAAGAGACCTGGTGGACGTTCTCGTTTTCGCCGATCTTCCTCGATGATGGCAGGGTCGGCGGCGCGTTCTGCGTGACCAACGAGGTGACCAGCATCATCGTGGCCCAGCAGCGCCTGGCCCAGGAGAACGAGCGGCTCATCGCGCTGTTCGACAAGTCGCCGATGTTCATGGCCTTCCTCAGTGGGCCCGAGCATCGGGTCGAGTTGGCCAATCCGGGTTACCAACGGCTGGTTGGCAATCGCCATGTGCTCGGCAAGTCGATCCGGGACGCGCTGCCGGAAATCGTCGAGCAGGGCTTCCTGCCGCTGCTGGACGAGGTGTACCGCACCGGCAAGCCGTATATCGGCAGCGAGGTGGTGTACGAGGCGCCGTTCCCGAGCGATCCGTCCTCGGCCCGGCGCATGCTGGATATCGTCTTCCAGCCGGTGGCGGGTGAGGATGGCAATACGGCAGGCGTCTTCGTGCAGGGCCTGGACGTCACCTCCCACATCGAGCTGCAGCGCACGATGCGGCAGGTGGAGGCGCGCAATCGCCAGATCATCGACAGTGCCAGCGATTACGCGATCGTCGCCTCGGACCTGCAGGGCAGGGTGACCCTGTGGAATGCCGGGGCCGAGCACATCTTCGGCTGGACCGAGGCGGAGATGCTGGGTCAGAACGTGGAGGTGATCTACACCGCTGACGATATCCAGGCCCAGCGCTTGCGGCACAACCAGGGCGTCTCGATCGCATCGGGTGGGGTCAGTGGTGAGCGCTGGCTGGCGCGCAGGTCCGGCGAGCGCTTCTGGGCCAGCGGGGCGATGACCGTGCTGCGCGATGAAGATGGCGCCGTGCTGGGCTTCGTCAAGGTACTCGGCGACCGCACCCAGGAGCGCCGCGCCAGCGATGCACTGGCCCATAGCGAGCGCCGCCTCGGCGCGCTGGTGAGCGCCTCCTCGCAGTCACTGTATGCGGTCACCGCGGACTGGCGCGAGATGCGTCAGATTCTGGCGACCGGGCCGGTGGCACAGGACGAGAGCCTGCCTGCGGTCACCGACTGGCGAGAACGCTACGTACACCCCGATGATCTCGCCCTGCTCGAGCAGGCCATTGCGCGTGCGATGGCGCAGCGGCTGCCGCTGGAACTGGAGCACCGCACCCTGCTCGCCGATGGCAGTGTGCGTTGGGTGCAGATGCGTGCGGTGCCCTTGCTGGACAGCGCCGGTGAGATCACCGAGTGGTTCGGTACCGCCTCGGATGTGACCGAGCGGCGCCAGGCCGAAGAGCAGCTGCGCGAATTGACCTTGACCCTGGAAGAGCGCGTGCAGACCCGCAGCGCCGCGTTGCAGGTGGCCGAGGAGCGGCTGCGGCAGAGTCAGAAGATGGAGGCCGTGGGTCAGTTGACCGGTGGCCTGGCGCATGACTTCAACAACCTGCTGACCGCCATCTCGGTGGGGCTGGAGCTGCTGGAGCTGCGCATCGATCAGCGGCGCTATGACGACATCGGCCGCTACCTGGAGATGGCGCAGTCCAGCGCGTCGCGTGCCACGGCGCTCACCCAGCGCCTGCTGGCGTTCTCCCGCCGGCAGACGCTCGCACCCACGCCGGTAGTGGCCGATGCGATGGTGCGCGGCATGCTGGATATCATCTCGCGCACGCTGGGGCCTTCGATCGCGATCTCCACGCAGTTGGCGTCCGATCCCTGGGCGGTACTGGTGGATGTGCCGCAGATGGAAAATGCGCTGCTGAATCTGTGCATCAATGCCCGCGACGCAATGCCCGAGGGGGGCCCGCTATGGATCAGCGCGGCCAACGTGAGCCTGCGTGGCGAGAGTGCGGCGGCGCTGGATACGCCGCCCGGCGATTACGTCCGGCTGGCGGTCAAGGACGCAGGAACCGGCATGGACGCGGCGGTGATCGAAAAGGTGTTCGAGCCGTTCTTCACCACCAAGCCGATCGGGCAGGGAACCGGCCTGGGGCTGTCGATGATCTATGGGTTCACCCGCCAATCCGGCGGACAGGTGCGGATCGATTCCCAGGTTGGCCACGGCACCACGGTGGAACTCTATCTGCCGCGCTTCATCGGCGAGACCCCCGCGGACGCCGCCGAAGAAACCTTACAGGACCTGCCGGCGTGTTCAGCGCCCAGCGTCGGCACGATTCTGGTGGTGGAAGACGAGGAAGCGATCCGCGCGCTGCTGACCGAGGTGCTTGGCGGCGCGGGTTACAGGGTGTTGCAGGCACCGGAAGGCGGCCAGGCCATCGACCTGCTGCGCTCTGACGAAACGATCGACCTGTTGATCACCGATGTGGGGCTGACCGGTGGGCTCAATGGTCGTCAGGTCGCTGATGCCGGCCGCCAGGTGCGCCCTGCGTTGCCGGTGTTGTTCATCACCGGCTACGCGGCGTCGGCAGCGGTGGGCGCGGGCCAGCTGGAGGACGGCATGGAAGTGCTGACCAAGCCCTTTACGGCTGCGGAACTGGAGCGACGCGCCCGCGCGCTGCTGGCGATCAGGAACCCGTCGTGACCAGGTCAGCAGCTGTCAGAGCAGCGACCTGACCGAGGTCACCAGCTGCTTGAGCGTGAAGGGCTTGCGCAGCAGCTTGATGTCCTCGCCGCGGAAGTCGGGCCGGGCTCCGGCGGGGCCCGCGTAGCCGGTGACCAGCAGGATCGGCATGGCCGGATGCAGGGTCGTGGCGATCGTGGCCAGATCGCGGCCGTCCATGCCGGGCAGGCCGACATCGGAGACCAGCAGGTCGAACGGGCCGTCGTGCCTGAGGCATCCCAGCGCGGCCTCGGCATCGCCGACGTCGAGGACATCGAAGCCATCGTCGCTGAGGATGTCCTTGGTCATCTCCCGGATGGGCGCATCGTCTCGACGAGAAGCACGCGGCATCGTGGGTGGGTTCGTGCAGCAGTCATTGCGGGCGGAGATCCTCGTGGCGTGCAGCCACCTGTGCGGATCTCCACCTTAGCGCCCGTGCGTGTTAGCCGGCCGTGCATCGCGTGCCAGCCCCATGTCATGACCGGGGGCGGGTGCCCGTCACGGCACCGCCGGCGACGGCCTCAATTCAAGGCGGTGCCGCTCTGGGTGGGGCTTTCATCCAACAGGGCGGTGCGGATGGACCGCGCCAGATCGCTGCGGGTGAAGGGCTTGGCCAACAGGGCGATGGTGCGGCCAACGGTGCCGCTTGCGTCGATATCGCGCGGATAGCCCGAGGTGAACAGCACCCGCAGGCCGGGCTTGCGGGCCAGTGCCTGCTTGGCCAGGGCCCAGCCGGACATGCCCGGCATCACGATGTCGGAGAACAGCAGATCCACGCTGACGTCGGTGCGATCCAGCAACCGCAGCGCCGAGGGGCCGTCATGCGCTTCGAGCACGCGATAGCCCAGCTGGCGCAGGGTATCCACGGTGTAGGCGCGCACATCGTCATTGTCCTCGGCGACCAGTACGGTCGTTTCCGCCTCCACCTCGAAGGCGTCCAGCGTCTGTGCATCGGCCGGGCGCACGCTCGGCAGGGCGGCGGCCGAGCGCGGGAACAACAGCGTGATCGTGGTGCCGCTGCCCTCGGTGGAATCGAGCAGAACGTGCCCGCCGGACTGCTTGGCGAAGCCATACACCATCGACAGGCCCAACCCGGTGCCACGGCCAACCTCCTTGGTGGTGAAGAACGGCTCGAACACCCGCGCCATGACCTCCGGCGGCATGCCCTGGCCGCTGTCACGGACGCGCACCATGGCGTACTGGCCGGGCGGGACATCCGGGTGCTGCGCCGCGTAATCCTTGTCCAGGTGGATGTTGTCCATCTCGATGGTCAGGCGGCCGCCGTCGGGCATGGCATCGCGTGCATTCACCGCCAGGTTGAGGATCGAGGCTTCCAGCTGGCTCGGATCGATCTCCACGCACCAGATATCCGGGCTGTGCACCATGTCGATCTGCACCAGCTCGCCCAGCGAACGTTTGAGCATGTCCCGCATGCCGCGCATCTCTTCGTTCAGATCCACCGGCATGTTCTTCAGCGGCTGCCGGCGCGAGAAGGCGAGCAGGCGCTGGGTGACGTTGGCCGCACGCATGACGCCTTTCATCGCGTTGTCGAGCGCGCGTGAGGAATTGCCTGCCGTGTCGCCGAGCCGGTCGGTCAGCATCTTGGCGTACTCGATATTGCCGGCGATGACGGTCAGGATGTTGTTGAAATCATGCGCGATGCCACCGGTCAGCTGGCCCACCGCCTCGATTTTCTGGCTGTGCCGCAGCGCTTCTTCGGCCTGCCGCCGCGCGGTGGTTTCCACGGCCTCGGAGACGACGGCGGTGATCCGTGCCTGATGATCGAACAGGGGGCGGAAGGAGAAATCGAACGTGCGCTTGCCGGTCGGCAGGCGCAGTTCCAGTTCGTGGCGCGACGCCGTGCCCGCCGCAGCCTCCAGGATGGCGGTGCAGACCACGCCGGGAACGCCGGGCGTGTCGGCGAACCACGCCGATTCGCAGTACAGGTTGCCGCGCACGTCCTGCTTGTCCGCCAGGATGGCGGCCAGCGAGGCCGAATTGGTGTCGATGATGTGGCCATCCAGGGTCAGCAGGTTCTGGTGCTGGAAACTGGATTCGAACAGCGCCTGCAGCCGGCTTTCGCTCCGGTGCAGTGCCGAGGTCCGCTCATCCACCTGGCGCTCCAGGGACTCGTTGCTGGCCTTCAGCAACGACTGCGCTTGCTTGAGGTCGCTGATATCGCGCGCCATCGCGTAGTAGCCCAGCACCGACCCATCCGGTGCCAGTTCGGGTACGCAGTCCACCTGGGCATGGCGGGCGGCACCGTTGCTGCGCAGGGAGAGCATGTCGAAGCTGACTTTCTCCCCCAGCAGCACCCGGTCGAGATGCTGCTGGATGCTGTTGAAAGTGTCCTCGCCGACGACCTCGCGGGTGTGCCGGCCGATCAGGCTGTCGGGCGTGCGGCCGTGCCACTCGACATAGGCATTGTTGGCGAAGCGGTAGCGATGGTCGTGACCGAAGTAGGCGATCAGCGCGGGCAGCGAATCGGTGATCAGCTTCAGCCGCTGGTGGCTGTCGTGCAGTTCGGCCTCGATACGCAGCAGCCGGCGGCGCTCCTGGGCTTCATGGATGGCCCGGACAACGGCATCGGGCAGGCGCTGCAGGCGCGACTTGACCACATAGTCGCGCGCGCCGCGCTTGAGCGCCTGCACGGCGAGCTCTTCGGTGAGCGTGCCGGAAACGAAGAGGAAGGGAATCTGGGGGGCGATCTCGCTGGCCAGGGCAAGGGCAGCGTCGCCATCGAAGCCTGGCAGCACGTGGTCGGCCAGGATCACATCGAACGAGGCGGTGGTCAGGGCATCGAGCATGCCCTGGTGCGACCAGGTGCGTTGGGCCGTGAACGGGATCCCGGCGCGGCGCAGCTGCGCGGTGATCAGCTCTGCATCCAGTGCACTGTCTTCGACCATCAGGATCCTGATGGTCTTGGTTGTGGCGGCCTCAGCCATCGTTTCTACTCTTCCCGCCGAACAATGTGCCGTGGGGTGGCGGCTGGTTGGTGATGCCCCAGAACATGCCCAGGCCCTGGATCGCCTCGAGGAATTCCTTGAAGTCCACCGGCTTGACCACGAAGGCGTTGACGCCCAGCTCGTAGCTGCGGATCAGGTCCTGCTCCTCGCGCGAGGAGGTCAGCATCACCACCGGGGTGCTGCTGAGGGCGCGGTCGCTGCGGATTTCCCTGAGCACTTCCAGGCCATTGAGCTTGGGCAGTTTCAAATCCAGCAGCACCACCACCGGGCCACCGTGCATGGCGCCTTCATAGGGACCCTGGCAGCGGAGATACTCCAGCGCTTCCACGCCGTCGCGCACATGGGTCACGTCGTTGAGCAGCTGGCATCGCGCAAGCGCCGCCATGGTCAGCTCAGCGTCTTTCGGGTTGTCTTCTACGAGCAGGATCGGTCGCAGATCTCTCATAGGTGGTCTCCAGTAACAAAGGGGATGGTGAAATAGAAGGTGGCGCCGGCGCCTACCTGGCCTTCGGCCCAGGTGCGGCCGCCATGGCGGGTGATGATGCGGTGCACGTTGGCCAGGCCGATGCCGGTGCCTTCGTACTCATCGACGTGATGCAGCCGCTGGAACACGCCGAACAGCTTGTCCACATAGCGCATGTCGAAACCGCAGCCATTGTCTTTCACGAAGAAGATGTCTTCCGTGTCATTGCGTTCGTGTCCGATCTCGATGCGTGGCTCGGGCGTGTCGCGGGTGAACTTGATCGCATTGGACAGCAGGTTCTGCCAGACCAGCCGCAGCATGCCGGGGTCGGCCAGCACCTTGGGCAGGGCGGCGATCCTCCAGTCGATGGCGCGCCCGGTGTACTCCATATCGAGCTTGCGGCGCACGTCGTCGGCCAGGGCGGTCATGTCCATCGCGATCTGGCCCATGGTCGAGCGGCCCATCTGCGAGAAGCTGAGCAGGTCATCCACCAGCGTCCCTGCCGATTTTGCCGACTCCACGATGGTCTCGAGGAATCTCTTTTCTGAATCGTTCAATCGCTCGCCGGCCGAGGACCACAGCAGTTCCGAGTAACCGACGATGTGGCGGAACGGCGCCCGCAGGTCATGGCTGACCGAATAGGAGAACGCTTCGAGCTCCTTGTTGCTGCGGAGCAGTTGTTCATTCAACGCCGCCATCTCCTCGGCCTTGCGCAGCACGATGTCCACGATCGCGGTGCGCAGCTCCAGCGCGGCATCACGGTCCACCTCGTTCCAGGGCAGCGACTGCTCGCGCACCGTCTGCTTCCAGCCTTCGAAGGAGGTGCGTGGCGACAGTGGCTGATCGGTCTCTACCTTGCGTGGGTCACCGCCCCAGCGAACGGTGCGGACGACCTCCGGCCGGAACCAGATCACGAAGCTGTCGTGGATCTGCGAGATGGAGATGGCCAGCACGCCACTGGCGACGCCGGCGAAGGCTTCGGCGTGCTGCCATTGCTGCGCGAGCGTGTCGGTGCAGAAAATGTCGCCATCGATCGGCTGGGCGGTCAACCACTGGACCAGCTGCATCACCTGGGGCTGGCTCGGGCAGTCGCCGTGCAGGATGCATTCGCCACGGTGCACGATCGCCGCACCGGCCGATTGGGTCAGTGCGAGCAGGCTGCGTTGATCGCGGCCGAGCGCGGCCATGAAGTCGGTATCGCCGGCCATCCGGCCGAGCAGCCGCACCTGGATGGCGCGGCGTGCAATGCGTTCTTCGACCAGCACCGCGCGCTGTTTCAGCGAAATCTGCAGCGACAGTATCTGGCCGATGAACTCGCAGGCCGTGCGCACGTGGTACGGCACGCGGCGCGCGAGCTGGTTGTGGCAGGAGATCAGGCCCCACAGTTCGCCCTCGCACAGCACCGAGACCGACATCGATGCACCGGTGCCCATGTTGCGCATGTACTGCAGGTGCACCGGGGAGACGCTGCGCAGCATGGCCGGGCCGAGGTCGGTGGGCGGCGCCTCGGCGATCGCGGGCACGCGCACCAGAGGCACCGGGGTGTAGTGGCTGTCAGCGATCAGCCGGATCCGGTTCTGCCGGTACAGCTCACGCGCCTGCGCGGGAATGTCCGATTCCGGGAAGCGCAGATCGAGGTAGGAGGGCAACACGCTGTTGCGGTCCTCGGCCACGACCGCACCGTTCCAGTCCGGGTCGAACTGGTAGATCATCGTGCGGTCGAAGCCGGTCAGCTCGCGGATATGCACGGCGGCGATCTCACACAGGGCCTGCGTGGTGGGCGCCCTCTCGATCGCAGCCATGAAGCGGCGGATCGAGGGATAGAGGTCTTCCAGCGAGCCTGGCTCGCCCTGCACCGGGGCCTCCAGCTCGATGATGACGTCATCCCCGATGCGGTGCGCCACCGTAGGGTGGTGGCCGGCCGTGCCGACCGGATGCGCGCCAAGGAATTGCGAGGCACCTTGCTCCAGCGCTACCAGCAGCGGCCTGCAGTGGGCCAGCGTACCGCCGAGCACTGCCTCCAGGGGCTGGCCCAGCGGATCGCCCAGCACCTCGATGAGCTCCGGTCGCGCGACGGCGCGGGCCTTGACGGTCAAGGTGAAGTGATCGAGGACCAGGATCAATCCGTAGGGCTGGATCGCGCCAGGGGTGCGGATCGGCTCACGCGCGCAGCTGGACAGATCCAAGGCGCTTGCGCCGGAATTCCTCGAGGACATTCATTGACTCCTGCTCGTTGCCAGTGGTGACCACCGCGCGAATGGCACGGCGTCGCCTGGTCGTCAGGAGCTCACACCGTCCACTGCGACGCGGTGTGCCACAGTTCCCTCATTTTTGCATAGGCGATCATCCTGATCTGTGAGGATGAGACAGGGTTCCTTGCGTTGCTGGAATGCTAGTCCCAACGGTAACGCACCGTCGCCGACCACAGCCCGCCCGAGCCATCGACCGGGCCGCCATTGGCGTACCGGTAGTATTCGTTCGCGGCGAGCAGCGGCTCAGGCAGTTTCGTGACCTTGCGGTCGAAGACGTTGTTGGCGTTCAAGGCCACGTCCCAGCCACCGGGCAGGGTGGCGCCCAGCTGCAGATCGGTGATCCACAGGCCGCCGATGTCATACGCGATCTCGGCCTGGCCGGCATACGGCCCGCTGGTGGCCACCGTGGTGGGGGAGCCATAGCGCTGGATATCGCCATAACGGCTCTGGCGCAGGCCGACCCGGTAGCGGCCGAGCGACCAGTCCAGGCCAAGCACCTGGCGGGACTTCGGCGCCTTGTACAGCAGTTCGTTCTGCGAGCCGGTGCTGAAGACCGGCACATTGAAGGCCGCCAACACCGCGGGCGTGGGGGCCAGGCCGGTGATCTTCGCGCGGGTATGGCTGCTGGCCAGGGTCCAGCGTAGGGCACCGGCGCGGCCAAGATCCCAGCGCCCTTCCAGCGTCGCCTCCACGCCTTCGGTGCGGGTGTCAGCGGCATTGATGAAGTAGCGCACACCGTCCTGCGCACCGAGCCCGACCGAGGTCACCAGCGCACCGGAGCCGGGATACAGGCCCTCGCGGAATGTGGTGGACAGGGCAATGCGATCGTCCACATCGATGCGGTAGGCATCCACGGTCAGTGATGCGCCCTGCCACGGCTCGGCCACGATCCCCAGGCTGAGGCTGCGCGAGGTTTCCGGGCGCAGTGGCTGCGCGCCCAGGGCGATGGCCTGCGGCGAGCCGGCCTGCAGGATGTGGTCGGTGTAGAAATTGCCATTGGAGGTGTTGCGGTAGGCCTGCGCGGCCAAGGAGGGAGCCTGGAAGCCGTTGCTGATCGTGCCGCGCAGGGCGAGCCGGGGGTGCAGGGCAAAGCGGGTCGAAAGGCGGCCGGTGCTCTCGCTGCCGAAATCGGAGTAGCGCTCATGCCGGCCGGCAAGGTCCACGCGCCAGCGTGTGCCCAGATCGGCAGCGACGCCCACGTACACCGCGCCGCTGTCGCGGCTGACATCCACCGCATCTTCCGGCCGATAGCCGGGCAGGGCCTGCGAGCCGCCCAGGCCGATGCCCAGTACGGTGCCGGCATACGGACCATCCAGCACCCGCTGCCCGCCATGGGTATAGGACTGTACGTCGCCGGCGCCGATCCGGTAGCGCTCGTCGCGGTACTCCGCACCCGCGCTGAGCTCCAGTGGCGCGGCCAGCCACGCGGTCTGCAGCTGGCGGCGCACATCCAGATTGTGGGTCCAGGCGCTGTAGCGCAGGTCGCCGATATAGAAGTCGGTCTGGCTGTCCAGCCCATAAGTGGGGTTGATGCTGTTGTGCAGGTTGATGTCCATCGCATCGCGCCCGTAGCCGCTGCTGAGGTCCCAATCCCACTCGCCGAACTGGCCGCGCACGCCCAGCGTCAGCGCGCCATCGTTCTCGTCGATGTGCTCGGTGGGGGCGAAGCCATCCGGATCGATGGCCCGGACCACTTCGTTGCGCAGTGGCTGGCGGAAGTTCTGCGGTGCCCATGCATCGCGCTGGGCGAGCGTCAGCAGCCCGTAGGCCTCTACCGTCGCCGCCAGGGGCAGGCTGGCATTGGCGGTGGCGGTCTTGGTGCGGAACGCGCGGATGCCACGATTGCGCCAGGCATTGTTGTCGCGGGTCGCTTCGCGCGGATCGGGCGTGGCACCGGCGGGCAGCGTCGGGTTGCTGGCCTGGTTGCCCCCCGGGCGGATCGCATTGCCGGCGGCGTCCCTGGGGAAGTAGTACAGGAAGGTGTCGCGGGCGGGGCTGGTGTAGTTGGTGGCGTGCTGGTCGTCCAGCTGGGCGGCCAGGTGCAGATAGCCGCCGTCGCCGATGCCGAAACCGGCATCGGCCTGCACCACGCGGGAGCGACCCTCGCCGGCGAAGTAGGTGCCATCGCGGTAGGAGACGTTGCCGCCACGCGCCGCCTTGTTGGTGACGATATTGATCACCCCGGCGATGGCGTCCGAGCCATAGATCGCCGAGGCGCCATCGCGCAACACTTCGATGCGTTCGATCGCCCCGGTGGGGATCAGGGCGAGATCGGCCGGTGCGGCGCCGCCGAAACCACCGGCGCCCAGCAGTGCGGTGGCGTGGCGGCGTTTGCCATCCACCAGCACCAGCACGTGGCTGGCGTTGAGGCCGCGCAGCTGTCCGGCGCGCACCATGCTGTTCAGATCGCCGGTTTCCAGCGGCAGGTTGAAGCTGGGCACGGTGGTGTTGAGCACATCCAGCAGGCTCGTCGCGTTGGCCGCGCGGATGTCGTCGGCCGACAGCACGTCGATCGGTGACGCGCTTTCGCGCACGGTGCGGCCTTGCGCGCGGGTGCCGGTCACGGTGACGGTATCGAGCGTGGCGGTGCTGGTAGCGGTGATGGCACTGGCATTCGTCTCCGGCGCTGCGTGGGCGGCAAGCGGCAGGGAGAGCGCGGAAACGATGGCGAGGGCCAACGGCAGGCGATGGTGCGTGGACAGCATGGAAGATCCCCAGGGAGAAGAAAGGCCGATGCGCAGGGGCATGCGGCGGGCAGGCTACGGCGGTAGTGCCGGATCAGCAGGTGCGGTGACGCAGCGCACCCGGACAACAACGTTCGGCCGCGGCGGCGATGCGCCGGGCGTGGATCACGGCGCGCCCCTCGCGGCAGCGGCCCAGCGCTCGAGATCGGCCGGATGCAGCGGTCCGTTGTGGACCTGCAGCACCGTGCCCTGCGCATCGATCAACACCGAGAAGGGCAGCGTGCCGATGCGGTTGCCGAACGAGGCGGCGGTGCCGGGGGGGCCGTCGCTCTCCACCAGTTGCGGATAGGTGAGCTGAAGCTGGTCGCGCAGGGCGTTGGCAGCCTCGATGTCGTCCAGTGCGATGCCGACCACCTGCACGCCGTTCGGCAGCGGTGCCTGCGCCTGCGAGAAATGCTGCAGGTCCGGCAGCTCCTTCAGGCAGGGCCCGCACCAGCTGGCCCAGTAATTGAGCAGCACCGGGCGGCCGCGCCATTGCGCCAGCGCCGCCGGGGCGCCGTCCAGATCGGTCCAGTGCAGGGCAGGTGCCGCCTGGCCGGCAGGGGCGGGGGGTGTTGGCGGGGCGGCGTGCGATGCCAGGGGCAGCGCGAGCATCAGTGCGGTGGCCAGCAGCGCCGGCAGATGCGAAGCAGGAGAAGTCATGGAGGGGAGGCCGTCGAAGACGTAGCACGCGACGCGAAGCGGTCATCGGTCAGGGTGTGCAGGAACTGTTCGATATCGTCGATCTCCGCTTCGGTCAGGTGCAGCGGATCGCGCAGCTGTGCATCACGGCCGATCGAATCGGGGATCACCTTGCCGGGGTCGTCGTAGTACACGATCACCTCGCGCAGGGTCTTGAACATGCCGTTGTGCATGTACGGCGCGGTCAGTGCGACGTTGCGCAGGCCGGGTACCTTGAACTCGCCCTTCTGCGTGGGATCGCCGGTGATGCCGCCGCGGCCTTCGTCATTGAACTCGCGGCCGTTGTAGATGCCGATGTTCTTGAAACGGTCCGAGGTGAAATCCTCGCCGGCGTGGCAGCTCACGCACTGGGCCTTGGTGATGAACAGCAGGCGGCCGCGCTTGGCCGCGTCGCTGATCGCGTCTTCCTGGCCGAGCGCATAGCGGTCGTAGGGACTGTCCACGGTATTGAGGGTCTTCTGGTAGGCGCCCAGCGCCCGGCCCAGCGTCCGCGGGCTGGGTGCGGCGTTGTAGGTCGCCTGGAAGCGCGCGACCCACGCCGGGTCTGCAAGCAGCCGGGCCACTGCCTGATCCACCGGCAGATCCATTTCCAGCGGATTGGCGATCGGCGCCAGGGCCTGCTCTTCCAGGGTTTCGCTGCGGCCATCCCAGAAGAAGCGGGTCCGCCCGGCACTGTTCATCACGCTGGGGGTATTGCGGGTGCCCACACGGCCTTCCACGCCCAGGCTGAGCGCACGGTCATCGGCGAATGCGCGGGCGGGCTGGTGGCAGCTGGCGCACGACACCGTGCGGTCGCGCGACAGGATGGGATCGAAGAACAACTGGCGGCCCAGCTGGGCGCGTGGGTTGTCGGAGAGATCGCCGTCGTAGGTCGGGGCATCGGCGGAGAACACCGGCGCCAGTACCGCAACGCCGATCAGCGCGGCCAGCAGGGCAAGGGAGCGGACAGGGCGGGGCATGGTGGCGCCGCGCTCAACGCGCGGCGATCTCCTGCTGGACCAGCTCGCACAGCCCACTGTCTTCGAAGCACACCTGGGCACGCAGGGTGCCGTTTACCGGTCCGGTGCCGGCGGCGACCGGCAGGCGCAGCTGACCGCGTTCGCTGAAGTAGGTATAGCGATACTCGCCGGCGAAACTGCGGCCGTGCCCTTCGCGCGGCGCGACCGAGTGCAGCGGTCCCTGCGCCTGTTCGCCACCGGCCAGGGTCACCCGCGCCGCCCGCGGGCCGATCTGCGGTTGCTCGAAATCGGAGGCATACAGAATCCAACCCGGTTCGATGCGGGCGTCGATCACCAGCTCACGGGTGCCGTCGGGGCGCGCTTCCACGCGCGGATCGAGTGCGACTTTCGGGGTGTCGGCGGCGGCCGCGCCGAACGGGATGAGCAGCAACGCGGCAACCCACGGGGAAAGGCTGCGACTCACTCCTTCGCCCCCTGGCCCTCGGTGGTGATGCGCAGCTGCACCTCGTCGGCGATATTGGGCAGGAACCCGGTCAGGCCGAACTCGCTGCGGCGGATGACGGCGGTGGCGTTGAAGCCGATCGTGGGCACCTTGCGGCTGGGATGCTCACCCACCTTGTTGAGGGTGGCGTCGAGTACGACCGGACGGGTCACCCCATGCAGCGTCAGATCACCGGTGATTTTCAGGCGGCCGGTGCCTTGCGGCACGACCGAGGTACTGCGGAAGCTGGCCTGCGGGTGCTTGGCGACATCGAACAGCTTGTCGCCCTTGACGATCTCGTCCAGTTTCGGGACGTGGGTGGCCAGCTCGGCCAGCGGCAGCTCCACCTGCACCTGCGACGCAGCGGGCTTGGCCGCATCGTAGATGAGCGTGCCGCTGCTGATCGCCGCGCGGCCGGTCGGGAAGGAGAAGCCGTTGTGGTTCCAGGTGAACAGCACATCGGTGTGGGTGGGGTCGAGCTGATAGGTCACCGGTGCGGCGGTCGCCACGGCGGGCACGGCGGCCGCGGTGAACAGGGCCAACAGGAGGGCAGTACGCATGTGAGGTTCTCTGGGCAGTGGCGCGCAGCCGCCCGCGGCATCACGAAGAGGCCGTGCCGGGCAGGCAGCGCAGGAGCGGGTGAGCAACGGCCAGACGCGCTGGCCGCTGCAGCGGGTTACGGGGCGATCGCCAGTGATGCGGTCGTCGCCGGGGCGGCGGGAGCAGCGGCGCTGGCCGCGTACGGATCCGGTTCGGCGATCAGCCCATCAAGCAGGCTGTTGAAGCGGGTCACGTAGTCCTGGTGATACTCACCGGTGACCGTGCCGGTGTAGCCGGTATAGATCTCGCGGACCTTGCCGTCGCGGCCGATGATGATCGTGGTCGGGAAGGCGGCCATGTAATTGAGCCCCTTCAGTTTCTCGGTGGCGACTTTCTTGTCGGCGATACCGCCGAACACGATGTCGTAACGGATGTCGAAATAATCTTTGAAGGTGGTCAGGGTCTTCTGGAAATAATCGAAGTTGTCTTCCTGCTCGAAGGCGACGGCCACCGCTTCCACCCCACGGTGCTGGTTCTGCTTGAACCACGGCGCCAGGAAGTAGGTCTGGTCGGTGCAGTTGGGGCACCAGGTGCCGATCACTTCAACGATCACCACCTTGCCGCGGTACTTGTCGTCCTGAAGCGTGACCGGCTTGCCCTGCAGATCGGGGAAGCTGAAATCAATGCGATCCTGGCCATCCTTGAGGAAGGTGAGCTTGTACGGATCGGGCAGCTCCACCTTGTCGCTCTTCTCGGCCTCGAACTTGACCACGTTGTAAATGCCGCTGCCGAACGCGCCCTGGATGTTGCCGTCCTCATCGATCGTGCCGCGGATCAGCAACGGGCTCGGCCCGCTGAAGCCGGACAGATAGAAGCGGTTGCCCTGTACGGTGCCTTCCAGCTCGCGGGTGTCGCCAACGACGGTCATGAACACGCCGGAGAGGCGGTTTCCTTCCTGCTTGAGCAGGGCCACCTGGTTGCGCTTGTCCTGGCGGGCCGCCTTGTCGATGGTCTGCACGGCCCACTTGCCGCTGAGGTCCGCCGCGGGCGCCTCGTCCTGGCCTGGCTTGACGAAGCGCCATGCCGCGCCCTGTTCGGCGGTGAAGGCAAGGTTGCGCGCCCCGTTGCGGCTGGGCACCAGGTCCTTGTACTGGCCAACGAGGTGCCTGCCATCCTCGGAGACCTTGCCTTCCAGGACGGCATCGTAGGTGTTCATCCGCACCGAAAATGTCCCGTCATCGCGCGGGGTGACCTTGAATTTGTCCGTGCGCGTGCCGTTGAGCAGGGTGAAGGTCGCGTCCTGCGCGCGCTTGCCCTTTACTTCGAAGTTGAAGGGGATGGGGTCGCCATCGATGGTGAATTCGCCACGCCACACGCCTTCGGCAGGAAACGGTGCTTTGGCGGCGGCCGCGGCAGGCAGGGCGAAGGCCAGGCTTGTAGCGAACAACAGGGTCGCGACGACGCGACCGGATAATGCCAGTGTCATGAGAGTGCTTCCAGATAATCCCCTTGGTCGCGCCAAGTCGCCGGCGATGCAGCCCCCGTTCCACTGCATCCGCTGAAAGGCCATCCCTGGCCGGTCACGTGCCATCCCTGGCGTGACTGGATTATTGCCACGTGAATGTCGTAAAAGTTCATCGCCGCTTGGTACGCATGTTCATCAGCATATTCAGCGGCGCGACGATGGCAGGCTGATAACCGTTTTGATATCAGCACGCGCCGGTGCTGCCGGGTTGCGTATTTGCCGCCGCCCGCCACATCGAAGACCATGGCGGCCTGAAGCGCCCACTGGCCGGGCGCAATGCCGCAGGCAGGCCGAGTAGCACCGCCGCCGCGTGCCGATAGAGGAGCAAGTCATCGTGAAGCCCAGGGAAGGTATCCAGGTGTCGGTCTACACCCGTTGGCACCAGTTGGCGGTGCCGCTGGCATTCGTACTTGCTGCCGGCAGTTTCATGTTCATCGCGCTCAATCGTGGGCCGGTAGGCGTCGCGATCGTGGTCGCCATGGCGTGCCTGGTGATTCCGCCGTTGCTGGCCTTCCAGGGATTCCCTACCCGCAACGAGGTCATGATCATGCCCGACGGCCTGATGTTCTCGCGCCGCGACGCGGTGCCATTCGATGCGCTCTCCAGCTGGGGCACCGATGATTATCTGAAGCTGGTGCGTCCCGGCCGGGCGACGCTGATGGTCAGCGCTGCCGATCTGCAGAGCCGGGAGCGCTTGCTGCGCGAGTTCCAGCAGGCGTTGGATGCCTGGCAGCGGAAACAGCCGGCACTGAGTAAGCCGATCCGCCGCACACACTTCTACGGCTCCGCGCGTGCCGCTGCCATCGGTGCGGTGATCATGGCGCTGGGAGCGGTGTGCATTGTCATGGCGCTGCGCTTGCGTGAGCCATCCATCGAGCTGGCGATCGTTGGCGCGCTCGGTGGGCTGTTCGGGATGTTCATGCTGCTCGGCCGACGGGTCTGAGCCGGGCAACGCGTCCACACGGTCTTGTTTTCAGCGTCTCGCGTATTTCACGAGCTCAAGCGCAGCCTGCCGATGCGAGCTGCATCCGCAGCGCATGAAAAGGAGTGCCATACGCTATGAATACCCGAGGCGATTACGCCCACCCCGAACCCGTCGCTGCGGCGACCGTCGCCGTGGTCACCCCACCGCCCGTGGTGGACCTGCCGCGCGATAGCGCGGTGTCATGGGGCGCGATTCTGGCCGGTGCCATTGCCGCCGCTGCGCTGTCACTGATTCTGGTGATTCTCGGCGTGGGCCTGGGCCTGTCGTCGGTGTCGCCGTGGTCGTTTGAAGGCGTGACGGCAGAAACGTTTGGCTGGTCCAGCATCGCGTGGCTGACCTTTACCGCCATCGCCGCGTCCGGTCTGGGTGGCTATCTGGCTGGCCGCCTGCGCACGAAGTGGAGCAACATCCACGGGGATGAGACCTACTTCCGCGACACCGCGCATGGGTTCGTCTCCTGGGCGGTGGCCACGTTGCTCACTGCCGCACTGCTGACCTCGGCCATCGGCGGCATCCTGGGCGCCGGTGCCAAGGTTGCCGGCGCAACTGCCGGTGCCGCCGCCTCGACGGCAGGCGGTATCGCTGCCGCCGGTGCAGGCTCGGCTGCGATGGGCAGCGACCAGGGTGACGTGCAGTACTGGGTGGATTCACTCTTCCGTGCCAACCCGACCGCTGCGCAGCCCGCGCCGCCGGCCGGCCCGGCCGACGCGTCGGCACCGGCACCGGTCGCCAACGGTGCACCGCCGCCGCCGCGCCCGATGCCGGGTGCCGACCGTCGTCCGGACAGCGGTGAAGTGCGTACCGAGGTCAACCGCATCATCCTCAACAGCCTGAAGTCCGACACCATGGACCCGGCCGACACCCAGTATCTGGGGCAGCTGGTGGCGGCGCAGACCGGCATGAGCCAGGCCGAAGCACAGGCCCGCGTCACCGATGTGCAGACCCGCCTGCGTGCGGCGCTGGACAACGCCAAGGTGCAGGCCAAGCAGGCGGCTGACGATGCCCGCAAGGCAACCGCCTACGCCGCGTTGTGGCTGTTCATCACGCTGCTCATCGGTGCGTTCATCGCCAGCCTGAGCGCCACCTGGGGCGGCCGTCGCCGCGACCTGTGATCCTGACCACCTCAAGGGAGGAAACACCATGAAGTACATTCTGCTGTGGATGCTCGGGATTCCGATTCCGCTGCTGCTGTTGTTCGCGCTGCTGCGCTGACCGCTCACCCATCAGGCCGCCTTCGGGCGGCCTGATGGGTTGTAGGGACCCGATGGTGTAGAGGCGCTGGGCGCTCGCTGCGGCGTGGCTGTCTGAACGAGTCAGGGAGGTGGAGAAAACCTTCACGTTGCGGGCATCGGCCTTCGTGCCCAATCTTCCTGAATTCATTTAAGCTTTCACCATTGCGGCCCCCATTCATATCGGAGATGGGTCGCGCGTCACCCCCGTATCCCCCCTTTTTCCAGGACCCTCTCCATGGCGGCTTTGCAGCAGCGCACGATCGATCTCATCCGCAGCCACCAGGAGCCTGTGCTCGCCGCATGGGCCGGCAATCTGGCCGGTACCAGCCAGGCGCAGGACGGCCGCCTTTCCTCCCGCGAGCTGGATGTCCAGGTCCGCGAGTTCTGGCGCCTGTTCCTGGATGCGCTGTCGGCCACCGACGTGAGTGCCGTCGCGCGGGCAGAGTGGCAGGATATCCGGCGTTTCCTGGAGGAACTGTCGCGCGAGCGCGTCCTGAAGGGATTCAATTCCGCGGAGACCGCCAGCTTCATCTTCTCGCTGAAGCGACCGCTGTTCGACGTGATCCAGCAGGGGTATGCCAATGACCCGGCGCACCTGGGCGACCAGCTGTGGGCGATCTCCGAGCTGATCGATCAGCTCGGGCTGCACACGGTCAGCGTGTTCCAGAAAACCCGCGAAGACGTGATCCAGCGCCAGCAGGAAGAAATGCTTGAGCTGTCCACGCCCGTGGTGAAGCTGTGGGACGGTGTGCTGGCGCTGCCGATGATCGGCACGCTGGATTCGCAGCGCACCCAGGTGGTGATGGAGTCGCTGCTGCAGCGCATCGTGGATACCGGTTCTGAAATCGCCATCATCGATATCACCGGCGTGCCGACCGTGGATACGCTGGTGGCCCAGCATCTGCTGAAGACTGTCACCGCCATCCGCCTGATGGGCGCCGATGCGATCATCAGCGGCGTGCGGCCGCAGATCGCCCAGACCATCGTGCACCTCGGGCTGGACCTGCAGGGCATCGTGACCAAGGCCAATCTGGCCGACGCACTGGCGCTGGCGCTCAAGCGCACCGGCCAGACCGTCACCCGGACCGCCCGCTGAGATGGAGCGCATCCCGATCCTGCAGATGGGCGATCTGCTGCTGGTGACGATCCAGGTGGACATGCATGACCAGCTCGCGCTGACGCTGCAGGACGACCTCACCGAGAAGATCCGCAGCACCTCCGCGCGCGGTGTGCTGATCGACATTTCCGCACTGGATATCGTCGATTCGTTCATCGGCCGCATGATCGCCACCATTTCGTCGCTGGCCCGGATCATGGATGCCACCACCGTGGTGGTGGGCATGCAGCCGGCCGTGGCAATCACGCTGGTGGAGCTGGGGCTTACGCTCAGTGGCGTGCGCACCGCGCTCAATGTGGAGCGTGGCATGAAGCTGCTGCAGCGTACCGACGAAGACGAAGCTGCCTCATGAGTGCGTCCAGTGGTTCGCTGCCGATCCGCATCGAGCAGGACGTCGTGCTGGCCCGCCAGGCCGCACGCCAGATCTGCGTGGCATGCAAGCTGCGTCTGATCGACCAGACCAAGCTGGTCACGGCCGCCAGCGAGTTGGCCCGCAACGCCGTGATCTACGGCGGCGGCGGGACCATGGACTGGGAGGTCGTGGAGAAGGGCCTGCGCAAAGGCGTCCGGCTGGTCTTCGCCGATAACGGGCCCGGCATCCCCGATGTCGCGCAGGCCCTGACCGATGGCTGGTCATCCGGCTCGGGCATGGGCTTGGGGCTGTCCGGTTCGCGTCGCCTGGTGGATGAATTCGAACTGGAGAGTGCGCCGGGGCAGGGCACCCGCATCACGATCACCAAATGGAGCTGAACTTCGCCGGCCAGGTAACGCGGGTCGTGCTGGTCGAAGAAACCTCCCAGGTCGGACAGGCCCGGCGCGAAGCGCTGGCGCTGGCCGATCATGTCGGCCTGGATGAAATGGACGCCGGCCGCGCGGCGTTGGTGGCCACGGAGATGGCGACCAACGTGCTCAAGCATGGGCGCGGCGGACGCATGTACCTGTCCGTGGTCTGTGGCCGCGGCGGTAACGGCGTGGAGCTGTGCACCGTGGACACCGGTCCGGGCTTTTCCCTGGCGGAGTGTCTTCCAGACGGCTACTCGACCGGGGGCACCCAGGGGTTGGGGCTGGGTGCGATCCAGCGCCAGGCCACCGTGCTGGATGCCTGGTCCGATGCCAAGGGAGCGGTGGTGGTGGCGCGGATCTACGCCAGTCGTGCGCCACGCGATATCGATGTGGCCTACGGTGCGCTGCGCATTCCGATGCGGCACGAGCTGGCCTGCGGCGATGCCTGGCATATCCGCGCCGACGGACAGACCGTGGCGGTGACCGTGATCGATGGACTCGGCCATGGACTTCCCGCCGCCGATGCCTCGCGGGCCGGCGTGGAGGCGGTCGCGCACACGGCCGCGGGCGGCGCACCGGCATTGATCGGCGTCCTGCACGCGGGCATGTCCGGCACCCGGGGCGGTGCAGCGGCCGTTGCCTGCGTGGACGTGGCCACCCTGCAGGTGGAGTTTGCCGGTATCGGCAATATCGCCGCGAGCCTGTGCGAGCCCACCGGTTCGCGTGGGTTGGCGTCACACCCGGGTATCGTGGGCGTGCAGTACCGCAAGGCACAACCATTCCATTTTCACGCGGCCGCAGGCACGCTGCTGGTCATGCATAGTGATGGCCTGCAGGCACGCTGGAGCCTGCGTGACTACCCCGGTTTGCTGCACCGCCACCCGGCATTGATCGTGGCGGTGCTGCAGCGTGATTTCGATCGTGGCCGGGATGACGCCGGCATTGTTGCCCTGCGTCTTGGAGATCTGCATTGAGCGCTTCACCCGATGATCAGGAGCTGCAACGGCTGCGCCTGGAAGCCGATGCGCTGCGCGCTGAGTTGGATGAAACCAATCAGGGGGTGCTCGCCTTGTATGCCGAGCTGGACGAGCAGGCCGAGCAGCTGCGCGAGGTGTCCGAGCTGAAGAGTCGGTTCCTGTCCTACATGAGCCATGAGTTCCGCACGCCACTGGGCTCGATCCTGAGCATGACGCGGCTGTTGGAGGACGGCATGGATGGCCCGCTGACCGAGGAGCAGCGCCGGCAGGTGCGTTTCATCAGCGCCTCGACCAGTGAACTGCGCGAGATGGTGGACGACCTGTTGGATCTGGCCAAGATCGAGGCGGGGCGCATCACCATTTCACCGGCCTGGTTCGACCTGATGGACCTGTTCTCTGCGCTGCGTGGCATGTTCCGCCCGCTGGTGGAGGGCAACCAGGTGGACCTGGTATTCGAAGACCCGCCGGTCATGCCGCTGCTCTATACCGACGACAAGAAGCTGGCGCAGATCCTGCGCAATTTCATTTCCAACGCATTGAAGTTCACGCCCAATGGCCAGGTGGTGGTATCAACCCGGCTGGAAGGTGAGAACGCCGTGCGCTTCAGCGTGCGCGATACCGGCATCGGTATCCCCGCCGAACTCCAGTCGACCCTGTTCGAGGATTTCGTGCAGGTGGATACCCCGCTGCAGAAGCGCCTGCGCGGAACCGGTCTTGGTTTGTCCCTGTGCAAGCGATTTGCCGAGCTGCTGGGTGGGCATGTCGGGGTCGAGAGTGACGTCGGTAAAGGCTCGGACTTCTATGTCGTACTGCCGCTGACACTGGCCACGGAGGCCACGCATGCCCAGCCCTGATCGCATCCTGGTGGTGGATGACAATGTGGCGACCCGCTACGCGGTGCGCCGCGTACTCGAGCACCACGGGTTCCATGTCGAGGAAGCGGGCACCGGCGGTGAGGGGCTCGCGCGCCTGGCCGAGCATGATTTCGGCGCGCTGGTGCTGGATGTGAATCTGCCGGACATGAGCGGCTTCGATGTGGTGCGCCAGTTGCGTGAGGACGCGCGGCTGCAGTTGCTTCCCGTGGTGCACGTCTCGGCCGCATCCATCGCGACCGGTGACATGATCACTGGCCTCAACGCCGGCGCCGATGCCTATCTGATCCATCCGGTCGATCCGGATGTGTTGTTGGCGACGCTGCGCAGCCTGCTGCGCGCCCGTCGTGCCGAGGAAGCCCTGCGCGATACCGAGGCGCGGTTCCGCGAAATCTTCCGTCACATCAATGCCCCGATCGCGGTATTGGATGCGTCGCTCAACGCCCATGATGCCAACGATGCCTTTACCCGTCTGCTGGGTCAGCAGGCAGGACCAGGCCAACTCGATCAGCTGCTGCAGGATCAGCTCGCCCCGCTCAGTGCATTGAAAGTGGCGTTGGCCGAAGGCGAGCGCTGGCAGGGTACCTTCAGCCTTCGGGTCGGCGGGGTCCTGCGCATGACCGAATGGCGGGTGACCCCGTACCAGGCCGCCGGGCAGGGCCTGGTGCTGATCGAAGACACCACCGAACACCATGCGCGCGCCAACGAGCAGCGCCAGGAACTGGAAAGCGCCACGTCCGAACTGGCGTTCCAGATCGCCGAGCGCGAGCGCACCGAGATCGAGTTGATGCAGGCGCAGAAGATGGACGCGCTGGGCCAGCTCACCGGCGGCATCGCGCACGATTTCAACAACCTGCTGACCACGATCATCTCCGGGCTGGACATGATCGAGATCGCCGCCTCCAGCGGTAAATGGGACAAAGCTTCGCGCTACGTCGAGATCGCCACGGGCTCGGCACACCGTGCCGCTGCGCTGACCCAGCGCATGCTGGCGTTTGCCCGCAAGCAGCCGCTCGATCCGCAGACCTTCGATGTGGTCGCGCGGGTGCGCTCGCTGGAAGACATGCTGCAGCGATCGATCGGTGAGAACATCGAACTCGAGCTGGAACTGGGCGTTGAACCCCTGATCGCGGTCGCCGACCCGAACCAGTTCGAGAACGTGATCCTCAACCTGGTCATCAACGCCCGCGATGCACTGGCGGGCCAGGGGCTGATCCGCATCCGCGCCGGGCGTGCCCGGATCGAGCGCGACCATGAGCTGGCGCCTGGCCACTACATCACCGTGACGGTGCTCGACAATGGCGTCGGCATACCCGCAGAGCTGTTGACCAAGGTATTCGAGCCCTTCTTCACCACCAAGCCGCAGGGCGAGGGCACCGGGCTGGGGTTGTCGATGACCTACGGGTTCGCGCGGCAGTCCGGTGGCAGTGCGCGCATTGCCAGCGAACGTGGCGAGGGCACCGAGATCGAGCTGCTGCTGCCCGAGGGGCAGCTCCAGTCTGCGGCCCACGACACATTGGCACCCGCACAGCTGACCCGTGGCAGCGCCGAGCGGATTCTGCTGGTCGACGATACCGATTCGGTACGCATGATGGTCCGGGAGATGCTGGTCGAGGCCGGTTACCAGGTCGTGGAAGCCATCAACGCACAGCAGGCCCTGTTGGAACTGCATTCGGACCGTGACCTGGACCTGCTGCTGTCCGATGTGGGTCTGCCGGGCATGAACGGCCGCGAGCTTGCCGATGCGGCTCGGGTGTTGCGCCCGCATTTGCCGGTGCTGTTCGTCACCGGTTACACGGAGAGTGCAGCCGTCCGCAATGAATTCCTGGGGCAGGGCATGTCATTGCTGCCCAAGCCGTTCAGCGTGAACGAGCTGCTTCGGGGCGTGCGGCAGATGTTCAACCCGGGCTGAGCTGGCGGACCGCCGGCATGGGTACAATCCCCCGACGCCTCCGGGGGAAACCGCCATGTCGCCACCCGCCATCGGCCCTGCCGCCCGCGCACTGGCAGACCGTGAGTGCAGGGCCATCGCCGCTGCGCTGGCGCTCCAGCCCGATGTCCACGATGCCGTGCATCGGGCGCGCAAGACGATCCGCCGCCTTCGCGCGCTGCTGGCCGTGCTGGAGAGCAGCGACCTTGAGACCGGCCGGACCGACGCGAGCCTGCGCCGGCTCGGGCAAGGGTTGTCGGCCTTGCGCGATGCCCATGTGGTGGTGGAGACCTGCCAGCACCTTGCCGCGCAGCAGCCCGCCCCGCCGTGGACGGAGGTGTGCAGGCGGTTGATGGCGCGGCGCGACGTAGTGCTCGCCCGGGCGCTGGCGCGCGACCCGGCGTTTGCGCGTCGTCACGCGGCGCTGCTGCGTATCGCCCGCGAACTCCAGGCGCAGCCATGGGACGCGCTGAGCGGGCGCGATCTCCGCAGGGGTCTGGCCCGCAGTGAACGCCGTACTGCCAAGGCGGAGAAGCGCGCTGCCCGCACCGGAGATCCGCAGGACCTGCATCGCTGGCGGCGCAGAGTGCGTCGCCTGCGGATGCAGCTGGAGGCGATGCCCGCGCTGGACAGTGCGCTTGCGGCCTCGATCAAACGGAAAGGGCCGGGCCACCAGGCGCGCGCGCTGCATGCCCTGGGTGATCAGCTTGGCAGGCAACAGGACCTGCGGATGGTCCGCAACCTGGTGCGGGTGATGCCGGGCGTGCCGGAACGGCGTGGCTTGCTTGCGCAGATCGATGCCGCACTGGCCGCTGCGCTCGGCTGAGCAAGGCAAGCGTATCCCTCAGGCCCCCGCGACCGTACGCACGCCGGCATGGCCCCCTGCCTTCGGCGGCTTGTACTCGCAGCGGGGATACGCCGAGCATGACTGGAACGCGCCATACGGCCCGGTGCGCGGCACGATCACCCCCACCTTGCAGGCGGGACAGGCCTGCTCGTGGATCGTGTCTCCGGCCATCGAGGTCACGCGTACCGCGCCGTCGTTGACCAGTTCGGTGAGGAACGCCGAACGTCGGCCCTGCACGGTGAACATCGCCACCGAACGGCGCGCGCGCGTCAGCGCGACGTAAAACAACCGGCGTTCCTCACCGAGCGGGTACGCATCGCCGTCGGGCATCGCCAGCGCCAGTACGGGGTCATCCGCGCGCGCGTTGGGGAAGCGGCGATCCAGCATGCCGGGCAGGATCACGTAGTCCGCTTCCATGCCCTTGGACCGGTGTGCGGTGAGGAAGCTGACCTGCATGTGCTGCCCGTAACGCGCGTTCCAGCTGGCCGGAAGCATCGCGCGCTCGGCGTTGTAGCGGCCCAGCACGAAGACGGTGACCTTGCCGTCCCGGCCTGGCGGTACCTGGCCGGTCAGCAGCTGCTGGTGCAGTCGTTCGAGGTACTGCTCGACCGCGCCGGCCAGCCGGTCGCGCGAGGCCACCTGGAAGGCCTGCAGCACCGCGCCATACGCCGGGGTGAGCGAGTGGACCTGCTTGGGTATCTGCGTTGGATTGCGTGACACGAACGCACTGGAGACATCGCACAGCGCCTGCGGGCAGCGGAACGTCTGTTCAAGCTTGAGCACCTGGCCCGGGCCGAACCAATCCAGGAAGCCGGTCATCACCGAGACGTCCGCGCCGGCGAACCGGTTGATCGACTGCCAGTCGTCACCGACCGCGAACAGATGTTTGCCCGGCGCCTGCACCAGCGCGCGGCACAGACGCGCCCGGGCGCGCGAGGCATCCTGGAATTCGTCGGCCATCACCAGGTCGAACGGCGCGACACAGCGACCCTGTTCCAGGTGCTCGGCAGCCTGGTTGAGCATGTCCTCGAAGTCGATCCCACCTTCCGCGACCAGCGCATCGTCCCAGCCGTCCAGGATCGGAATGATGAGCTCGAGGAACAGGCGGTAACGGTGTTTGAAGTGATCGTCCGGCAGCCCGCGCAGCCGCTCGACCATGTCCTGCACGTGCAGGCCGTTGCTCTTGGCGTGGCTGATGAAGGTCCGGACCAGGCCGATCAGGTCGGTATCCGGCATCGGTGTCGCGCCGCCCTCGGGCAGTTCGCGGTCGGGATTCGGGTCGAGCTCGAGACCGCGCTGTGACAGTGCATCGCCCAGCCGCAGAAACAGTTCGCCCGTGCGCAGTTCGTGCGAGGAGGTCTCGATCCGCTCGGCGCCGTGGGAGCGCGGGTGGCCATCCGGCGGCGCCGGCGACGGGCCGTGACCATCCGGGGCGAGGTGGTCGTGGTTCAGCCCAATGCCGGGGTAGCAGAAATCCGGCCGGTACTGGCGGTACTCGTCCGTTCCGGCATCGAAGGCGTGCCGCCGGGCGTACGCATAGTCCACGCCGTTGTAGAACAGCCAGTCAGCGATCACGCATTCTTCGATGCTGCGCACGCGCTCACCCTGCAGCGTACGCACGTAGCCCTGCCCATCCTTGTCCCATTCCTCGGCATCCAGCGGCCCGCCGGTGACGGGCAGATCACGACCGAACACCAGCCGGAACAGGTCCCACTGGGTACGGAAATGGAGAGAGCGGTCCTTGAGCTGGTCGATGATCTCGGCCAGCCGGTGAAAGCCCTGCGTGGCATCCACGGCCCACTCCGGCACCTGCGGCATCCGCCCCGTGGCCTGGGCGATGATGTGCCGGCCCAGCGCGTGGAAAGTACGCGCCTCCACCCGGACCTCGCCCAGGCCAATGCGATGGAACGCGCGATCGGCGCGTGTCTGCAGTTCCGTGGCGGCCTCCTTGTTGAAGGCGAGCATGACGATGCGCTCTGGCGCGACGAGGCCGCGTTCGATCGCGTACGCCGCCTTGGCCACCATCGTCGAGGTCTTGCCCGAACCCGCGGCGGCCACCACCTGGACGCGGTTGTCGAAGCAGATCACTGCCCGGGCCTGCTCATCGGTGAGCGGGCGGCTTTCCACGTGATCCAGCAACGCACGGCTGGCCATCCGCTCGCGCGCCTGATGGGCCTCATTGCGGCGTGCCCACATCGCTGGCCAGTCGGCCAGCCACAGCATCAAGGTTGCTTCGATCGCAGCGGGATCACCGTCGAGTTGGCTGCGCAGCGCGGCGTTGTCGAACACCGCCCACAGCGCCTCTTCCTCCAGTGGCAGGGCGGGGCGCGCCTGCAGCAGCGCCTGTTGTTGCTCGTGGGTCAGCCACAGCGCTTCCTCGTCGGCCCGTTCGGTGGCGGTCTGCACCTGGCCAAGCCAGCGCTCGATCGCGGCGTAGGCCTGCTGGAACAGGGCGACATGGTCGCGCTGGCGCTGTTCACCGCGCAGCTCGGCCAAGGTGGAGGCCAACTGTCGAGCCGAAGCGGCGTTCAGGCCGCCGAGCGTCAGCGGGGCCTGCCCGTCGCGGTGCAGGGTAAGCCGTGCCCACGGCAGGCGCGGGTGCACCTGCAGTGCCTCCAGCGGCGCGGGGCAGGGGCGGCCGTCCACGGTCAGCACAAGCTGGTCGCCTTCCAGGCGCAGGCGCCAGTGCGGTGATCGCGTGAGGCGTTGACCCCAGTCGCTCGGGGCCCATTCGTACGTCATCGGTGTATCCAGGTGCGGCCATCGTTGCGGCCGTGGTCGGAACAGCACGGGTGGCGCGGTTTGATCGGATGCCCATGATAGGGGAAACCAAAAAAAATCCCTGCCTGGGCAGGGAGTTGAATTGGCCGACGGGGCTGGCGGTGCGCTTACTGCTGCAGCACCGGCACGCTGCGCGAGCGGCGATCCACCAGCATCGCCACGCCCCAGAGCAGCAGGCCGCCCAGCGCGGTGGCGGCGCCCACGTAACCGGTCACCGCCGGGCTGAAGCCGGCGCCGATCGCCATGCCGCCGAACCACGGCCCCAGTGCGTTGGCGGTGTTGAACGCCGCGTGGTTGGAGGCGGCCGCCAGCGTCTGCGCTTCGCCCGCCACATCCATCAGGCGGGTCTGCAGTACGGCCGCCAGGGCGCCCATGGTGCCGACGGCAATGATCATCGGGAACACGCTCCACACCGACTGCGCGGCCAGCGGGAAGGCGAGCAGCACCAGGATCGACCAGACCAGCACCACGGCCGCGGCGCGGAACTGGAAGCGGTCCACCAGCCAGCCCCCGGCCACGTTGCCGATGATCGCGCCGATGCCGAAAATGCCCACCGCCAGCGGCATCCACGATTCGGCCAGGCCGGTGACCTGCACCAGGGTCGGGGCGAGGTAGGTGAACACGCAGAACATGCCTGCAAAACCGACCGAACCGATCGCCAGCGCCAGCCACACCTGGGTGCGGTTGAAGGCGCGCAGCTCGCGCATCGGCGAGGTGCGGACTTCATCCGGATCGGGCAGCAGGAAGCGCGCGATCATGGCCACGGTGGCAATCGCCAACACACTGACCACCGCGAAAGCAGTGCGCCAGCTGAGCTGCTGGCCGAGCCAGGTGGTCAGTGGGTTGCCGACCAGGATGGCAACGGACAGGCCGAGCAGCACCTTCGAGACCGCCGCGCCGCGCTGGGCCGGGGGACTGATCGCGGCGGCCACCAGCATTGCCACGCCGAAATACGCGCCATGCGGCAGACCGGCGACGAAGCGGGCCAGCAACATCGTGCCGTAGTTCGGCGCCAGCGCGCTGGCCAGGTTGCCGATGGCATAGAACCCCATCAGCGCCAGCAGCAGGTTACGGCGAGCGAAGCCGGCACCGGCAAAGGCCAGTACTGGTGCGCCGACCACCACGCCGACGGCGTAGGCACTGATCAGGTGGCCGACCTGTGTTTCGCTGATGGACAGACCACGGCTGATCTCAAGCATCAGCCCCATGCTGGCGAACTCGCTGGTGCCGATGGCGAAGCCGCCCAGCGACAAGGCCAGCAGAATCAGAGTGCGCTCGCGCGGCGAGAGCCGGGCGGCCAGAGGGACGGAGGAGGAGCTCATGCAGGCGGCGGCGTCGATCGGGGGAGCGCGGCATTGTACTGCTGCGGCGCAACATTAATCAGGCCCTTGGGTAGAACGCTGGATCCGCGGGACACTGCGCACCTGCGGCAAGGGCATCCGGGTCAGCCCGGGACGCCCGTCCTGATGGGCTGTTGTCGAGTCTTCACGGATAGCGCTCGGGCCTGAACGGCAGTCCCTCCGGCGTGTCCAGCGGGGGGCTGACCCCATGCGCACGGCTGAGAATCTCGTTGGTCCGCTTCTGTTCGGCCAGGATCTCCCGCAGCAGCCCCTTGATGCCGAAGATGGCGAAGGGAACGAAGATCCACAGCAGCCCGAACAGCGCCCAGCCGAGGCCAATAAACAGCGAGAAACCGTCCAGCATGTGCATTCCTTTGTCAGTGGCAGAGATGTCCGTGCGCGCATGATGGCCGCTGCACCGTTCGGGCGGCTTCGGTCAAGGCCAGTCTCGCTCATTCGTGCGACAATTTGCCTTCAAAGCCACCACCTGTCGATGGCTGCGCCATGTGGCCATAGGGGTTGTGATGTCTATCAGTACGGGCTTTCCAGCGCTCATCGGCTTTGATCTGCCCGGTCTGCAGGATGGGGCTGGCGCGTCACGCGTGATCGTCACCGCGCTTGTGGATGGCAAGCCCCCCAATGACTGGATGCGCATCCTGCACCGTCTGGCGTGGCCATCGCTGCGCCTGGATCACGGCGTCGAGCAGATCCGGCTGGTCGGGCAGGGCATCCATTTCGTGGGCGCCATCAAGGACCCGCGCGCGTTGTCCGCGTCGGTGCGCGGTCTCTTCAACGAGGTCAACGCGAAGGTGCTGGATCGCCGCTTGGCCGCGATGGAGAACCCGCTCGACGACGACGGTCCCGGCGCGGCGCCCTTGGCGGATCCTGCGATCTCGGCGGATCCACGTCTGGACGATGTCGCGGCGTTGCTGGCGATGCCTGCCGTGCCGGGCATGCTGGAACTGGCCAGTGCGATGACCGGCATGCGTTTCGTCGCCGTGGCACGCGTCACGGCGGATCGATGGACGGCATGCGCCGTCCATGACGGCCTCGATTTTGGTCTGCGGCCGGGCGAAGACCTGGTGCTGGAAACCACCATCTGCGATGAAATCCGTGAGCATCGCCATCTGGTGCAGTTCGATCAGGCCAGCACCCACCCGGTATTTTCCAGCCACCCCACGCCGGCGTTGTACGGGTTCGAGAGTTACATCTCGGTTCCGATGTTCCGCCGCGATGGCGGGTTCCACGGCACCCTGTGCGCGCTGGATCCGAATCCCTCCAGGCTCGATACCGCCACGGTGAAGGCATTCGAGATCCTGGCCGGCGTCATCGGCGCGCAGCTGGAGGTGCCGGAGGCATCCGCCGAGGCGGGCCAGAAGGTGGCCAGCATGAGTGATGCACTGTCGGTGCTGTCCGGTCAGGTCGACGCACTGGAGGCGGCGATGCTGCCGGAGCAGTTCCGCACGGTGACCGCGCGGTTGCGTGAGCTGGTGGACGCGCGAGGGGCAGTCCTGGGCTGATCCCGCCGCTGGGCAGCGCTGCGCAGGTCTTTGTCCCCTCAGCCGTCTACCTCGACCCGCGCAAAACGCGCACGCCACTGCCCGTCCACCTCCACCTGCGCGACGAACATCTCGAACGGACGCACCCACAGCCCGATCTCCGAATCCAGCGGCCGGTACAGCACCATCGGCGCCAGCGTTTCGCTGTGGCGGACAACGCCGATCACTTCGTAGTTGCCGCCTTTGAAATGGCGGTAATGGCCGAGCGGCAGGGCGGGCAGCGGGGTGAGAACGGTCATGGTCTGGCAGCGAGGCAGGCGGGCTGGCCATTATCGCCCGGGCTGCCGACGGCGTCGCGGGGTCTCAGCCGGCATCCGGCAACGGACCGGCGCGGCAGGCACTGACCAGCTGCAGCACCGCGTCAGGGTGCATGGGCCGCGCGAGGTGATAGCCCTGTGCTTCGTCGCAGCCCCACAGCCGCAACAGCGAGAGCTCGGCTTCGTTCTCCACGCCTTCGGCTACCGTGCGATACCCGAGCTGCCGCGCGAGCTTGATGATGGCCTCCACCTTGAGCCGCGCGGTGCGCGAGCGCGCCAGCCCGGTGACCAGCGTCTGGTCGATCTTGATGTGGCTGATCGGCACCTCGCTGAGGTAACCGAAATTGCTGTAGCCGCTGCCGAAGTCGTCAATCGCGATGCGCACGCCGGCAGCCGCCATGTCGCGCAACTGCGGCAACGCCGCAGGATGATGGTTGAGCCATTGGCCTTCGGTGATTTCGATTTCGATCAGGCCGGGGGCGAGACCGTACGCGTGCAGTCGCTCCGACAGGACGCTCCATACGCATTGATCATCGAAGTCGCGTGGCGAAAGATTGATGGAGAGGCTGAAGCCGGGCACGCGCTCCTGCCATTGCGCGGCCTGGGCAAGGGCGTGATCGATGACCCAGCGGCTGATCGCCGGCATCAGCGCGGTGCGCTCGAGCACCGGGATGAATTCGCCGGGGCTGATCGGACCCAGCATCGGGTGGGTCCAGCGCAGCAGTGCCTCGGCCGATACCGGCAGCCCGTCGAGCAGATCGAAGCGTGGTTGGTACACCAGGCTGAACTGGTGCTGGGCCAGCCCGCGCCCGGCGTCGGAGGCCAAGCGGTAACGCCGGCGAAGCGCATCGTCGCGTTCCTGCGAGTACCAGCACAGGCAGGCATCGGTCTGGATCGCGTGGTGCATGGCGACCAGGCATTTGCGGACCAGATCCGCGGTCTGGCCCGGGACGGGGCGGAAGTCGCATACACCGGCGTGGAACTGCGGCGACATCGGAATGCGGCCGGCCATCAGCGGCCGGCGCATGCGGATGCGCAGGCGCTCAAGCAGTGCCTCGGTCTGGTGGTGCGAGTGGTCCGGCAGCAGGAAGGCGAAACGGGTCACGCCCACGTGATAGACCTGTGCGATATCGCGCAGCACGTCCTGCACCCGCAGCGCCGCTTGGCGCAGCAAGGTTTCCACCGGCTTCATGCCCAGCGCCTGGCCGGCCTCGTTGGCACTTTGCAGATCGAATACATCCAGCAGCACTGCGGTGAATGCATGGGACTGGCCACGGCGGGACAGGGCATTGAGGTCGGCCTGGAACTGCTGCCGGTTGGGCAGGCCGCTGATCTGCTCGCGCCGGCCCAGCGACATCTTCAGCTCCATCTGCGCGACCACCACCCGTGACAGCGTCTGCAGCTGCAGCTGTTCTTCGGCCGACAACTGACGGGGCTCACGGCCCATGATGCACAGCGTGCCGAGTGCGATGCCGGCCTTGGTGATCAGCGGGGCACCAGCGTAGAAGCGCAGCTGCTGCGGGCCGGTCACCAGGGCATTGTCGGCAAAACGCGCATCCAGGCGCAGGTCCGTCACCTGCAGCACGGCGCTGGCGCCCAACGCCCATGCGCAGATCGATGCGTGCCGTTCGTTGCGGGTGAGCGTCAGCCCGACGCGCGAGATGATGTGCTGGTGCTCGGCATCGAAGATGGACACCAGCGCAATTGGAACGCCGAAGGTAAACGCCGCCAGTTCGGTGATCGGGTCCAGCGCAGTACCCAACGCAGGGTCCATCACGTTGAGCGCTTCGATCAACGCCATCCGATCTACATCATCACTTCTGTCCAGCATCTACCGCACCCTGTTCCGACTACACCACTACTATCCCCAGTGGAATGCAGAACCGATGTGAAGCACGAGCGGCGCGGATGAAGCGTTCACGCTGGCGGCAGTGCGCTCGCTCAGCAGGGCGCGACCGGTGACTGCAGCAACGTCACCAGCTGGCGCAGACGATACGGTTTGGGCAGGAATTCGACATGTTCGGGCAGCGGCGGCAGCTGCGAGCGGGCGTAACCGGAGGCCAGGATGATGCGCGCATTGGGTAGCACATCGGCCACATGCTCGCTCAACTCAACCCCACTCATGCCGTTGGGCATGCTGATATCGCTGAACACCACATCGAAACCGCCCGGGTCCTGCATCAGCCGCAGCGCGGCCGGGCCGTCGTCGGCGGTGTGGATTTCAATGCCGAAGTCCTGCAGCGCCTGGCCGATCAGTTCACGCAGGTCCTGCTGGTCTTCGACCATCAATACGCGTAGGGGCTCAGACATGCTCGACTTCCTCAATGACAGGTAACAACAGACGGACGGTGGTCCCGCGTCCGGGGGCGGTTTGTACGTCGACGAAGCCGTCGCACTGGGAAACGAAGCCGAACACCTGGCTCAGCCCCAGTCCGCTGCCTTTGCCGATTTCCTTGGTGGTGAAGAACGGCTCGCTGGCGCGCTCGGCGATGTCCGGGGGCATGCCATTGCCCTGATCGGTCACCGCGATGGCGACATAGTGGCGGCGCATGGGCTGGGACAGATCCGGCGCCAGCCGCTGTTCGACCTCGGCCGTGATCGTGACCGTGCCGCCTTGGGGCATCGCTTCGCCACTATTGAGCACCAGATTCAACACGGCGCTGTGCAACTGTACGCCATCGGTGACGATCGGGGGCAGATCCGAGGTCAGATCCAGCTGCACCTCGATGCCCGCCGGGCAGGCGCGGCGCAGTACGGGCAGGGCATCGAGCAGGAAATCCTGTACCAGGACCGGCTCGCGCACCAGCGTCTGATCAGCCGAGAACGCCAGTAGTTGGCGGGTCAGCAGCGAGCCGCGGTCGGCGGCGGCATGGGCCAGGTCCACCAGCGCCTGGGTGCGCCCGTCGGCGCCGGGGCGCAGGGCGATCAGGTCCAGGGCGTTGCCGATGGTGGTCAGCAGGTTGTTGAATTCATGGGCCAGGCCGCGGGTCAGCCGGCCGACATTGTCCAGTTGGCGCTGCTGCACGTGGGCGCGCTGTGCATCCTGCAGCAGGCGCTGGGCCTGGTAGCGTTCGGTGACATCCTGGGTGACCTTGACGAAACCGAGCAGGCAGCCGTCTTCGCGGACAGGCTCGATCACCTCGCCGGCGCGGAACCGCTCGCCATTGCAGCGCACCCGCCACCCTTCACCGACGAAGCGGCCATGGTCCCGGGCGTGCGCCAGCGCCTGCTCCGGGACGCCCAGCTGCTGGTCTTCGGGGGTATAGAACAGGCTGACGTGCTTGCCGATGACGGCCTCGGCGGCATAGCCCTTGACCCGTTCGCAGCCACGGTTCCAGCTGCAGATACTGCCCTGCGTATCGAGCAGATAGATCGCGTGATCGCTCACGTTGTCGATCAACAGCTTCAGCTGCCGGCTTTCGTCGGCGAGCGGTGCAACGCTGGATACGGCCTGGACCACGACGGTTATCGACTCCCCCGATAAGGGACCGAACCGTAGGGGCGACGATGTGAAGAAAGTGTCAAGAACGTGCGGCAAACACGCTGACTTCCGGCGCTTAACACCCGTTTACCGCTTCGGGTACCATCAGGCCCCTTTTAAGCTGGAACACGGCATGAATTCTGCGCCTACCTCCCGTGACCGTTGGATCTGGCTTGCGTCGGCCGCCTTGATGGCCGCCACGCTGGGCACGGAGATGGTGGTGCCGCTGGGCTACGCGGTCTGGTTGACCTACTTCATGGCGGTCGGCATCACGCTGTTCCAGCGCCGGATGGAAGTACCTCTGCTGGTGGCGATCGGGTCCTGCATCCTGCTTGCGGTGGGCTACAACGTGGCGCCGTCCAGCAGCAACTCGGCGTTCTCCTTCGTCAACCGCAGCATCGGCGGCGTTGCTTTCCTGATGATGGCGCTGACCGTGATGAAGGCCATCGGTGCGCGCCGTGAAGCGGCCGATGCGCTGTGGCTGCAGGCCGGCGAAAACGTGGTGGGTACCAGCCTGCAGGGCGATCCCACCCCGCGTGAACTGGCCGATGCGGCCATGCGCGCGCTGTGCGCGCAGCTCAATGCGGATGTGGGGGCCATGTATCGCCTGCAGGGCGAGCGGCTGGTGCTGGTCGGTGGTGCGGCGCTGCCTTCGCAGCTGCCGGAGACGCTGCCCGCCCATACCGGGCAGTGGGGCGAGATCATCCGGGAGGGCCGCGCGCGTCGGCTGGAGGACAGCGACAGCCCGCTGGATATCGATACCCCCCTGGGCCGCACTACCGTGCACCAGCGCCTGCTCGGGCCGATCACCGCCGATGGCGTGGTGATCGGCGTGATCGAGCTGGGCCGGGCCGGCGTCTCGCCTGCGCGTGGCCTGGAGATGGCGCTGCTGCTGCAGTGCGCCGAGCCGATCGGCATCGCGCTGCGCGCGGCGCTGCTCAATGCGCAGCTGGTGGAACTGCTGGAGGAAACCCAGCGCCAGAGCGAAGAGCTGCAGACGCAGCAGGAAGAGCTGCGCGTGGCCAACGAGGAACTGGAAGAGCAGAGCCGCAGCCTGCTGCATTCCCAGGCCAACCTGGAGCAGCAGCAGGCCGAGCTGGAACAGACCAATGTGCAGCTCGAAGAGCGCACCCACGAGCTGGAGTCGCGCCAGCAGGCGCTGCTGCTGGCCCAGGCGCAGCTGGTCCAGAACAGCGCCGAACTGGAGGCCAGTTCGCGCTACAAATCCGAATTCCTGGCCAACATGTCCCACGAGCTGCGCACGCCGCTCAACAGCTCGCTGATCCTGGCCAAGCTGCTGGCCGACAACAAGGACGGCACGCTGACCGCCGAACAGGTCAAGTACGCCCAGGCGATCCATTCCTCCAACAACGACCTGCTGGCGCTGATCAACGACATTCTGGACCTGTCGCGGATCGAGGCTGGCCATGTCGAGCTGGTCGAAGAAAACCTCGCGGTTTCCAGCGTCCTGCAGCGCCTGAAGGAAACCTTCGAGCCGATGGCGGTGCAGAAGGGGTTGAGCCTGGAGATCAGCGCCGCGCCGGACGCGCCGGCCCAACTGCTGGCCGACAGCCAACGCCTGCAGCAGATCCTGAAGAATCTGCTGGCCAATGCGGTCAAGTTCACCGAACACGGCGGCGTGTCGTTGAAGGTGCGCAGTGCCGGGGCAGGACGGATCCAGTTCGCCGTGTCCGATACCGGCATCGGCATTCCCGAAGAACAGACCGCGGTCATCTTTGAAGCTTTCCGCCAGGCCGATGGCAGCACCCGCCGCCGTTACGGTGGCACCGGGCTGGGGCTGTCGATCTCGCGCGATCTGGCGGCACGCATGGGCGGCAGCATCACCGTCTCCAGCGAGCCGGGCCGGGGTAGCTGCTTCACGCTGGAGCTGCCGCTGCTGGCCGGTGGTGGTACCGGCAGCCCTCACAACGTCGTGCACGACGTACGTCCCGCCGCCGTGGCAGCACCGGCCGTGCCTGCCGCTGCTTCGCTGGGCCGTGCCCACGCCGAATCCACCCCTGCACCCGCGCCCGCGGCCAGGGTGATGGATGACCGGGGCCGCCGCAGCCGCGCGGGCCGGATGATCCTGGTGGTGGAGGACGATACGGCGTTCGCCAGCGCGCTGGTCTCGATGGCGCACGAACTGGACTTTGATTGCGTGGTCGCCGGCACTGCCGAGGAAGCGCTGAGTCTGGCTGCCGAGTTGCGCCCCAATGGCATCCTGCTCGATATCGGCCTGCCCGATGTCTCCGGGCTGAGCGTGCTGGAGCGCCTCAAGCGCGACCCGGCCACGCGTCACATCCCGGTGCACGTGGTGTCCGGGCTGGAGCGTTCGCAGGTGGCGATGGAGCTGGGCGCGATCGGCTATGTGATCAAGCCGGCCACGCGCGAGCGCCTGCTCGGCGCGATCCAGCAGCTGGAGGCCACCAGCCAGCGCGACATGCGCCGCCTGCTGATCGTCGAGGACGACAGCGAGCTGCGCTCCAATCTGCAGTTGCTGCTCGGCCGCGACCAGCTCGAGATCACTGGGGTAGGCACCATCACCGAGGCGATGGCCGAACTGGCCGGCTCCACCTTCGATTGCATGGTCACCGACCTGGCGCTGCCCGACGGCACCGGCTATGACCTGCTCGAGCGCATGGCCGGCAATGATGCCGTCGCGTTCCCGCCGGTGATCGTCTATACCGGCCGCGCGCTGACCCGCGATGAAGAGCAGCGCCTGCGCCGCTATTCCAAGAGCATCATCATCAAGGGCGCGCGTTCGCCCGAGCGCCTGCTCGATGAGGTGACCCTGTTCCTGCACAGTGTCGAGGCCTCCCTGCCGACCGACCAGCAGCGCCTGCTGCGCGAGGCCCGCCGCCGCGATGCGGTGCTCGATGGCCGCACCGTGCTGCTGGCCGAGGACGATGTGCGCAACATCTTCGCGCTGTCCAGCGTGCTCGAGCCGCTGGGCGTGACCCTGGATATCGCCCGCAACGGCCGCGAGGCGCTGGAGAAGCTGCGCCCCGAGATCGACCTGGTGCTGATGGACATCATGATGCCGGAGATGGACGGGCTGACCGCCATGCGCGAGATCCGTGCCGACAACCGCTGGCGCGACCTGCCGATCATCGCGCTGACCGCCAAGGCGATGCCGGACGACCGCGAGCACTGCCTGCAGGCCGGTGCCAATGACTACATCGCCAAGCCGATCGACGTGGACAAGCTGGTCTCGCTGTGCCGGGTGTGGTGCTCGCGCCGATGAATGAAACGGAGCTGTTCGACCTGGAGTTGAAGCTGTTGCTGGAGGCGGTCTACCAGCGCTACCACTACGACTTCCGTGACTATGCGCTGGCATCGCTGCGGCGGCGCATGCGGCATGCCATGGCGCGCTTCGACTGCCCGACCATGGGGGCGCTGCAGCACCGGCTGCTGCACGAACCGGAGACCTTCGCCCAGGCGATGCAGTACTTCACCGTGCAGGTCTCGGAGATGTTCCGCGACCCGCCGTATTTCCGGATGCTGCGTGAGCACGCCGTGCCGGTGCTGCGCACCTATCCGTCGATCAAGCTGTGGATCGCCGGGTGCAGTACCGGCGAAGAGGTATGGTCGCTGGCGATCCTGCTGCATGAGGAAGGCCTGCTCGACCGCGCGATCATCTACGCCACCGACATCAATCCCGAAGCACTGCAGGCGGCCGAATCCGGGGCGTTCGCGCTGGACCGGCTGGCGCAGTTCAGCCGCAACTATCTGGCCGCCGGCGGCACCGGGTCGCTCTCGGATTACTACAGCAGCGGCTACGGCAGCGTGGTGTTTGATCGCCGCCTGAAGCGCAACATCGTGTTCGCCGACCACAGCCTGGCCACCGATACCGTGTTCTCCGAAGTGCACCTGGTGTCCTGCCGCAACGTGCTGATCTATTTCCAGCGGCCCCTGCAGGACCGCGCCATCGGCCTGTTCCACGAGGCGCTGGTCCATCGCGGCTTCCTGGGGCTGGGCAGCAAGGAATCGCTGCAGTTCGGCGCGCACGCCGATCTGTTCGAAGCCTGCGCGCGCGACCAGCGCCTGTATCGGAAGCTGGCCTGATGAGCGGCGCGTCGCAACGCAGCCGGTTCGATCTGGTGGTCATCGGCGCGTCGGCCGGTGGGGTCAGTGCGCTGCAGGCGCTGCTGTCATCGCTGCCGACGACACTGGCGCTGCCCGTGCTGGTGGTGCTGCATCTGCCACGTGATCGACCGAGCCGCATTGCTGGCCTGCTCGACGCCGGCTGCCCGCTGCCGGTGCGCGAGGCCGAGGACAAGCAGCCCCTGCAGCCGGGCACCGTCACCTTCGCGCCGCCGGATTACCATCTGCTGGTCGAGGACCGTGCCACGCTGGCGCTGTCGGTGGACCCGCCGGTGCTGTTCTCGCGTCCGGCCATCGATCCGCTGTTTGAAAGCGCCGCTGATGTGTTCGGCGATGGCGTGCTGGCGATCCTGCTGACCGGCGCCAGCGCCGATGGCAGTGATGGCGTCGCCGCTGTCCGCCAGGCCGGCGGCGAAGCCTGGATCCAATGCCCTGAGGAGGCGTATTCCTCGATGATGCCCGCATCCGCCCTGGCGCACGCCGGTGCCGATGCGGTGCTCCCGCTCACCTCCATCTGCACGCGTATGAAAGGTCTTACCCGATGAACCTGATCGAACCCGCCGGGTCGACTGCCACCACCGATTGCGTGAAGCTGCTGATTGTCGATGACATTCCGCAGAACCTGGTCGCGATGGAGGCGCTGCTGCGCCGCCCCGGCCTGGAGATCCTGTGCGCGTTGTCCGGTGCCGAAGCGCTCGAGCTGCTGCTGGAGCATGAAGTCGCGCTCGCGCTGCTGGATGTGCACATGCCGGAAATCGACGGGTTTTCGTTGGCCGAGCTGATGCGTGGCTCGCAGCGCAGCCGCGATGTACCCATCATCTTCCTGACCGCCTCACCGAACGACCCCGTGCGGGCCTTCAAGGGCTACGAATCCGGCGCCGTGGATTTCCTGCACAAGCCGATCGAGCCGCAGGTGATCATGAGCAAGGTCAATGTGTTCATCGAGCTTTACCAGCAGAAGCAGCTGCTGAAGACGCGCAACGATGCGCTGGAGCATGCGCTCAAGCTCAATGAGACGATGATGGCTGTGTTGACGCACGATCTGCGCACGCCGCTGGCATCGATCCTGCTGTGCGCCGATAAGCTGTCGCTGGATCTGCCCGACGATGGCGCGGTGCAGCGCACGCTTGGCCACCTTGAGAACAGTGCGCAGCGGATGGCGCGGATGGTGGATCAGTTGCTGGATTTCTCGAAGATCCGCACCGGTGGCCTGCGCCTGCACAGCACCGAATGCGATCTGGCGGACGTGGCCGCCTCGGTGGTGGCCGAGATCGGGCGTGCGCATCCGCAGGCGACGATCGAGCTGCAGGTCCAGGGCGATGCCCACCTGCAGGGCGATCCGGATCGCCTGGCGCAGCTGCTGTCCAACCTGATCGGCAACGCCGTGCTGCACGGTGGCGATGCGCCGGTGGTGGTGCGCCTGGAAGGCGAGCGCAGCGCGCCGCTGCGGTTGCAGGTGCGCAATGCCGGGCAGATTCCCGAGGCGTTGCTGCCGCGGTTGTTCGAACCGTTCAAGGCCAGTTTCCACGATAGCCGCGGGCTGGGGCTGGGCCTGTTCATCGCCAGCGAGTTCGCGCGTGCGCATGGCGGCACGCTGGTGGCGCAGAATCACGATGGCACGGTGCTGTTTGAGACTACGCTTCAGCGTCGACCACGCTGATGCCGATAGAACCATCCCGGCATTGTGCCGGGATGGTCGTGGTGCTTATAGCGGCTCGCAGCACAGATACAGGCCATGGCCGCCGTAGGTGCAGCCGGGCTGATCTTCGCAGCCTGCCAGGGGCTTGGGCTGGCTTGAGGTCGCCAGCGCCTGGCTCGATGCGAAGGCCAGTGCGCAGATCATCGTGACGGCGCTCAGGGACGACAACAACAGCTTCTTCGACTTCATGGTCTATCTTTCCCTTTGTGGATGATGTTGACGGTCGAACGTGCTCGCACGGAAGAGGGCGTTACACCGGCTGGCAGCAGCGGATTTCGCTATGCCCGCCATAGGTGCAGCCGGGCTTGTAGGGACAGCCCTCCAGCTGTTTGGGTTGGCTGGAGGTTGCCACCGCCTGGCTCGAAGCAAACGCCAGGGCACAGACAACAGCGATACCGCCAAAGACCGAGACGAGTTTCTTGGACTTCATGGTGTTTCTCCTGTTGTGGATCATGCGGATGCAGCGGGTGGTGCGCGATGCGGTTTACCGGGCAGGCGGATCCGTCAGCGGGGAGGGGAAGGAAAACCGACGAACTGTCGATCCGCCCCATAAGCCGGCGCGGACAGACCTTGGGTACGCCGCCGGGGAGCGGCGTCAGGGGGAATCAGCCTGCCGGAGCGGGCACCGCACTGCGCGCAGCGTTCACCACGAAGGCGCCGGTGATGGCATTGACCGCGCTGTCCTTGAGTTGGCCGACGTGGCGATAGATCACTTTGCCGTCCTCGATCACCACCACCATCGGCACCATGGTTGCGGTGTAGCGTTGCCGGATCCGGTCATCGGTATCGTTCACCACCGGAAACGCGAAGCCATGCTGGCGTGCATAGTCCGCAGCGGTTTCATGCGGCGGCAGGCTGACGCCGATCATCTCGAAGGCACGGTGGCCGTTGTTCCGTCCGGCGGCGTCCAGCGCCTGGATCTGCGGCACGGAGGCCAGGCAGAACTTGCAGGCAGGAGAGAAGAAATACAGGACCTGGCGGCCGCTGGCCGGGCCGGCGAGGGTGACCGCCTGGCCGTCCAGTGCCGTGGTGCCGAGTGCTTCAGGCTGGGCGCCTTCCGGAAGGCCGTGAGCGGCCTTGGAGATCTGTTCGACCTTGCTCACCAGCAGCGCCTGCTGCTGGCGGAGCTGCCGGTTCTGCACGGCCAGCGCGGTCATCAGCGCGGCCAACACGATGATCAGAGCGAGGCTGCCGTACTTCCGTAGCGCGGATGCGTCCATGCTGCTCCTTGGCCTTCGGCCGGGTCCATGGCTGAGTAGGTGGGGTATATATCCGGCACCAAAAATCATTTGTCAAACGAAAGATCCTGTGAATGAGACGTCGGTTTGATTCTGGTCTCTATCTGTTGCCAGCCGGGGCGCTCCGACCACGCGAGGCCCGCCCGGATCAGTCGCAAACCCCCGTGAGGTAAACTGTCCGGGTGCCGCAGCCCTTCGCCACCGGCCTATTGCTGGAGCCACGATGCCGTCCCCGACCCGTAAAGCCACCTCGCCCCTGATCGACGCCCAGGTGCATGTCGAGGGCTTTGTGCAGGTGCGTGAAGCGCGCCGGTCCGAGCTGGTCGAGGATTACGTGGAGCTGATCGCGGACCTGATCGCCGATGGCCGCGAAGCCCGCCAGGTGGATATCGCCACCCGGCTCGGGGTTGCACAGCCCACGGTGGCCAAGGCGCTCAAGCGGCTGGTCAAGGAGGGTTGGGCGATCCAGCGGCCGTATCGCGGCGTGTTCCTGACCCCGGCCGGCGAGCAGCTGGCGGTGGAGATGCGCGCCCGCCACCAGATGGTGGAGCAGTTCCTGCTGGCGCTGGGCGTGGACGCCGATTCGGCGCGCCGCGACGCGGAAGGGATCGAGCACCACGTCAGCGAGGCCACCCTGGCCGCCTTCGAGGCCTTCGTGCGCAAGGCCAACGGTCATGGTTGAGCGCCTCGCCCCGCCACCACCACTGGGCGTGCCGGTGCACGATCAGGATGAGCATTGGATGCGCCACGCGCTGGGCCTGGCGGAGCGTGCCGAGCGTGAATTCAATGAGATTCCGGTCGGCGCGGTGCTGGTCGGTGCCGATGGCACCGTGCTCGGCGAAGGCTGGAACCTCAACATCGCCGACCATGATCCCAGCGCGCATGCCGAGATCGTGGCGATGCGGCAGGCGGGCAGGGCGATCACCAACCACCGGCTGATCGGCAGCACGCTGTACGTGACGCTGGAGCCGTGTGCGATGTGTGCCATGGCCATCGTGCACGCACGCGTGGCGCGGCTGGTGTATGCGGCCACAGACCCCAAGACCGGTGCCTGCGGCAGCGTGTTCGATCTGATCGGCGACGCGCGCCACAACCACCGCGTGGAGATCCATGGTGGCGTGCTCGCCAAGGACGCCAGCACCCGGCTGACCAACTACTTCCGCGCCAAGCGCGGCAAGCCGCCACTGCTGCTGGAATAAGGTCCCGGCAGCGACAGGGTCGTGACGGGTTGGCGGTATCATGGGCGCCTTATCCATTCCCGGTCGCGGCGCAAGCGGTGGCCCAGCACAAGGCGAACACATGGCGGACAACGGCGCAGAAGGCGAGCGACTGATCTGGATCGATCTGGAAATGACCGGTCTGGACACCGACAACGATGCGATCATCGAGATCGCCACCGTGGTGACCGATGCGCAGTTGAAGGTGCTGGCCGAAGGCCCGGAATTCGCGATCCATCATCCGGTCGAGCGGCTGGAAGCGATGGACGAGTGGAACCGCAACCAGCATCGTCGTTCCGGCCTGTGGCAGCGCGTGGTCGAGAGCACCATCACGCTCGGGCAGGCCGAAGCGCAGACGATCGCCTTCCTGCAGCAGTGGATCAAGGCGGGCGCCTCGCCGATGTGCGGCAACTCGATCTGCCAGGACCGTCGCTTCCTGCACCGTGAAATGCCGCGTCTGGAAAAGTACTTCCATTACCGGAATCTGGACGTTTCCACGATCAAGGAACTGGCCAGGCGCTGGGCCCCGGGCGTGGCCGCCGGCGTCGGCAAGACCGCCAGCCATACCGCGCTGAGCGACGTGCATGATTCCATCGAAGAGCTGCGCCATTACCGTCAATTCATGGGCGCGCTGTCGGGCCTGCCGGCCTGACCCGAACGCCGGGCGTCGCCCGGCAACGCGGCCTGTGCGCAGGCGTTCAGCCACCGGCAGGCGAGGCAACGAGCGGTATACATCGGCGGCGCTATGATCGCGGCCATGAACGCCATGACCTCGCCACAACCGCCGCCGTTGGAGTCCTCGATCCTGCCCACCTCGCAGGACTGGCGCGACCTGCAGCGTGCGGTGGACCTGCTGGAATCGCCCACGCTGACCGCCAAGATGGCCAATCTGATCGGTTCGCCGCTGGAGTTCGCGGTCAAACGCCTGCCCGATTCGGTGTCCCGCCGCATCCATGGCGCGGTCGAAGCGGCGCTGTTCAAATCGGCCCAGGCGGCGTTGTGGACGATGGACAACACGCCGGGCAAAGCGGCGTCCACCCGCTGGCACAAGCTGGCCGCGGCCACCTCCGGTGCGGTCGGCGGCGCGTTCGGTTTCACCACGCTGTTCATCGAGCTGCCGGTGTCCACGACGATCATGATGCGCTCGGTGGCTGACGTGGCCCGCAGCGAAGGCTTCGACCTGCGCGAGATGAGCACCCGGCATGCCTGCCTGGAAGTGTTTGCGCTGGGCGGCAACTCCGGCAAGGACGATGCCAGCGAGACCGGCTACTACATCACGCGTGGCTTCACTGCCGAGGTGATGCGTCACCTGTCGGCCGAGTTGGCCGGCCGCGCGGTCGGCGGCAGCCCGGTGATGATCGGGCTGACCCCGAAGGAAGCCGGCAAGTGGCTGGCCAAGCTAGTGGAGAAGGTCGCTGCGCGTTTCGGTGTGGTGGTCACCGAGAAGTTCGCCGCGCAGGCGGTGCCGATTGTCGGGGCGGTGGCCGGCGCGACGCTCAACACCATGTTCACCGACTACTACCAGGACGTGGCGCGCGGCCATTTCATCGTGCGCCGCCTGGAGCGGACCTACGGGTACGAGACCGTGCGGGCGGCCTACTCGATGCTGGCGGCCGAGCGTACCTGATCGATCGTTGCATCGGCGGCACAACTGTTTTGCCGTCGCAGGTCTGTTGAGCGGGCAGCCCTGTCCCCATCCTTGTCGGCATCCCCGCTGCGGCGGCGCTCCCGATCAAGGATTTCCCATGTTGTTCTCCCCCCATACCCGCGGCACCCTGACGCTGCCCAACCGTATCGTGATGCCGCCGATGACCCGCTCACGGGCCGGCGAGGGCAATGTCGCCACACCGTTGATGGCCGAGTACTACGCCCAGCGGGCCTCGGCCGGCCTGATCGTCAGCGAAGGCACCCAGATCAGCCAGCAGGGCCAGGGCTACGCCTGGACGCCGGGCATCCACGATGACGCGCAGATCGCCGGCTGGCGCGGCGTGAGCGACGCGGTGCACGCGGCTGGCGGCCGCATCGTGGCCCAGCTCTGGCATGTTGGTCGCGTGTCGCATACCGCGCTGCAGCCGGGCGGTGCCGCCCCGGTGTCCTCGTCGGCGCTGCTGGCCGAGGGCGTCAAGGTGTTCGTCGATCCCGAGGGCCGTGGCCCATTGAGCGGCGTCGGTGAGATGGTGCAGCACTCGATGCCGCGGGCACTGGCCATCGACGAGATCGCCGGGATCGTGGGCGACTACGCGGCGGCCGCGCGCAACGCGATCGCGGCAGGGTTCGATGGTATTGAGCTGCACGGTGCGAATGGCTATCTGATCAACCAGTTCATCGATTCCCAGGCCAACCAGCGCACCGATGCCTACGGTGGCTCGCTGCAGAACCGCCTGCGCTTCCTGCGCGAGGTGGCCGAAGCGGTGGCCGAGGAAATCGGTGCCGAGCGCGTCGGCGTGCGTCTGGCGCCGCTGACCACGCTGCAGGGCGCGGTGGACGACACGCCGCAGGCGACCTACCTGGCCGCCGCGCATCTGCTCGATCAGATCGGCGTGGGCTATCTGCATATCGCCGAAGCCGACTGGGAAGATGCCCCGGTGATGCCGGTCGCCTTCAAGGAAGCGCTGCGCATGATCTACCGTGGCACCCTGATCTACGCGGGCAAGTACACCGTGGAGCGCGCTGAGGAGGCGCTGGCGAAGGGCTGGGCCGACCTGATCGCCTTCGGCCGGCCGTTCATCGCCAACCCGGACCTGCCGGATCGGCTGCAGCAGGGCCTGCCGTTGAACCCGTCGGACAAAGCGACGTTCTTCGGGGGCGGGGCGGAAGGGTTCACCGACTACGCGGTGGCCGAGACCGCCGAGGCCTGAACGCGCACCGCGTAGAGCCGACCGTTGGTCGGCTGCTCTCCTCTCCGACGTCATGCATACGTGATCCGCCGTGCGATGCGCGGCAGCCGACCAACGGTCGGCTCTACCAGCCGACTAACAGTCGGCTCTACCGGTGCTTCGGCCCCCGATCCATGGTGGGTAGAGCTGACCGTTGGTCAGCTGCTCTCCTCTCCGACGCCGTGCATATGTGATCTGCCGCGCGATGCGCGGCAGCCGACCAACGGTCGGCTCTACCCGGGCGGATGGTCTTCGGTGGGCCATCTGCACCACGAGAAGGGATACTCACCGATCGCTTCCGCCAGGCCGGCACGGACCGGGTTGGCGAGGATGTAGGTGGCTTGGCGTCGCAGGTCTTCGTCCTTGCGCAGTGCGTGGTCGTAATAGCCGGGTTGCCAGACAGGCCCGCTGCGGCCCAACTGCCGATTGATGAGCAGGCTGCTGCGTGATTTGAAGCGCTGCATGCATGTGCCCAGTGCGCCCTGCCGGAGCTGCATCAACCAGTGGACGTGGTCTGGCATGACCACCCACGCAAGGTTGCAGACCCGATGCTCGTCTTCCATGGCATGCAGCACCTGCATGACGGGCCCGGCCAGGTCGGGCTGGTGGAAGTGGGGTACACGCGCATGCGTGATGGTCGTCAGCGCGTACACGATGCCGATGCACGAGTGGCGACCGTAATGAAGGCGTGGGCTGGGCATGCCTGCAGGGTGCCCGTCGGTGTGCAGGGCAGCCATCAGGCGATGTGCCGTTGGGGTGTGGGGGATGGGCGGGTACAGCCGACCAACGGTCGGCTCTACCGATGCCGCACAAAACAACACCCCGCTTGCGCGGGGTGTTGATTTTCATCGCGTTGCCGAGGGGATCAACCCTTGGCTTTGAGCTTGGCCAGACGCAGCCAGGTATCCACCACGGTGTCCGGATTCAGCGACACCGACTCGATCCCTTCCTGCATCAGCCATTCGGCCAGGTCCGGGTGATCGGACGGGCCCTGGCCGCAGATGCCGACGTACTTGCCCTTGGCGCGCGCCGACTTGATCGCCATCGACAGCAGCTTCTTCACCGCCGGGTTCCGCTCGTCGAACAGGTGCGCGACGATCGACGAATCGCGGTCCAGGCCCAGGGTCAGCTGGGTCAGGTCGTTGGAGCCGATCGAGAAGCCGTCGAAGATCTCCAGGAACTCATCGGCGAGCAGTGCGTTGGACGGCACTTCGCACATCATGATGATCTTCAGGCCATTCTCGCCCTGCTTGAGGCCATTCTGTTCGAGCACCTCGACGACCTTGCGGCCTTCTTCCAGGGTACGCACGAACGGGATCATGACCCACAGGTTGTCCAGGCCCATCTCGTTGCGCACGCGCAGCACGGCCTGGCATTCCAGGGCGAAGGCGGCCGAGAAACTCGGATCGACGTAACGGCTGGCGCCGCGGAAGCCGATCATCGGGTTCTCTTCGTGCGGTTCGTAGTTGCTGCCGCCGATCAGGTTGGCGTACTCGTTGGACTTGAAGTCCGACAGGCGCACGATCACCGGGTTCGGGGCGACCGACGCGGTCAGCGTGGCGATGCCTTCGGCCAGGCGACCGACGTAGAAGCTGACCGGATCAGCGTAACCGGCGATCTTCTCGTCGATCTTCTTCTTGGTCGCCGCGTCCTGGCGGTCGTACTCCAGCAGCGCGTTCGGGTGGATGCCGATGTGGCTGGCGATGATCATTTCCAGACGGGCCAGGCCGATGCCGGCGTTCGGCAGCTGGCCGAAATCGAAGGCACGTTCCGGGTTGGCCACGTTCATCATGATCTTCAGCGGCGCCGGCGGCATGTTGCCCAGGTCCGTGGTGGTGCGCTCGAACTCGAGGATGCCGTCGTAGATGAAGCCGGTGTCACCCTCGGCGCAGCTCACGGTGACCTGCTGGCCGTCCTGGATCAGCTGGGTGGCGTTGCCCGAGCCGACCACGGCCGGCACGCCCAGCTCACGGGCGATGATCGCCGCGTGGCAGGTACGGCCACCGCGGTTGGTCACGATGGCCGAGGCGCGCTTCATCACCGGCTCCCAATCGGGGTCGGTCATGTCGGCGATCAGCACGTCGCCGGGCTGCACGCGGGCCATGTCGTCCAGGGTGCGCACCACGCGGGCGGTACCGGCACCGATCTTGGCACCGACGGCGCGGCCTTCGGCCAACACCTTGCCGTCCTTCTGGTTCAGTGCGAAACGTTCGATCTGGGTGGCATGGCCACGCGACTTCACGGTCTCCGGACGCGCCTGCACGATGAACAGCTTGCCGCTGACACCGTCCTTGGCCCACTCGATATCCATCGGGCGGCCGTAGTGCTTTTCGATGACCAGCGCCTGCTTGGACAGTTCCTGCACGTCCTCGTCGCTGATCGAGAAGGTGTTGCGCAGCTCGGCCGGGGTGTCTTCGATGCGCACGCGCTCACCGGGGACATCCGAATACACCATGCGGATCGCCTTGCTGCCGAGCGAGCGGCGCAGGATCGCCGGCTTGCCGGCGCTCAGGGTGGGCTTGTAGACGTAGAACTCGTCCGGGTTGACCGCACCCTGCACGACCATTTCGCCCAGGCCGAACGAGGAGGTGACGAACACCACGTCGCGGAAGCCGGACTCGGTGTCCAGGGTGAACAGCACGCCGGAGGACCCCACGCCCGAGCGCACCATCAGCTGCACGCCGGCGGACAGGAACACGTCCTCGTGCTTGAAACCGTGGTGGACGCGGTAGGCGATCGCGCGGTCGTTGTAGAGCGAGGCGAACACTTCCTTGACCTTGAGCACGACATCGTCGGCGCCGGTCACGTTGAGGAAGGTCTCCTGCTGGCCGGCGAAGGAGGCATCGGGCAGATCCTCGGCAGTCGCCGAGGAGCGCACCGCGACCGCCACGTCGCCGCCGCCGTTTTCGCTGCACAGTTTGGCGTAGGCGGTGCGGATGTCCTGGTCCAGCGCCGGATGCAGCGGGGCATCGATCACCCAGCCGCGGATTTCCTTGCCGGCCACGGTCAGGGCACCGACATCTTCCACGTCCAGCGTGGCCAGCTTGTCGAAGATGCGCTTGGACAGGTCGTTGTGGGCGATGAAGTCCTTGAAGGCTTCAGAGGTGGTTGCGTAACCGCCGGGGACAGACACCCCCAGACCGGCAAGATTGCCGATCATTTCGCCAAGCGACGAATTCTTGCCGCCTACGCGGGCCAGATCGGCCAGGCGCAGTTCGTGCAACCACAGGATGTTCTCGTTCAAGCGCGATGCTCCGTTTGGCCATCGCCCGAGGCGGGCTGGATGGCCACGTCCGTAGGAAGAAGCCGATATGATGCCGGGCAGACCGCTGTCGGCACAAGCTTGTATCGACGGCCTTTTTAAGCTTCGGAGGGGGTAAAAGCCGTATGTCGACGATCCGTCCGGTGTTCTACGTGTCCGATGGAACCGGTATCACCGCTGAAACCATTGGGCATAGCCTCCTGACCCAGTTCTCCGGGTTCAGCTTCATCACCGACCGAATGTCGTTCATCGATGATCCGGAAAAAGCGCGGGAAGCCTGTGAAAGGATCCGTGCAGCGGGGGAGCGGTACCAGGTTCGGCCGATCGTGGTCAGTTCCTGCGTGGACAGCGGACTGAGCATCATCCTGGCCGAAAGCGGTGGGTTGATGCTGGACGTGTTCGCCCCCTTCATCGAGCCCCTGGAGCGCGAACTGGCGGTCAACCGCCACTCCCGGGTGGGCCAGGCGCACGGCATGGTGGACTTCGAGACCTACCACCGGCGCATCAACGCGATGAACTTCGCGCTGACCCACGATGACGGCATTGCCATCAACTACGACGACGCCGACGTGATCCTGGTGGCGGTGTCGCGGGCCGGCAAGACCCCCACCTGCATCTATCTGGCCCTGCATTACGGGGTCCGCGCGGCCAATTACCCGCTCACCGATGAAGACCTGGAGCAGGACCGCCTGCCGCCGCGCCTGCGCCCGTACCGCAAGAAGCTGTTTGGGCTGACCATCGACCCGGACCGCCTGCAGCAGATCCGCCAGGAGCGCCGCCCGAACTCGCGCTACGCCAATCTGGAGACCTGCCGCCGCGAGGTCGCCGCCGCCGAGACGATGTTCCGGATGGAGCGGATCCCGACGTTGAGCACCACCCACACCTCGATCGAGGAGATCTCCAGCAAGGTGCTGGGCACGCTGGGGCTGCAGCGCGAGATGTATTGACCGGTGTGAACCGGTGGTGGGCCGCCCCTTTGGCCGGGCGGCTGCCGCCCCCACGTTGGGAGATCAACGTGTAGGATCGACCCATGGCCCAGGCATCGCCCCGTATCGAACGCATTCCCCGGCTCAGCCGCCTGAGCTGGCTGATGGGCCTGTACGCCGAGAACTACCAGCACCTCGTGCGCCTGTTCGCACCGGCCGAGCTCGTCCCTGGCAGCTACGTCTCATCGATCGGTGATGGGCTGGATGTGCGCCTGGACGTGATCGAGTGCCACCGCTATACGGTCGAGCTGCGCCTGACCTACGACTTCGCCGACCCGGTCACCGGGCAGCCGGATCCTTCGGCCTATGTGCGCCTGTACCGTGACGCCCGCCAGGCCGAGACGACGCATTGCTACGTCGGTCGCCGCTGGCAGGACGTGATGGGCATGTACCCGCCGCCGGCCCAGCTGATCAGCCACCGCATGCGGATGAACACCTTCCTCGGCAAATGGCTGGAATACCTGGCCGAGCGCGGCCACGGCGTGGCCACGCTGCGCCGCGATGGCGCGGTGGCGGCACCGGCCGACGCGCGCCGCACCAGCGTGGTGCCCTGAGCCGGCCCCGGACGGATCGCGCATAATCGCGGGTCTGTGTTCCCGAGCCTGTGCGAAATGCCCTATACCCCCATCGTGGCCACCCTGGGCTACGTGCTGTCCGCCGACGGCAAGCAAGTGCTGATGATCCACCGCAACGCCCGCCCCGGTGACCTGCACCTGGGCAAGTACAACGGCCTGGGCGGCAAGATGGAGCGCGATGAAGACGCCGCTGCCTGCATGCGCCGCGAGATCCGCGAAGAGGCCGGCATCGAGTGCGGCACCATGCGCCTGCGCGGCACGATCAGCTGGCCGGGCTTCGGCAAGAACGGCGAGGACTGGTTCGGCTTCGTGTTCGTCATCGATGACTTTACCGGCACGCCGCTGACCTCCAATCCGGAGGGCACGCTGGAGTGGGTGGACGTGGACAAGATCGACGGCCTTCCGCTATGGGAAGGCGACCGCAGCTTCCTGCCACTGGTCTTCGACGATGAGCCGCGCGCCTTTCATGGCGTGATGCCGTACCGCGATGGCGCCATGCAGTCCTGGAGTTACACCCGGCTGTAGTGCCGGCCAGCGCCGGTATTACCGGCGGGCCAGCAACAGGTGGAAGTGCTTGGTCACCTCGCGCCCATCGTTGCTGCGCCCGGTTTCGTGGTGGGCGCGCCAGCCTTGTACGGTCAACCCAGCGCTGCGCAGGGCCTGCTCGACCTCGGCCAGCTCATGCAGGTGGAACCCATGTGCTGTGAACGGCAGCGTGCGCATGAAAGCGGCATCGCCGAAGGCCAGGCAGAGCCGGCCGCCGGGGCGCAGCACGCGCGCCAACTCGGCGAACGGGAATTTCAGTTCGTCCCAGAAGTACAGCGTGTTCACTGCCAGCGCCGCATCGATGCAGGCCGACTCCAGGGGCAGGGCATGGGCATCGCCCAGGTGGACCTCGGCACGATCCAGCAGCCCATGCGTGGCCAGCACCGCAGTGCCGGCCGCGACCATCGCCGCTGAAACGTCAATGCCCACATAGCGGCTGTCCGGTGTACGCAGCAGATCGGGTGCGAAGGCTGCATTGCCCGGGCCGATCTCCAGGACCTGTTCACCGGGGGTGACTGACAGCAGGGCGATGGCGGCCCGGTTGAGGTCGCCGTTGCTGCGGTTCATCGATTCGGCCACGACGAGCGCGTGCTCACCGTGCGGGTGGCGCAACTGGGCGGCCAGATGGTCGGGGGAAAGCACGCGCAAGACTCCTGTCGGTGGGCGGCAGGACCTGGCGGCGGCGGAGTCCATCCACCAGCTTAGCCCACTGATGGCACCGATGGGCGCACGTGTGAAGGGATCGCGCCGCGGCAATGAGGATCGGTGATCAGGAAATCACCATCGTCGCCTCTGTTGAGACGGAGTTGTCCACAGGGGGTGTGGATGACTCGTGGGCAAGTTTGTGGATAAGCCGCGTCGGCCCCCGCCGGTGCTCGCTGTCAAGATGGGTGGCCAAAAATTCACCGCAGGTCGTGCTGGCGTGAACGGCGCGGCAAGGCTGGAGTACGGTGGCGTAGGGAACGCTGTCCCGGCGCGGGCCGCTCGCGGTACTCTCTTGCGATTGCCGCCACCTGATCCTTCATGAAACGTCACTTCTCGATGTTGCGCGAGTTCCACCTGGCCGACTGGTTCACCTTGGCCAACGCGTTCTGTGGCACCGGCGCGGTCTTTGCCGCCATGCGCTATCTGCAGGATGGCGAACGCAGCTATCTGCTGTTCGGCATGGCCCTGATCCCCTTGGCCTTCATTTTCGACGCGCTGGACGGGCGCATCGCACGCTGGCGCAAATCCAGCTCCACGCTGGGCCGTGAGCTGGATTCGCTGTCGGACATCATTTCCTTCGGTGTCGCCCCGGCCGCACTGGCCTACGCCTGCGGCATGCAGGGCGGCTGGGACTGGCTGGTGCTGAGCTACTTCGTCTGCTGCGGCGTCAGCCGCCTGGCCCGCTACAACGTGACCGCCGAAGCACTGGCCGGCGAGGGCGACAAGGTGCCGTACTTCGAAGGCACCCCGATCCCGACCAGCCTGGCGCTGGTGGTGGTGCTGGCCGTGGCGGCGAGCGTCGGGGCCACCGGCGCGGACCTGTGGCTGGGCCAGTGGCAGCTGGGCCCGTGGCAGTTGCACCCGCTGGTGCTGCTGTTCGCGCTGTCCGGCTCGCTGATGATCAGCAAGACCCTGCGCATCCCCAAGCCGTGAGGCAGGGCAGCGCGGCATTGCTATCATCGTTTCCCGAGACGGGAGGACGGTCATGACCACGGCGGGCAGCGGCAGCGGCGCAGGCGATGTAGAAGCCCTGGCGCGGCAGTATTTCAGTGCCTGGGGCGATGCCCTGCGGCACGCTGCGGCACCGCCCGGCCACACCGCCGGCCCCGAGGGGCAGGGCAACTGGCAGCAGGCGATCGACTGGTGGGCGCAGATGATGCCCAACGCGGCCAGCCGCCCGGCCGACGAGGCCGTGCACCGTTTCCGTGAACAGGCCGGTGGGTGGTACGGCACGATGCAGCAGGTGGCCGCGCAGTTTGCCGGCCGCGACACCACCAGCGCCGAGGTGGCGCAGGCGTGGCGCACGGCGGTGCTGGGACAGGGTGACGGGCTGCTGCAGTGGATGCTGCAGGGCGCACGCGGACATACCCACACCGAGGGCCCGGACCTGCTGCAGCTGTTGGAAACCCTGCAGCGTCAGCTCGGACCATGGCTGCAGAGCCCGGCGTTTGGTCCCGGCCGTGAGCACCAGGCGCGCTGGCAGGCGCTGCTGCGGGCCCAGCAGGACTACCAGGCGCACTCGCGCGATTACGTGGATCAGATCAAGCAGGCGCTGGACGATGCGTTCACCCTGTTCGAGCAGCGCCTGGCCGAGCACGAGCAGCCGGGCAACCAGCTGACCAGCGCGCGGGCGATGTTCGATCTATGGATCGATGCGGCCGAGGAGGCCTATGCGAAGGTTGCGCTGTCCGAGCCGTTCCAGGCGGTGTACGCCTCGCTGGGCAATGCCCAGATGCGGCTGCGCGCGGCCACCCAGCAGGAGATCGAACGGCTGACCGAGAGTTTTGGGCTGCCGACGCGCACCGAAATGGATGCAGCGCATCGCCGGATCGCCGAGCTGGAGCGGCTGGTGCGCCGCATGGCCGCTGGCGCAGCCGCGGGTGCGGCACCTGCCAGCACGGCCAAGGTGCGCAAGGCTGCAGTGAAGCCAGCCGCCGCGAGCAAGCGCACAACCCGCGCTTCCAGGCCAGCCAACCCCACCAAGGCCACCGCCAACCCCAACAAGGCCACCAAGGCCGCCAAGGCCACCAAGGCCGCCGGAAAACCCACCAAGCCAAGGAAACGCAGCGCATGAAGGGCCCCCTGGGCTTCAATGCCGAAGACCTCCTGCAGGAGACCCTGGCCATGCAGCGCAAGCTGATGGATGGCCTGAAGCTGCTGCCTGCGGTGGACGATGTCGATTACGGCGTGACCACCCGCGAGGAAGTCTGGCGCGACGGCAAGGTCACGCTGTACCGCTTTGTCGGCACCGAGCCGCCGGTGCACGCCACGCCGCTGCTGATCGTCTACGCGCTGGTCAACCGGCCGTACATGGTCGACCTGCAGACCGACCGCTCACTGGTTCAGAAGCTGCTGGCTCTGGGCCACGATGTGTATGTGCTGGACTGGGGCTACCCGGACCGCTCCGAGCGCTACCAGACGCTGGAGGATTACCTGCTGCGCTTCGTGGATGGCGCGGTGGATCACCTGCAGGCGCACAACGGCGGCGAACCGATCAACATGCTCGGCATCTGCCAGGGCGGCGTGTTCGCGCTGTGCTATGCCGCGCTGCGCCAGGCCAAGCTGGCCAACCTGATCACGATGGTCACCCCGGTCGATTTCCACACGCCGGACAACATGCTCTCGCACTGGGCGCGCCAGGTGGACGTGGACCTGCTGGTGGACACGCTGGGCAACATCCCGGCCGATCTGATGAATGCCAGCTACCTGATGCTCAAGCCGTTCCGCCTCAACGTGCAGAAGTACGTGGGGCTGCTCGACATCCTGGACGACAAGGACGCGCTGGAAGATTTCCTGCGCATGGAGAAGTGGATCTTCGACTCGCCCGATCTCGCCGGCGAAGCGTTCCGTGACTTCATCAAGCAGTTCTACCAGGGCAATGGCCTGATGCACGACGGCGTGCGCATCGGCGACGCAACCGTCGACCTCCGGCAGGTGACGTTGCCGGTGTTGAACATCTATGCCGAGCAGGACCATCTGGTCCCGCCCGATGCGTCACGCGCGCTGCGCGGCCGGATCGGCAGCGCGGATTACACCGAGAGCAGTTTCCGCGGGGGCCATATCGGTATCTATGTCTCCGGGCGGGCCCAGCGCGAAGTGCCCGCAACCATCACCGGTTGGTTGAACGAGCGTTCGCAATGAAGCGTCCTCGCTTTCTCTGGCTGGCTGTGGGTCTGTTGGGCATTGGTACCGCCCACGCCGCACCCGGTGAAACCGCCCGCCGCGAGATCGCCGGCCTGATCGGCGCGCTGGACGGCTCCCCTTGCCGGTTCCAGCGCAATGGCAGCTGGCACGATGCGCCCGAGGCGCGGGCCCATCTGCAGCGCAAGTACGACTACCTGCTCAAGAAGGACAAGGTCGACACGGCCGAGCAGTTCATCGAACGCGCCGCCAGCCAGAGCAGCCTGAGCGGCAAGCCCTACCGGATCGCCTGTCCGGGCCAGCCGGAACAGACCGCCGCGGCGTGGTTCGGCGCGCGGCTGAAGGCCCTGCGCCAACGCACCCCGTAGACACGGTTCGCGCTAGAGTCGGCGCATTCCGGAACGAGACCCCGTGCATGAACACACCGCCGCGCCCGCTGTCCCGTTCGCTCAACGACCGCATGATCGCCGGCGTCATGGGCGGTATCGCGCATCGCTACGGTTGGAACGTCACCCTGGTACGGGTGCTGTTCGTGCTGATCTCGATCGGCTCGGCGGCCTTCCCCGGCATCCTGGTCTACCTGATCCTGTGGCTGTTGATCCCCAACGAGGCCGATTGAGCCTGTCACCGGTGCTGCTGCGCGCGCTGCAGGGGCTTGGCGCACTGTGGACCTCACCCAACACCCTGATCGGCCTGGCCGCCGGCACCGCCGGGATGCTGGCCGGTGCGCGTCCGTCGTGGAACAGGCGCGACTGCGCGATCGTGTTCCGCGAATTTCCGTGGGGGCCGGGCGGAGCGATCACGCTGGGCAACGTCATCCTGCACACGGGACCGGTGCTGGACGTGCCGTGCCGCACGTATGCGCACCAGGCCGGTTACGCCACCGAGCCGGTGATCGGGCTGCACGACCACGAGCGTGCGCACGTCTACCAGTATCTGGTGCTGGGGCCGCTCTACCTGCCGGTGTACCTGCTGTGCGGTGGGGTCAGTGCACGCAACCCGTTCGAGCGCGCGGCCGATGTGTATGCACTGCAGGGGCGGGGCTGGTGGCCATCACGTCGTGATGCGCAGTGAGGTTATCTCCGCGTTAAATCCATGTAAGAAAAACGTCGACAACGCGACGTCATCTGCATGCAAAAAAACGTTATTAGCCTGCATGACGAACCAGTCAGGTTTACCGGGGTAAGCTTGCAGCGCTGTATGAGCAACCGTTTTTCTGGAGGAACACATCACATGGCAATCGTTCTTTATGTCGGTGGTAGCAAGGATGGCGACAAGGGCCTGGTGCCCCATGGTTTCAGCAAGTCCCAGGCCGATACCGAGCTGGGTCCGGAGATCTACACCGAGCGGTTCATGGAACTGCAGGGTGTAGGCAAGGTGCGGGTGATGGCGTTGGAGTCGATGCAGGACGACATCGTCCACCAACGCGCGGCCGTGCATTACCGGTAAGCCAGCGCTCCCGCGGAGGTGCCCGGTTGTCGCGGGCGCCCGCGCCGGCATCCCAGCCCCACGCAGGATGCCGGCGTGAACGCAGGACCCCTCGTGTGGTCATCGCCACGGGGCGACAGGTTCGGCCCGGCCTGTCAACGGCTTTCCCCCGCCGCCGCGCATCGCCAGAATGGGTTCTTTCCGCAAAGCGGCTCCGGCCGGAAGCAATGCCTGACATCAAGCTCGCACAGCAGATCGCCCAGACCATCGCCGATGAGATCGGTGCCCAGACCGCCCAGGCGCTCGCCGCCATCGCCCTGTTGGACGAAGGCGCCAGCGTTCCGTTCATCGCCCGCTACCGCAAGGAAGTCACCGGCGGGCTGGACGACACCCAGCTGCGTAACCTCGAAACGCGCCTGACCTACCTGCGCGAGCTGGAAGACCGCCGCGCCGCGGTGCTGTCCAGCATCGACGAACAGGGCAAGCTCAGCGACGAGTTGCGCAACGAGATCCTCGGTGCGGACACCAAGTCGCGCCTGGAAGATCTGTACCTGCCGTACAAGCCCAAGCGCCGCACACGCGCGCAGATCGCGCGCGAAGCCGGACTGGAGCCGCTGGCCGATGGCCTGCTGGCCGATCCAAACCTGGACCCGCAGGTGTTCGGTGCCACCTTCGTCGATGCAGACAACGGCGTGGCCGACACCAAGGCCGCGCTGGAAGGTGCCCGCGCGATCCTGATGGAGCGTTGGGGCGAAGACGCCGCGCTGGTCGGCGAGCTGCGCACCTGGCTGGGCGAAAACGGCGTGATCCGCGCACGTGTCGCCGAGGGCAAGGAAGAGCAGGGCGCCAAGTACCGCGATTACTTCGAACACGCCGAGTCGCTGGCGAAGATTCCGTCCCACCGCTTGCTGGCACTGTTCCGCGCACGCCGCGAGGAAATCCTGTTCCTGGAACTGGACCCGGGCAACGATGCCGAGGCCGGCAATCTGTACGCCGAAGGCCGTGTCGCGCACAACGCGGGCATCCGCGACGCCGGCCGCCCCGGCGACCGCTGGCTGCTCGACGCCTGCCGCCTGACCTGGCGCGCCAAGCTGCACATGCACCTGCTGCTGGACCTGTTCAACCAGGCCCGCGAGAAGGCCGAAGCCGAGGCGATCGCGGTGTTCGGCGACAACCTCAAGGACCTGCTGCTGGCAGCCCCGGCCGGCCCCAAGAGCGTGCTCGGGCTGGACCCGGGCATCCGCACCGGCTGCAAGATCGCCGTGGTCGATGCCACCGGCAAGCTGGTGGCCACCGACACCATTTACCCGCACGAACCGCGCCGGCAGTGGGACCAGTCACTGCAGACGATCAAGCAGCTGTGCATGAAGCACAACGTGGAGCTGATCGCGATCGGCAACGGCACGGCCAGCCGCGAAACCGACAAGCTGGCCGGCGAGGTGATCAAGGCGTTGGGCGAGACCAGCCTGCAGAAGATCGTGGTCAGCGAGGCCGGTGCGTCGGTGTATTCGGCGTCCGAATTTGCCGCCAAGGAATTCCCGGACCTGGACGTGTCGATCCGCGGCGCGGTCTCCATTGCCCGTCGCCTGCAGGATCCGCTGGCCGAGCTGGTCAAGATCGAACCCAAGGCGATCGGCGTGGGCCAGTACCAGCACGACGTGGACCAGTACCGCCTGGCGCGTGCGCTGGATGCGCGCGTGGAGGACTGCGTCAACGCGGTCGGCGTGCACGTCAACACCGCCTCGGCGGCGCTGCTCTCGCGCGTGTCCGGGTTGTCGGCCACGGTGGCCGAAAACATCGTGCGCCACCGCGACGACAACGGTCCGTTCAAGCGCCGCAAGGACCTGCTCAAGGTGCCGCGCCTGGGCGACAAGACCTTCGAACAGTGCGCCGGCTTCCTGCGCATCGCCGATGGCGACCAGCCGCTGGACGCGTCCTCGGTGCACCCGGAAGCCTACCCGGTGGTGGAGCGCATCGTGGCCGCCACGGCACGCCCGATCAAGGCGTTGATCGGCGACGGCAGTTTCCTTCGCGGGCTCAAGGCCGAACAGTTCACCGACGCCACCTTCGGCGTGCCGACCGTGCGCGACATCCTGAAGGAACTGGAAAAGCCCGGCCGCGACCCGCGCCCGGAGTTCAAGGCGGCGCGTTTCGCCGAGGGCGTGGAAGAGCTCAAGCACCTGCAGCCGGGCATGATCCTGGAGGGCGTGGTCAGCAACGTGGCCGCGTTCGGTGCCTTCGTGGACATCGGTGTGCACCAGGACGGCCTGATCCACATCTCGGCGCTGTCGGACACCTACGTCAAAGACCCGCGTGATGTGGTCAAGGCCGGTGACATCGTCAAGGTGAAGGTGCTGGAGGTGGACGTGGCGCGCAAGCGCATCGCCCTGACCCGGCGCCTCGACGATACCCCGGCCCCGGCCAAGGCCCAGGGTGAGCGCGATGCGCGCCCGGCCGGTGGCGGCCGCCGTGACGGCGGGGCGGGCAATGGTCCGCGCGGTGGCGGTCGTGGCACCCCGTCCGGCCCGCGTCCGGGCAGCGCCGCACCGCCGGCCAACAATGCGCTGGCCGACGCCTTCGCCCGGGCCAAGCGCGGCGGCTGATCCCGCGGTGGGTGCCTGCCAGAGGCCGCCTTCGGGCGGCTTTTGGCGTTTTCAGGGGTCTCCAGGGGCAGGGGCACTTCTGGTTTGGCCCGGGTTTACGCACACTTCGCGTTGAATGCCCGTAGGGTGGGTGGACGGCGGGGAGCCCAGATGACAGACGACCAGGCAGGACCGGGCAACCGGGCGGGCTCCAGCGCCGATTACCGCGCTGGCGCAGGGCTGTGCGTGGCGTGTCGGACCGGAGCGCACACATGAGCCGGCAACCGGACGTCCCCCGGGATGCGGCCGCCGCGCTGCGCGACATGGCCGAGCAGCGCCACCGGCTGGAAATGATCATCGAAGGTACTGCGGCGGGCACCTGGGACTGGGACATCCCGGGCAACCAGATGCGGGTCAACGAGCGCTGGGCGGAGATCGTCGGCTATACGCGTGAGGAACTGGCACCCATCACGCCGGAGACGTTCTTCAAGCTGGTGCATCCCGACGATCTGGCCCAGTCCAATACGTTGCTCGAAGCGCATCTGGAAGGTCGCTCGCCGCATTACGACAGCCTGTGCCGGATGCGCCACAAACAGGGCCACTGGATCTGGGTGCAGGACCGCGGTCGCGTGTATGAGCGCGATGGGCAGGGCCGGCCGCTGTGGATGGCCGGTGCGCATGCCGACGTTACCGAACTGCAGCAGGCCCGGCAGGAGGCGGCCAACATGCGCCAGCGCCTGCAGGCGGTGGTGGATGCCTCTGACGAGGTGGCGGTGATCGCCACCGATGTCGATGGGGTGGTCAACCTGTTCAATACCGGTGCGCAGAAGCTGCTGGGTTACCGCCCCGATGAAGTGATCGGCCGGGTCAACCCGGGGCTGTTCCACGATCCGGAAGAGATGCGCGCCTACCTGCAGCCCCATATGGAGGCGGACGGACGCCTGCCGACCGTCTTCGAGGCGTTGAGCGCGCGGGCGGCACAGGGCACCTGGTCGCATCAGTGGACGTTCCTGCGCAAGGACGGCGAGCGCAGGCAGGTGCGCCTGTCGATCAGTCCGCTGGACTGCGCCGGCGGCAACCGAATCGGCTACGTGGGCATGGCGGTCGACCTGACCCCGCTGCTGCAGGTCCGCGAACAGGCGTTCCTGGCCTCGGAAAAATTCGCCGGGGCGTTCTCGTCGGCCGCGCTTGGCATGGCCCTGGTGTCGCTGGAAGGGCGCTGGCTGGACGTCAACGATTCGCTGTGCGGCATCCTCGGCTACACCCGTGCCGAACTGCTGCAGATCGATTTCCAGACGCTCACGCATCCCGATGACTTGCACACCGACCTGGCCCTGCTCGGTGACCTGCTGGCCGGCCGCCGCGCGCATTACCACATGGAGAAGCGGTACCTGGGCAAGGCGGGCAACCTGGTCTGGGGGCGGCTGTCGGTCTCACTGGTCCGCACGGAAAATGGCGAGCCGCTGCACTTCGTCTCGCAGATCCAGGACGTGACCGCCCAACGGCTCAGTGGTCAGCAGTTGCGTGAATCCGAGCAGCGCACCCGCGTCACGTTGGATGCGGTGGCGGACATGGTGCTGACCCTGGACCTGCAGGGGGGGATCCAGTACGCCAACGCCGCGGCCACCCGCGCGCTGGCCGGGGAGGGCGCCGGGGTCCTGGCCGGCAGCCAGCTGCAGGAGGTGATGGAGCTCACGACCGAATACGCGCCGCGCTCCCCCTTGGATGTGGCCGTGCTGCTCGACCCGGACAGCAATGCAGTCGACCTGCATTCGGACCTGTTGCTGGCAGTGGGTGCGCATCTGCTGCCGGTCGACCTGACCCGTGCCTGGCTGCGCGATGAGGATGGCCTGACCAGCGGCGCGGTCTGGGTGATCCGTGACGTCACCCAGCAGCGTGCGCGCCAGCGCGAGGCGCGGCATCTGGCCGAGATCGATCCGCTGACCGAACTGAGCAACCGGCGCGGCTTCGAGGCGCATCTGCAGCAGGCCATCACCCGGGTCGCGCGGACCGGGCAGTCGGCCTCGTTGATGTATATCGACCTGGACCACTTCAAGCCGGTCAACGATACCCACGGCCATCTGGCTGGCGATGCCGTGCTGTGGGCGGTGGCCAGCGTGCTGCGGCATGGCGTGCGTGATTCGGACATCGTGGCGCGGCTGGGCGGCGACGAGTTCGCGGTGATCCTGGCCGGCTGTTCGCTCAAGCGCGCCCGCCGTATCGCCAGCGATCTGCTCGAGGCGATGCGGGGGTTGTCGATCCCCTGGGACCAGCGGCGGTTGAGCGTGGGCGCCAGCATCGGCATCGCGCCATTGTTCGGGGGCATGAGCGTGGATGACGCCGTGGCCGCCGCCGACGCGCAGTGCTACCGGGCCAAAGCGATGGGGCGCGACAACGTGCAGGTGGAGGCCGACGCTCTGGGTGCCGTGGACCCCCTTGACGCCCTGGATGCGAGCGAAAGCGGCGAGTGACGGCCGGCCGGGCCAGGCCCCGGCCGCGGCCGTTGATGGCCCTAAAGCTTTCAGAATGTCCGCCGTTATATGACTCGCAGTTGCTGCCCGTCTGCTCACGTGGATATCTGGCCGTACACCTTTTTTACATGGTTCATGTTCGCCGGCCCGCCCGGTGTTTGAAGCCCATCGAAGTTGCGTCATCCCCACTGACGATCTTCGTGAGTCCCAGCCAACGGAATACCGCCACCGGGCCACCGCCCGGCGCTGACCTATTCGCTAACCGGACACCGAGGTCTAACGATGATTACTTCAGGCTTGCACACGCATGTGCCAGGTCGTGCCAGCGACGCCGACGCCGGGTCGTTGTGGCGAGCGCTCACGGCACGGTTCGTTTCCCGTCGCGCGGCCCATGGCGCCGCGGCATCGGCTGCGCTGCAACGGCAGGCCGAGCTCGAAGATCAGATCAAGGCGCTGCATAGAGTCCAGGCCGTCATCGAGTTCCACCTCGATGGCACCATCGTGCACGCCAACGACAATTTCCTGCAGACGCTGGGCTACACGCTGGAGGAGATCCAAGGCAGGCACCACGCCATGTTCGTCGATGCCGAGTATGCGAAGAGCGCGGAGTACCGCGACTTCTGGGCCAACCTGGGCCGCGGTGAGTTCGACGCCGGCCAGTACCGGCGGATCGGCAAGGGTGGACGCGAGATCTGGATCCAGGCGTCCTACAACCCGGTCTTCGACAGCCACGGACGGCCGTACAAAGTGGTCAAGTTCGCGACCGACATCACCGCGCAGAAATTCCAGGCGGCCGATTTTGCCGGCCAGCTCGCCGCGATCAACAAATCACAGGCGGTGATCGAGTTCGATCTCGAGGGCCGCATCCTGGCCGCCAACGAGAACTTCCTCGCTGCCATGGGCTATGCACTGGAGGAGGTGCGTGGGCAGCACCATTCGATATTCGCCGAGCCCGAGCATCGCCAGAGCGGCGAGTACCGGGCGTTCTGGGCCAAACTCGGCCGTGGCGAATACGACGCCGGCCAGTACAAGCGTCTGGGAAAGGGCGGTCGCGAGGTCTGGATCCAGGCCTCGTACAACCCGATCTACGATATGAACGGACGGCCGTTCAAAGTGGTCAAGTACGCTACCGACATCACGGCCCAGGTGCGTGACTCGCTGGCGCTGCAGCAGGCCGTCGCGCAGACGCGTGAAGTGGTGGCGGCGGCGCAGGGGGGTGATCTGACCGGCCATATCGCCACCCAGGACAAGACCGGCCCGATCGCCGAGTTGTGCGAGGGCATCAATGCGCTGGTCGAAGCGATGGCCGGCATCATCACCCAGATCAAGCTGGCAGCGGACACCATTGCGGTGGGTGCCAGCGAGATCGCCGAAGGCAACAGCGACCTGTCCGTGCGCACCGAGCAGCAGGCCGCTTCGCTGGAGGAGACCGCCGTCTCGATGAAGGGGCTGACCGCGACCGTGCGGCGCACCGCGGACAACGCCCGCCAGGCCAATGAGTTGGCCGGTGGTGCGGTCGAGGTGGCGGCGCAGGGTGGCCATGTGGTGCATGAGGTGGTCTCCACCATGTCGCTGATCAACGACTCCTCGCGGCGCATCGTCGATATCATCGGCGTGATCGACAGCATCGCGTTCCAGACGAATATCCTGGCCCTCAATGCCGCAGTGGAAGCGGCCCGTGCCGGCGAGCATGGGCGCGGCTTTGCGGTGGTCGCCTCGGAAATCCGCTCGCTGTCGCAGCGTTCGGCCGAAGCCGCCAAGGAGATCAAGCAGCTGATCGGCGACTCGGTGGAGAAGGTCGGGGCGGGTACGCGTCAGGTCGAAAGCGCGGGGCGCACCATGGACGAGATCGTGGTCAGCGTGAAACGCGTGAGCGATCTCATGGCCGACATCAGCGCGGCGGCCCAGCAGCAGAGCGAGGGCATCGAGCAGATCAACCAGGTGGTCGAGCACATCGACGAGAGCACCCAGCAGAATGCCGCGCTGGTCGAAGAGGCCTCTGCGGCGGCCCGCAGCATGGAAGAGCAGTCCACCCAGTTGCTGCAGACGGTGGCGGCATTCCGGGTGGCGGGGGCGACGGGAACGTCGCGACCGGCTGCGCCACCGGCGGCCAATGCCGCACATCCGACGCTTCGGCTGGTCTGAGCGGTAACGAAAAACGCCCCGGATCCGTCGATCCGGGGCGTTCTGGTTTTCCATGGTGCCGAAGGTGGGACTCGAAAGCAGATGTGCAGGCTTAGGTAAGATGTTGATTCTACAGACTTAGACTCGCTTGGTGGTGTCGAGTTGGCACAGCGTCATGGCACATCCTGTCGCCTTACTGTCCCTAGTACGGTCCGCATCAGGGCGGCGAGTGCAGCCCGATAATCCGTCGAACCAAGCGCCTTACACCTTCGTGCCTCCACTCCTTTCCATGCTGAGTCCGGATGCCCTTTTCATTGAGCCAGTTCGCCCTGTGCGTAGGTTTTACGCAGCCATCAGCGGTTGCCTCCTTGAGGTGTTCAATCATTTGAAGGGCGAACTGGTCAGCATCACTTAGCCGGACCTGATTCGCTGAGGCAAGGTCTCTGTTACGGGAAGCCTTAGGGTCACGATTGCCACGCTTGGTCATGCATTTTGCCAAATGAGCGGTGCCGATACAAATACCTCACGAGAGCACAGAAACGCAATGCTCCGCGAGGAACGCAATGGAATACCGGGAATACGAAGCGCGACAAACTGAGCTGCAGAAGGGGCTGGCAGGCCATTTCCTGCAGGACGACTACAACGCCTTCATCACCTTGACCTTCAAGTCTGAAGACTCGGTTAGCTACCACTACGCTGAGGAGACCTTTGGTCGCTTCATGCATGCGCTCCGGTGCAGCCTGTTCAAGGAAAGATGCACGTACAGGATGCCCTTGGTTCCGGTCGTTGAAAGTTATCCAGGGAGGCCGTTGTGCAGCGGCGCCCCCTATGACTCCATCGAGCGGACTCACATCCATTGCTGCATCAAGCTTCCCGGAAATCCCCTGGACCACAAGGAACTGGTCCGGAAGAAGTGGCTTGGTGCAGGCGGAGTATGCGGAGACCCAAATGTCTACGACCGAAATGGCGACAAATGGTTCATTGAAATCGCTACGCCTGCCGTAATGAGGAAGTACGTCAACTACTCATTGAAGCAGTGCTGCGGCGACCACCAACCTGTGCTCTGGAACTTTGCGCGCAAGATTCGGACTGCTTGATTAGCGGCTAGACTGCTTCCCTGCGGAGCGCCAGAGTCAAGGTTTTACATCGCTGAAATCGTCGGAGTTGGGGGTTGGTCACCCCAGCCCTTGACTAATCTATTGTCTAAGCTATAGACCAACTGCTTGCCAATCCATCGGCATGCGTCTTCCTTCAAAGCTACAGTCCTTGTACCCGGAAAGTGGATAGCCCCTGTCGCAGTCGGTACAAAGCATGAAGTCTCCTTTGCTGAGTACGAACTCATATTTGCCACAAGTGCTTGTTGAAACCTTGAAAATTCCTGATACGGAAGAGGGAGCAAGCTGGCCGACCGTCGGTGGAAGGCCGGTCATGTTCTCGTAGGTACCCTCGGCAGAGAGCTTGGTACTGTTCTGGATGACGACCAGACGCACATTGTTCTCTCCTGAGAAGACGACATAGTTTCCGTCCCTTGTCGGCTCGGGAACTTTAGGCGAACCGCAGCCGGATATCAGGAGGGCGACGGAGGTAAGAAGCAGGGAGGGCAGACGGCTCATTCGGAATCCAGTGCTTCGCGTGCGCGAGTGACCATGATGTCGCACAGTTCTTTTGTTTCCGGGAACTCGCGGGATAACCAACTTGCAGGGACATAGACGTGATTGTGGTTGCTGGCAATCGTTGTCCCGTCATATGCAGCGCACAGGAGAACGTTCTGCTCACCTGCCATCGCGGCTGGCACGAATACCTCGCCTGTTTCCTCCGATAAGCCTAGCGTCCGCTTCCAAGTTGGGATGCGTTTCCCATCTTGTTGTTGATACTCAATCCATTTCATCCAAGGCACTCAAGTGACCGATGCGGCTTCTATGATTACGGCTCAACCACGACGCGGGGGAGGCGGTGGGATGTACCCCTTCCCAGGAGTGCGTAGTCCACCATCATTGGGCTTTCCCGATGGCGGACGGTTTGGTGGGGGAGTTGATGGCCGGTTTGGCGGGTTGGACGGCTTCTTGTCGGACATGCTGTTTCCCTTGAGACGATAAATTTACGTAGATGAATGCTGCCATAAAGCATACGCCCGCAACGAAAAGCACAGCACCTAGAGCATTGAGGTTGCTCGTGATGCGGGCAAAGATGCCGCCTGGCGTATTGCTATAGATGGAACCGTCATCGCACTGGCGGATTGCTCGCCGTAAGGCAAGATGGCTAAAGAAGTAGGATGACAGAATTGCGAGAGAACTAAGGCCCCAACCCACCCAAGAAAGCAGGAGCAGAATTGGCTCAAGTATCGCGTCAGGGCCAACGATATCCTTCACGAAAACGAAGGAAATACCCAGTGCTCCGCCGGACAGCGACAGAACGGCTTTGTCAAAGTCATCCTGAGCCTTCTGCTCGGCCGCAATAAGCCACTGCCTGTACTCATTGGGAGGGCGCTTGACAGGTTCGCAGGCGTTTTCTTCGGCATCAGTCATCGCTCAACACCTTCAGGCCATATGACAATGACCCTGACGCCAACATGCTCTGCGTACTTCACTACATCAGCAGTACCGCCGAGGCCGCGAGCGCTCCTGCCATCCCAAGCGGCGACTAGAACATCGCAATGTTCCACGATGTATTTCCCAGCCGCCATGTAGGCTGCTTCTGATGGGCTGCTGAAGTCCAGCGTCGTCATCTTAGTGGCCTGCCTAAGCAAGCGCTCGTACTCAAGCCGGCTCTCTTCGTCAAATGTCGTTTCGTATCCCTGGCAAGGTACGACTACCTCAAGCTCTCCACTCCGCTCAAGTACAGCACGAGCGAAGAGGTGGTCACCTCCCTCGGCCAGAGCGCATACACCCACTATCGCCTTGGCATCATAGAAGAGAGTCTGCAATCGCTGTTTAAGCAGTATTGCTGCTTCTGTCGGGAGGTCTTGGTGCCCCGAAAATCCAATCTTCATATAGCGCCCCGAGCAGCAATTCGCCAATAGTGTCGGCCCAGGCGAGTGAGGCGACAACTTAGGTTGTTCATTGCGGCGTAGTACATATGCTCGTTCCCGATTGGCTCCAGTAGTTTGGCCGAACGAAACTTCTGTAGCACCGAAAAGACCTCCTCATGCTCCGGGTGGTCTGGCTCTGCATCCGGCTCGTAGCTTGGGTCAAGAGGCAGTTCGTAGGTCTCTGCAGGAAAGATGCTGGGAAGTCGTCTCAGGAGGGGGAGTGGGACGGCCGGCTCGCATTTGCGCAGGGCGTTCAGCCTCTCAAGGTTGCTCTTGAAAGTGGGCCGCTGACTCCAAGCCCCTAATGATTCGCTCAGGTACGAATAGGCTGTGGCTACTGTCACGTGACCAAGTACATCAGATGCGCCGCCATCGAGAGCGCCGCCGAGATAGAAAGAGAACACACCCTGCCCGTTGTTCTCTCCTGCTGGTTGGTCGGCTCTGCTTGCCGACAGAATGGCAACTCCGGGCCGAAGAAGCGACAAGTCCCCTCCAATCACACCTGTTCCTCCGGCGCCACCAGAAAAGCAACAGTCGAGGATGATGATTACTTCGCCAACTTTTGATTCGCGCACCTGAGACAAGATTTTTGAGAAGGGGACTCCCTCATCTCCGGTCTGTCCGTCAGTCGTGCAAAGGGTGACATCACTGGCTTCTGCCTGTCCGTGGCCTGCGAAATAGAGGACCGCAACATCCGCACCGGGAGCCAGAAGTCCCATGATGTTCGACATCAGTCCAGCCTTGGTCACTCTGGAACTGTCGCTAGTGACAGGAACTACTTCAAAATTTGGTGAATTATCCTCATGCCGCTCAAACAAAGGTCGTAGTGCATTAACGTCGTTCACGCATCCTCGTAGGGGGGTAAAGTTGTCGTAGTCGTCAATCCCGACAAGCAATGCCCTGCGCATCACAGACCTTCGATGAACTTCTTGATGCCATCCCATGACCATCCAACAATAGAATAACCCGCCATGAAATCGGGCTTAGTACGGTCGTTGGTGTAGGCCCACATCCCGAGAACGGGTTTTCCTTCCTTTTGCGCGCACGCAACCTCCCACTTTTGTCCAGAGGAGTTCAACGAGTTGCTACTGATAAGGGCGATTACACCGTCTGAACGACGGATGCGAGTCTCCACTTTACTCTTCCAGTCCGATTCGTAGGCTTCCTTCACGGACATATCGATGTACTCGAAAGGGCAGTTAGTGAGAAGAGACTGCCCCTTTAAGAAATCTCGCATCCGCTCATCTTCGATTGCGAATGCGACAAAAATGACCTTCTTGCTCATGTTTACAACTCCCTTTGAAGAGCGCGATGTGAAGACATCTGTCGCAATAGTAAATTTTTCCTGAACGAATTCCAAGTCAAATTCTATACAACTTGGGACGCCGGCTAGCGCATTTCAAAATTCATTCCAAAATAGTATTATCAAAACATCTAGAGCTTTGGAGACGCCTCGGGATGGAAGTCATTGGGTACGCGCGTGTCAGCTCAGCCGGTCAGTCCTTGGATGTGCAGCTGGACAAGCTCGCCAAGGCGGGCTGCGGAAAGGTGTACCAAGAAAAGCGCTCTGGCCGTCAGGCGGAGAACCGCCCCGAGCTTCAAGGCGCGCTTGAGTACGTGCGTGATGGAGATGTGCTCGTGGTTTCCCGTCTTGACCGTATCGCCAGGTCCGTTTTGGACTTGGCCAAGATTGCAGACAGGCTCAAGTGCAAGAACGTCAGCCTTCGCGTGCTCGACCAGGGTTTGGACACCACGACATCAGAGGGGAAGCTGATGTTCAACCTCTTGGGCGCGTTTGCTGAGTTCGAGGCCGACATCCGCGCGGAGCGCCAGCGGGACGGGATTGCGCTTGCTCAGCAGAAGGGGACACGGTTTGGTCGGAAGAAGGCCCTGACGGAGGCTCAAGAAGAGCGCATCCGCAAGCTTCGCTTGGAAGAGGGCTTCAGCATCGAGCAGCTGGCCGAACGCTTCTCTATCAGTCGCAGTAGCGTCTATCGAGCATTGCGGCAGGGCTAGAGCGCAGCTGCTTCACCGCAATGGCATGGACCAAGTGTCGAGCGCCATACCTTCGCTCTCGAGCCGACGACGTGCCTCCGAGATGAGCGTGCTTAGCCTGTCGAGATTGCTCACGCTCCGCCACACTATGCTCGGGAATGTGAGAAGCGGCTCATTTGCAGCATCGAAGACTCGAAAGCGCACCTTCTTGTCGTAGTCCCAGGCTTCGGCCACGCAGCGAAAAGGGGCAAACGCGGCTTCCAAGATTTCGATTGCTCGAGCGAGTGAAATTTCGTCTGGCATAAGTTCCTTGTGGGGGCTGTCTACTTGGTTTGGCCGCGAGCCATGGCCCTCATCTCGGCGGCAAGCCTGCGTTGCGTTGTCGGTGACAAGCCGGACGCGGCAAGAATGACATCGGCTAGAGCGTCGCTATCAGCCAGTAGGTACGCAAGTGGTACTCCCAGCTCCTTCGCCAACTTGCTAGCTGTCGCAAAGTCGGGCTCTGATGTTCCCAGCTCGTATCGAGTAACCCTGCTGGACACGACATCCTCCGAGAGGCCAATCCGCCTCCCTAGCTCACGCTGGGAGATGCCCATGGACAAGCGAGCCTCCTTCAGGCGCTTGGTGAACATGCTGCGGAGATTGGCGGGCGACATGAGCCGTGGGATGTAGTCCTGTGGTCAGTTACAGGATGGCTCTCCCGGCACGCTTCGTATGCTACATTATCTGTAGCATTCGATTGTTGGAGGACTTGTTTGTTCCTCCATCAAGGTGCTGAAAGAGCTGCTTAGGACCGTTGCGGTACAAGATTTTTGCGGGGTCTAGCGCTACGTAAGGTGCAAGTGAGTTAGTTGGCTCGTGCTGCCCTGGGGTGCGTATGGTCCGTCGGTGGCCAGAGCGCAGGCCTGTCCAGGCGGGCTGGCCGGGGCTGCCCTTCCCCAGCGCATCTGGCTCGTGGTCGGGGCAAGCCTTCCTGGTGGGATGGCTTTAACCGGAGGCGCGACAGCGCGGTAATCATCAATGAATCAAACACACAAGGAGTGTCATGAGCGCCACCCGCTCTCTTTTCGTTGCCTGCCTTCTACCTCTTGCCGGTTGCAACCAGCTCACCGCAGTCAATGGGCCAAATGAACTGGTCTCGTTCGGATACGTACGCCCCGCCTCTTGCGAAAGAAAGGCGGCCATCAGCTACAACTGCGTCATGAAGAACCACTCGGATGCCTTGCGTAGCGTGAGCATGGAGTGCGCCAGCTTCGACGGACAGGGCAGGGCGATAGGCAAGCCTAGGCAGGTCTATTCCTTAAGGGGTGTGACGTTCTCTCCTGGGGAGGAGCGCATTGCGCCCTTCTTCTACGATGATGGGGCGGCAACCATCGTCTGTATGGACATTGAGGGCAACATCCCGCCATACGGCGAAATTCAGGCACTTCTGGACGACCCAAAGCTCAAGCAATTCACGACTGTTCTTTCCCTCTGACCAACCCAAGGATGAAGGTGCATCGCAATGGCAACGTATGAAGTGAGAATGAGTCGTCCCGGCGGTGGAAGTGGCACGTTCGTGGTGGCGGTCCATGCCGCAACTCCAGACCAGGCCCGAAGCACAGCCGAAGCCCAGAACCCTGGCTACAGGGCACAATCCGTCTACCGACTTCCCTACTCAAACTGACCGAATCAAGGACGAATAGATGCTGAAGCGAATGACATTGGTCTCGGCTCTTGCACTTGTACCCTTTGCGTCTCAAGCACAGGCCCTACTTAACGTCAGCGGCCAGTGGGAGTACCGAGATGCGTCGAAGATGGAGACGGACGAGGGACTGAATCTCTGCTTCCAGATGGACTCAGCTTCCATCGCGCGGAGTCCGCAGCTCCGTCAGCACGGCGGTGCCCTGTGCGTGAGCAACCCTTCTGCTGGAGCAAAGTTGCTCGGCCTTCCACGAGGTGTTGCAAAGTCTGGATGCAGATACGATGCAAAGGGCGTAGCGTCTGTCGGCCTGACCGCGCTGACGTTGCTTCCGGAGGACGAGATGTATGACGCGCGCCTGCAGGCTCGTCTGGTATCGGTGAAGGACAACCGAATAGTGTCGCCGCTGACCCCGAACTGCGAGACGACAGAAGGCGCATCGTCCAGCTTCAACAACATCCATGACGCCATAGCTGCGCTAAAAGCACATCCTGACTTCGACACCTTGAGCGCATCGGACTTTGCTCGCATAGATGCGGTTACCGGGCTGGCTGAGCTTGATGCGGCTACACAGATGTACTTGCCCTCTGGCTCCACCGACACGCTGGTTGCCTACTATGATGGAAATTCCGGCATCCATGAGCTGACCGCCTACCGCTACGCTGAAGGAAAGTGGCGCAATGTCAGCCGAGAAGTCCTCCCGGGGTACCAGGAAGATGTCGCTCGATTTCGGGGAACCAACTTCTACCTGGATGGGGCCAGTAGCACGCCAAAAGTGCGCTCCCTTCCGGACAAGAAGGCATGGCGATATGTTGACAGTCGCTTTGTGCAGGAAGGCTAGGGAGACCCCTAACAAGTTTGGCTTTATTGCGAGTCGCGCAGGGAAGGTACCATCTCTCGGGGGCGGTAAGCCCCCAGAGATGGCGTGCAACGTCATCAAGCCTTGTATCCAAGTGATTTGGTAAGGTCCTTGGTGATTGACCAATCGACCTCGTAATCCAGTAGCACGAGGAGCTCAACCAACTCATTGGGCTCGAACTGGCGGCCATATGTGTTCACTTGAGTGCTTGCTTTGGTGCCAGCAGGCAAGAACAATTCGTGACCCGTGAACTGGTGCGCCTTGTACGCCTTCGTTCCATCTTCGAAGAACTTCTGAATGACCGAATGACGAAGGCTGTGGAACGATTTCTTGGCTGTCTTTACAGCTAGCTTTTTAAGCAGAACATCATTGAACCACTTCGTCATCGCTGTGTGCCGCTTATGGACCACGGCGTAGTTTTCGACCTCTGGGAATAGCAGGGCGTTGCTACTTTGGCGTCTTCTGGCGCTAACGAATGACATGAAGCCAAGCTCTATCAGGGTCGGGTGTACCGGGACCAGCCTCTTGCTTGCGCTGGTCTTGAGGCGAGCAGCTCCCGACTGATTGGAGTTTTGGTCAGTTATTGCGATGACTTCAGTGCCGTCGATGTAGGTGTAGACGTTTTCGACTGTAAGCAGGGCAATTTCTTGCGCTCGCGCACCTGTGAAAAGTCCGATTAGGGGTCCCCAGATGGCTATCTGCTTCTTCTCTCTGTCAATGTACTTTGAGATGAGGTCGATGCCGGCCTGTCCAAATATTCTCTGGATGTCGTCATTGCTGAAGGGATGTCGGGCTTCCTTTCCATCCTGCTTCTTGGTGGATGGGGCAAGTCCACCGGCTACGTTTTTAACGACGTACCCCTTGCTCTCAAGATAAGCGAAGAATCGACTGACCCACTCGGCCTTGTTGGCGGCCGTGCTTCTGCTGAAAGTTGCTACGCCTGACTTCTCTGTGTTTGCGATGACTTGTTTGATGCTCATGCCCTGGTACTTCTGGCGGCGAGAGAAGTAGTCGGAAGGCAATTTCTGGTGAAAAGCTGCGAACTCCGCCAGCTCGAGAGGTGTGACTTCTGCTGGCGGCTTGTCACCTACTATTTGAACCAGATGACGTACTGCCGAACCGGCAGCCTCTTTGGTGGATGGTACCCAATCGGGATTTGCCAGGAGCCACTCTTCCAGCCCTCGCGATAGAGTCGTCTGGAACAAGGGTGGAAGTGAGGGCGGCGCAGCCTGCACTGGCGCTGCTAGAGCTGCTCTGGGAGGCGCTGCCTTCAGGTAGTCGAGGGCTTTTGTCGTGGTGGTGATGTCAAGCAGCATGCATGGAATTGGCTCATCCGGGACAATGAGCTGACCGTCTTGCGGGCGTGCATCGTCGGCTGGGTTCGCATGCCAGTAGAACTCCTTGATATGAAACTCATAGCTGTCGGCCGAGAGGACCTCCGCAATGTGGTCGCTGGTCAACCGGACCTCAGCGACGAAGTTGTGCACCCTCTCTGATAGCCGGTCCACCGTTTCCTGGTCATCTACCGCCTCTTGGATATAGACGTCAGCGGCGCATCGAACTGGAATGGCTAGGGGGACGCCCCGGGCATAGAGGAGGCCCACGGCCTCCTGGAGCTCCTTCATGGCCGACGTTCCCAGAAGGGACGCCAATGCGACCTTTTTCGGCGCTGCTTCGCCCGCATCAGCTTCGGTAGCGTCAGTCACGTCCAGCTTCCCTCTTAGTTCATGAAGCAGGCTGTTGTAGCTGAAGGGTGGTCCTCCCGCAATGATGCGGCTCGCCAATGCCAGTGCGTGCAGCCACAGGGTAGCTGCGCGCTGCAGGGCAACTGCGCGTCGATGCGTGGCGAGGCTTAGGCGAACATCAGCCGGGCAGGGCGCGAGTCTCGCTCGGCATGGCGGCGTCAGGGCCCAGCGGAAGTAGAAGGTGCCATTGCGGCGGTACAGGTGCGACGGAGACTTCATCCAACCTCCAAGGGTTGGCACAGCCGCTGGTCACAACTCGGTTCCATACAAGAAAAAACGCCCTAAGTCATTGATGACAAAGGGCGTTCTGATTCCATGGTGCCGAAGGTGGGACTCGAACCCACACGCTTTTAAGGGCGGCGGATTTTGAGTCCGCTGCGTCTACCGATTCCGCCACTTCGGCTGGCTGGCCGCGTAGTGTATACAAGATGTCGACGTTTGTGCAGACCTGAATGCTTAAGTTCCTGTCAGGGTTTCACCTACGCAGGACGCTATACTCATCGCGCTGAACCATACAGGGAGTCGTCATGAGCGCGCTGCAGGATCTTCGGGTGCTGGTGGTCGAGAACGACGAAATGAGTGCCGCCCTGCTGCAGATGCAGTTGGTGCAGTCCGGCGCGGTGGTGGTGGGGCTGGCGGCCTCGGTATCCGAGGCGCTGCGTCTGCTCGGCGAGACCCAGCCACAGGTGGTGCTGCTGGATTACCGCCTGGCCAACAATGAAACCAGTGAAGCGGTTGCTGCGGCGTTGGCCGCGCGCCAGATTCCCTTCGTGCTGGCCACCGGCATGGCGACCGAGCACCTCCCCGAAGCCTTCCGGGCAGGCATCATCCTGACCAAGCCCTACCTGACGGCCGAGTTGAATGCCGCGCTGGGGCGGGCACGGATAGGCGATTCGGTCGTCGGCTGAGCAGCTCTCACGCCGCTTCGGCGTGCGCCAGTGTGACCGGTTCGCGATCGTCCAGGATCCGGTACAGCGCAGCGAGGTCGTGCGGGTCCGGGTTCAGCCAGGCATCCAGATGTTCGCGCCGGATCGGTACGATGCAGCGGTCGTGCCCGGTGCGTGCCACATCGGACGGTGGCTCGTCGGTGATCGCGGCAAACGACAACAGCCGGCCCTCCGGCCCTTCCCACGCCGACCACAGGCAGGCGATCAACAGATCGCGCGGTGGCTGCGGGCTGAATTCCAGCACCACGTTCTCGGCTTTCTCGCCCGGCGACAGCATCCGCTGCTCCAGGGCATGCCGCGGCACGTGCTCGTAGAACGACTGCACCACCACCACGCCATGCTGGTGGCCGAACGCGGATTTCCAGTACGCCTCCAGGCTGTCGCGGCGCGCGTTGTAGGTGCCGGGATACAACACGTCGTTGCGCGCGGGCTTGTCCGGCAGCCGGCATTGGTAGCGCATCGGCTTGATCACGCGCTGGCCCTGCTCGGACACGATCACCGGCGCATAGACGCCGGGGAAAATGCGGCTGTCGCGCGGCACCAGGCCGGCGCGCTGCAGATCGGACAGGCGCGTCTGCGCACGTTCAATCCGGTTGCCCGCCACGCGCAGTTCATTGCGCGCCTTCTGCGTGGGACGTGCGGCCAGGTGTTCTTCGGCCGCCTTCCGCCGGGCGCTCTGCAGGCGCACCTCCTCATCCAGCGCCTGCATCTCCTCGGCATGCCATTGCTGTATTCGCGCCACGATCTCCTGGCCCTGCGCGGTGCGCGCGCCGGCGAAGCCATCGTCCATCGCCTTTGGCGTTTTCGGGCGTTGCTTGCCGGCGTCGTGGGCATACAGCTGGGCGAACTCGTCCAGGGACAGCATGGCCCCGTACTCACGGACCAGCTTGGTGTAATCGGCGCGGATCTGGGCGGAATAGCACATGGCGACGGAACAGGGTGGGCAGGGGGACAGGATAGGCCGGTGGGTCGCACATGCTGCGAATACGTTCGGGCATGCTGAGCGTCCATTCATTGCCGGACCCGTCTCATGTCGCTGCCTGCTGGTGTTCATTGCATCCCCCTGGCGCCCAGCGTGGAGGAATACCGCGCGCTGCGGGTGCTGGCCGGCCTGAGCCCGAAAACGGCCGAGGCGGCGGCGCGTGGCCTGCCCAACACGGTCTTCGGGGTGAGCCTGCGCGAGGATGACCGGTTGCTGGCGATGGGCCGGCTCATCGGCGACGGCGGCTGCTTCCTGCAGGTGGTGGATATCGCCGTGGTCCCGGACCGCCAGGGGCAGGGCCTGGGCAAGGCGGTGATGGCCGAGCTCGATGCCTGGCTGCACGCGAATGCGCAAGGTGCGTATGTGAGCCTGATCGCCGATGGCCAGGCGCACCGGCTGTATGCGCAGTTCGGTTTCACCGTGACCGCGCCGCGCTCGGTGGGCATGGCGAAGGTGGTGGCGTAGGCCCCATAAACAAACAGCCCCGACCGAGGTCAGGGCTGTTTGTTTGAAGCTGGCGTCCCCACGGGGATTCGAACCCCGGTCGCCACCGTGAAAGGGTGATGTCCTAGGCCTCTAGACGATGGGGACGCGTTAAACCGAATTTTGGCTTCTATCGGACGGCCTGTGTCCGGAGAAGTGGTGGAGCCAGGCGGGATCGAACCGCCGACCTCCTGCATGCCATGCAGGCGCTCTCCCAGCTGAGCTATGGCCCCACGTTGTACCGCAAGCCGCCTAGTATATCTGCCTGTTCACGTTTGTGGAAGCCTTTCGGGCATCCGCATCGCAACCGCAGTAGGCGGTGAACAAAAAGACCCGGCATGCCGGGCCTCGGTGTTCTTCTGATGAGTGGCGTCCCCACGGGGATTCGAACCCCGGTCGCCACCGTGAAAGGGTGATGTCCTAGGCCTCTAGACGATGGGGACGCATAAACTCATCAAATTGTTCAGCACACCCGAACGGCCTAAGGTCCGGAGTGGTGGAGCCAGGCGGGATCGAACCGCCGACCTCCTGCATGCCATGCAGGCGCTCTCCCAGCTGAGCTATGGCCCCACGATGCTGGAGGCGGAATTCTACGCGGCCGTGAAGCATTCGCCAAGTCTTTTTTCTGAAATACCGAAGAAAGAATGCATGCGGGCATCCATCTGCAGAGGCTGATCGTTGCCCGCGCGAGTGCACCAGCACGCACGCGATAAAACAGGCCGCCAATGCCGAGCGTTGCTCGATGCGGCACAAACAAAAAGCCCCGACCGAAGTCAGGGCTGTTTGTTTGAAACTGGCGTCCCCACGGGGATTCGAACCCCGGTCGCCACCGTGAAAGGGTGATGTCCTAGGCCTCTAGACGATGGGGACGCACGAAAACTTCAAATTTTGTCACTGCAATCTGATCGGCCTAATGATCGGATTGGTGGAGCCAGGCGGGATCGAACCGCCGACCTCCTGCATGCCATGCAGGCGCTCTCCCAGCTGAGCTATGGCCCCACGTCGTGAGGAGCGAAATCATAGCGACGACGTTTTGGATTGGCAAGAAAAAAGTGAAGAAATATCGTCATGCAATCCGCGGTCACTCGCCGGGCAGTCGTTGATGGCGCAGCCGCAGTGCATTGCTGATCACCGAGACCGAACTCAGACTCATCGCCACCGCCGCCAACATCGGCGACATTACGATGCCCAGCGGATACAGCACGCCGGCTGCAACAGGAATGCCGAGGCCGTTGTAGAGAAACGCAAAGCCCAGGTTCTGCCGCATGTTGCGCACGCTTGCAGTGGACAGCTGGCGCGCACGCAGGATGCCGCGCAGATCGCCCTTGACCAGCGTGACCTGTGCGCTCGACATCGCCACATCGGTGCCGTTGCCCATCGCGATGCCAACGTCCGCACTCGCCAGCGCCGGCGCGTCGTTGATGCCATCGCCGGCCATCGCCACCTTGCGGCCCTGCGCCTGCAGCGAACGGATCAACGCGGCCTTGTCGGCGGGGCGCATCTCGCCGTGGACGTCATCCAGGCCGAGTTCCCGCGCGACGGCTTCCGCGGTGGCCGCGCCGTCGCCGGTGGCCATGACGATGCGCAGGCCATCGCGGTGCAGCTGCACGATCGCTTCGGCGGTGGAGGCCTTGATCGGGTCAGCCACCGCGAGCAGGCCGCCAAGCTGGCCATCGACGGCGAGGTACATCACGCTGGCCGCGGTGCTGCGCAAGTGCTCGGCACGTTCGCGCAGCGTGTCCAGCGCGATACCGTGTTCGTCCATCAACGCGGTATTGCCAAGCAGCAGCTGCCTGCCGTCCACCGCGCCCTGCACACCCATGCCGGTGAGGGAATCGAAATCGTCCACGCTGGCCAGCGGCATCCCGCGCGCGCGTGCTTCGGCCACGATCGCGGCCGCCAACGGATGCTCGCTGCCCTGGTCCAGGCTGGCCGCCCATTGCAGAATCTGATCGGCAGCGAAGGGGGCCACCGCCTGTACGTCACGGAACGCTGGCTTGCCCTCGGTCAAGGTACCGGTCTTGTCGACCACCAGCGTGTCGATCTGGCGCAGTGCCTCGATCGCCTCGGCATCGCGGAACAGCACCCCGTGCTGCGCGGCGCGACCCGTGGCGACCATGATCGTCATCGGTGTGGCCAGCCCCAACGCGCACGGGCAGGCGATGATCAGCACCGCTACCGCGCTCAGTACCGCATGCGTCCATGACGGCGCCGGACCGAACAGTCCCCAGCCGAGGAACGTCAGCACCGCGACCGACAGTACCGCCAGCACGAACCAGTACGCGACGGTGTCGGCCATGCGCTGCATCGGAGCGCGTGAGCGCTGCGCCTGCGCCACCAGCTGCACGATCTGCGCCAGCATGCTGTCATCGCCAAGGCGATCGGCACGGACGACCAGGCTGCCAGTGCCGTTGAGTGTCGCGCCGATCACCGCGTCGCCCACGGCCTTGGCCACTGGCACCGGCTCACCGGTGAGCATGGATTCATCGATGGAGGAGCGGCCTTCGACGACCGTGCCATCCACGGGCACCTTCTCACCCGGGCGCACGCGCACGCGGTCGCCGGGCTGCAGCGCGGTAATGTCGACGTCTTCCTCGCGGCCATCCGCGCGCAGCACGCGTGCGGTTTTCGGTGCCAGGCCGAGCAGCGCCTTGATCGCGGCGGATGTTTTTGCCCGTGCGCGCAGCTCCATCAACTGGCCGAGCAGCGTGAGCGAGATGATCATTGCTGCGGCCTCGAAATAGACGCCGACATGCCCGTGCTGCTGGAACGACGGCGGGAACAGACCGGGCGCGACGGTGGCGACCACGCTGTAGCCGTACGCAGCGAGCACACCCGTCCCGATCAGGGTCCACATGTTCGGGCTGCGGCTGCGGATCGACTGCGCCCAGCGCTGCAGGAACGGCCAACCGGCCCACAGAACCACCGGCGTCGCCAGGGCCAACTCGATCCACACCCGCAGATCGGGCGCAAGGCCATGCAGCACGGGGGTCATCGCCAGCATCGCCAGGGCCATCGTCGCCACACTCAGCGGCAGGCTCCACCAGAAGCGGCGGCGGAAGTCGGTCAACTCGGGGTTCTCGCCTTCCTAAAGGCTGGGCATCTTCGGCTCCAGCGCCATGCCGCACAGCGGGCAGGTGCCGGGGCCTTCCTGCACGATCTGCGGGTGCATGGGGCAGGTGTACAACGTGCCGGTGGGGCCTGGTTCGGCGATGTGCGATGCCGGATCCAGATAGCGCTGCGGGTCGGCCAGGAATGTTCGTCGGCAGCCATCGCTGCAGAAGGGGTAGTCGCTGCCGTCATGGTGGGCATGGTGGGCCGTGGCGGCCGGGTCGACTGCCATGCCGCAGACCGCGTCGGTGGTCATCCCGGCGCCGGGCGACGTCTTGCCACCGCAGCAGGTTGGGCCGTTGTCCGCACGGGAGGCCTTGCTGTGGCCGTGGGTGGCGTTCATTGGCGAGACTCGGTCAATGCCGTCAGGATCGGGCACTGTTCCTGATCGCCATGCCCGGGGCAGGCATCGACCAGCTGCTTGAGCGCGCCGTGCATCCGCTGCAGTTCGTTGATGCGCTGTTCGATGTCGGTGAGCTTGCTCACCGCACTGTGGCGGATCTGCGCCATGTCCTGGCCACGTTGATCGCTGAAGCCAAGGAGATCGGCGATTTCATCCAGGCTGAAACCCAGTGCCTTGGCGCGGCGGATGAACTGCAGGCGCGTCAGGTCGCTCTCGCTGAAGACCCGATAGCCGCCGGCGCTGCGCCGTGCGGTGGGCAACAGCTGCTGCCGTTCGTAGTAGCGCACCGTGTCGATGGGCACGCCGGCCTGGCGCGCGAGCTGTCCAATGTTCATGAGCACCTCGTGGATGACCGCTCCATTCTGAACCTTGGAGTCTGCTCCAGAGTCAAGCCTTGCTGGAACGCCACTGGAAATTCAGTTGGCGTGAAATTTACAACTAGTTGCATGGTCGCCCTCCCGGGACGGCCGTAGCCTCAGGCCATCTTATGTATCGATCTGTTCTGCCAGCCCCACGTTGGCAGACACTGTCCCAGGAGAATGGCCATGGACGCACCCCGCAACACGTTGCAGCCGGACCGCCGGCCGGACACGCCAACCCTGATGGAAGTCGCCGTGGTCGAATTCCCCGGCAGCCTGCGTGCCGCCGCCCCGATCCTCTCCGAGCTGGCCCAGCGGTGCAACCGCACGGTAGCCGCCGGCCGCCGCACCGGCGCACGGATGCTGGTCACCCGCTGGACGATGTCCGCCCGCGGCATGCAGCGGGTTGCCGGGGTGGAACTGTTCGGCGATGCGCTGCCCGCGATCATCGTGGTGCCGGGCAGTGAATCCAGCTGGACCATGGCGCCGCCGGATGAGCGTCTGCTGGCCTGGCTGCAGGAATGCCACGATGGCTGCAGCCTGCTCGCCGGCTGCGACGAAGGCGGGCTGCTGCTGGCCGCCGCCGGCGTGCTGGCCGGGCGCTCGGTCAGCGTTCCCGATCCCGCGCGCTGCCCGGCGCTGCGCACGATGGTGCCCAGTTGGCTGCCCAGCGAACGCACCCTGGTCGATGATGGTGACCTGTTGACCTCCTCGGGCCAGGATGCCTGGAAGTACCTCAGCCTGCGCCTGCTGGCCCGGGTGTACGGGCAGAGCGTGATGAACACCGTCATCCAGCAGCTGCAGTTGGTGATCCCGCGCACCGAACTGCATGACCTGGAACGTTTCAGCCCGAATTTCGCCCACGGCGACCGCTGCATCCTCAAGGCACAGCGCTGGCTGCACGGCATCGCCGCACGCGGCGCGGGGCTGGACGACATCTGCGCACAGGCCGGCCTGGAGCCGCGGACCCTGCAGCGCCGGTTCCTCAAAGCGACCGGCATGCGTCCGATCGAGTACTGCCAACGCCTGCGCATCGCCAAGGCGCAGTTGCTGCTGCAGGCGGGCGGGCTGGTCGACCAGGTGGCGTGGGCGGTGGGCTACTCCGACCAGAGTGCGTTCCGGCGGCTGTTCCTGCGCATCGTCGGGCTGACGCCGACACGCTATCGGCGCCAGGTGGCCGCGCAGCAGCGTGAGCGTGCGGCGTCGCACCCCGGCACCCGGGCGGTCGAACCGCTCCGCTCGGCGGCCTGAATCGCGCAACACCGGCACGCTTGATCCATTGACGCCTTGCTGGGACCATGCCGGCGGGCCCGATGCAACAGCCGTCGCCGCGTGGCAGGTCCCGGGCGATCGCGGAGAGAAACAATGATCAGCAGTGTAGGCCCGGTACCGCTTGCGGTCGTGTGGGTGTTGGTGGGTCTCGGCATTGCGATGCTGGTGGCCAGTGTGGTGCGTGCTCCGGCAATCGAGGGCGCACCGCGTCCGCGATCGGTGGTGGTGGACATGCTGCTGCTGGGCCTGCTCGCCGGGCGGGCAGGTTTCGTGATCTGGCATGCAGGCGACTATGTGGCCGATCCCTGGTCGGTGCTGCGTGTCGGCGATGGCGGGTTCCTGCTGTGGCCGGCACTGCTGGTCGGGCTGGGGTGGGGCGGGTGGCGCCTGCGTCGCTGGCCCACCCTGCGCCGCCCCGTGGGTGCCGCTGCGCTGGCAGGCCTTGTCGGTTGGGCCGTGCTGTCCACGGGCGCCGGCTGGCTGCAGCAATCGCGGGTGTCATTGCCGGCGATCACGCTGACATCGCTGCAGGGCGCGCCCGTCGCGCTTGACGAGACCAGCGGCGAGCCCGTGGTGATCAACCTCTGGGCGAGCTGGTGCGGCCCGTGCCGCCGCGAAATGCCGGTACTGGCACGCGCGCAGCAGCGCCATCCTGATATCCGCTTCCTGTTCGTCAACCAGGGCGAGACGCGTGAGGAAGTGGATGCCTTCATGTCGGCCGAACACCTGTCGCTGCGCAATGTGCTGCTCGACGAAGAGGCGCGTGTTGCCGAACGGCTGCAGGTACATGCGTATCCGACTACCCTGTTCTTCGATGGGCAGGGCCGGCTGCGGCACCTGCACCTGGGCGAGCTGACAGCCGCCGGCCTGCAATCCAAGCTCGACGACCTGTAAGGGTCGCGGGTCGTTTGTTCCATGAATCCAGGAGTCTCCATGACGTTGAAATCCTCGCGCACGCTGATCACCGCGCTGTCCGCCGTGCTGCTGATCACACTGGCCGGCTGCAGCCAGGCGCAGACGCCGAAGGCCACGGCCGAGAAAGCCGGCGGTGAACGCCCGGCGGTGCTGAAGGGCATCGAGAAGCATGGGTTCGAAGTGATCGGCGAGTTCGACGCACCCGGCGGCCTGCGCGGTTTTGCCGGCGTGGTGGGGGGGCAACAACCGGCGGCGGCGTATGTGACGGCCGATGGGAAGAATGTCGTGGTGGGCAGTCTGTTCGATGCCAACGGTGAAGATGTGGGCGCCGCGCCGCTGGAGAAGCTGGTGGCCAAGCCGATGTCCGAGCGCTCGTGGAAGAAGCTCGAGGAGAGTGCGTGGGTGCGTGACGGCAAGGCTGACGCGCCGCGCGTCGTCTATACCTTCAGCGATGCGAACTGCCCGTACTGCCATCGGTTCTGGGAGGCCGCGCGGCCGTGGGTGGACGCGGGCAAGGTGCAGCTGCGCCACGTGATGGTCGGTGTGATCCGCGAAGACAGCCCCGCCAAGGCGGCCGCGATCCTCACCGCGCCCAACCCCAGCGCTGCGCTGCTGGAGAACGAGCGCCTGTTCGACAAGGGCGGCATCAAGCCGGCGGCATCGCTGACGGCGGAAGTCGCCAACAAGCTCGATGCCAATCAGGTGCTGATGATCGAGCTCGGTTTCCAGGGCACACCCGGCATTCTGTTCAAGGACGCCCAGGGAATGGTGCAGCGCCGTTCCGGCATGCCGCAGGGGGATGACATGACCGTGGTGCTCGGCCCGCGCTGAGCACTGGCGACCGTAGTGCCACAACGCGCCGGGCATTGCCCGGCGCGCTGCGTTTGGGCGGCCGGATATGCGCCGGGTAGTGGGGGGGCGACGCGCTGTCGCGTTCGACTTGATCTGGATCAAGGCTGAAAACGCCTGCGTCGCTACGCTTCCCTGCATGCGCTATCTCCTGGATTTCCCCGCCTGCAGCGGATACCTGGCCACCCAGTCAGAAAACTGCCTGAGAACGTTCACGGCGCTCTCACTTTGCGATTGTTACTCAGAGCGCTGGCGGCCGCGCGTCAACGCGGCGGTCATCAGGGATGAGGGGATCCCGTGCGGGCGTACCCATGCAGGCGATGTGTCCGATGGCGTGACCGCCACCGAACCACGCGTCGGCAGAGGTCGCGCGCATTGCAGTGCCGGGCTGCGTGCTCACCACCTGCGACGTTGTGAACGTCAGCCGGTGTTGACCCGCGGGACTGTGTACGGTTCAAGGAGGACGTGATGCGCTTGGCTGTGTTGACGGTCGCATGCGTGGCAGCGTTGGCTGCGGCGCCGGTCCATGCGCAGGATTCGGCTGCCGCGTTGCGGCAGGACATCCAGACGCTCCGGCAGACGCTGGAACAGATGGAAGAGCGCCTGCAGGCCATCGAATCCGGCAAACCTCCGCCCACGTCACCGAGGGTCACGGCGGCACCTGCGCCGAGCACGAGCGTCCCCGCCGCACCTTCGCCAGCGCCCCTGACCGCCCAGGCACAGGTGCCCGGCATGGGGCAGGCCATCCTTCCGCAACGCGACTCCGTTGCTGATCCGTCCACCGCCGCATCCCGCCCGGACAGCGCCGCCGGCCCGACCGATCCCGAGCTGAAAGGCTTCTTCGCGATCCCCAACACCGATACGCTGATCCGCATCGGCGGCTACGCCAAGCTCGATGCGATCGCCGATTCACGGGCGGCCGGCGACCAGGAGCAGTTCATTACCTCCTCGATCCCGGTCGGCAGTGCGCACCGGGATGTCTCCAACTTCACCCTGCATGCCAAGCAGACCCGCTTCAGCTTTGAAGCGCGGCGGCCGACCACCCATGGCAACCTGCGCTTCTACCTGGAGAACGACTTCTTCGGCAGCAGCGACAGCTATCAGTTCCGCCTGCGCCATGCTTACGGACAGCTCGGCAATACCTACGCCGGCTATGGCTATTCGACCTTCATGGATGCCGACAGCCTGCCCGACACCCTGGATTTCGCCGGGCCAGGGGGGGCGGGCTACCTGCTGGTGGCCGGCATCCACCACAGCTTCGCGATGGGCAAGGGCAACACGCTGACCGTGGCTGCCGAAGATCCGGATACCCAGTTGAGCAACCCCGCCGAGGGGATCATGCCGGTCGATCAACTGCCGGATGTCACCGTTACCGCGCGCATGGAGCGCGACTGGGGCCATCTGCAGTTGGGCGCGGTCGCCCGCAGCCTGGGCTACGACGGCGATGCAGGCGACGGCCGTCGTTTCGCCGGCGGCCTGCAACTCAGTGGCTCGGCCGCGGTGGGCGAGCAGGACCTGCTGCTGTTCGGGATGCTCGGTGGCAAGGGCCTGGCCCGCTATACAGCCGACCTGACCGGTTCGGGCATGGATGCGGTGGTGACCGCAGACGGGCGCATGCAGGCGTTGTCGCTGTACGGCGGTTTCGTCGGTTACACGCATTACTGGTCGCCGCTCTGGCGTTCCAACCTGATCTACGGCCAGCTCACCAGCGGGCGCAACGAGGCGCTGGCCGCCGATGCGTTCCGCCAGAGCCGCTATGGCGTCTTCAATCTGCTCTGGAGCCCGGCACCGTCGTGGACGATGGGCATGGAACTGCTCTACGGACAACTGGAACAGCAACGCGGGCAACGCGGCGACACGATGCGGCTGCAGGGCAGCCTGCAATACAACTTCATCAAGTAACTCCCACCGCCCGGCACGACCGGGTCCCTGCCTGGCAAAGGAGCAAACGTCATGGCACAAGCAAAGAAAATCGGGGTCGTCGGCGCCACCTTCCTGGTGGCCGGCAACATGATGGGGTCGGGGGTGTTCCTGCTGCCCTCCAGCCTGGCCAAGATCGGCACCGCCTCCATCTGGGGCTGGCTGATCACCACGGCTGGCGCGCTGCTGCTGGCGTTCGTGTTCGCCAAGCTCGGCAGGCTCGCGCCCAAGGCCGGTGGCCCGTATGCCTATGCACGCGATTGGTTCGGCCCCTACATGGGCTTCCAGACCAACACCATCTACTGGTTCGCCAACTGGATCGGCAACGTTGCCATTCCGATCGCGGCGGTCGGCTACTTCAGCTACTTCTTCCCGATCCTGTCCGAGCCGCTGCCGCGCTGCATCGCCGTGCTGGCGCTGGTGTGGGCGCTGAGCTTCGCCAACGTCATCGGCCCGTCGTTCGTCAGCAAGCTGCAGACGGTGACCACCAGCTTCGCCCTGGTACCGATCCTGGGCATCGCGATCTTCGGCTGGTTCTTCTTCGATCCGACCATTTTCAAGGGCGCCTACAACGTCTCCGGTGAATCCAACTTCGGCGCGATCTCCAGTGCGGCGGCGTTGACGCTATGGGCCTTCATCGGCGTGGAATCGGCGTCGGTGACCGCGGGTGTGGTCGAAAACCCCGAGAAGAACGTGGCCCGCGCGACGCTGGCCGGCGTGTTCCTGGCGGCGATCGCCTACATCGCCAGCTCCTCGGTGATCATGGGCATGGTGCCCAACGGCGACCTGCAGGTGTCCGATGCGCCGTTCGCACTGGCGGCTGCCAATGCGGTGGGCGGCTGGGGCGGGGCGCTGGTGAGCCTGTGTGCGTTCGTGGGTGCGGCCGGCTCGCTCGGCGGCTGGATCCTGCTGACCGCGCAGAGCGCCAAGGCCGCCTCCGATGACGGTCTGTTCCCCAGCATCTTCAGCAGGACCAACAAGGATGACGTGCCGGTAAAGGGCGTGCTGATCGTGGCGGTGCTGATGACCCTGGCGGTGCTGGTCACCTCCACCTCCAAGACCGCCTCGGCCCAGTTCGATGTGATCACCTCCGCGGCGGTCGTGCTGACGCTGCTGCCGTACATCTACTCCTGCGTGGCCTGCTATTTCGTGGTGGAGCGCTCGCACACGCTGGTCCATACCGGCGCGTTCTGGCTGCTGACCAGTGTCACCGTCGTGTACTGCCTGTGGGCGATCTTCGGCTCGGCCGGCAACATCGTGCAGTACGCCTTCCTGTTCGTGTTGTTCATCACGGTGTTCTATCCGTTCTTCAGCGAGGAGCGTCGCCGCCAGCGCGGCCAGCTGCCCGCGCTCGACGCCGCCGTCCGCACGACGCTTTCGTGATCTTCCCCCAGGAGAATCCCTGTGTACTTCAAGTCCCTTGATTACCCGATCATCGTCATCGACGATGACTACGAATCCCCGCGCATCGGCGGCATCCTGATCCGTGCACTGGTGGACGAGCTGCGCAAGAATGACCAGCGCGTGCTGTGCGGGTTGACCCTGGCCGATGCGCAGGCCGGTGCGCGCACCTATGTGGCGGCCTCGGCGGTGCTGATCTCCATCGATGGCACCGAGGAGAACCCGGAGCAGTTCCAGCGCCTGCTGGGCTTCCTGCGCGAGCAGACGGCCCGGCGCGCCAACCTGCCGGTCTTCCTGTACGGCGAACGACGCACGATCGAGAAGGTGCCGAGCAAGCTGCTGAAGTTCGTGCACGGCTACATCTTCCTGTTTGAAGACACCAAGAGCTTCATCTCGCGCCAGGTGATGCGTGCGGCCGAAGACTACATGGCCAATCTGCTGCCACCGTTCTTCAAGGCCCTGATCCACCACACCGCCGAATCCAACTACTCCTGGCACACGCCCGGGCATGCCGGCGGCGTGGCGTTCACCAAGTCGCCAGTGGGACGTGCGTTCCACCAGTTCTACGGGGAGAACACGCTGCGCAGCGATCTGTCGATCTCGGTGCCGGAGCTGGGTTCGCTGCTGGACCACACCGGCCCGATCAGGGAGGCCGAGAACGAGGCGGCGCGCAACTTCGGCGCCGACCATACCTTCTTTGTCACCAACGGCACCTCCACCGCCAACAAGATCGTCTGGCACGGAACCGTGGGGCGGGGCGATGTGGTGTTCGTCGACCGCAACTGCCACAAATCCCTGCTGCATTCGCTGATCATGACCGGCGGCATCCCGGTCTACTTCACCCCCAGCCGCAACGCGCACGGCATCATCGGCCCGATCAGCCTGGATCAGTTCACCCCCGAATCGCTGCAGCAGGCCATTGCTGCCAACCCGCTGGCCAGCAAGGCCTACAAGGCCGGGTCCAAGCCGCGCATCGCGGTGGTGACCAACTCGACCTACGACGGCCTCTGCTACAACGCCGAGAAGATCGCCGAGGAGATCGGCAGCGCGGTGGACTTCCTGCATTTCGACGAAGCCTGGTACGCCTACGCCGCGTTCCATCCGTTCTACGAGAACCATTACGGCATGGCCAAGGGCAAGCCGCGTGAGCAGGATGCGATCATCTTCACCACGCACTCCACGCACAAGCTGCTGGCCGCGTTCTCGCAGGCCTCGATGATCCACGTGCGCAACGCGGCTTCCCGTGAGCTGGACGCCGAGCGCTTCAACGAAGCCTTCATGATGCACACCACCACCAGCCCGCATTACGGGGTGATCGCGGCCTGCGATGTGGCCTCCAAGATGATGGAGGGCGCGGCCGGCGAATCGCTGGTGCAGGAGATGCATGACGAAGCGATCGCCTTCCGCCGCGCGATGCTGCATGTGCGCGAGGACCTGGGCCGGGACGACTGGTGGTTCAGCGTCTGGCAGCCGGACAAGCTGGAGCGCTCGCTGGCCAAGGGCGATGCACCGGCCCCGATGGTGGCCAAGCGCAGCGAGTGGTACCTGCAGCCGGATGCGCACTGGCACGGCTTCGATGGCCTGGTCGACGACTACGTGCTGATCGATCCGATCAAGGTGACCCTGCTCACGCCCGGGCTGTCGATGGACGGCGAAATGGGCCAGCGCGGCATTCCGGCCGCGGTCCTGAGCAAGTTCCTGTGGACCCGCGGCATCACGGTGGAGAAGACCAATCTCTATTCGGTGCTGTTCCTGTTCTCGATGGGCATCACCAAGGGCAAGTGGAGCACCCTGGTCACCGAGCTGATGGCCTTCAAGGAGCTTTACGACTGCAACGCGCCGTTGACCCGCGCGCTGCCGCAGCTGGCCGCCGAGTTCCCGATCGCCTACGCCGGCTGGGGCCTGCGCGATCTGTGCGATGCGCTGCATGCCTTCAACGCCGAGTTCGGCGTGGCCCAGGTGATGCGCGCGATGTACGTGGATCTGCCCGAGCCGGTGATGACGCCGGCCGAGGCCTACGACCACCTCGTACGCGGCCAGATCGAGCGGGTCGACATCGAGCAGATCAGCGGCCGTATTGCCGGGACCATGCTGGTGCCGTACCCGCCGGGCATTCCGACCATCATGCCGGGTGAGCGCTTCGGCACCAGCGATGAGCCGATCATCCAGTCGCTGCGGATCGCCCGCGAGCAGAACGCGCGTTTCCCGGGCTTCGAGTCGGATGTGCACGGGCTTATCATCGATACCGACGGCGATGCGCCGAGCTACAAGGTGGAGGTGCTGAAGGTCTGACGCCTGCGCGCAGGACCCTCGGCCAGCGATGGATACAGCACGCGAGCAGCGGGTCCTCACGTTTTCCATCGGGGTGACGATGGCGGTCAGCGCCATCGGCTTCGTCGGTGGCCTGCTGGTAGGCTCGCAGGCCATCCTGTTCGACGGCGTCTACAGCCTGGTGGATGTGGCGCTGACCCTGGTGGCATTGTCGGTGCTGCGGCTGGTGGCGCGGGAAGAAAGCCCGCGCTTCCAGTATGGGTACTGGCACCTGGAGCCGATGGTGGAGGCCCTTGGCGGGGCGATCCTGTCGCTGGCCTGCATCTATGCGTTGGCCAACTCGGTGATCGGGCTGACCACCGGGGGTCATGAGGTCAAGGCGGGGCCTGCGCTGCTGTGGGCCGCCGTCCTGTGCGTGAGCAACCTGGCCATGGCGGCGTTCGTGCGTACCCGTGCGATGCAGCTGCATTCGGCCCTGCTGTGGCTGGACGTGCGCGCCTGGCTGCTCAGCGGGTTGATGAGCCTGGCCGTGGTGCTGGCCTTCGCGATCGCCTTGCTGCTGCGCGGTGGCGCGCATGCCCACTGGATTCCCTATCTGGATCCGCTGGTGCTGGCCGCGATCAGTGTCGCGGTGTTGCCGGTACCGCTGCGCAGCGCCTGGAAGGCCATGCGCGAAGTGCTGCAGGTGGCGCCGGATACGCTGGATGCGCGCGTGCAGGCGGTGATGAAGGACTTCGTCGTCGAGCACGGCTATCTGGATTTCACCAGCCACGTGGCCAAGATGGGCCGCATGCGCTTCGTCGAAATCCACATCCTGACCCACCCGGACACGGTCATCGGCACCATCGGGAACGTGGACCGGCTGCGTGATGAGATCGCCGAGCGACTGGATGCGCGCGGCAGTGAGTTCTGGCTGACGATTGATTTCACGGCCGATCCGGCCTGGACCTGAGGCGCGCAGGCGGAACCTTGATGTCTGCACCGCAGCATTCCAAGGCACTGCGTTGACCTCAACCGCAGTTGAGGCCGGACACTGCGCGCCCACCCCCTGAAGACGCCTGACCCATGTTGATCGATGCTCCTGTTGCGCCCGCCGGCCTGTTCGGCTTCATCAATCCGTCCGGCCTGTACGACCCGACCGGGAACGGCTATTCCCACGTGGCGGTGGTCCGGCTGCCGGCACGCGTGATCCACATCGCCGGGCAGGGCGGGGAAACCGCCGATGGCGCTCTGTCGCCGAGCTTCGAGGCGCAGGTTGCCCAGGCGCTGGACAACCTGAGCCTGGCGTTGGCCTCGGCCGGTGCAACCCTGGCCGACGTGGCCAAGCTGACCGTACTGGTGGTGGATCACGATCAGGATCGGCTCGGCATCCTGTCCGATCAGATCGGTCGCCGCTGGCCCTTGGGTCGTGCGCCGACCTGCACGCTGATCCCGGTGCCGCGCCTGGCGTTGGACGGCATGCTGTTCGAGATCGAGGCAACGGCTTACACCGCCTGAACACCTTGGGCGAACGCCCCACACATCAATATATGAAACATATATGATGCGTATATCAACATTCAGAGGGCTGCCCATGGGCATCGTCAACATCGACGACGAACTGCACGACAACCTGCGCCGCGCCAGCGGCGTCTCCGGCCGTTCGATCAATGCCCAGGCGGGCTTCTGGATCAAGATCGGCATGCTGTGCGAGATGAATCCCGGCTCGACCTACCAGGATATCGTCAACCGTGAGCTGCGGGCCGCGGGCGTCGAGCCTGGCGCGTTGCGGGTGGCCGAAGCATGATCAAGACCGCTGAAGAACAGGCACTGATGCGCGCATCGGGGCGCCTGCTGGCCCAGGTGTTCGAAGCCTTGGACCAGCTGCCGCTTGAGGGCATGAGCACGCTGCAGGTGAACGACTGGGTGGAACGTTTCATCATCGATGAACTGCACGCCCGTCCGGCGAGCAAAGGCCAGTATGGCTTCGCTTACGTGCTCAATTCCTCCATCGACAACGTGGTCTGCCATGGCGTGCCATCGTCGGATGACATCCTGCGCAGCGGCAGCATCGTCAATCTGGACATCACTCTGGAGAAAGGCGGCTACATCGCCGATTCCAGCAAGACCTATCTGATCGGCGAGGTGGACTACGCGGCCAAACGGTTGGTGCGGGTGACCCGCGAGGCGATGTGGAAGGGGATCGGGGTGGTGCGCCCGGGGGCGACGCTGGGTGACATCGGTTTCGCGATCCAGCAGCATGCCAAGGCGCACGGCTACAGCGTGGTGCGGGAGTTCTGCGGCCACGGCATCGGCCAGGAGATGCACGAAGAGCCGCAGGTGCTGCATTACGGCCGTCGCGGTGATGGGCTGGAACTGGAGGAAGGCATGACCTTCACCATCGAGCCGATGATCAACCAGGGTCGCGCGGCCATCGACATGAGCGACGACGGTTGGACCGTCACCACCCGTGATGGAAAGCTCTCGGCGCAGGCCGAGCACACGGTGCTGGTGACTGCCGATGGCGTTGAGGTCTTGACCCTGCGCACGGGCGAGCGGCTGCCCGACTGAACCGCCTCATTCGCTACGTGTGGCCACCAGCTTGAGAAACGCCTCGTTCTGATACCGGCTCATGCGCAGCTGCTGGCCGGTATCCATGGTCACCACGTGGTGGCCGTTGAACCACGGGTGGATCGCTTTGACCCGGCGCACATTGACGATCGCCGAGCGGTGCACGCGCGCGAAATGCCGCGGGTCCAGGCGGGCGGCGAGGGTGGCCATGGTCTCGCGAAGCTCGTGCACGCGGTCGACCAGGTGGATCTCGACCGTGTTGCGCGCGGCCTTGATCCAGACGATGTCATCCACCGCCACCAGCACCACATGCTCGTCCACGCGCACCGGGATGCGCTGCAGGTAGTCGTCCCGCTGCCGCAGTGCATCCAGCGCCTGCAGGATCTGCATCGAGGCCTGTGAGCCCACGCCGCTGGCCGCCGACAGCCGCGCCTTCGCCCGCTGCAGCGTGGCGGCAAAGCGCTCCCGGCTGAACGGTTTGACCAGGTAGTCCACGGCATTGGCTTCGAAGGCCTTTACCGCGTACTGCTCGTAGGCGGTGACGAACACCGTGGCCGGCATCCGCTCCGCGCCGATGGTGGCGACCACGTCCATGCCGGTGATCGCCGGCATCTGGATGTCCAGGAACACCAGGTCCGGCGACTGGTCGCGGATGGCATTGACCGCCGATACGCCATCGCCGCATTCGCCGAGGATCTCGACATCCGCATCATCGCGCAGCAACCGGATGACCGCATGCCGCGCGATCGGCTCATCATCCACCACGAGCACGGTGAGGCTCATGCCGGTGCACTGCCCGGGAAGAACTCGGGTGCATCCTCGGCGCTCTCCAGTTCCCGGAATGGCACGCGGATGCGGCACACCACCCCCTCCGGCCACATCATGTCCAGCCTCACCTCGGCCGCCTCGCCGTAGAGTTCCTTCAGGCGCAGACGGGTATTGGACATGCCGATCCCGTGCCCGGCCGCTGCGGTTGGCTCGGCCGTCAGCGTGCTGTTGCGATTGCGTACCTCGATGCACAGTGCGTCACCGTCGCGGCGGGCCTCGATCTCGATGGTGTCGCTGCCCAGGCGCTGGCCGATGCCATGACGCAGGGCATTCTCCACCAGCGGCTGCAGGATCAGGCTGGGCACCGCGCAGTCCAGCGTGTCCGGGGCGATATATGTGCGGGTGGTCAGCCGATCCTTGAAGCGGATGCGCTGGATGCCCAGGTACAGCTCGATCAGGTCCAGCTCCTGGCGCAGGCGGATCTCCTGGCCGTCATAGTCTTCCAGGAAGGCACGCAGCAGATCGCTCAGGCGCAGCAGCATGTCCTCGGCCGAGACCTTGTCCTCGTCGAGCAGGGTAATGATCGCGTGCAGGGTGTTGAACAGGAAATGCGGCTGCAGCTGGGATTTGAGCGAGAGCAACCGCGATTGCGCCAGTTCGGTGGCCAACTGGCTGGCTTCCAGTTCGCGCCGGGCTTTCTCAGCGTGGAAATGGATCGCCTGCTGGATGGCGAACAGCGTCCAGTAGGTCAGCAGTCCGATGGCGAAGTGCTGCTCCAGGAAGTAGCCCAGCTGCTGAAAGAAACCGCTGGGCTCGAACAGGGTGGAGACCATCGCACCCACGATCATCGCAATGAACGTCATGCACAGGCTGGCCACCACCTGGGCACCGAGCCCATGCAGGCGCCCGGCGCCGCGCACCGGGAAGCGTTCGGCGAGGCGGAAGACGGTGGGGGCCAGCGCGGCCCACGTGTACCACTGGATCAGCGACCAGCGCATGAGGTCCCAGAGGGGCCATCGACTGTTCGGCAGGCCGGCGTTGATCGAGGTCTGGAGCGCAAACACCAGGGCCACCGTCGTCCACAGGGCGATATAGCGGGACAGGCGGATCCGGGTGCTGCCGAGGCGGATGTACATGGTCGATTCCGGGCCAGGCATCTCTGGCGACGCTCATCTTAGGCAGGCGGGGGGAGCGCGGGAAGCGCCATGACGGCCCATTACGATTGGCCACGTCGTGGCGACGATTCGTCCCGGATCGGTTGGCGGATCCAGCCAGCAGGCGCGTGATGCGGGCGTCCATCACCCGCCTGGAGCACCACCATGATCCTGATCCGACCCCTCCTGCTCGCCTCGTTGATGTGCGCCGGTACCGCCCACGGCGCAGAGGCGCGTTACCTGGGCCTGCTCAACCGGGCGCACGACAGCGTGGTGACTCTCGACGTCGCGCCTGCAGGCTCGGAAGCGTTCTCGCCCCGGTCGATCGATGTCCTGGCGGGTGGCGGCGGCAGCGCCATGGTCCGCCTGGCCGACGAAGGCTGCCGGTTCGATCTTCGTGTCGCGTTCCGCAACGGACGACGGGTGGTCTACCGCGATGTGGATGTCTGCAGGGGCGACACACTGGTCATCGCACCGCTGAAGAAGACACCCGGTGATCGTGCGGTCGCGCTGGAACCACGGACGCCAACGCGTGGCCGATAGCAGGGGGCGCGGCGAGTGCGGTCCGCCGTCCGCGCTTAAGGACCCGTAGGTGGCATGTGCTGCGCCACCAGCCTCGCGACCCAGTCGATGAATACCCGCAGCTTGGCGCTGACATGCCGGTTTGGCGGGAACGCGAGATAGAGCGGCATCGCATCGATGTGCCACCCAGGGAACAGCCGGACCAATTCACCGGCGGCTACATGCGGGGCGGCCATGTAGTCGGGAAGCCATAGCGCGCCCAGGCCCGCCACGCCTGCGGCGAGGTAGGCGTTGCCATCATCGACCGCAAGCAGCTGGCGTCCCCTCACGGTGACCTGTTCGTCGCCACGTTGCAGGGTGTAGGGCAGTACCGTGCCACTGCGCGAGCGAAGGTAGCCGACCACGCGATGCGGGGCCTGCTCCAGGTCCTGCGGATGGGCGGGTAGGCCTGCCTGCTGCAGGTAGGCAGGCGAGGCGTGGATGGCCGCCGGCAGATCGCCGATATGGCGGGCGACCAGCGATTGATCCGTGATCTGTCCACCCCGGATCACGCAGTCCACGTTCTCGTCGATCAGGTCGACGTGGCGATCGCTGACGCCCAGATCGAGCTGGATCTCCGGATAGCGGGCCAGGAAGTCGCGCAGCGCAGGGACCAGCACCAGCCGCGCAAACGGGGCAGGCACATCCACCCGCAGCCGCCCGCGCGGGGCTGACGCGGCACTGGACAGACTGGTTTCTGCATCATCGATATCGGCCAGCAGCCGGATCACGCGCGCGTAGTAGGCCGCCCCATCGGCAGTGACATTCACCTGCCGGGTGGTTCTGTTGAGCAGGCGCACCCGCAGCCGCGCTTCCAGCTGCTGCACCAGTTGGGTGACTGTGGTGCGGCTCATGTGCAGCGTCTGGGCCGCCTTGGTGAAGCTGCCCGTGTCCACCACCCGGGCGAAGGCCTGCATTGCATCGAACCGGTCCATCTGCCTTCCACGGGGAGGATGATTGTTTGGATTCTACAAACAATGTGGGACAGCAGACCGCGTTTATCCGGTGCGCATGGCGGTCTACTGTGGCCTTTCATTCGTGATGGGCCGGTATCGGCCCAAGGCAGAGGTGGTTCATGGCAACACGTGACGTCGTTTTTCCGCCGGGCCGCCAGGCCCTGTACGAGCGCAACCGCTACTCGCCGGCAGTGCGGTCCAATGGCTTCCTGTTCGTCTCCGGCCAGGTCGGCAGCCGCGAAGATGGCTCGCCCGAACCTGGGCTGGAGGCGCAGGTGCGGCGTGCATTCGACAACCTCAGTGCGGTGCTCGGCGCGGCCGGCTGCACGTTCGATGATGTCGTGGACGTGACCGTGTTCCTGGTCAATCCCGAGCAGATATTCGAGCGGGTGTGGGCCGTCGTTCCGGAGTACTGGGGTGAGGCGCCGTATCCCACGCTCACCGGTATCGGCGTGACCTGGCTGTATGGATTCGACGTGGAGATCAAGGTGATCGCCAAGCTGCCGTAGCACGCCTTCACGCCGTGACGGCTGCACCTTGCCGATAGTGGGCCGTCATCCTGCTTCCTGTTGCGGACCCACATGCCCCTGATTCCCGAGCGCGTGCGGCGCTGGCCCCGGCCGTGGCGCGTGGCGTTGCTCTCGCTGCTGGCGCTGTATGCGCTGTACCTGCTGGCGGGCAATGTATTCCTCAATACGCCGCTGTTCGATGCGGTGACCAACCGCAAACCTGAAAAATTCACCATGCAGACCGGGCCGGCACTGACCCTGATGCCTGGGCAGGCCGTGGTCTGGAACATCCGCATGCGCGGCCAGGCCAATCGAACGCAGTATGTGTTCCGTGCCGACCGCGCGAGTGCCTGGATCGATCTGCCGGCACTGTTGCGCAGGGAAGTGCGCATTCCGCGCATTGATGCGACAGGGGTGGAAGCCGAGGTCGAGCGGGTCGAAAAGGCGATCCCACCACCCCCGCGCGGTGACCGTGGCTGGACGCTGCGGTTCGATGCGATCCACAGCGACACCATCCGTAGCGGGCGCTTCGGCAAGCTGCTGATCGTGGGCCAGGGGCACGGTAACGTCGGTTTCCTCAAGCAGCTCAAGGGCGGCCCGTCGGAGCTGTTCGATTCCACGGCGGGCTTCGATGATGCCCAGGTCAGCTTCGACGGTGTCAACGTGCTGGACGATGCCCAAATCGCCGCGCGCTTCCACTTCCCGCGGCACTATCGTGATGACGCGCCGGGGTTGCAGAAACTCGGCATCACCTGGGCGCAGCTGCAGATCGATGCGCGCAGCCAGGGCCTGCGCATCGATACCGGCGGCCCACATGTCAAGGTGGGTAGTGCGGTCTCCAATGCACGCCTCACCGCGGACGTAACGCTGGAAGAGGGCGCCCTGCGACCGGGCAGCCGGCTGGTCTGGCGGCTTCCCCTGCACGCGGGCGTGAACGCCGATGACCGCGGCCTGCTGTCCCTGCAATTGGACGTGGCGCAGGACATGCGTGTCCAGGCCCGGCTCCCGCGTGACCCGGAAACGGGTAGCGAACTCAATGCCGATCTGCGCGTGACCGGCCGGAAGATTCCGTTCCAGGCGCCGGCCGAGCTGCTTCCGCGGCTGTCTGGCAAGGTGCAGGGCGCCTGGCAGTTCCAGTCGCTCAACTGGATCAGCGATCTGTTCGTGAAGAAACCCTGGTTCCACCTCGACGGCGGTGGGCTGCTCAAGGCAGACGTCATCATCGCCGACGGTCAACTGGCGCCGGGCAGTACGGTGGATATCCCGCAGGTGGCCGCCGTAGCCGAGGTTGCAGGGGTCCGGATGCGCGGCGACGCCCACGCACAGGGTCGGATCGTGGAGGGCGAACCACCGCAGGCCGAGCTGAAGGTACAGATCCCGCGCTTCCAGGCTGCGCCAACCAACGCGCCGAAGGCGGTGTTGTTCGATGGCCGCCAACTGGCGCTGACCCTGCGCGGGGATGCGCGGTTGAAGCAGTTGAGCGACGGCATGCGCGCCCAGCTGCGCTTCACCGATGCGCGGGTGCCCGACCTCACCGCCTACAACCGTTATCTGGGCAACGACAACGTGCGCCTGCTCGGCGGTACCGGTCTGCTCAGCGGTGATGTGTCGCTGGATGCCTCCGGTCGGGTGGGCAAGGGCAGTGCCGATCTTCGTGGCACCGGCGCCCGGCTCAGTGTGGCCGGCATCGCGATGCGCGGCGATGCGCAGCTGCAGGCGCGTCTGCAGCGTGCGGATTTCGACAGCCGCCAGTTTGATCTCGGTGGCACCACGGTGGACCTGCGCAACATCCACGTAGGTGATGAAAAGAGTGACGGGCGTTGGTGGGGCAAGGTGGCGATCCGCAGTGGCCACATCGATGCGGCCGCGCCGTTCCAGGTGGATGGCCTGGCCGACCTGCGCCTGCGCGATGCCGGGCCGTTGCTCGGCGTGTTCGCCCAGCGCAGCGAATACCCGCGCTGGGTGCTCGGGATGCTGGATTCCGGAGAGGTGCAGGCCAGTGGGCAGCTGCGCTGGCGAAGTGGCGAGCTGATCGTGGAGGATCTGCAGGCCGAGAACGAGCGACTGTCCCTGCAGGCGCGGCTGGATCTGAGTCATGGCAAGCGCCGTGGCGATCTCTACCTGCGCTGGGGCGTGCTGGGGGCCGGCATCGAGCTGCAGGGCGAGCAGCGCAAGTGGCACCTTGCCGGGGCCCGCGACTGGTATGCGGAGCAGCCGCGGCTGCTGCCGGCCAAGCCCGCCGCAACGAAGCCGGGTGACGGCACGCGCTGACCGGACGCATCTGTTCCCCCCTGGCCGGGCGTGGCTTGGTATCCTCGCCGCGCCCACTGTCTGGTGACAGCGTGCCTTTTCGCCGTCATCGACCCGTCATCCCATGAGCAACAGCACCCACCGCGTCCAAGGCCTCAACAACGATGAGGTGGCCGCCGACTGGCCCGCCATCACCGACCGCGAGATCACCTGGCTCAGTGAGCGCTTCGCGCCGCTGGCGGGCGCGTGCCGGCTGCTGTGGCACAGCCCGCGACCGATGTCCGCCGCGGCCATTGTCGAGAGCGACACGGGCCGGGTGTTCGTCAAGCGCCACCATGGCAGCGTCCGCACCGCGGCTGGCCTGGGCGAAGAGCATCGTTTCATCCGGCACCTGGCCGATCACGGCGTGCCCGTCGTCGAGGTACTGCGTGACCGCGATGGCGCCACGGCGGTGGAGCACGAAGGGTGGACCTACGAACTGCATGACGTGGGCCATGGCCAGGATCTGTATCGCGATGCGCCCTCCTGGACGCTGTTGACCGATACCGCGCAGGCGCACGAAGCGGGGCGGATGCTGGCCAGACTGCATCTGGCATCGGCCAGCTACCACGCGCCCCAGCGCAGCACTCATCTGCTGGTTGCCCGCGATGACCTGATCCGTGCCGCTGATCCCATCGCCGCCCTGCAGGCCGGGCTGGACGATCGCCCCGGGTTGGCGGCCTATCTTGCGCGGCAGGACTGGCAGGCCGATCTGCAGCGGGCGGTGCTGCCATGGCATGACGGCCTGGCCGAGCGGCTGCAGGCCGAACCGCGCCTGTGGGCGCACAACGACTGGCACGTGTCCAATCTGCTATGGCGGCTGGACGGCAGGTCCACCGTGGTCGATACCGTGCTCGATCTTGGGTTGGCCTCACCGACCAGTGCCTTGTTCGATCTGGCCACCGCCATCGAACGCAACGCGATTGCCTGGCTGGCGTTGGAAAGCGGCGAGGCGGCGGTGCGCGTGGATATCGCGCTGGCGCTGCTGGCCGGCTACCGCGCGATCGTGCCGCTGTCTGCCGAGCGCGTCCACCTGCTGGCCGATCTGCTGCCGATCGTGCAGCTGGATTTCGCACTCTCTGAAGTCGAGTACTTCGAGGCCGTGACCCACTCGCCGGCCAATGCCGACGTGGCGTACCACACCTTCCTGCTGGGGCATGCTGACTGGTTCAGCAGCCCGGCAGGGCAGGGCCTGCTGAAGGCGCTGCACGCCGCCGCCTGAGCGCAGGCTCGCAAATCCGTACGGTTTGTAGTGAAATAGTCACAGAAGCGGGGGTGCCTGGCGAAACCAGGCTGAGAGAGTCCCTTGGAACCTGATCCGGTTTGCACCGGCGTAGGGAGCTTTGAGCAGCAGGCATACCGCCGTGATGGGTCGGTGCGCGTGCTCGCCTTCGCTTCGTCTCCCCCAGCTGATGACGAATCGAATGAACCGTTGCTTCCGCCCCACGCTGTTGTCCGCCGCCCTCTGCGCCGCGCTGCCTCTTCATGCCAACGATCTCGCGGACGCGCCCGAGCGCTCGCCGACCGAGCTCGCCGCCGTGCGCGTGCAGGCGCATCAGCCGGCGTCCACCGCCACGCAGACCAGCAGTTTCGGCGCGGGTGACTGGAAGAGCACGCCGGCATCGGTGAACGTGCTGGATCGTGACCTGCTGGACAGCCGCCAGGTGCGCACGCTGTCCGAGCTGGCCAGCAACGATGCCTCGCTGGGCGACAGCTATGCACCGGTCGGTTACTACCAGAACATCGCGATCCGCGGTTTCCCGCTGGATACCGGGACCGGGTATCGCTTCAATGGCTTGGCCATCACCGGCGAGCAACGCCTGGCGCTGGAGAACATCCAGTCGGTGGAGATCCTCAAGGGCGAGGCCGGCCTCGCCGCGGGCGTCATGGCGCCGGGTGGGATCATCAATTACGTGGGCAAGCGCCCGGCCGAGGTCCGCAACGTCACCCTCGGCACCGATTCGGAAGGCTCGCGCTATACCGCGGTGGATCTCGGCCATTGGCTGTCGCCGCGCTTCGGCGTGCGCTTCAATGCGGCCTGGGAAGACAGCGATTCCTATATCGACCATGCCGACGGCCGCCGCAACTTCTACTCGCTGGCCACCGACTGGCTGATCGGCGAACGCGGCAAGCTGGAAGTGGATGCCAACTACCAGACAAGCGCGCAGCGCTCGGCCTCGGGCTATCAGCTGCTGGGCGCCACCGGGCTGCCGCGCGGCGTGGACCGCAAGCACCTGCTGGGGTACCAGGCCTGGCAGCGGCCGGTCGGCATCGACAGCACCAACCTGACCGCGCTGCATACCTACGATTTCAGCCCGAGCTGGCAGTCGCGGGTGTCGGCCAGCTACAGCCGCTCGGTGATCGACGACAACGTCGCCTTCGCCTACGGCTGCTACTACGCCGCCGGATGCGCCGATGGCAGCGTGCCGGGCAACTATTTCGCGCCCAACGGCGATTACGACATCTACGATTACCGCAGCCCGGACGATACCCGCCGCAACCTGGAATTCCGTGGCGAGCTGCGCGGCAGTTTCGCCACCGGCGATATCCGGCACGAGTTGAGCGTGGGTGCGGACCGTTTCGAGCGCACCGTGGACAAGCGCCGCAACGTCAACGAATACGTGGGCACTGCCAACATCCACGATGCACAGGTGCCGCAGTTCGACCCGTCGCCGCTGATGCCGGGCCCGTCCGCGCGGCGTCTGGACAGCGCGCAGACGGCGGTCTTCGCACTGGACCGGATGAGCTTCGGCGATTGGCAGTGGCTGGCCGGTGGGCGTTTCGTGCGCCTGGACGAGCGTGCCTACGACAAGCGTGGCAACCCGGAGCGGCACAGCCGCCTGTCGCGCTTCCTGCCGCAGACCGCGCTGGTCTGGAAGGCGACCGACGAGGTCAACGCCTATGTCAGCTACGTGCGGGGCATTTCGCTCGGCCAGGAAGCGCCGTTCTGGACCTCCAACGAAGGCACGTTCCTGCCCGCGGTGCTGTCGCGCCAGACCGAAGTGGGCGTCAAGTATGTGACCAGCGATGCGCTGACGTTGGGTGCCGCTCTGTTCCGCACTTCGCAGCCGTTCCAGTACGCCAAGCCGGACGGCAGTGATGCCGGCTACACCTTCGTCGAGGAAGGGCAGCAGACCCATACCGGGCTGGAGCTCACCGCACAGGGCCAGCTCACCGAGCGCCTGTCGCTGACCGCCAGTGCGAGCGTCCTGCGTGCCCGTGCACGCGATGTCGGCACGCCGGATTACGAAGGCCACCAGCTGATCAACGTGCCCAAGACGCGCGCGACCGTGCATGCGGAATACCAGCTGCCGTTCGTGACCGGCCTGGGGCTGACCGGTGGTTGGCGTTACGCGGCCTCCAACGTGGCCACTGCCGATGGTCGCGTGAGCGCACCGGCCTACAGCGTGTTCGACGCGGGCCTGCGCTTCAAACATCAGCTGGGCGAGCATCCGGTGACCTGGAACCTCTCGGTGGACAACCTGTTCAACCGCTTCTACTGGCGCGATACCGGCAGCAGCTCGGGTGACTACTACCTGTTCCCGGGCGCGCCGCGTCAGGCCCGTTTGTCGGTGACGTTCGCGCTATGAACCCGGCGATCCTGGAATGGTCGGCGGCCGGCGTCAGCATGCTCGGCGTGTGGCTGATGACGCGCCGGGTGCCCCTTGCCTGGCCGGTCGGTCTGATCTCGGTGGCCCTGTACGCGCTGGTGTTCGCCGAGGCCCGGCTCTACTCGGACACGCTGCTGCAGATCGTGTTCGGCGGCTTCCTGGTCTACGGCTGGGTGCGCTGGCGTGGCCAGGTCGAGGACGATGGGCGGGTCGCGATCGTGCCGCTGGCGCGGGTGGCCATGTGGCGTGACCTCGGCATCGGCGTCGCCTTCGGGATTGCGCTCGGCGCGGCGATGCACTTCCTCACCAATGCAGCGTTGCCGTGGCTGGATGCAATGCTGGCTTCGCTGAGTCTGGTCGCCCAGTGGTGGCAGGCGCGACGTCACACGGCCGCATGGTGGCTGTGGATCCTGGTCGACGTGGTCTACGTCGGCATGTACATGGTCAAGTCACTGCACGTGACCGCGGTGCTGTATCTGGTGTTCGTCGGCCTGGCCGTGATGGGGTTGCGGGCATGGACGGTGGCGCGCAACGACGCGCTGCTTCACAACGTAGAAGGGCGGCGGGGTTAAATCCGCGCCGCCCGTCGTTACGTCAGGTCTGCACTCGACCCGGCGCGGTCAGAACCGCGCCGTGGCACCCACGAAGAAGGTGCGTGCACCGCCGTCGTAGTTGTTGCCTTCCTCGATGGTGGAGACATCGCCGAGGTTGAGCACGCCCGCGCGCACCGTCAGGTGCTCGTTGACGTCGTAGCCGGTGACCAGGTCCCAGGTGGTATACGCCTTGGCGAACGTGGCGCTGGTGGAGGACACCAGCTGTTCGCCGATGTGCTGCGCGCTCAGGTTGAGCGACCAGTCATCGGTGACCTGCCAGTCCAGCGAGGTATTGGCGGTCAGCTTGGGCACCACCAGCAGGCTGGCGCCGGTGGTGCGGTTCTTCGATTCCAGCATGCGCGTGGCGTTGGTGATCCAGTTCAGTCGCTCATGCAGGGGCACGGTGACGCTGGCTTCGACGCCGCGGGTACGGGCCTTCTGGATGTTCTGCGCGACCGTCCACCAGAAACCGTTGACGAAGCTGGTCGTCTGGCCGGGGATGTCACGCAGCGGGACCTGCTGGATCTTGTCATCGAAGTCGGTCAGGAAGTACGTGGCCGAGGCCGACCAGCCGTTCTTGTCGTAGCCGACGCCCAGCTCGTAGTTGGTGCTGGTTTCCGGTTCCAGGTTCGGATTGCCGGCCATGTAGCAGCCGGTGGTCCCGTCGGCGCTGATCGAGCGGTTGGTCCAGCCTTCCACGGTCAACGCGGTGCAGCCGTTGCCACCGGACTGGGTCGCCGCGCCGGCGGTGCCCTGCTTCAGGGTGGGCGCGCGGAAGCCCTGCGAGACACCGCCGCGCACGGTCCAGTCATCGGACGGGTGCCAGACGCCGTAGACGCGCGGGCTCAGGTTGTCGTCGTAATTGTCGGTGTTGTCCCAGCGCAGGCCCACGGTGAGGATGAAGCGCTCGTGCAGCGTGATGTGGTCTTCGGCGAACAGCGCCCAGGAGTCGGCCTCACTGACCGGGCTGATCCGCCCGGTACCGGTCCAGGTGACCGGCACGGTGCCGATGGTGTCGCCGTTTTTCAGCTCTTCGCGCTTCCACTGGCCACCCACATTCAAGCTCTGCTCGACGCCCCAATGGAAGCTGCGGGTGAACGCGGTATCGAACACCGTCTCCTTGGAATGGTTGCCGACGGCGCTGCCCTTGTCTTCGTAATCGTTCTGTACCAGCGTCGTCTTGGACGTGGCGGCGTCGCCGTAGCGACCATCGTGCATGACCACGTAGCCGGTCTGCACCAGCTTGGACAGACCCCACGCACCGACCGCGCCCGCACCGCTGTTGCGCTGCTCGCCACGCGAGGCTTCAACGCCCACGGTGTGGTCATCGTTGACGCGCCAGTTGAGCAGGGCGTTGGCGTTCTCGGCCTTGTTGCCGGGCGTCTCCCGGCGGCCGGTATCCGATTCGCGGTTGGTGACATTGGCACCGACGCGCAGGCCCAGGTTCTCGGTCAGCGGACCACTGAACAGCGCGCCCATCTGGGTGGTATCGCCGCGGGTCGGGGAATCGGGCTTGCTGTAGTTGAACGTGACCGAGCCGCCCCATTCGCTGGCGATCTTGCGGGTGATGATGTTGATCACCCCGCCCATCGCATCCGAGCCGTACAACGAGGACATCGGCCCGCGGACCACCTCGATGCGCTCGATCATGTCCGGCGAGAGCCAGTTCAGGTCCTGCGGACCCAGGTCATCGCGGTAGTTCACGCCGGAGGAATTGCCCTGGCGGCGGCCGTCGATGAGGATCAGGGTGTACTGCTCGGGCAGGCCGCGCAGGCGGATCTTGGACTGCGCACCCGACAGTGCATACCCGCCGGTCACGCCGGGCACGGTGCTCAGCAGCTGGCCGATGCTGCTGACCGGCTTGCGTTCGATCTCCTCGCGGGTGATCACGCTGATGCTGGCCGGGGCGTCCTTGATCCACTGCTGGGCGCCGGTGGCGGTGACCACCACGGTATCCATCTGGCGGGGTGAGGCGGCGGCATCCGCAGCGGCGTCGGCATGCGCCTGGGCGGTCAGTACCAGACCAATGGCGACGGCGAGGGTGGCGCCGGAACGACGGGAAGAAGGGGAGGGGTGCGACATCGCGAAAGTACTCCGTGGCTATGGGAGCCCGCTGGCGATGGCTGGGGACGTCCGTGTGGGGGTTTCAAGTAATCTTAACAATCGTATCACGAACCATTCGCATTTGAAATGTAGCGATACACAGCGATATCGACGGCTGCCGTTATCGCTGTGCGGGGTCGATCACGAGAAACCCTTCACAGCCGCGCGGCTCACTCCACAACACTCAACTGCCGGGTAAGGCTGGGCCGCAATGCCAGCTTGTGGGTGATGCTGGTGATGGTCCGGCGCGGGTCGGTCGGGTGCGGCCGGGAGGTGGTGCTGCTTCTTCCCTGGCGCCACAGCCCGAACATCACGATCTCCGCGCCCACCGGGAAGGCCTTCAGCCACGCCGCATCGGTGTGCCCGACGCTGACTTCGTAGAAATCCCGGCGGTCGGTCACGCCGGTCTGCTGATACTTCGGGGCACAGTTGAGGAAGGTAACGCCATGGGGGTCACCGGGCTGCGGCATGCGATGTGAGCGCACCGTCCCGAGCAGGGCCAGCGGCAGCTCGCTGGATGCCGAGCCAAGCCGTTCCCATGCTTCGTCATAGCGGTCCTGGCCGTAAAGGAAATTCGCCCAGTCGACCCGCTTCTTGCCCAGGCGCAGGGTCAGGTGCGCGGTCAGCAGCGTGTCGTCCTCGCACATCGCCTGCAGGATCAGCAGGTCGGTGAGGGTGCGCAGGTAACCGTCGAGTGGCGCGTCTGCCGGGAGAAGGGTCGGCCCGGCGCTGCCCCGCTTCAGGGCCTGCTGGAGGACCAACAAACGCAGCTCATGCCGGCCATCGCCCAGCGCAGGCAGGAACTCGGGATTGGTTCCGCTGGCGAGCAGGGTCTGCAGATGTGAGGGAGCGTTGTAACGGCACCCTGGCAGATGCTCAGCGCCCTTGTTCAACGCGATGTACGCAGGAACCGCGGCGGGAAGAGCACCGTCGGCACCGCTTCTGTCGTGCGCCGGGACGAATCGGACCGGCACGCTGCAGCCATCGCAGAGCAACGTGGGCAGGGTCTGCTGCGCGTCATGACGTTTCTGCAGGTCGGCCAACCGGTGCAGGGTGCCGTGCGTTCCCACGGCCTTGCGCATCTTGATTCCGCGACTCATCTGCAACCACTGCTTCGTTCAATGGCGACCATGATAGTCGTTTCGATCCATCGCCCTGCGTCGCGAACCGCAGCGCCTGCTCAGCCCGGGTAGGACGGGAAGCGCTGATCCGGGTGCGTCTTCTTCCATTCGGTGTGGGCCACGGTGCCCTCCCACGCAAGGAACGCAGCGGGGATGCGCCCGCGACCGGACCAGGTGGCACCGCTGTGCGGCAGCCAGAAGCGCGGCGGCAGTGCTTCGCGGGGAATCTTGGCCGGCTTGGCGCGCGGGGCGGGGCTGGCCGACCCCGCGCTGTCCACGACTGCCCGGATCCTGCGCTGCTGTTCCGGGCTGAAATCGGCATAGGAGGTCGTGAGCAGCACGAGTGCGCGCTCGAACGCCTCCTTCGTGGCGGCCCGCAGCAGCGCGCTTTCATCCATTCCCGATCGCGCGACCGCAGCTGCCAGGCTGGCCTTCATCGATGATGCGGAGGGGGCGGCGGAGGGCTTACGGGGCATGGGATTCCTGAGAAGGAGGGACGGACGGAGGGCACGATAGCAAATGCCAGCGTGAAGCCATCGGTTTGCGCAGGCCTACTCGTCGATCGTGTTGCCGGTCAGCAGCAGGCGGGCCTGCGACTGCCACCCGCCAATGAACAGATCGGGCTTGCCATCCCCATCCAGATCACCGCGCGCCATGCTCCAGCTGCGTCCGACCGCGGTGCCGGGAATCACCGAGGCAGTGACGTCGGTGAAGTTGCCCTTGCCATCGTTCTGCCAGGCGCGAACCTGCAGCGGCACGAAGCCGGGCACGTCGATGGCGCTGACCACCAGGTCCGGATGGCCATCCTCGTTGACATCCACCACCGTCCCGCCCCAGCTGGAGAAACGATGCGCGGGCAGACGTGCGGCGGTGTCATCCTTGAAACGGGCCTCGCCTTGATTGATCAGCAGGCGCGTCTGCGGATTCTTGTCCCAGGCCTGGTTGTTGCTGGTGAGGTTGAAGAAGACCAGGTCCAGACGCCCATCACCGTTCGCATCGAACGCATGGACTTCCCGCGTCTCGGTGGGAATCTGCGCTCCCAGGCGGTCGGTGGCATCGGTGAAGCGGCCGCGGCCATCGTTGATCAGCAGGCGGTTGATGGGATCCTGGCTGGCGATGGCCATGTCCAGATCGCCATCGCCATCCAGATCGGCCAGGGTAATGCCCTGTGCCTGCACGTTGATCGATGGCAGGTGGGTGGAGGTGGCATCGACGAAGTAGCCCGGGCGTGCGCGGTCATTGAGCCAGAGGAACGGTTGCGCCACACCGGCTTTGCCCTCCGTCGTGTTGCCCACCACGATGTCGGGCAGGCCATCGCCGTTGACATCACCGATGGCGACGCCGTTGGCCTGGCTCATCGCAGGAAGGCGCTCGCTGACCCGTACGAATCCACCCTGGCCGTCACCCAGGAACAGGTTGTGCTGCTCGGTGTCTTCAGCGATGAACAGCGCATCGATATGGCCGTCACCATCAACATCGGCCACGCGTACATGCTCGTTGTCGCCGGTGATCGTGCCGAACGCATCGGGCGCCTGTGTGAGCTTGCCGGTGCCATCGTTGAGGTAGAGCCGGTTGGCACCATTCTCCACCGCCACCGCGACATCCAGATCGCCATCGCCATCGGCATCCAGCAACGCCGCATCCAGTGCATGGAGCTCCGCGTCGGTGGGAACGTGAGTGGCGGTGACGTCGGTAAAAATGGTGCGCGACGGTTGCGACGGGGCAGCGCACGCCGTGACGGAGACGCCGAACAGGGAAGCGGCGAGGGCGAGGGCGAGGGAGGGGATCGTTGAGTGCATGCGGCTCGGGCTCCGAAGCGGTCGTTGAGTGCGTCCGTTGCGAGGGACACGCGTGCCACTGTAGGGGCGCTGGCGTCGGCTGGGTGCGAGGGCATGGCCCCACCAAGCTGTACTTTCGCCAAACTGAACAGGGGTCGGTTCATCCGCGGGTGCGCAATGTTCCGGCAATCTTCGGCCACCAGATTCGATTTCACACCGATACGTTTGGAGGATCCAACGATGCTCACCTCAACCGCTTTCAGCTTCCGTGGCCTGGCCATGGCATTGGCTCTGACCGCTGGCGTCATCGCCGCAGGCGATGCCTCCGCGCTGTCGCGCAAGGACAAGAACACACTGGTGGGTGCCGTGGTGGGTGGCGTCGCGGGGCACGTGCTGTCCAACGGCGACCCGATGATGACCGCAGGCGGTGCAGTGGCCGGCGGCGCGATCGGCAATGTGACCACCAAGGATCGCCGGGACAACCGCGACTATCGCCACGATCGCGATCGCCGCTATGACCGCGACCATCGTTACGAGCGCACCAGCCGCCACGACCGCCGTCACGACCAGCGTCGCTGGGACCATGACCGCCGTAACCACAACCGCGGCTGGCGCTGATCGGGGAAGAACGGACTCCTGCCCCGGCCACCGACGCGGATGCATGCCCCCGTTCCGTGTAAAAGCGCGCGCTTATGCCACCGGCGACAGGGTCTCTCCGGGGACCCGATTCCCCGCCGCCGCCAGCGGCACCGCAGTGATGCGGTGAGTGGCATGACGGTCATTCGCTGCGCGTTGCCTCAAAGCGATAGGGATTGCCCTGATCGGCAAAGCGCAGCAAATAGCGCGAACTGCGTGTCTTGCCATCGGACAACACAGGGTCCACCTGCACGCCGGTCCGACGGTGTTCGTGGTCAGCGCCGAGGTAGGTGTTGCTCGGATGGCTGAAGCCGGCATGGGGCACTTCCCGTACGGCTGCACACGTGGCAACCAGCGGCGGGAGGGTGTACAGGCGGCTACCCTGCAACAACCCGCAAAGCTGGGTGCTGCGGCGCCCGCGCTCACCTACGAAACACCCCTTTGAGCGATACCGACGAACCGTTTCGTCGGTCGGTTGAATCCAAGACACATATCGGACATCGTTGCGGTCGCCGAGCTCATCGCTGGGACCGGCCAGACGCTGGCTTGTTAGCTGCACCCAGCCGCCCTAAGATCCAGCTTCCGTGCCCAAGGACTTCACTCGCTACGCGAGTCGGCTTGATTCCGGAGTTGAATGCGCTTGGAGCAAAAATGCATCGAAAATGTGCAGTTGCCATTCTTCTCGTCGCCGCCGGCTCCGCAGCGGCGGCGACGTCGCCCCTCAGTCCGTCAGATTTCTTTGGCACTTGGCGGTGCGGCCCAACTGTCCTGCAGGGACCAGGCTTCACTGTCACGGTAACTGATGAAACCACCAAGCTTCCGGACGGCACCTTCACTGGTCACTCCCGTAGCGTGATATCAGCTCCAGGTAAGGCTCCTCTCACACTCCACGATCGCAGTAGCGGCACGTGGGAGCTTGTGGGTGACGTCGTGAGGTCTCGGATCAACCATGTCGAGTTTCTCTCGGCATCAGATCCATCAATCACAAAGGATGCCGGGCAGAGAGCGCAAGACGAGCAGCTAGCCAAGAAGTCCGTCTATGAATCTCGCATCCTTGAGTTCAATGGCACGCACTCGCGCTCCATTCCAGTCAACTCCATGTACAAAGATGCGGCTGTCGAGTCCACCTGTGAGCGGATCTAAGAATTCATTCAAGCCGACGCCGCTTCGCGGCTCGGCTTGACTGTCTGCTGGGAACGTTCGCTCCTGGTCGGAAGCGGAGCTTCGCCCAACGGGTAGGGCAGGGGAGAAACTATCCAGCATTGGGATTAGGGATGTTTATCGAGGGTAGGTAGGAAGACGCCGACCTTGCTATTGACACTTCGGATAGAAGCGCAGGCCTGTTTCGTGCGCACCACTCGCGATGTCGATTCCGGTCTCAGTTTTTGAGACTACTTCGTCCATAATTGGGAGGGCAGTTGGATGCCAAGCTGGCATCGACGCAAGGGAACGTGTCAACTACAGGGGGCGTGACGATGGACAAGGAAGCCGCGCAGAACGCGCAGCAGCAAGGCGAAGGGCAGGACCCGCAGGAGAATGCGGACGCGCGCAACGGCGATGGCATGGATACGCCCGCGATGGACCATCAGCTGGAGCTGGCTCAGGTAGCGCTGGACTTCCACAAGCGCCAGGGCGAGAGCACCGCTGACAGCCAGGATCCGCAATGGGTGGCTGAGGGGCTCCAGCAGCATGTTGCCCAAGGTGCGGTGGGAGATCGTTACGACCGCGAGCAGGCCCACCGCGATGCGGTGGCGATCGCGGCCACGGTGGTGGGTTTCCGCGCGAACCAGGCGCAGGTGGCCGACTACCAGGCCACCGGTGGCGGCATCCGCAGCTGGTTTGCCGATGCGCTGGGCCGGGCATCCCAAGGCAACAGCGCCGACGGCACGAGCAAGTATTCGGTCCGCATTGATGCTGAGCTGGAAAAGGCAACGGCCCATGCCCGCGACACCATCAACTGCAGGAGCACGGGGTCGGTCAACCAGAGCGAGCACCTGCACGGGCACATTGCCGAACAGCACCACACCGATTCCTTCAACATCGATGCCGCGACACAGGATTCCGGCGTCCGCGCCGAGCGCCTGCAGTCACTCGAACCGAATTCTGTGGATATCCGTGTCAGCGACGGCAAGGAGACCGTGGACTATCAGTCCAAGTACGGTAAAACCTCCGATCACTCGGAACGCGGCTTCAAGAGGGGCGACTACGAAAACCAGGAGCGCCTCGTGCCGGCGGGGCAGGAAGGTCAGGTGGAGGGCGGCGCCAACCGCGTTCGCCACGATGGCGTGGAATCGGACCCACTCAGCCACGAAGAGGCCAAGCAGCGGCAGAAGGATGCACAGGAAGACGGCCGTTCCAAGGAATACAACTGGGACGACGTGGACCTGTTCACCATGGGCAAACAGGTGGCCAAGCAGGCGCTGCTGGCCGCCGCGTTGGCAGTGGCTGTGCAGGGCGTGCGCATTGGCGGCCGCCGTGCCTGGAATGCGTGGCAGGGAAACAAGAACCCGAGCCTGAAGGAAGACTGGGATGAGTTCTGCGATTCGGCCCTGCGCAGTGGCGTGCAATCCGGTGTGACCGTCGCTCTGGTCGGAGCCGTGGTGGCGGCGGCTCGGAAGGGTTTGTTCGGCACGGTGCTACAGTCGACCGATGCCACGCTCATCGCAATGGCGGTCTGCGTTGCGGTTGAGAATGCCCGCGTGCTGTACAAGCTCAGCAAGGAGGAATGCACCCTGGCCGAAGCAGCGGCCGAGCTGCTGGAAACCAACTTCATTGCCATTGCCACGTTGGCCGGCAGCTACGCGGGCGGTTCGCTTGGCTTTGCCATCGGTACGGTTTTCGGGGGTGTGTGCGCGCCGATCGGTGGCTTCATCGGCAGCTTCCTTGGCGGCACCCTCGCGTCGGCCGCTGCCAATGCCATCGTCAAGGTGACCCCGCGCCTGGTGGACTACTTGGTTGACCGCTCTAGCTCCATTGGCGCCAAGGTGCGCGATACGGCATCCGACGCCCTGTATACCTTAGCCGATTCGGTGCGTGCCGCAGCCCGCTGGGTGGGCGCATGACCGCCTCGATGCTGGATTCGCGCAAGCGGTTTCTGGATGACATGCAGCGCGCACTGCGCGGCGGCCACCCGGGCGTGGTGGTGACGACCCGTGAAAATGGGCGCTTGGACGTCCTGCTGGCCGAGCTGGCCGGCTCGCTGGGCCTGAAGCTGATCGAGTGGAATAGTGCCTTTGGCGAGGTGGACCCGCGCAGCAAGCTTCCGCGATTGGAGGTGGACGAAGCGCTGCCCGACCTGCGTGAAGCCATGCGAGAACTGATGGCGACCACGCTGACCGGCCGCCTGATCGTTGTGGCCGATGCGGGCATGTCGCTGGCCTCTCACCCGCGTGCCGTGCCGGCGCTGGGACAGATGCTGCAGCGGATGGCTAAGCAGGCCGCTGGGCGCTCGCTGGTGGTGCTTGTGACCCCGGATGGCGAACTGCCGCAGGCCGGCCAGCTGCCGGTGCTGCCGCAGGTGCGCCTGCACGCCCCGGGCGAGCAGGAAATTGCCCAGCTGGTGGCCGAGGAGTTCGGGCGGCATGACAAGGGCGCGGATGAAGCGTTGGCCGCGCCGCTGCGACAGGCGTGCATGGGGCTTGGTGAGAGTTCGGTGCGTGCGCTGCTTATGCAGGCTGCGCTGGACGAGCCGCGCGAAGCACGCAAGGTGCTGCGCGATGTGAACCGCGAGAAGGCGGCGCTCATCGCGGGCAGCAGCCCGCTGCAGGTGGTGTCGCCTATTGAAGAGAACGCCACCATCGGTGGCTTGGAGCAACTGCGTGGCTGGCTCAAGCAGCGCGGTGAGGTGTTCGCCGATCGCGCGGGCGCGGCCAAGCTTCGCGTGCGCCTGCCCAAGGGCGTGCTGATTGCGGGCATGCCCGGCTGTGGCAAATCGCTCACCGCCAAGCTGACGGCTAAGGAATTCAACCTGCCGCTACTGAAGCTGGATGTGGGACGCCTGATGGGCCGCTACGTGGGCGACAGCGAAGCCAATATGCGCAGCGCGTTGGCCACGGCCGAGGGCATGAGCCCTTGTATTCTGTGGATGGACGAACTTGAAAAGGCATTCTCGGGACTCGGCACTGGACAGGCATCGGAGGTATCCACCCGCCTGGTGGGCTATCTGTTGACTTGGATGCAGGAAAACACCCAGCCGGTGTTCGTGGTGGCCACGGCCAATGATGTGACTAAGCTGCCTCCGGAGCTACTGCGCAAGGGACGCTTCGACGAAGTGTTCTACGTGGACTTCCCCAACCACGGGGAGCGCCGCGCCATTCTGGATATTCATCTGGATGCGGACGAAGACGTAATCAGTGGGGTCGAGCGTGATGCGTTGTGCAAGCAGATGCGCGATTTCAGCGGTGCCGACATCGAGATGGCGGTGAGCGAGGCCCGGTTGCAGGCCTTCATCGCCAAAGAATCGCTGGCGGCCCATCACATCCAGCTGGCGGTGCACGAGACGGTGCCGCTAGGACAGACGCTTGCCGAGCAGATCCAGAAATCGCAGGAAAAGTTCTCGACGCTCAAGCTCCGGCCGGCCTCCGAGCCCGCTGCCGATGGTATGACCCTGGTACGCCTGCGGGAAATGGCGGTCGGGAATGAGAAGCAGCGCGCCCAGGCCGGCGGGCACGGCGATGCGCCCAATGACGTGCTGGAAAAGCTGGGCAAGGATGAAAGTGAGGCCGTGGCGCTGGCGGTGCTAAGACACCCGCACTGCCCGCAGAAGGTTCTGAGCTACTGGCTGGAGACGGACGCGGCGAACAAGCGGTTCAAGACTGCGTTGTTCGAGGCGGCGGCGCTACACATGGATGCACCTTCGGAATTGTTGGCAGATTTAGTGCGGTCGCGGGATAGACGGTTTGATGGGAAGCTTGCCGCCCAACTGCATACATTGCCCCATTGCGCGGGCAGTGTGCTGGAGGCCTTGATGGGTCTGCGTACCGACAACCAAGGGCGCCTGGCGATCCTGAAACACGCAAACTGTCCTTCGACAGTCTTGGGGAAATTTGCAAAATCGGTGGATGCCCAGCTACGCGCCGCTGCAGCATCACATGCATCGCTTCCTGATGTGACGCGTTCTACGTTGCTCAAGAGTGATGATGTCTTCGTGCTGGCTGCGCTGTCGGTCAATATCGCTTGCAGCCCTGAAGAGCGCGCACTCTGCCTCGACCTGGTCAAGGCTCATGGCATCGTGCGTGATGGCAAGTCTAGCCTTCTCTTTGATAAGGTGATGGACCAGCCGGCCCCCATGCACGAACGCGTGCAGGGCGTGCTGGCCACGTCCAGCGACGTGGCGGTACTCCGCGCGCTCGCGGCGCGGACGGATTTGACGGAGGAAGTGCAGCTTCAACTTGCTGGAAACGCGGAATTGATTGATGCCTTGGCAGTAAATCCAGCGCTGTATCCTAAGGCACAGGACAAGCTCCTTTCTGGCGAAGTAACCGAGTTCACTCTCGGTGGGGTGGTTACCGATCAGCTTTTGGCAAGCATGGCGTCTTCCGTGGTCGGCGTGGCATTGGGCTCGATCAAGCAGTTCCTGCGGACCAAGGATTCACAGAAGGTCGCACGTTTGCTTGCTTCAAACCCCGCGCTGGACACGCGGCTGATCGGCAAGGTCGCCGGCATCGGTGATGAAGAAACGCGCGTCCTGGTTGCAACGCGTGAATCGATTTCACTTGTGTGGGCACAGTGGCTAGTGGATACCGTGCCGACTCCTGGCGTCCTCATGGCATTGTCCAGAAACACTGCGGTCGCCGGCAGCTTCACCCAATCGTTTGCAGATGCTGCAATCGCTGTCTGCAACGGCGTGGACCGGCTGGAAATGATTGAAACTGGCGGCCTTTCCAAGGCGGTCATCCGTACCCTGTCCAGTTCCATCGGCGATGCGGAAGTGCAGGACGTGCTGGCTGATTTCACTCGCTGGGAGGGTCTGCTCAAGACGCAGCCGTCAGAAGACGAGGTGGAGGCAAAGAAGGGCAAGGCGCGCGCGCAGTTGCTGCGTGCATTACGCGACCGCGCCTACACGTTGGTGCAGGAGAATGCCGCGCGATCGAGCAAAGCCTGACTTGCAAGAGAAGCATTTCAAGGGCGTTGAAGTGCTGATCAGAAGGGGAACAGGGGGAATGCCATGCAAAAGGCACCCCCAGAACGCTTGCCTTGCTGCGAAGCGCACGTACGTGCGCGAACAGACGTGGCTCGATCATGACGCTAACGCCTAAAACCGCAATGCGCGGCTGCTTGCCTTGCTGAAGGAGCCCGAAACCCGCGATGAGCTAGAGATCGGGCACATCTCCGATGCACGGTCCGACCATCTGTTCCCTAGAGGCAGTTGCACCCATTGGACAACGCATCGCGCGGCTCGCCATGGGCGAGTTTGCTTGGGAAGGGCCGCCGGAAGTGCGCTGGTACTGACTGACGTTGTTAAAGCTGGGGCACTTGCAGGCCCGCAATGACGCCGGCGAAGAAATCCAAACATTGCTGGGCCAACGGCGGATTGAGCTACTTCCCGACTAGGGATCGTTATCGGGGGGGGCGTCCGCCTCTGGCCGGAAGCGGACAGTCCAACCCTGCTTGCACTTCTTCATCTGCGCCGGCCGCGCGTCCAAGCAAACCAGTCTGACGGCATGTATCGGCCGGGCAGTTACCGAGACGGAGGCTTCGGGAACAGCAGCTTGGGTGTCGCGGACAGCAGCCAGGCACCCATAGCAGCCCCGTATGCGAGTACCCCGCCCACTAGAAAGGTACCGAATAGGCTTCCGGTGAACAGTAGGTACAAGCTCCGAGGGCTGCTTCTGGCCGGTAGCGGACACACGCAAGTCTGTCCACCCGAGCTTGGTGTGTTCGTCGAGCCTGCCGCTGGATCAGGCGATGCGCTAGCCTGTTAGCGTGACTCAGCCGCCGTAAAATCAATCTGTATCGGAAGTTAAGACTCAAGCGTTGCGCGCAGGCGTCCTGAGCGACATGGCGAAGAGGCGAAATGCCCGGTCAAATGAATTATAGTTTGATCGCTTCGACAATCAGCTCGCGGACGTCTGCCGCGCCTAATTCTGCGGTATGCCGTTGGGTTGCGGTCTCTATGACGATCGAGAACATTCGCATCCCTCATGTGGTGATGCTCTCGAGCCGGCGCTTCATGCATCTTATCAACCGCTGTCCAGCAATTTCGGCTGCTGACCGCTACTAATTTCACTCAAGTCGACTTTGCTTGGCGGGTCGATTATCTTCGGCGTTAGACCTCAATCACGGGTGATAGCGAAAGTGGCAGAAGCAGCCTCCATGTCTTACACGGTGTCGCGCGGCAACGAGCCCGGTGCAGTTCTCACCCCGCATTTGCACGAGGACGGCAAGTACGTAGCTAGCATGACCCGCTTCGAGCAAGATTATGTTCGTGTTGAGTCAGTCCGGGAGCTCGGCATCCTTGCTCAAAACGGCTTCAGTGTCCGGATGAGTAGTTCCTGCAGCGCGAATCATCGGGCACCCAGTCTTATCGCTCCCGGTTCGCTGCAGATTTCGTTTCTAGATCCGGTCGTGGATCCCTAACCGTTCATTGAAGCCGCGCACGCTTCTCTGGTCGGCTTGATTCAGGCGTCGGCCAGCTTCCGCTTCTGGTCGGATGCGGCATGGAAGAAGGACAGCGGGCACGTGGCATTGTGATCGGGGCGTATTGTATGGCGGGGATGAACCGATACCCGAATGGTCACCATTTGCCCGCATCTCTGCCCAGCGTTACTCTTGCCTCATGTCTACTTCAATCTCCGCAGCGCTCGATGCCGAGCGCGGCCCCGCTGAGCATGATGTGCGCACCCAGATCATCCAGGCTGCCACCGCCCATTTCAGCCACTACGGCTACGACAAGACCACGGTGTCCGACCTGGCCAAAGCCGTCGGCTTTTCCAAGGCCTACATCTACAAGTTTTTCGCCTCCAAGCAGGCGATCGGGGAGGTGATCTGCGCCAATTGCCTCGCCCAGATCGAAAGCGACGTACATGCCGCCTTGGAAGGGGTTGAAGCGGCGCCGGATCGGCTTCGGGTCCTCTTCACCGCCATCGTGGAGGCCAGTCTTCGCTTGTTCCTCCAGGATCGCCGGCTCTATGAAATTGCCGTGGCGGCCGCGACGGATCAATGGCCGTCGACCCGGGCCTACCAAGGCCGCATCCGGCAGCTTGTCGAGGAAATTTTGAAAGATGGCCGCGCCTCCGGGGCGTTTGAGAACCAGACGGCGCTCGATCAGACCAGTCGCGCGGTGCACCAGATCCTTGTCCCGTATCTGAATCCGGTGACGCTTCCACACGTGTCGGTCATGCACGAAGAATCGCCCAATTCCCTGCAGGAGCTGGTTCTCAGGAGCCTTTCACCTGAACGGGTGTGACTATTGACGAAAACGGTCACTAGGAACAGAATGCGTCCGGATACCCCACTCCGGAAGGCCGTATGCGTCGCCGTTTTGTAGTCCTAGCCATCTCCTGCGTTGTTCCGTTGTTCCTTGTGGCCTGCGGAACGTCGGACGATATCGACCCCCGCACCGCGCCCCCCATCGTCCGGGTTGCCCAGGTCCAAACGGGCGCGGGGAACGCACGCACGTTTACGGGCACCATCGCCGCACGGGTGCAGAGCGACCTGGCGTTCCGAGTGGGAGGCAAGGTCACCGAACGCCTCGTCGAGACCGGGCAGACCGTCAAGCGTGGTGACGTGCTTTACCGGATCGATCCCATCGATCTGAATCTGGCAGCGGCGTCCCAGCAGCAAGCGGTGATTGCGGCCCGGGCGCAGAGCGTCCAAGCCATTGCCGACGAAGCGCGGTATCGCGATCTGGCCGCCAAGGGTGTCGTGTCCCGGTCGGCCTATGATCAGATCAAGGCGGCGGCGGAGGCGGCCTCAGCGCAGCTCAGAGCAGCCGAAGCGCAAGCCCGGGTAGCGCGTAATGCCAGTCAATACACCGCGCTCGTTGCCGATGCTGATGGGGTGGTCATGACCATCTCCGCTGAGCCCGGTCAGGTTGTGGCGGCGGGGCAGATCGTCGCCCGGCTTGCCCGTGCAGGCAGCAGGGAGGCAGTGGTCCAACTGCCCGAGACGCTGCGTCCCCAGATCGGCTCCGTGGCCTCGGCGTCCTCGTTCGGGGGCAGCGGCAAGATCCCCGCGCGGTTGCGCGTGCTCTCGGAGTCCGCAGACCCCGCAACCCGGACCTTTGAAGCCCGCTACACCCTGGAAGACGGCAATACGCCGCTGCCGTTGGGGTCGACAGTGGCCGTAGCGCTTGCTGGCGCAGAGCCTGCCGGCGTCTCGGCTGGCGTTGAGGTTCCGCTGGGCGCGCTGTTCGATCCCGGCACCGGACCCGGCGTATGGGTGATCAGCGGTGAGCCGCTCAAGGCTCATTGGACGCCGGTCGCGGTCAAGCAGCTGGGCGACGACCAGGCCTTGGTGGAGGGCGCTTTGAAGGCCTCGGATCGCGTGGCGGCGCTAGGCGCACATCTGCTCCGCGAAGGGCAGGTGGTTCGCCTGGCTGACAGCGCCACGAGCACCGCTCCGAACGGAGCCCGTCAGTGAGTGGGTTCAATCTGTCGGCGCTTGCGGTGCGCGAGCGTGCCATCACGGTCTTCTTGATCTTCCTGATTTCCGTTGCCGGCATTGTTTCTTTCTTCCAGCTTGGCCGCGCGGAGGACCCCGCGTTTACCGTCAAGGTCATGACTATCGTGACGGCCTGGCCGGGCGCTACGCCCACGGAGATGCAGGACCAGGTCGCCGAGAAGCTGGAAAAGCGATTGCAGGAGCTTCGCTGGTATGACCGCAGCGAAACCTATACGCGGCCTGGGCTGTCCTTCACCACGTTGACATTGCAGGACGGCACGCCGCCTTCGGAAGTGCAGGAGGAGTTCTACCAGGCGCGCAAGAAGATGGCCGACGAAGCGGCGAACCTGCCCGCAGGCGTGATCGGTCCGATGGTCAACGACGAATACGCGGATGTGACCTTCGCTCTGTTCGCATTGAAAGCGAAGGGTGAGCCGTTCCGCCTGCTTGCGCGTGATGCCGAGACGCTGCGTCAGCGATTGCTGCACGTTCCTGGCGTGAAAAAGGTCAACATCATTGGTGAGCAATCCGAGCGCATCTATGTGGAGCTGTCCCACGAGCGGTTGGCGAACTTGGGTATCACGCCACAGGAGGTATTCGGAGCGCTGAACGGACAGAATGCCCTGACCCCCGCAGGCTCGGTCGAGGCCAAGGGCCCGCAGATCTTCATTCGCCTCGATGGCGCACTGGATCAGCTGGACAAGATTCGCGATACGCCCATCGTTGCACAGGGAAAGACCCTCAAATTGCAGGACATTGCCACCGTCAAGCGGGGCTATGAGGATCCGTCGACCTTCATGATCCGCAACGGCGGCGAGCCGGCGATGCTGCTTGGGATCGTCATGCGCGACGGCTGGAATGGCCTGGATCTTGGCACCTCACTCGATGCGGAGGTCAAGAAGATCAATGACGGGCTTCCTGTGGGCATGGCACTGGACAAGGTCACCGACCAGGCCGTGAACATCAGCGCGTCGGTCGACGAGTTCATGATGAAGTTCTTCGCCGCGCTGCTGGTGGTGATGCTGGTCTGCTTTGTCAGCATGGGCTGGCGGGTGGGTGTCGTGGTGGCGGCAGCCGTGCCGCTGACGCTGGCTGCTGTGTTCATGGTGATGGCCGCAACCGGCAAGAACTTTGATCGCATCACGCTCGGCTCGCTGATCCTGGCACTGGGCCTGCTGGTGGACGACGCGATCATTGCCATCGAGATGATGGTAGTGAAGATGGAAGAGGGTTACAGCCGGGTCAAGGCATCGGCCTACGCGTGGAGCCATACGGCAGCGCCGATGCTGGCGGGCACCCTGGTGACTGCGGTGGGCTTCATGCCCAATGGCTTTGCACGGTCCACCGCGGGCGAATACACCAGCAACATGTTCTGGATCGTGGGCATCGCGCTGATCGTGTCGTGGGTGGTCGCGGTGTTCTTTACGCCGTACCTGGGTGTGAAGCTTCTGCCTGAACTCAAGGTTGTGGAAGGCGGTCACAGCAGTCTTTACGACACGCCGCGCTACAACGGCTTCCGGTCGATCCTGGCGCGCGTGATTGCGCGCAAGTGGCTTGCCGCAGGCTCGGTGATTGGCCTGTTTGTGCTTGCTGTAGTGGGCATGGGGCTGGTGAAAAAGCAGTTCTTCCCCATTTCCGATCGGCCGGAAGTGCTGGTCGAAGTGCAGATGCCCTACGGCACGGCCATCGAACAGACCAACCTGGCCACCAGGAAGGTGGAGCAGTGGCTCGCTGGGCAGGAAGAAGCGAAGATCGTCACGGCCTACATCGGTCAGGGCGCGCCCCGGTTCTATCTCGCCATCTCGCCGGAACTGCCGGACCCGGCGTTTGCCAAGATCGTGGTGCGTACCGACAGCCAGGAACAGCGCGATGCCTTGAAAGCACGGCTGCGTCAGGCGGTGGCGGAGGGCTTGGCGCCCGAAGCGCGGGTGCGTGTGACCCAGCTGGTGTTTGGGCCTTACTCACCTTACCCGGTGGCGTATCGCGTCAGTGGTCCGGACCCGGACGTCATCCGTGGCATTGCGGCCAAGGTTGAGCAGACCCTGCACGCCAGCCCGATGATGCGCACGGTCAACAGCGATTGGGGCGTGCGCACGCCAACGCTGCACTTCACGCTGGATCAGGACCGCCTGCAAGCGATGGGAATGACGTCGGCCTCTGTCTCGCAGCAACTGCAGTTCTTCCTGAGCGGGGTGCCGGTCACTGCCGTGCGCGAGGACATCCGCACCGTCGAGGTTGTCGCTCGGTCAGGCGGGGACACACGCCTGGATCCTGCGCGGATTGCGGATTTCACGTTGGTCGGCGCTGCGGGCCAGCGCGTGCCGCTGTCCCAGATCGGCACGGTGCAGGTCCGGATGGAAGAGCCGGTGCTGCGCCGCCGTGACCGGGTGCCTACCATCACCGTGCGCGGTGACATTGACGATGCGTTGCAGCCACCGGACGTATCGGCAGCGATCAGCAAGCAGCTTGAGCCCCTCATTGCCTCGCTGCCCGAGGGCTACGCCATTGCCCAGGCCGGTTCCATTGAGGAATCGGGCAAGGCAATGAGCGCCATGCTGCCGCTGTTCCCGATCATGCTGGCGGTGACCCTGCTGATCATCATCCTGCAGGTGCGGTCCATCTCGGCAATGATCATGGTCTTCATGACCAGTCCGTTGGGGCTGATCGGCGTGGTCCCAACGCTGCTGCTGTTCCAGCAGCCGTTCGGCATCAACGCGCTGGTGGGGTTGATTGCGTTGTCAGGCATCTTGATGCGCAACACGCTCATCCTCATCGGCCAGATTCACGAGAACGAAGAAGCCGGGATGGAAACCTTCCACGCCATCATCGAGGCGACGGTTCACCGAGCGCGCCCGGTGATCCTGACGTCCCTGGCAGCGGTGCTTGCGTTCATTCCGCTGACCCATTCGGTGTTCTGGGGAACGCTTGCCTACACGTTGATTGGCGGCACCATCGCCGGCACCGTGATGACGATGGTCTTCCTGCCGGCGATGTATGCCATCTGGTTCAAGGTCCGAGCGGAAAAGACCCCCGTTGCCTGACATTGGCCCGGACCGCTTTTATATGGGAGTGATTCATGAGCATTGCTGACAAAGACCGCATCGTGGTGACCGGAATGGGCGTAGTCAGCCCACTCGGCTGCGGGGTTGAAACCGTGTGGTCCCGTCTATTGGCGGGGCGCTCCGGCATCGGATCGCTGGGTGCTGATCTTGCGGCCGGAACCGGCAGTGAAGTCGGCGGATGTGTGCCTGACCGCGTTCAAGACCCGGAGGCGGGCTTTGATTCCACCGGGATCATCGCGCCAAAAGATCTCAAGAAGATGGATCGGTTCGTTGAGTTTGCGCTGGTTGCCGCGCATGAAGCGCTTGAGCAGGCGGGCTGGCATGATGCCGATGAACGCGGGCTGCTGCGAACCGCCACCGTGATTGCCACCGGGATCGGTGGGTTTGGATCGATCGTCAATGCGGTCCACACCACCGACAGCCGCGGGCCTGGTCGATTGTCGCCGTTCACTGCGCCCACCTTCCTGGCCAACATGGCGTCTGGGCAGGCATCGATCCGCTACGGGTTCAAGGGACCGCAGGGCGCGCCCGTGACGGCGTGCGCAGCGGGCGTCCAGGCGATCGGCGACGCAGCACGCCTCATCCGGGCCGGAGAGGCGGACATCGCGCTGTGCGGTGGGGCGGAGGCCGCGATGCACTGGGTCAGCCTGGGGGGCTTCGCGGCGGCCAAGGCGTTGAGTACCTCTTTCAATGACACCCCACAAGCAGCGTCTCGCCCCTTCGATGCGCAGCGGGACGGGTTCGTCATGTCGGAAGGGGCAGGGTTGCTGGTCATTGAGCGGCTGGACCACGCCCTGGCGCGTGGGGCCAAGCCGCTTGCCGAACTGGTTGGCTACGGCACAACCTCTGATGCCTACCATCTGACGGCCGGTCCCGACGACGGCAGTGGCGCGCGGCGGGCGATGGAGATTGCGCTGGCGCAGGCGGGCATCACGCCGGCGCAGGTGGATCACATCAATGCGCATGCGACCTCTACGCAGGTCGGTGATCGGGCAGAGCTCGCGTCGATGCGGGCGCTGTTTGGTTCCCGCTCCGATCTGCTGATCTCTGCCACCAAGTCCAGCACGGGCCACCTGCTCGGAGCGGCTGGCGGCATTGAGGCCATCTTCACCGTTCTTGCCCTGCGTGATCAGGTTGCGCCCGCGACCCTCAATCTCGAACATCCTGACGCGCTGGCAGAAGGGCTCTCAATCGTCTCCGGTCAGCCACAGAAGGCAGATATCGAATTTGCCCTGAGCAACGGGTTTGGGTTTGGCGGCGTCAATGCCAGTGTGCTGTTCCGACGCCTATGAACGCGGCTGCCTCAACCGCCTTCGCAAGCAAAACCACGCTGCGCTGGGAGAGTGCCAGGGCGCAGAGCCGACGGTGCATCCTGGACGCGGCCGCTACCGTGTTCGCAGAGGAAGGGTTTGAGGGCGCAACGATGAGGCGCATCGCTGCTGTCTGTGGCGTCACCAAGGTCACGATCTACGCGCATTATCGTGACAAAGAGCGCCTCTACAAGACGGTCATGGACAGCCATCTCGCAGCGATGCCGTCGGGTGAGCCCGACATGCAGGGAACGGCAGGCCTGGGCGACGCGCTGATGCGCATCAGTAGTGATATCGGACGACTGGCCGCAGATGCTTCCTGTCGGGCATTCTGCGCCTCGTTGTCGCGCTCCAATTACGCCAGTGAGGTCTACATCGAACATTGGAACGCGATGCTGGAGCCGTATCTCACGTGTGCGGAGCAAGCGTTTGGGAAGGCTTCAGTCCGCGCGAGCAATGCCGGTGACAGCGAGAAGTTCCTCACGCTCCTCCTTGCAGGGCATGGCCTGCCTGGTGGGGCCAGGCCCTTGGCAGAGTGCGGTGCAACCGTCGCGCTTTTTGTGCGGGCCTATGACGCCTTCGGGCAGTGACCCGTATGGCTTAGAATCGGCCTGAAACCTGCCATCGGATCGTCAAGGAGACGTGCCTGCAATGATAAGGATATCCATGCCCACTTTCCTCGCCGCTGCGTTTTCCGCTGTCGGCTTGACGACGTTTGCAGCAGCGACCGAGGCGCTGCCCAGCGGATTGGAGGTGGCGCTCCACCGCGTAGCGGCCGTCGCGCAGGCGCCCGCCTCGACGCAGGCAGCAGAGACATTGTGGGGAACGCCGTTGGATGCGCCCGTGGTGCTGCATGACCGCACCACCGGAACACGTTGGCGTTTGAATGCCGTCACTGGCGGTGTGGAGTCTGTTGCGCTGCGCAAGGATCAACCGCCCGCGAACACCTGCATCGACATCGACGGCACCTCCAACGTGCTGTTGGTGCTGCCTCTGCCCGTGGACAACGACGGACTCACGACCCTGTTCTGGCATGAACAATGGCACTGCGTGCAGACAGCGCTTGGACTCTCGGCGTCTGAAGGCGATACAGCGCATCTGGATGACGAGAGTGGCCGAACGGCAGTGCGATTGGAGCTGCGTGCGCTCGGGCAGGCGCTGTCCGCGACCGATGATGGCGATCGCCGAAGGCATATCGCGGCCGCGTTGCGGTTCCGGGCGCTTCGATCTGGCGAGGTGGCGTCGGGCGCCCGCGCGCTCGCCGAAGAGGCGAAGGTTGAACGCAACGAGGGCCTTGCCGAGTACACAGGCCGCAAGGTGGCGGCCGCTGCCAACGGAGAGAGTGTGCTGCCCGCGTTGGTGAGGTCGCTGGCTGCGGCAGATGCCTCGGCAAGCTATGTCCGCTCGGCGGCGTACGTGACCGGGCCGGCGTACGGCGTTCTGCTGGATCGTTGGTCCCCGGGCTGGCGCAGCGGACTGTCGACCACGTCCGACCTGCCCGGGCTGCTGGCCGATCAACTCGGTATGCCGCCCAGCGCGTCCGATCTCGAGGACATCGGGCGCGGTTATGGGATGGACGAGGTGCGTGCGCAGGAGCAGGAGCGCGCAGCGATCCGGGCGCAGCGCAGTGCTGTGTATCGCGAACGGTTCCTCGGAAGCGATGCCGTTCGGCTGCCACTGAGCAAGCCCTCCGCGTCGTTCGATCCGCGCACGCTCTTTCCGCTGGGCGAGGTGGGAACGGTCTATACGCCGCTGACGGTGCGCGACGAATGGGGCGAGCTGACGGCGGAATCTGGTGCGTTGCTGTCGAAAGACTGGAGGCTCGTGACCTTGGGCGGCGGCGCGCTTGCTGGTGGTGCCTCGAACTGGACAGGACCAGGCTGGAGCCTCGCTCTCAGCGAGGGCTGGCAACTGGAGAGGGACTCTGACGGGTGGCGTCTGACGCGCCGGAAGGAAGACGGTAACCGCAGGTAGAAGAGGTGCTGGATCGTCTGCGACCTACCGCATCTCCACCACCACCTTGCCCTTGGCCCGGCCGCTCTCAACGTGGGCCAGGGCGCCTTGGGTCTGCTGGAACGGGAAGACCCGGTCGATGACCGGACGGATCGCACCAGCCTCCACCAGCGAGGTGATCTCGCTCAACTGCTGGCCGCTGGCCCGCATGAACACGAAGGTGTACGTCACGCCCTTCTGCTTGGCCTTGCTGCGGATGCCATGGCTGAGCAGGCGCATGACCTGCTTGAGCGGCCAGGCCAGCGCGCGCGCACTGGCAAACGCGGGCGTGGGTGGCCCCGAGATCGAAATGAGATGCCCGCCCGGCCTGAGGATCTGCAGCGAGCGGGTCAGTTCATCCTTGCCGAGGCTGTTGAGCACCACATCGTAGTCGCGCAGTTCCGTCGCGAAATCCTGCTGTTTGTAATCAATGACGACGTCTGCGCCGAGATCCTTCACCCACGCGACGTTGGCGGTACTGGTGGTGGTGGCCACGAAGGCGCCCAGATGCTTGGCCAGCTGGATCGCCACCGTCCCGACGCCGCCGGAGCCGGCCTGGATGAAGACCTTCTGCCCGGCTTTGAGCTGGGCGGTTTCGACCAGTGCCTGCCATGCGGTCAGCGCGACCAGGGGCAGCGAGGCGGCCTCCACCATGGTGAGGTTGCCGGGTTTGAGCGCCACCGAGGCAGCATTGACCGCAATGAATTCGGCGAACGTGCCGATGCGATCATCGTCGGGACGCGCATACACCTCATCGCCGGGGTTGAAGTGGTGCACCCCGGCACCGACACTTACCACCGTGCCGGCCATATCGTTGCCAAGAATCAGCGGCAGGCGATAAGGCAGGATCAGCTTGAACTCCCCGGTGCGTATCTTGGTGTCCAGCGCATTGACGCTGGCCGCGTGCACGCGGATGAGCACATCGTCATCGCGCAGCGGAGGCTGTGGGGCGTCGCCGATGCGGCCGGTCTCTTTTTTGCCATAACGGTCGACGAGGAAGGCTTTCATGGGCGGTGTGTCTCTGGTGGAGGGTTGCCGTCAGGCTGCGGGGCAGGGAACGTGGTGGGCGCATCAGTTATCGAGGAACGCTAGCGCGTCCCGAACGAACTCGTCGTGATACTGGAATATCCCGCCATGACCGGCGTCGTCGTAGAGGACCAGCGTTGCATCGGGAATGCGGTGGGCCAGATCGCCACTGTTGGGCGTGGGGACCATGATGTCGCTGTCCCCATTCGCGATGAGCACCGGGATACGGATGTCGCCCAGGTCCTGGGGCGATTGCCTGCCCCACGCGGTGATCGCCTTCAGTTGCCGCAGGAACGCCCCGGGTGAGGCTGGCCTGTCGCGATCATTCGTGCGTTCCTTCAACCGTTGCAGGAACGCGGTGGCCGCCTGTCGGCTGCGGGCGCTGGCGGTGAAGAACAGGTAGTACTTGGGATCGCGCCGCGTCAGCAGGCCCTTGAGGATCAAGGGCCAGGACACGCGGCCCACCCGGTCGATACCGCGGCCACCCGCTGGCCCGGTACCGGTCAGGATGAGCCGACGCACCAGGTCGGGCGCGTCCAGCACCACCTGCTGCGCAACGAAACCGCCGAGCGAGAAGCCGAGCAGATCGACGCTGCCCAAGCCCATCGTGCGAATCAGCGCGATCGTGTCCTGCGCCATTTCCGCGACGGTTACCGGTGCTTTGCCACCTGATCCTCCAATGCCACGGTAGTCGATGGCGATGACGCGATGCCTGCTGGCCAGGCCATCCACGATGTGCGGGTCGAAGTTGTCGAGCACCGCGCCCCAGTGGTTGAGCATGACCAGCGGGGAGCCGTGCTGCGGCCCCAGTTCGCGGTACGCGAAACGGGTGCCATCGACCTCCAGCGAGCGGGTCGGTGCATTCTCGAACGAACGTCTGGAGTCGGGGGGCGTGCTGGGAAGCGTCATGGTCGCGTACCTGTGGGGTCAGGGCTTCACTCGGTGGGGCGATAGCGTTCCGCCGCCTGCGCCTGCCGGATGTCCGAGAGCAGGCCCTGACGCGATGCGTCCAGCGTGTCCCAGCGTTCGGCCACATGCAGCGGTGGAATCGTGACGGTCTCGCGGCGATCAAAGCCGACCAGCGCCGCATCAACCAGCTCGCCGACATCCATCACCTCCGGCAACGTGTTGATGTCGATACCGGCCCGCTGCCAGATCTCGGTGCGCGTCGTCGCCGGCAGCACAGCCTGAACGTAGACCCCCTTGGGCGTCAGCTCCAGGCTGAGCCCCTGCGACAGGAACAGCACGAAGGCTTTGGTCGCACCGTAGACGGACATGCCGAACTCCGGCGCCAGCCCAACCACCGAGCCGATGTTGATGATCGCGCCTTCACCGGCGTTGGCCAGTCGCGGTGCAACCGCAGCGGCCAAGCGGGTCAGGGCGAGGGTGTTCAGCGTGATCAGTTGTTCGATGCTGTCGGCCGACTGCTCGGTGAAGCCACCGGATTGGGCGATGCCGGCGTTGTTGATCAGGATGCCGATGCGCGCATCCTCGCGGAGGCGGGCTTCAACGGTGGCCAGGTCGCTGCGCAGGGTGAGGTCGGCCGGAAGTACATCGATGGCAACGCCGGTGTCGTGGCGCAGGCGCACGGCCAGTGCGTCCAGCCGCGCCGTGTCGCGCGCGACCAGTACCAGATCGTGGCCGCGGCGAGCAAATCGTTCGGCGTAAACGGTGCCGATGCCGCTGGAGGCGCCGGTGATGAGGACAGCAGGAAGCAGGCTCATGGTGTGTCTCTTGACATGTAATGGGGGAACGGGGATGCAGCGCGGCGATGGCGACGGGGTTACTGCGCGAACGTGTCGGTCAGGGCGGGGTAGTCGGTGTAGCCTTCCGCGCCGCCGCCATACAACGTGGCCGGGTTAAGGGCGTTCAAGGGCGCGCCGGTTTCCAGGCGTTCGACCAGATCCGGATTGCTGATGAAGGCACGGCCAAAGGCGAACAGGTCGGCCTTGCCACCGGCGAGATGCGCGTTGGCCAGCTCCAGGTCATAGCCGTTGTTGGCCAGGTAGGTGCCGGTGAAACGGCGGCGCAGGCCGTCGAAGTCGAACGGGGCGACATCGCGCGGGCCGCCCGTCGCGCCTTCGACCACATGCAGGTAGACGACGCCCAGCGCGCTGAGCTGATCGACGATGTAGTCGTACTGCGGCTGCGGATCGCTGATGGTCGCGATGGCGTTGGCCGGCGAGACCGGCGAGAGGCGCACGCCGGTGCGATCGGCGCCGATCTCAGCGGCTACGGCCGCAGTGACCTCCAGCAGCAGGCGTGCACGGTTTTCGATCGAGCCGCCGTAGGCATCGGTGCGCTGGTTGGCGCCGTCCTTGATGAACTGCTCGAGCAGGTAGCCGTTGGCACCGTGGATTTCGACACCATCGAACCCGGCGGCGATCGCATTGGCGGCGGCCTGACGGAAGTCGTTGACGATGGCCGGCAGTTCGTCGATCTCCAGTGCACGCGGCTCGGACACATCGACAAAGCCGTTGTGGACGAAGGTCTTGGTGTGCGCCCGGATGGCCGAGGCGGACACGGGCGCGGCGTTGCCGGGCTGCAGATCCACGTGGGAGATGCGGCCCACGTGCCACAGCTGCACGAAGATGCGCCCGCCGCGCGAGTGCACGGCATCGGTGACCTTGCGCCAGCCATCGATCTGATCCTGCGTGTAAAGCCCCGGCGTGTCCTGGTAACCCTGGGCCTGCGCCGAGATCTGGGTGGCCTCGGTGATGATCAGGCCGGCCGAAGCGCGCTGGGCGTAGTAGGTGGCGGCGAACGGACCGGGCACAAGACCGGCCCCGGCGCGGTTGCGCGTCAACGGTGCCATCACGATGCGGTTGGCCAGGGTCAGCGGGCCAAGGGGGTAGGACTGGAAGAGCGTCGAGGTCGTCATGGTGGGTGCGGGGTCGTGAGCGGTGAGGGATGGCGCGGGCGGGCCGGCAGTGGCGTCGCCTGGAAGTGACGCAATGATGATGACCGTAATCTTAGATGTCAATGGTTTGATGATGGTGATCATCTATCCGTGGTAAAGTGCGCGTCTATCGAGGCAGAACGGCAAGAGACCACCCGTCATGAAGGTCACCAAGGCACAGGCGCAGGCCAACCGGGCGCACATCGTCGACACCGCTTCCACGCTTTTCAGGGAGCGGGGCTACGACGGTGTGGGCGTCGCAGACCTCATGGCGGCCGCCGGCTTTACCCATGGCGGCTTCTACAAGCACTTCGGCTCCAAGGCCGACCTGATGGCGGAGGCAGCAAGCTGCGGCCTGGCGAAATCGGCCGATGCCGCCGCCGACATGGACCTGGCGAGCTTCATGCGCTACTACCTGTCCCGGCAGCATCGTGACGCGCCAGGCCAGGGCTGCACCATGGCGGCGCTGTGCACCGACGCGGCGCGTCAGCCGGATCCGGTCAAGGCGGCCTTCGCTGCAGGTATCGAGGCGCAGCTGGCCGTCTCTCCCTACCCGGAAGGGCAGGCCGACGGCCCCACGTCCGAACAGGCGCGTGCTCGGCGCATCGCGTTGATGGCCCAGGCGGTCGGCGCGATGGTGTTGTCCAGGTCCTGCCCGGACGACTCGCCGCTGGCGGACGAGATTCTGGATGTGTGCCGGGAAGACGTGCTGGCGCGGTTGGGTGGTGTGCCCAACGGCTGACGCGTGCTGGCCCAGATCCGCAACGCGCAGTACGTGGCGCGCAACGCGTGTCCTGCCACTCGCCCGGTCGCCTCATGTCGTCGTGCGCGCGCCTCGTGCGCTCAGCGATGAAAAAGCGTGCACCTCGCCGCTCGCTGGGCTCACCGCTTGGTTCGCCTGGCCGGGCCTGAAAATCGGACGCTGCGTCTTGTACCACGCCGGTGGCGGCCCATCATCACGCTCCCTCTACGTCTCCCAGCTTCAACTGAATGCCGGTCATGGCGCTGGTGAAAAGGCCGCTATAGTCCGAACACCCCAGACAAAGGAGGCACTGCAATGTTTCTGACCACAAAACAAATGACGACGGCGCGTACGCTGGCTGTGGCAATCATCGCTACCGTAGGCCTCAGTTCCTGCGCCACGTACAAGGACGAGTTCGCAACGATCAACTCACGCCTTGATCAACTCGACACGAAAGTGCAGGGCGCGGCCCAGAGCGCCGAATCGGCCAATCAATCCGCTCAGCAGGCCAACCAGCGTCTGGATCAGATCGAAGGCCGTGTGCAGCAGCTCGAACAGGCGCCCCGCCGCAAGCCACGCGGTTGATCGCTCGTGCTCCGTGTGTGAGCAACGTTTGAATCGACAACGGGTGGCCTACGCAGGCCACCCGTTGTCGATGATCGTGCAATCGTCATTGCAAGGAAGTGTCCCATCCGTACGCACTCTTACCCCGTAGTCCTGGCCCTTCGCGGCGCACTGACCATGGCGCTGGCGCTGGCAAGCATCGGCGTGGCAAACGCCGAGGATGCAGCTGCGCAGCCGACAGCCGCTGTCGATGAACTCCCGCCAGGCCAGGAAGTATCCAACACCGTGATCGAACTCGCGGGCTGGGTGGTTGCCACCAAGGACAGCCAGGGCTATCCGTTCGCCATCATGGACAAGGCCGCTGCCCAGGTGCTGGTCTTCGATGGCGAGGGCCGGCTTCGCGGCGCGGCGTCCGGGCTGTTCGGCTCGGCCACCGGTGACCATACGGCCCCCGGTATTGCCGGTCTTGCGCTTCGCGAGATTCCGGGTCGGGACCGTACGACGCCTGCAGGTCGCTTCGTGGGCGGGTACGGCCCGTCGATCGATGCCGGTCGCGTGCTGTGGGTGGATTACGAGTCCGCCGTCTCCATCCATCCGACGGCGATGGGCGTCCCGGCCGAAAGGCGCGTGGAACGTCTGGCATCTCCCTCGCCGGACGACAACCGCGTTACCCATGGCTGCATCAATGTGTCGCCAGGGTTCTACGAGAACGTCATCCAGGCGACGTTCGGGCGGGGCGGGGTGTTCTACGTCCTGCCGGACAAAGCGTCGATAGCGGAGACCTTCCCGGAGTTCGCGAAGAGCCGTGCGGCGACGCAGGGCGACGAGGGAACCCGGGCTGGCCCTGCCGGCAAGTGAGGAGCGCATCGCATCACGGTGCATGCCGTTCGAAGTGTGCTTCAAGCACGTTGATGTCTGCCTCAACAACGACAGCAGCCACGTAGCCATCCGGCCGGATCAGCAGCCACTCACCCGGCTCCAGACCGTAGGCCTCGGCGAAGTGTCCGGCCGCATCACGCAGATGGCCGCCCTGGCCGATGACATGCATGCGCAGACCCTTCCGCGCAGGTGCGGCGGCGCGGCGGGTTTCGTAACCCAGCAACGTCCAATGGGTCCCGCGAAAAACCTCGAACAGGCGTACTGGCTGACCCCTCGCACCCTGCAAAAGGGCGTCAGGGGCGCGGCAACCCGGCGTGATACGCCCACTTCGGAGCTCGGCAGGTAGCGAGAGCGAGGCGTCGGCGTACCCGAGGTCGAGCTGCTGGACCTCGCGCCCACGTCGATTGTCGCCGCGTTGTGCGTGGTCAAGCAGCGTGGTTGCAAGCCCGAGCATGGAGGCCGCAATGGGGCGTCGCTCTTGTTCGTACGTACCGAGAAGCGCGTCCGGTGCACCCTGCAGCACTGCAGCCAGTTTCCATCCAAGGTTGTACGCATCCTGCACGCTGGTGTTCAGGCCCTGGCCGCCGGTGGGTGGATGCGTATGGGCAGCATCGCCTGCCAGGAAGACGCGGCCGTCGCGGTAACGCTCTGCCAGCCGGGCGCTCATCTGGTAGGCCGAGGCCCATTGCACGTCGAGAACGGTGAGATCATGGCGACCGGTCCGCGCACGCACCATGGCACAGAGGCCGTCGGCCGAGAGGTCCACCTCACCCTCCAGCGGGACCGGCGCCTGCAGTTGGAACAGGCGTGTTCCCATGAGTGGACACAGAGAGATCCGTTGCGCCATGTCGTCCTGGTTGAACGTATGCCAGGCGTCGCGTGGCAGCCCTTGCAGCACGATGTCGGCCACCACCGCGCGCACGCCCAGCGTTTTGCCGGGGAAGCCGATACCCAGCGCCTGGCGCACGAAGCTGCGCCCGCCGTCGGTGCCGATCAGGTAGCGCGTGCGCACGGTCTGCTCGCCCGTTGGCGTGGCAAGACGGACGCTTACCCCGGTGTCGTCCTGCTCGACGCCGATCACTCCGTGTCCGAAGTCGACCCGGTGCCCCAGCTCCGCCAAGCGGTCGCGCATCACGGACTCGGTCAGGAACTGCGGCACCATCAGCGGCTGTCGATACGGTTCGGCCGGGGAAGCCGGCGCCGCTTCGATGACGGCGGCGTCCGTGTGGGTGCCATCAGCATGATGCGAGCGCGAGACCGGGTAGCGGCCGCCGGCCGCGAACAGCTGATCGACGATGCCCATGTCTTCGAAGACTTCCTGGCTACGCGGCTGGATACCTTTGCCACGCGACCCATGGAACGGGTTTTCCCGCTGCTCCACCAGGCGGAATGCCACGCCACGGCGGGCCAATTCGATGGCCAGGGTGAGGCCGGCTGCGCCGGCGCCACAGATCACTACGTCAGGGGTGTTGCCCATTGCATCACTCCAGGTATGTGTAATATGCACTTACTTGGAGGGATGCTATGCCGGTGAAAAAGAAGGTGCAAGATACACATAATTCGGCCGAGTTGAGGTCGCTTCACCTGTCGATGGTCAGCCTCGCCAGTGTGATGAACCGCCCGCGCAACGATGAACGGCTGATCCAGGAGGCGGGCGTGACGCTGGACCAGGCGTTGTTCCGGCTGCTGGTGGTGATCGAACGGGTAGGGCCGATCGGGGTGGTTGAGCTGGCCGATCGCCTGGGCCGGGATTACACGACCATCAGCCGTCAGGTGGCCAAGCTGGCTGCGATGGAACTGGTCACGCGTCGCGGTAACCCCCAGGACCGCCGCATCCGTGAGGCGACCATTGCGCCGAAGGGCAAGGACATGACGGACCGGTTGGATGCCGCACGTGAGCGGATCGGCCGGGAGATCTTCGCCTCCTGGCCTGCGCAGGATGTATCGGAGCTGGTGCGTTTGATGGCAAAGTTCGCCAGCGCGCTGGAAGCGCGGGAGCGCGAGCCGTAACGACGCACCGCGGACGTTTCAGCCCACCTGTTCGTCGCTTGGCCCAGTCACAACCTCAAGGCATTACACGTGAAAGGATTCCCGTTGCTTCCGCTGCTGCTTGCAGTGTCGTTACCCGCCAGTGCCATCGTCATTCGCCACGATGTGGAGGATGCCGCGTACCGCGTTCGCGCCACCGAGTTTCCCGCCCTCGTGGACATGCCCGGCGAGGGCCACGGCGCGTTGATCGCACCACAGTGGGTGCTGACTGCCGCGCACACGCTGCCGATGCAGGCCGATCTCAAGCAGGTGATGATCAACGGTACTGCGCGGGAGGTTGAGCGCGTCATCACCCATCCCGGCTACAGGACGCTGCCCCAGACGTTGATCGATCAGGCCATGGCCAGCGGCGAGGCGATGCTGATCGTGGTGTTTCTCGCCTCGGGCGATGATGTTGCGCTGATCCGGTTGAAGGCGCCGGTCACCGACGTGGCGCCGGTGGCCCTTTACGGCGACAGCGACGAGGCCGGTCAGATCGCGAAGATTTTAGGAAAGGGTGCAACGGGTACCGGCGCCACCGGGCATTCTCCCAACGGCCCCAATCGCACCGAGCTCCGGCGTGCGTTCAACCGGATCACCAGTGCCTACGACCGCTGGCTCTGCTACGTGTTCGACGAACCGCCGGAAGCGTTGCCCCTCGAGGGCGTGCTGGGCAACGGCGACAGCGGTGGTCCGGTGCTCATCGAGCGCGATGGCCAATGGCTGCTGGCCGGGCAGGGCGCCTGGAAGGTCGTCCAGGGTAATGTGCTGACGGCTCGACCCGGGCGCTATGGTCAGGTGACCTGCAATGTGCGGATGAGCCACTACGCGGATTGGATTGAGCGCGTGATGACCGAGCAGCCGTAGGCAGTGCTGGAGGGCAGGATCTGGCGGACTGGCGTCGCCGCCAGCACGACGTCAGCTCCGATGCCTGGGCTATGATCCAGACGCCAGTAGCAAGGGAGCATCACTCACATGGATGTCGTGGAACCGCTGGATGTGCTTCGCACTTCCGTACGCCGCCTCACTTGGTTGACTGTCGCGCTTGCAGTGCTTGTCGTGGGCCTGACGGTGGCGGTCATCGCACTGTCGATGGCGCCGCGAGGTGCTCTCACCGTTGATGAAGTCCGCGCCCGTCGCATCGTTGTGCTGGATGACCAAGGCGTCATGCGCGTTGAGATGGGCCAGGATTCACATGATGCCGGCCGACGATCGCGCACAGCCGGCGTCTGGCTGTACGACGCCAAAGGCGACGAACGCGGTGGGATGGCAACCCACGAAGATGGCCTGGTAGGTCTTGCCTTCGATGCTCCGGTGGGGAAGGGCGAGGATCACCTGCGTGATCGCCTGAGCCTGCGCGTGGATGCCGATGGTGCGGCCCAGGTGCTGCTCACGGACAACCTGACCCGTGGCATCGTGGGCCTGCTGTCCGACGGTGCAGGCAACGGCGGGGTGGAGACGTATCGCTGGGACATGGGGGCAAAGCTCATCCATCGCCGTTACATCACGTTCGATCTGGACGAGCGGCAGGAACGCCCGTTGGGCGAGCCGCAGATGCAGTAGTCCGGCCTCAAGGGCTGTCGTCTGGAGGGCAGCCTGTGCGCGTCGGCGTACGCCGGTGAAGTGCGAAAGCGGTAGCCAGCATGCAGATGCCGGCGATGCCCATCACCCAGGCGAAGCCACCGGCCATCGCGCTGCGGTAAATCACTGCTGGCAAGGACCCCGTAACGGCAGCCGGGTGCTGGATCATGCTGTGCGCGTGCTGTGCGAGCACGAACTGCCCGGTTGCCGTCGCAGTGGTACGGAACTGCTGTACGGCCCACAGGCTCATCAGGCTGCCAAGCAATGCGATGCCCAGGCTCATCCCGGCTTGGCGCAGGGCATTCATGGTGGCTGAGGCGATACCTGCGCGTTCCGGTGGGGTGCGCGCCATGACCGCCATGCCCGTAGCTGGCACCGCCAGACCCATGCCTGCTCCCAGCGCCATGAGGCACATAGTGGCAAAGCCTCCGGCGGTGTCCGTAGTGAAACGGGCCATCGCACACAGCGCCAGCCCTGCCAATGCATAGCCCCACGCCAGCGCCGCATGCAGCCCGAGGCGCACGGCAATGCGGCCAAACATCAACGACACCACGCCCATCACCAGGAATTGAGGGGCCAGCTGCCATCCGGCCTGTGCCGCGGTCTTTCCCTGTACCTGCTGGAAGAACAATGAAAGGAAGAACAGGCTGGCATAGGCAGTGAAGCCGAGCACGAACGAGGCGAGATTGAGCAGGGCGAAGCGACGGTCGGCGAAAAGATCCAGCGGCAGCAGCGGGCGCGTGACCCGACGTTGTACCAGCGAGAACGCCAACAATGCCACCAGCGCCGTGATCAACGAGAACCAGGTAGCGGGTGCGGACCACCCGCGCCCGCCGATACCGATCAGCCCGTAGGAGAGGGCTGCCAAGGCCAGCGTGCTGAGGATCTGCCCAGCGGGATCCATGGCCGCGTGCTGAGGATGACGTCGCTCGGGAATGCTCCAGGCGCCCAGCGCCAGTGCCACCGCCCCCAACGGAAGGTTGATCAGGAAGATGCTCTGCCATCCGGTCCACTGTACGAGCAGGCCGCCCAGCAACGGCCCAAGCACCAGCGCCAGCGCGCTGAAGGCGGACCATCCTCCGATGGCGCGCGCCCGTTGGCCGGGGTCCGGAAACGCATGGGTGAGGAGGGGCATCGCACTGGGGATCAGCAGCGCTCCCGCCACGCCCTGGATCGTGCGGCCGATCACCAGGACCGGCAGATCGGTGGCGCACGCGCAGACCAGTGATCCGGCAATGAACGTTGCCACGCTCGCCAGCCACATCCGGCGATGGCCATGGCGGTCACTGAGAGGACCGGCCGAGAGCATGAAAGCGGACAGCGCGATGGCATAGGCATTGATGACCCACTGCAGCCCGGCGAGGTCGGTCTGCAACGCCCGTTGCAGCGTCGGCAGCGCGACGTTGACGATGCTGATGTCCAGCGAGGCAAGGAAGGTACCTAGGTATGCGGCCAGCACCAACGCTGGCTTTTTGAAGTGCTGCATGGGATGGAGCCTGTAGAGCGACCGCGCTTATCCTAGATAATGACTGACCGTCGGTCAATGACCGACGGTCAGTCATCTGTCTCGGCGGATTACACTACCGACACCCATCGCTCCCCTTTCAATACCCACGATGCAGACCCCAGCCCCGGCCAGGCCACGCACCAAACCCGCCTCCATCCGTCTCGAAGAACTGATGGATGCGGCCGAGACGCTGTTCCTATCGCGCGGGGTGGAACAGACGACGATCAGCGAGATCGTCGCTGCCGCCGATGTGGCCAAGGGCACGTTCTATACCTACTTCGCTTCAAAAACGGATGTACTGAGAGCCCTGGCGGAGCGCTACACGCAGCGCTTCGTGGACGCACTGGAGCAGGCGATGCAAGAGCATCCGGCGGATGATGGAGAGGCTCGCCTGCGCGCCTGGATCGAAGCGAGCATCGCCCTCTATGCCCGGACCCATGCCGTGCACGACGTGGTGTACGCCAACCATCATCATCTTGATCGAGCCAACCGCGAGCGGAATGCGCTCCTTCAGCAGTTGCAGGGCATCCTGGAAGTGGGGGTGGCATCCGGGCTATGGCAGCTGCCCAGTCCCAGGGTGACGGCCTCGTTGATCTATGCCGGTGTGCATGGCGCAACCGATGACTTGATCGCGACACCGGAGCAGGATGCGGCGGCATTCAGTGCGGCTGTGGTGGAGGATTGTCTGGCGATGGTCGGCGCTCGAAGACCATCCGTGCGCCCGAAGAAGCGCGGCTGAGCCGGTGGACAACTTCACCGTGGCAATGCCATCGCCAATGTCGCGCTGTATGCGGAGATCACCGCGTGGTTGCGGCAGCACGACATCGCGCGCGGCCGCACGCCCGAAGACGCCGACACACGTAGCGGGCGCTGCTGGCAGCCACGATTGCAACCGTGCTGGGGAAGCAAGCGCAGTCACGTGGATTTCACGGATCGGCGCGGTTAATCCGCCTGTGGCGGCCTCCCCGCTGTCCCGTGTGGAGCGGATCCAATGCGCATGCTTCCTTCGCTTCTCCTTGTCTGCGCGCTGGCCCCGGTGGGGGCGACATACGCCCAGGCACCCAAGGCAGCTGTCGGGGCCGTGGCGTCACCGCATACCTCCGATGGCATGGCCTGCGACAGCCCGAACCAGTCGCAGGCCGGGCTCAACCAATGTGCCAGCAACAGCGCGCAGCGCGCCGATGCCGAGCTCAATCGGATCTATGCCAAGGTGCTGGCGCTCAATGCCCAGGACACGGTGTTCCTGGAACGGTTCAAGGCAGCCCAGCGCGCCTGGCTGGTGTTCCGCGATGCCCAGATCGCGGCGCGGTATCCGTCTCCAGACGACTATGGGAGCGTGCTGCCGATGTGCCAGAGCGGTGAATACGAGCAGCTGACCCTGGATCGGATCAAGCAGCTCAAGGCCTGGGTTGGCGGGGTCGAGGAGGGTGACGTGTGCGCCGGGTCCTATCCCATGAGCGGGCGCTAGCCGGGGCCGTTTAACGCGTCGGTACGGCCAGGTGCGCACACTGGTCCTGTCTGCACTGTCCCTCATGCACAGGAACCGGAGATCCCATGTCCTTCAACGCCCTCCTTGCGACCAAGACCGGCGATACCATCGCGGCCGGTGTCGTCCCGCTGACCGAGCAGGATCTGATGCCCGGCGACGTCACCGTTGCCGTGGAGTACTCCACGGTGAATTACAAGGACGCCCTTGCGCTGAGCGGGCGCTCGCCGGTGATCCGCACGTTTCCGCTGATTCCCGGTATCGATCTGGCCGGTGTGGTTGAAACGTCGACCCACCCCGGGTTTGCCCCGGGCGATCGCGTGCTGGTCAACGGCTGGGGTTTGAGCCAGACCCACCACGGAGGCTATGCGCAGAAGGCGCGCGTGCCCGGCGAGTGGCTGGTGAAGATTCCCGCGGCATTTTCCAGCCGCGATGCGATGGCGGTCGGTACCGCCGGCTACACCGCGATGCTCTCGGTACTGGCACTCGAGCACGGCGGGGTGAGTCCCGATCACGGCGATATCCTGGTCACCGGGGCCAACGGCGGCGCCGGCTCCATCGCGATCGCACTGCTGTCCACGCTGGGCTATCGGGTGGTTGCATCGACGGGTCGGCTGGAGGAGTCCGCGTATCTCAAGGCGCTGGGTGCGGCCGAGATCATCGATCGGGCGACCTTGTCCGCGCCAGGTGCACCGATCGCCAAGGAACGCTGGGCCGGTGCGATCGACGCGGTGGGCAGCCACACGTTGGCCAATGTGCTGGCGCAGACGCGCTATCGTGGCGTGGTGGCGGCCTTCGGATTGGCCCAAGGTGCGGATCTGCCGGGTTCGGTGCTGCCTTTCATCCTGCGCAACGTGACGCTCGCCGGCATCGACTCGGTCAACGCGCCTTACGCCGCGCGCGAGCAGGCCTGGACGCGCCTGGCTACCGATCTGGACCTGGGCAAGCTGGCGCGCACCACGCAGATGATCGGGCTGGCCGAGGTGCCGGCGCTGGCCGACCAGGTGCTGCAGGGGCGTGTACAGGGCCGCACTGTGGTCGACGTCAACGCGTGATCCTGTCGCGGCACTAAGCCGGGTGGGGGCCCGGCAGCTGCTTGACCAGCTGTTCGGCCATGGCCTTGTAGATCGGCACGCGGCACACCAGGCCGGAGACGCCGCGCGCGATCAGCACGGTGGCCAGAATGGGCAGCAGCATATCGCTGCTGTCGGTCAGCTCCAGCGAGATGACCGCCGAGGTCAACGGTGCCTGGGTGACGCCGGTCAGGTAGGCACACATCCCCAGCAGCACGAAGATGCGTTCATCGACCGAAGGCATGAGGGCGGCGAGGTTGTGGCCGAGCCCGGCGCCGACGGCCAGGGCGGGCGAGAACAGGCCGCCGGGAATACCGGCGACGTAGGAGACCAGATTGGCCACAAGCTTCATCAGGCCGAACTCGTGACCCACCGAGGGCGCTCCCTGCACCAGTCCCTTGGCCTGCTCGTAGCCGGTGCCGAAGGCCCCTGCGCCAAAGGCGGCGCCCAGCAGCACCAGGGCGAGCCCGCACAGCGCCGCCAGCAGGACCGGATGGCGCTGGCGCAGCGTGCCCAGCCAGCGTGGTCTGCCTTCCATGGTCAGCAGCACGGCTTTGGCGAACAGGCCGCCAAGCAGTCCCGCGACGGTGCCGCACAGCACGATCGCCAGCCAGGCCTGCCCCAGCGGCAACGTGGCAGTCACCTTGCCGAAGTACGTGTAGTTGCCGAGCAGGCCCAGCGACACCACGCCACCCACGATGACCGCGGTGAGCAGCGTGCCGGAGAAGCGGTGCTCGAAGCGGCCGCTGAGTTCTTCGATGGCAAACACGATGCCCGCCAGCGGGGTATTGAAGGCCGCCGCGATGCCGGCTGCGCCACCGGCGAGCAGAAAGTGGGACAGCTCTTTCGGATCGCGGAACCCGAACCATCGCCCGAACATGTACATCACGCTGGCACCGACGTGCACGGTAGGGCCCTCCCGGCCGACCGAGGCGCCCCCGAGCAACGACAGCGTGGTCAAGGCGAGTTTGCCGGCCGATACGCCCAGCGAGAGATTGTCACGCCGGAACGTGGGCGTCGGGATCTCCAGGGCCGCGATCACCTGCGGAATGCCGCTGCCGCGGGTGGGCTTGAGCGCACCACTGGTCAGCCACGCCAACAACGCGAACACCGTTGGGGTGAGCAGCAGCGCCCACCAGATCGACTGGGCGATGATCGACTGGAAGACCCGGAAGGCCGCATCGCTGGCCTTGGCAAACACGATCGCGACCAGGGCGACAGCCACGGCACCGCCCCACAGGGCCGCACGGCGCTTCCACGCATCCCTGGACAGGAGAGGGCGTTGAGGGTCTGGCGAGGTCATGGGGCGAATTATCCCACGGTGATTCGCCGGTCCTCTTCACCGAATCTGTCGGTTTGCGCTTTCAAGCGCGGGTGCCCGCGCGGTGCCCGGGCAGGCACGCTGCGGGTTTACGTGCCGCGAGTGTCCGCGCGATCGTGTGGATCCGGGCGAATTTCAGCGGTGTCTGGCGTACCGATGAGGTGGCGCGCGTTGCGTGCATGAGTCGCTCGAGCTTCCATGCCCATTTCAAGGCGGTCACGGCGATGAGCCCGCTGGACTTCCGCCCGGTGGTTGCGCGATGACATCGGGAGGAGCTGCGGGACACCGTGGTGTGGCCGCACTCCCATGATGCCCGCGATGTAAGCGGAGGTGCCGCCGGTCAGACCGGGGCGAAACCGCGGGTGGTCTTCTTTTCGTTCTTTTCCGCCTTCTTTTCCTTGGCGGTCTTGGCAGGTTTCTTCTTCTGCTCTTTCTGTTTGTTCAGGCCTTTGGCCATGGCGACGCTCTCCAGGTGGGTTGCAACGGAGGCGAGCATGGCACATCCGGTGTCGGCCGGCGCATCGGCGTGCGATGGGTGCGCTGAAGTGAATCCGGGGTGCGCCCGTTCATGGCGCAGGGATATCCCGATAAACCGCCTCGCTGCTCAGCACCTTCAGTCCATCCGGACCACTGTGCAGCCGCCGCTGCTCACCGACCGCCTGCTGCGATTGCAGGCGATAGCCGCTCATGTCGGGGTCGGCCAGTAAACACTGTCCGGCGTCGAACGCGCGCCGAAGATGGCCTGGCCCACGCGCACCACGGTCGCGCCTTCTTCGATGGCGATCTCGACATCACCTGACATGCCCATGGAGAGCTCCTCCAGGCTGATGCCCGTCGGCAGGGTGGGGCGCAGCCGGTCGCGCAGTTCGCGCAGGCGCGCAAAGCACGGGCGCACCTGTTCCGGATCCGGGGAGAACACCGCCAGGGTCATCAACCCGCGCACATGCAGATTCGGAAACGCTGGCAACTGCTGCACGAAGTCGGCGACCTCGATCGGGTCCAGGCCGTACTTGCTGTCTTCGCCCGAGGTGTTGACCTGCACGAACACATCCAGCGTGCGCTGCTCCAGTTCCAGCCGCTGATCCAGCGCCTGTGCCACGCGCAGGCTGTCCAGCGCCTGGAACTCGCTGGCGAAGCGTGCGAAGTCACGTGCCTTGTTGGTCTGCAGGTGGCCGATCACCGACCAGCGCAGGCCGGGCAGGTCGGCCATCGCCGCCGCCTTGCGCTGGGCTTCCTGCACCTTGTTCTCGCCCAGCTCATGGCAGCCGGCCTCCCACGCCAGGCGCAGGCGGGCCTCATCGACGGTCTTGCTGACCGGCAGCAGGCGCACGCCGGCCGGGTCGCGGCCGGCCAGTGCGCAGGCGCGGGCGATGCGTTCGCGGACCATCGCCAGGTTGTGGCGGATCTCGTCGACAGTGGTGGCCTGGGGCCAGGTGGGGGCAGCGATGGGCATGGGGAGCTCCGGAAGCGGGGACGGCTGCGGCGCGTCGGCGCGCCAGCAGGGCGGTCCCGTAACAACGGACAGGTTGTCATAGCGCTACCCGAAAATCACCGCCCGCCGATGTCAGGGCGCGGCGGCGGCGTTCGGGCTGACGTAGTGCGTCTGTTCGTCGTCGTTGAGGAAGATCAGTTCCGGTTTGCCCTGCCAGGAGGTCAGCATCGCGCCGGTGCTGTTCTGGTGTTTGACGACCAGGGTGGCGCCGCGATCCGGGTTGGCGGTGACCTTGAATACCTCGGTGGTGCCGGTGGCATCGTCCAAGGTGAGGATGGCCTCGTCGCCGACATCGGCGGTGCCGTAGCCGCCACGCTCGGAGCCATCGGCGCCCAGCAGGATCAGGCCTGACAGCGGTGACGCACGCGGCCCCTGGGTGATGCCCTTGGTGAGCGGATCGGGGACGGGGGCGCCGAGAATCACCCGCGCCTGGCCACTGGCATCGCGGATCACCACGCCACGGGCGGTGATGACACGCTCCTCGGACTGGCTCTGGTGCAGGCGCAGCGCGGTCCAACCGGAAACGATCAGGGCGAGGCTGGAAACGACCAGCGTGGTGACGGTCAGCGCGCGCGACATGGGGTTCTCCGGATCCTTGGAAGGCTGCGACCATACCGGATACGCCCTTCACGGCACCAGTCGGAAAAGTCTGGGATTACATTCAGAGCGTGAGGTTGGTCACGGGATGGCTCAGCGGAAATCGCGGCTGTGGGTACGCACGCCGTCGATCAGGGTGTCGATGTTGTGCATCTGGCGGACGATCAGGTGCTGCACGCCGTCCACGCGCTCGAGCCGGCCGTCGATCTGCATCAGTTGCGCTTCAACCAGCACGCGATGCTGGCGGTCGGCGATTTTGCGCCAGACCACCGCATTGACCATGCCGCATTCGTCTTCCAGGGTGAGGAAGGTGACCCCGCTGGCAGTCTGCGGGCGCTGGCGCATGCGTACCAGCCCGGCAAACCGCACGCTGCGCCCGTGCGGCAGGGCGGCCAGTTCGTCGGAGCGGTTGCAGCGGCGCTGGCGCAGCTGGCTGCGGATGAAGGAGACCATGTGCCGGCCCAGCGTGGTGCCGGTGGTGTTGTAATCGGCCTGCATGTCCTCGAACGCGCTGGGCAGCGGCAGCGCGACGGCGGCTTCGGCGGTGGCGCGGGCCATGTCGAACAGCGGCAGCGGCTTTTCCACGCCGGAGACGTCCCAGCGCGCGCGATGGCGATGGCCGCTCAGGCCCTTGAGTGCACCGGCATCGGCCAGCAGGCCCTGGTGGCGACGGTCCAGCTGTGCGCGCTGGCTCAGGTCGGCCACGCTCTCAAAGGGCGAACGGTGGCGCGCCTGCACCACGCCGGTGGCGACCGCCTCGCTGAAGCCATCGACCAGGCGCAGCCCCAGCCGGATGCCAAATGGCCGGCCTGGCGAGGTGGGCGGCACCAGCGTGCAGTCCCAGTCGCTATAGCGCACATCCACCGGCAGCACTGGCACGCCATGACGGCGCGCGTCCTGCAGGATCTGGTCCGGGGTATAGAACCCCAGCGGCTGGCTGTTGATCAGGCTGGCGGCGAATGCGGAGGGGTGATGGCACTTGAGCCAGCAGCTGACATAGGTGATCAGCGCGAAGCTGGCCGCGTGGCTTTCCGGGAAGCCATAACTGCCGAAGCCCTTGATCTGCTCGAACAGGCGCTCACCGTATTCGCGGCTGTAGCCGTTGGCGGCCATGCCGGCGAGCAGTTTGTCGCGGTGCGGCTCCAGCCCACCGTGGCGCTTCCAGGCGGCCATCGAGCGGCGCAGTGCGTCAGCCTGTCCGGGGCTGAAGCCGGCGGCGGCGACCGCCAGCTGCATCACCTGTTCCTGGAACAGCGGCACGCCCAGGGTGCGTTTGAAGACCTTCTCCAGCGCGGGTGGGTAGTCGATCTCTTCGATGCCTTCTTCCTTGAGCTTCTTCCGTCGGTTCAGATACGGGTGGACCATGTCGCCCTGGATCGGGCCGGGGCGCACGATCGCCACTTCGATCACCAGGTCGTAGAAACAGCGCGGCTGCATGCGCGGCAGCATCGCCATCTGGGCGCGGGACTCGATCTGGAACACGCCCAGGGTGTCGGCGCGGCAGATCATGTCGTAGGTGGGCTCATCGCCCTGCGGAATCTTCGCCATGGTCATCGTCGGTCCGCCATGCGCTTCCAGCATCGCCAGGCATTTGCGTACCGCGGTGAGCATGCCCAGCGCCAGGCAGTCGACCTTCATCAGGCCGGTGACATCCAGGTCGTCCTTGTCCCACTGGATCACCGTGCGGTTGGCCATGGCCGCGTTTTCCACCGGCACCATCGTGGACAGGGGGTGTTCGGAGATCACGAAGCCGCCGGGGTGCTGGGACAGGTGGCGTGGAAAATCGACCAGTTCACTGGTCAGCGCCACCACCCGCCGCATCAGCGGGGTCTCCGGATCGAAGCCGCGCTCACGCAAGGCCTCCGGCAGCGGCTCATGGCTGCTCCAGCGGTCCAGGCAGGCGGCCAGTTCGTTGACCTGGTCCGGCGGCAGGCCAAGCACCCGCGCCACATCGCGTACCGCGCTGCGGCCCCGGTAGCTGATCGCCACGGCAGTCAAGGCGGCGCGTTCGCGGCCGTAGCGGTTGAACACGTACTGCAGCACTTCCTCGCGGCGTTCGTGTTCGAAGTCGATGTCGATATCCGGCGGCTCGTCGCGTTCGGCGGAAATGAAGCGCTCGAACAGCAGCTCCATCTCGCTGGGGTCGATCTCGGTCACGCCCAGTACGTAGCACACCGAGGAATTGGCGGCCGAGCCACGGCCCTGGCAGAGGATCTGCTGCCGGCGCGCGAAGCGCACGATGTCGTGCACGGTCAGGAAGTACGACTCGTACTGCTTGGTGTGGATCAGCGCCAGTTCGTGTTCGATCTGGTGGCGCTGCTGGGGCGTCTCGCCCGCGGGCCAACGCCATTGCATGCCTTCTTCCACCAGCACCCGCAGCCAGCTGGCCGGGTCGTGGCCGGCCGGTACCAGTTCGCGCGGGTAGGTGTACTTCAGTTGCTTGAGATCGAAGTGGCAGCGCTCGGCGATGCGCAGGGTCTCGGCCAGCAGCTCGGGCGGGTACAGCGTGGCCAGGGCCTGGCGGGTGCGCAGGTGACGCTCGCCGTTGGGGAACAACCGCCAGCCTGCCTCGCCGAGCGTGCAGTGGTGGCGGATTGCGGTGAGGGTGTCCTGCAGCGCGCGGCGGCGGCGCACGTGCATGTGCACATCGCCGCTGGCCACCAGTGGAATGCCCTGGTCGCGGCCGAAACGACGCAGGCGCTGCAGGCGCGCGCGATCATCGGCCTCGCGGTGCAGTTCAACGGCCAGCCACAGCCGCTGCGGAAAGCAGGCTTGCAGCCACTGCGCATCCTCGATGCCCGGGGCAGGGTCTGCCCACAGGCACAGCAGGCCGGCGTGCAGCGGTTCGATGTCGCTGCGCAGGCAGCGGTACTCACCCTTGGGCGCGCGCCGGCGGCAGGTCGTGATCAACTGGCACAGCGCGGCGTAGCTGCCCTGGTCGGTGCACAGCAGCACCAGTTTCGGGCCGTCCTCCAGCTGGAATTCGGCACCGGTGATCAGGGGCAGTGCGTGCTTCTTCGCAGCCTGCCAGGCGCGCACGATACCGGCCAGCGAGCACTCATCGGTGATCGCCAGCGCGTGGTAGCCCTGGCCCTTGGCACGCGCGAACAACTCCTCGGCGATGGACGCGCCGCGCTGGAAACTGAAGGCCGACAGGCAATGCAGCTCGGCGTATCCGGGCAGCGGTGCGCTCATGCGAACCAGCCGTGCAGCATGAACGGTCCGCTGCGTGCATCGGCGGCGGTATACGCCCAGCCGCGCTGGCCTTGCGGCGTTTCGATGACGTAATAGTCGCGGCGGATGTCGCCGGCATCCCACCAGCCCGATTCGATCCGCTCCGGCCCGGACAGGATGCGCAGGTGCGGATCCTGCAGCGCCTGCGGCTGGGCCAGCAGCCAGCCCGGGCGCATCGGCAGCACCGGGGGCGGGGGCTTGGGCGCGCCCTGGGCGTCACCGGTCGCGCGTTCGGGCCGATGGTCGGCACGCAGCCCCAGCCCCTGCACAGCGTCATCGCCGAGCCGGGCGCGAAGACGCTCGCGCAGCTGCTCCCACGGCATCGCCTGCTGCGGGCGCGGGTCGAACAGATCGCGTGCGGCCGGGACGAACGGCGGCAGTTGCTCGGCCTGCAGGCGCAGGCCGCGGCTGCCCGCTGGCAACTGCAGATGATCCACACGGTTGCGGGCCAGTTCGAACAGCATCGCCGGTTCGCGCTCGGGCGCGAGCAGGCCGATCGAGAGGCGCGTATCGGGGTGGTGTTCGTGCTCGAACCACAGATCGAACTGCAGCACGCCGCCATCGCGCGAGCACAGGAATGCGGCCAGATCGGCGGTCAGGCGCCGCAATGGGAACAGCATGGCCTGGGTGGACTCGACCTCGTACTCGAACTCGATGCGCGCATCGAAGCGGTCCGGCGGCTGGAAATAGCGCAGCGGCGGCGTGCTGATCCCGCGCAGCGCATCCAGGTGCGCCAGCACCTGCGGCGGGAAGCGCCGGGCCAGGCTCTCGCGCGGCAGGCCGAACGCCGCGCCCAGCGTGCGCAACCCCGAGCGCGCCAGCACCGTGACCGCCTCGGCCGGCAACCCGCTGCGTTCGATCGGCACCTGGGCCAGCGCCGCCTCCACCTGGTGCGCACCCACGCCGAGCCGGCCATGCACGCGGGCCAGCACGCTGGCGGCATGCGGATTCGGTGCGGCCACCAGCCGGTGGCGGAAACCCAGTTCGGTCAGGCCACGGGTCAACCGCTGCTCGACCTTCGGCCAATCACCAAACAGCGCGCGGCTGGCCCGGATTTCCAGTGCCAGCGCGTGCGGGAAATCCAGGCTGACCTGCGAGCTGATGCCGTACAGCCAACTGGCCAACAGCTGGCGGGTGGCCTGTTCGGCGCGCGGGTCGTACTCCACGGTGAGCATGTCGCGGGTGAGCACCTGCGCAGCTGAGAGCAGCATGCCGCGGCGCAGCCCGAGCTGCCGGGCCGAGGGACTGACCGCATGCAGCACGCGTCGCTGCGCCGGGCCGGTGACTAGCACCAGCGGCGCAGCCGGGTCCGGTTGCTGGCGCAGGGCGGCATCCAGCGCCAGGTGCGGCAGCAGCAGGCAGGCCCAGTCCACGGCGGCGGCTCAATGAGCCACGGCCAGCGGCAGCGGCTGCGCCGGTGCCAGCCCGCCGCGGCACTTGAGCACCCGCACCTGGCCATCGTCGAGCTGCAGGCGCAGCGCGGCCGGGGAGGGGTTGCGCGCATGCCGGGCATCCCGGAAGGAAAACCCCAGGCACTGGCCGGTTTCGGCCGCCACCTGCAGCCGGCGCAGCGCGCGGTCATCGGCCTGCTGCGGCCAGCACAGCACCGCCGCACATGCGGCCGAGCGCAGGCATTGCTCGGCGGCCCACAAGGCATCGCGCGGGCTGGCCTGGACCACCTGCACCTGGTTCAGTGCCAGCCCGGCGCGGGCCCAGGCCGGGGCATGCGGCAGGTGCGGCGGGGCGATCAGCACCACGGTCTGCTGTTGCTGGCTCAGCCGCGCCAGCGTCGGCCAGACCAAGGCCAGCTCACCGACCCCGGGCGAGGCCAGCAGCACCTCCGACAGCGCCGAGGGCGGCCAGCCACCGCCGGGCAGTCGGGCATCCAGCGCCGGGTGGCCGGTCGGGTGCGGGGCCACCTCGGGGAAGGCCGCACGCGGCTGCCCCCGCCAGACCCGGCGGGTTTCCAGCAGCCGGTCCAGGGCCAGCACGGCGCCCATCAGCGGGCCTCCCGGCAGGGCTGGAGCAGGCGGAAACGGACAGGAAACAAGGGCATGGCGGCGAGTATCGGCAGCACGCGTGTCAAAGGCTGAGACCGACAATCCTACCCGCAATTAGTAAAAATGCTAACGAATTCGGCGGCCGGATTCCGAACCGGTTGAGGGTGATGAATGCTTCAGGAGAGCGGAATGGCAGCGCGCCAGATGGGATGGCCACGCGCGTGATGGAGGGCATCCACGCATGGCGAGGATCTACTCAGCGCCCCTGCGGATCGGGCCGATGGTGCACGTACTCGACCACGGTGCCGTCCGGATGCACGGCGTTGAAGGCCGCGCCGGTGGGCACGACCTGCAGTGGAAAGATGATCTGCGCCCCGGCCGCCACCAGCCGGTCGTAATAGGGCTGCACGTCATCCACCAGCAGCGTGCCGGTGGTGGAGGTGAACGGAGCCAGCTTGTCCGGCGCGCCCTCGATCAGCAGGAATGCCCCGACCATCGCCAGGCGCAGGCCGGCCTCGGGGAACGGAAAGCCCGCATCGGCGACCAGGCCCTGCAACTGCTCGTAGAACGCCACCCGTGCTTCCAGTTCGCCCGGGCCGACGAACACCCGGATCAGCACCCGCGGGCTGCGTTGCCGGGAGGTGTCGTTGCGGTCGCGCCAGAGTTGATCGAAGTGGCGGTGTGGGGGCATGCGGCGGCTCCGGGACGTGAGCGGTCATTATCGAGCCGCGATCCGCCCGGAACCGGGCAGGGCTCATGACCACCGGTGATGGTGTGATAACCCGGCATCGCCCACCACACCACCAGCGCGAGCAGCGACACACTGGTACCCGCCATGCAGACCCCGGGCCAGCCGAACGCGGCATACAACGCACTGCCGGCCAGCGCCCCCAGCCCACTGCCGGCAGCGTAGAACAGCATGTAGGCGGCGATCACCTGCGCCTGCGCGTGCGGGGCTGCGGCCAGAATCCGACTCTGGTTGGTCACGTGCAGCGCCTGCACCGCCAGATCCAGCAGCAGCACGCCGAGCACCAGCCAGCCCAGGTGGTGGGACATCGCGGCGATCGGCAGCCAGCTCAGCAGCATCAGCCACAGGGCGCCGGTGGTGACCCGCCCGGCATGGCCCCGGTCACTCCAGTGCCCACTGCGTGCCGCCGCCAACGCACCCAGCAGCCCGACCAGCGCGAAGGCGCCGATGGCGGTGTGGCTGAGCGCATACGGCGGCGCGCCCAGCGGCAGGCTCATGCTGCTCCAGAACAGGCCGAACACGGTGAACAGCAGCAGGCCCAGCACGCCGCGCTGGCGCAGCACGGGCTGTTGCCGCAGCAAGGCGATCAACCCGGTGCGTACGGTGGATGCAGTCGAGGCCGGCAGCCGTGGCAGACGCGCCCACAACAGCGCGCCCGTCACCACCATCAGCGCCGCCGAGAGCAGGTACACCGCCCGCCATCCGCCCAGATCGGCGACTGCGCCGGCCACGACGCGTGCCAACAACAACCCGACCACCACGCCCGCCTGTGCGGCACCAACCACGCGGCCACGCTCGTGCACGCCTGCAGCGGCGGCGGCATAGGCGATCAACCCCTGGGTCATCGCGGTGCCGAGCAGGCCCACTGCGAGCATGCCCAGCAACAGACTCCAGGCCTGCGCCGCCAGCGCGACGGCCAGCAGGGCCAGCACCAGGCCAATGGTCTGGATCGCGATCAGGCGGCGGCGGTCCACGCGGTCACCCAGTGGCACCACCCACAGCAGCGCCGCCACCGAACCCAGCTGGGTGGCGGCGATCACCGCGCCGATGCGGGACGTACTGATCTGGAGATCGGCGGCCAGGGCATCCAGCAAGGGCTGGGCGTAATAGACATTGGCCACGCTCAAACCGGCGGCGCAGGCGAACAGCATCAGCAAGGCGGAGGGGAGCGGGGAGGTGGATGCCCGCGAGGCGGAGGCAGGGAGCGGCATGATGCAGTCTCAAAACAGAACCAGTTGATTCTGGAGTATGTGGTTCTAAAATGAAACCTCGAAAGGAGGCCGCACATGACAACCGATGCCACTACCCCCTGCCCGGTGGGGCGCGCGCTGGATCTGGTCGGTGACCGTTGGTCGCTGCTGATCGTGCGCGAGGCCTTCGACGGGGTGCGCCGCTTCAGCGATTTCCAGCGCCGCCTGGGGATGTCGCGCAGCATGCTCAGCCAGCGCCTGCAGGCCTTGCTGGAGGCGGACGTGCTGACGCAGCAGCCGCTGGGCGAAGGCCGCAGCTATCAGGAATATGTGCTCACCGAGCGCGGTCGCGCGCTGTTCCCGCTGGTGGTGGCGCTGCGCCAATGGGGCGAGGCCTTCCTGTTCGCGCCCGGCGAGCCACGCTCGGTGCTGCAAGCCGACAGCGATGGGCTGCCGTTGGCGCCGATGCAGCCGCGCGACCAGCGTGGGCAGGTGGTTGAGGGCGCCGACACCCGGGTGATGAAGCCCCTGTCACCCTGATTTCGCGCGGGTTGCGGTGTCTCAAATGTAAGCATCCTGTTGACAGGCATGAACACGCTCGCCCACTCTTCCGGGTGGGGCGCCGGTCACGGGCTCCCGGGTGGTGCGGCTGTCACGACGGGCGGAGGGGCCTGGACGTAGCCGTCATCGCCTTGCGTTGTAAACGGTTCCGCGCGCCCGCGCGTGGTTCCCGCCGACATGGCGCTGCACCCTTCTGCGGCAAGACTCCCTGGATTTATTGCGCAAGCAAAGGTGTTTCGTCCGCTCATGAAAACGATTTCAAAGCCCCTGGCCCTGACGGCCGCCATCGCGCTCTCGCTGAGCGCTTCCGCCTGGGCTGCTGCCCCGGCCGCCACCACCGACGCGTTCACCGTGCTGACCCTGGAACAGACCCCGGGTGACCTGGACGCCGCCGTGGTCGCCGCGCAGCTGGAGCAGCTGCAGGTCGATGCAGTGACCGTGCGCAACGTGGAGCGCCGCGCGGACCGCGTGGACCCACTGCAGGGCCTGGCCGATGCGCTGGGTTATCACTATCGTTTCGTGACCGCCGATCCGGCCGCCGCGCAGCAGACCGGCAGTGTCGTGCTCACCCGCCTGCCGATCGAGGCCGAATCGGGCACCGAGCAGCCGTCGCTGAATTATCTGCGCCTCAACGATGGCCGCCACGTGGTCGCGCTGTACACCAGCGCCGCCGATGCTGCGGCACTGCCGCCGCTGGTCACCGGTTCGCGCCTGGGCGCGCCGGCCGTGCTGCTGGGCGCGGTCAGCGCCGATGCGGCCACCACCGCGGGCTTCGATCCGTCGCGTGTCGCGCTGGAAGCCAATGAAAGCTACTTCAGCGATGGCTTCCAGTCGGCCACGTCGGCGGCGATAAAGCTGCGCACCCATGACGGCAAGAAGGGCACCACCGCCGCCACGCTGCTGACCCTGGGCTATGCCGCGCCGGTCGGTGGCGACACGCCGTGGATGGACACCGGCCTGAACGCCGATGCCCGCGCCAAGGCGCTGGTTGCGCAGATGACCGTGGATGAGAAGTTCCAGATGCTGCACAGCTACTTCGGGCTGGGCAAGGATGGCGGTCCGCTGCCGGAGGGCGCGGTGGGTTCGGCCGGTTTCGTGCCGGGCGTCCCGCGTCTGGGCATTCCGGCGCAGCAGTCGGCCGATGCCGGTGTTGGCGTGACCAATCCGGGCGGCCTGCGCAAGGGCGACCACGCCACCGCGATGCCGTCCGGCCCGTCCACGGCCTCCAGCTGGAACCCGGATATCGCCTTCGCTGGCGGTGCCACCATGGGTCGCGAAGCCTGGCAGCAGCGCTTCAACATCCTGTTGGCCGGCAGCGTCAACCTGCAGCGCGATCCGCGCAATGGCCGCAATTTCGAATACGCCGGTGAAGATCCCCTGCTGGCCGGTGTGCTGGTCGGTGAGTCGATCCGCGGCGTGCAGAGCCAGCACGTCATCTCCACGATGAAGCACTTCGCGCTCAACGACATGGAGACCTCGCGCAATTTCCACAGTGCCGAGATCGGCGAGCAGGCGATGCGCGAATCGGACCTGCTGGCGTTCGAGATCGCCATGGACATCGGCAAGCCCGGTTCGGCGATGTGCTCGTACAACCGCATCAACGGCACCTACGGCTGCGAACACGATTACCTCATGAACGAGGTGCTCAAGCAGGAATGGAAGTTCCCCGGTTTCGTGATGTCCGACTGGGGTGGCGTGCACAGCGGCTCCAAGGCGGCGCTGGCCGGCCTGGACCAGCAGTCGGCCGGTGAAGTGTTCGACAAGGCGGTCTATTTCGACGAACCGCTGCGCCTGGCCGTGGCCGGTGGCGTGGTGCCGCAGGCGCGCCTGGACGACATGGTCGGCCGCATCCTGCGCACCATGTTCGCGCACGGCAATTTCGATCTGCCGCCGGTGCATGAGCCGATCGACGATGAGGCCGGCTTCCACGCCGCGCAGCGTACCGTTGAAGAAGGCAGCGTGCTGCTGCGCAATGCCGATGATCTGCTGCCGCTGGGCAAGGACGTGCAGCGCATCGTCATCATCGGTGGCCATGCCGACAAGGGCGTGATCGGCGGCGGCGGTTCTTCGATGGTGGGTTGGACCGCGCGGGGCACCAATGCGGTGCCGGGCGTGATGCCGACCACCTGGCCGGGCCCGGTGATCTTCCACCCGTCCTCGCCGCTGGAAGCGCTGCGCGCCGAGCGTCCGGATGCCCGCATCGATTACGTGGATGGCCGCGATGTGGCCGCCGCCGCGCGCGCTGCCGCAGCCGCCGATGTGGCCATCGTGTTCGCCACGCAGTGGTCGGCCGAATCGGTCGATCTGCCGCACATGCAGCTGCCGGACAACCAGGACAAGCTGATCGCCGGTGTGGCCAAGGCCAACCCGAAGACCGTGGTGGTGCTGGAAACCAATGGTCCGGTCGAGCTGCCGTGGCTGCAGCAGGTGCCGGCCATCCTGCAGGCCTGGTACCCGGGCATCCGGGGCGGTGAAGGCATCGCCGCGCTGCTGACCGGCAAGGTCAATCCGTCCGGTCGCCTGCCGGTGACCTGGCCGACCGATGTCAGCCAGCTGCCGCGCCCGCACGTCAATGGCCTGGGCTTCAACCCGAAGAACAAGCCGGATGACACCATCGATTACGACATCGAAGGCGCCAACGTCGGCTACAAGTGGTTCGCCGCCAAGGGCCTGACCCCGCAGTACGCGTTCGGCCATGGCCTGTCCTACACCAGCTTCGGCTACGACAACCTGCAGGTGGTCGTGGAAGGCCAGCGTGTGGTCGCCAGCGTGGACGTGCGCAACACCGGCAAGGTCGCCGGTGCGGATGTGCCGCAGCTGTACCTGCAGCTGCCGCAGGGCAGCACCACTCCGATCCGCCTGATCGGCTTCCAGAAGGTGACGCTGCAGCCGGGCGAAAGCCGCCGGATCCGCATCGAAGCCGAGCCAAAGACGCTGGCCAGCTTCGATACCGCCGCCAAGCAGTGGAAGATCGCCGGTGGGCAGTACGAAGTGCAGCTCTCGCGCGCGGCCAATGCACCGGTGCAGCGCGTGCCGCTGCAGCTGGCCGAGCAGGTCGTCCGCTGAGCTGACGAACGCGCCGGTACCGACCCACGGGCGGTACCGGCCGCGGATCGGACGCAACGCGCGTTACGGGGTAGGGCACGACCGGTGGTCGTGCCACCGCTCACCCCGGCAGGTGCTCGCGCAGGTGCGCCAGCAGCAGCCGGACCCGGCGCGAGGGCTGGGCGGTGTTCGGAAACACCGCATATACGCCCTGGCGCGGGAAGCGATGACGGCGCAGGATCGGCAGCAGCCGGCCCTGCGCCAGATCGTCATCGATCAACCACTGCGGCAACACGGTCGCGCCGGCCCCGGCCAGCGCGAAGGCGCGCAGCGTGGATGCGTTGTCGACCGTAACCACCGCATGGGCGGGGTTGCAGGCAAACACCTGGTCGCTGCCATCGGGCGCCACCAGCGGTAGATCCGCCAGGCGCGGATACCCCAATCGTGGCAGCGTGCGGATCCAGTCCGGGTCATCGCGCGCGGCATCATCGGGCAGCGTGGACAACAACGACGGCGCGGCGACCGCGCACAGCGCGTGTTCGTCCAGCAGGGTCGCGCGCAGCTGCGAGTCCTGCAGGCGCCCCAACCGGATCGCCAGATCGAACCGCTCGGGAATCAGGTCCGCCGGCGCCGGTGAGGTGGACAGGTGCAGGCGCAGCTCCGGATGCAGGGCGCGGAATGATTCCAGCACCGGCACGACCCGGGCGATCGCATACTCCGGCGTGGTGGTCAGCCGCAGCGTGCCACGCAGCTGCAGCTGTTCGCTGCGTGCCTCCTCGATCGCCAGCTCGGCAGTCGTCAACAGGGCAGTGCAGTGCTGGTAAAAGCGTTCGCCGGCCTCGGTCAGCGCCAGGCTGCGCGTATTGCGCACCAGCAGCGTCACGCCCAGTTCCTGTTCCAGTCGCTTGAGGTTGAAGCTCACCACGGCGCGGCTCTGGCCGAGGCGCTGCGCGGCAGCGGTCAGGCTGCCGGCGTCGACAATCGCCTTGAAGGTCTCGAAGCGGTCCAGGCTGACCATGGCGGCGCTCTAACTGTCAAAAAAGGTTTGACAGTCTTGCATCCGGTTGCCTGTATATCCAGCCGCCGCCAACGCGCATGCTGCCGCCTCGCAATCGGAGCGCCGCATGACATACCGGGCCAGGGTGGAAACGTTGTACCTGCTGGGATTCTCGCTGGACCTGGTGAACATGTTCATCGGTACCGTCGCGTATCCGGCCATCGCCACCGAGCTGCACGCGTCCGTGCCCCAGCTGGCGTGGATCGGCAATGCCTACATGCTTGGTCTGACCCTGGTCATTCCGCTGGGCAGCTGGCTGGCGGCGCGTCTTGGCGAACGCCGGGTGCTGTGCGTCTCGCTGGCGTTGTTCACGGTGGGCGCGGTACTGGCGGGCACCGCGGCCAGCATCGAGGGGTTGATCGGCTGGCGGCTGCTGCAGGGGCTGGGCGGCGGACTGCTGATTCCGGTCGGGCAGGCGATGGCCTACCGCGAATGCCCACCGGCCGACCGCGCGCGCCTGACCGCCCGCATCATGGCGGTGGCGCTGCTGGTGCCGGCGCTGTCGCCCACACTGGGCGGTGTGCTGGTGGAGTGGGGCTCATGGCGCGGCGTGCTGCTGGTCAGTGTGCCGCTGGCCATGGTGGCCTTCGCGCTGGCGGCCGCGTGGGTACGCCCGCGTGCGCCGGTGGCCGTACCTGCGCTGGACCGTCGCGGGCTGTTGCTCGGCTCACTGGGCCTGAGCGTGTTGCTGGTCGCGCTGAGCCTGCTGGCAGAGCCGGGGCAGTGGATGCTGGGCGCGGGCCTGCTCGTGGCCGCCACCCTGGTGCTGGCGTTGTATGCCCGCAGTGCACGCCGTACGGATCATCCGGTCCTGCAGTGGTCGCTGCTGCGGCATGCCTCGCTGCGGCTGGCGATGCTGGTCTATCTGCTGGTGCCCGGTACGTTCATCGGCACCCAGCTGGTGGCCACGCTGCTGCTGCATCGCCAGGGCTACGGCGCCGCGGCCATCGGCGGCTTCATGCTGCCGTGGGCGATCGCCTCGGCCTGCGCCATCGCCACCACACGACACTGGCTGCCACGCATCGGGGCGCGCCCGCTGTTGACGGCCGGCATGGGATGCCAGGCGGTCGGCATCGCGCTGTTGATCGGCATACAGGCCAGCCAGCCGTGGCTGCCGGTGCTGGCCTTCGCACTGATGGGCCTGGGCGGGAGCCTGTGCAGCAGCAGCGCACAGACGCTCGCGTTCCAGAGGCTGGCGGACGCGGAGCTGCTGCCGGGCAGTGCGCTGTGGAATCTCAACCGTCAACTCAGTTTCTGTCTGGCCGCCGCGCTGCTGGCCTGTGTGCTGGCAGTGCTGTCGTCCGTGCTGCCAGCGCACGCGTTCCCGCTCACCCTGATGCTGGCGGCGGCCATGAGCCTGCTGCCGATGCTTCTGCTATGGCGCCTGCCGGCGTCTTCCCTTGCCTTGAGAACCTCCCCATGAATGACACGCTTGCCTTCAACGAGATCCATGACCTGCATGTGCTGATCGAAGACTGGTTCACCGGGCGCTCGCCGGTGGCTGCGTTGCACACACTGCTGGCCCACTTCAGCGAGGACTTCAGCATGGTCGGGATCCGTGGCGTCCGCCTGGACACGCCCGCGCTGGCCGGCTTCTTCGCCGCCGCCCATGGCAGCCGGCCCGGGTTGCGGATCACGGTCGATGCACTGCAGTACCTGCCGCTCGCGCCAGCCGCCTGCGCGGTGCGCTATCGCGAGGATCAGATCGGTGCGGATGGCACCGGCCATCGACGTGAGGCCTTGGCTGTCCTCGTGAGCCGCCCGGACGGCACGCTGCGCTGGCAGGCTTTGCACGAAACGGTGATTGGCAGCTGAATGCGCGAAACGGCCACGGAACAGGCCGATCGGCATCTACCGGGGCCGCGCCTGCGGCGCTAGGCTGCGGGAGTTGCCATCACTGCCGGGAGAGCCCCATGCGTGTGCGTGTATTGCCAGTTGCGTTGTTGAGTCTGATGGTTGCGGCCAGTGTGTCGGCGCAGACCTCGCCGATGACCCCGGACATTCCCGCCAAGGGCTTCGTGACGCCCACGGCGCAGGACAACTACGACAAGCGCGTGGTGATGGTGCCGATGCGTGACGGAACGAAACTCTACACGGTGATCGTGGTGCCCAAGGGCGCCAGGAACGCGCCGATCCTGCTGACCCGTACCCCGTACGATGCCGCCAACCGTGCCAAGCGCATGGATTCGCCGAACATGCGCGACATCCTGCCGCAGGGGGATGAGGTGTTCGTTGATGGCGGTTACATCCGGGTGTTCCAGGACATCCGCGGCAAGTACGGCTCCGAGGGCGATTATGTGATGACCCGGCCGCTGCGCGGGCCGCTCAACACCACGAAGGTGGACCACGCGACCGACGCATGGGACACCATCGATTGGCTGGTCAAGCATGTGCCCGAAAGCAACGGCAAGGTCGGCATGCTGGGCTCGTCCTATGAGGGTTTCACCGTGGTGATGGCGCTGACCAACCCGCACCCGGCATTGAAGGTGGCCGCGCCGCAGAGCCCGATGATCGATGGCTGGATGGGCGATGACTGGCTCAACTACGGTGCGTTCCGGCAGGTCAATTTCGGCTATTTCACCGGTCAGCTGGCCAGGCGCGGCAAGGGGCCGTCGATTCCCAGCGTGGGCTACGACGACTACACGACCTTCCTGCGCGCCGGCTCGGCCGGGGACTACGCCAAGGCCAATGGCCTGGATCAGTTGCCGTGGTGGCACAAGCTGATCGAACACCCGGCCTACGACGCGTTCTGGCAGGAGCAGGCGCTGGACGCGCGCATGGCCAAGACCGAGTTGAAGGTACCCACCATGTGGCTGCAGGGGCTGTGGGACCAGGAAGACATGTGGGGCGCGGTGCACAGCTATGCGGCGATGGAGCCGCGTGACACCGGCAACACGCTGAACTATCTGGTGATGGGGCCGTGGCGGCACAGCCAGGTCAACTATGACGGCAGCAGCCTGGGGCCGTTGAAGTTCGACGGCGACACCGCGCTGCAGTTCCGCCGCGATGTGCTCAAGCCGTTCTTCGATCAGTACCTCGTGGATGGCGCGCCCAAGGCGCAGACGCCGCCGGTACTGATCTACAACACCGGCGAAAACCAGTGGGACAAGCTGCAGCAGTGGCCGCGCAGCGTGGCCCAATCCAGGCCGCTGTATCTGCGCGCGGGCGGCAAGCTGTCCTTCGAAGCACCGCAGGCGGGAGAGGCGACGTTCGAGGCGTATGTGTCCGATCCAGCCAAGCCGGTGCCGTTCGTGCCGCGCCCGGTGCGGTTCGCTGACCGCGATATGTGGACGAGCTGGTTGGTGAAGGATCAGCGCTTCGTGGACGGCCGGCCGGACGTGCTGACCTTCGTCAGTGAGCCCTTGACCGAGCCGCTGCGGATCGGTGGTGCGCCGCAGGTCAATCTGCAGGCGGCGACGAGTGGCAGCGACAGCGACTGGGTGGTGAAGCTGATCGATGTGTATCCCGACCAGACGCCGTCGACGCCCGAGATGGGCGGGTACGAGCTGTCGGTCTCGATGGCGATCTTCCGTGGCCGGTACCGCGAGAGCTTCAGCGACCCGAAGGCGATCGCGAGCAACCAGGTGCTGGACTATAGATTCGGTCTGCCAACGGCGAACCATGTGTTCCAGCCGGGCCATCGGGTGATGGTGCAGGTGCAGTCGAGCCTGTTCCCGCTGTATGACCGCAATCCGCAGACGTTCGTGCCGAATATCTACCTGGCCAAGCCGGGCGATTACCAGAAGGCGACGCAGCAGATCTGGCACGCGCCGCAGCAGGCCAGTTTCATTTCATTGCCGGTGTACTGAGCGGACACAGCCTGCTTTCCCTCGCGGCTGCGCTGGCACGCCGCGTGCGGGGCCGCTCCGGTTGCATTGCATCGTCCGTGGACAGGCGGTAGCGTGCAGCTCCGCTTTTCCTGATATGACCGATGAAAAGGATGTTCGTGGTCGGCGCGCTGATGTCGCTGGCAGGCGGCGCGCCCGCGCAGTCGTTCACCGTGCTGGGCAACAGTTTCGGCGCCGAGGCGCTGGTGTCCGTCGATGGCCGTCTGCTGGTGCCCCCCAATGGTGCGCGCATGCATCGGCTGTCCGCCGACCGCTGGATGCGCGCGCAGGGCCCCACTACGCCGCAGCAGTGGTACGACGATGCAGGACGCCTGCTGCGCGAGGACCGCGGCTACACCGAGTATCACGAACGGTTCGTGCTGCGGCAGGCCCCACCCGGTGATCCTGTGTGGGAGGCGTTCATCCAGGCGGATGGTGAGGCGGTCGGTGGCCGGGGCGTCGTGGATGCGCTGGGGCAGGTGCGCCTGCCGGCACTGAAGGATGGCGAATGGCTACCGTTGGCGGTACCCGATCGCGTGCTGTGGAACGCGCGCAGTGGTCCGCTGCGCTTCCATGACCTGCAGGGGCGCCCGGTCATGGAACTGGACGAGCGACAGGTCCAGTGGGTGGCCGGGCCCTTCGCCGGCCGCCACGTGTATGTTGCGTGCAGTGTCCAGGTGCCTGAGCACTGCGAGGTGCGGGATGAAAACGGCACGACGGTGTTTTCCGATGACATCGACGCGCTGTTGCCGGTTAGCGACGGTGGCTGGTGGCTGCGTCAGGGCGAGCTGTGGCGGCGGGTGGATGCACAGGGCAGGGCGACGGACATCGCCCGCTATCGGCAGGATGGCCTGTATCCCCGCTACCGACAGTACGGCGGTACCGCAGGCCGGCGCGACTGGCCCGAGCAGGTCTATCGGCACGCTACCGGCAGCGCCGACGACACGCCCGAGCCCGGCTGGCTGATGGCCGACGGACACTTTGCCGCACAGCGTGGCGCCGTCCGCCTGGACTACTGCGGTGGCCGCTGGCAGGTGCTGGACAAGGAGGGCGCCCACCCGCCCACCGCCGCCCCGGCCGCGCTGGCAGCGGTGCTCGACGAACCCGATGCCGAACAGCGGCAGGCACCGCCGTGGCGCGTGCGCCATCCCACCCAGACCGAGACCGCAGCGGTGCTGGACTGCCATGGCGAGGTCGTGTTCGCGCCTTCAGACGTGACCCGGTTCGACGCCGTCGGCACTGGATTGCTCGGCAGGTTTGGCAGCGAATCTTCACCGCGCCTGTGGTGGGATGGACGCACGGCCTACACGGTGCCTGCCGACATGGCCATCGACGAAAACCACGTCACCCCGCCGTTGCTGCTGCTCCGGGAGCAGGCCGCCGGCGTCAAGCACCTGTACAACCTCGAGCGTGGCCGTATCGTGGGTCGTCCCGTCGACGATGTGGTGCGCATGGACGGTAGCCGGGTGGTATTCCGCCGGGACGGAAAGCTGGGCATGATGCTGGCCGATGGCAGCGAACCGGCGCCGTCGGAGAGCTTCGATATCCTGCCCTGGGGCGCGGACCGCACCTGGACGCGCCGCTATCTGGACGGGGGCGATGAGGAACTGGTCCTGCTGGATGCCAACCATCAGGTGCTGCTGCGACGACGCCTGCTGTTCAGCGGCGTGGAACTGCAGTCCACCTGGCAAGGGGGCGTGGAGAGTCAGCCGCTGACGCTGTTGAATCTCGGCACCATGCGCTTTGCCGAGGGTGAGTACTTCGTCCGGCAATGGCTGGATCGCGACGGACAGGTGCTGCTCAGTGACATCAGCTGTCCGGCACCCGGCAATGGCCCGCCCTCGAAGGGGAAGGGCATCCTGCTCGGGCGCGGGTGGCGGGTGGACAGTGTGCCCACGCGCCCCTGCACGCTGCCCCGGGCGCTGCTGCCGGTGCTTGCCGGCGGCGATGTGACCGATGCGATGCGCGACCCGTAACCGCGCGCGGATCAGCCGGAAACGCTGGGGTAATCGGTGTAGCCGTGCGCACCGCCGCCGTACAGCGTGTCCTGGTCCAGGTCGGACAGCGCTACGCCGAGACGGAAGCGTTCGACCAGATCCGGGTTGGCGATGAAGGGGCGGCCGAACGCGATCATGTCGGCATAGCCCGACGCCACGGCCGCTTCCGCGCGTGCCTGGTCATAGCCGTTGTTGGCGATCCAGGCCCCCTTGAACTTGGCGCGCAGGGCGGCGTAGTCGAAGGCGATGTTGTCACGCGGGCCACCGGTCGCCCCTTCGATCACATGGATGAAGGCCAGCGGGCCGATGGCATCCAGGCGTTCGACGGCGCGTTCGAACAGCGGCTGCGGGTTGGAATCGGCAGCGTCGTTGGCCGGTGTCACCGGCGACAGGCGCACACCGGTGCGGTCGGCGCCGATTTCCGAGACGATCGCGCGGACCACTTCCTCCAGCAGACGGGTGCGGTTCTCGATGCTGCCACCGTAGTCGTCGGTGCGCTGGTTACTGCCATCGCGGAGGAACTGATCGATCAGGTAGCCGTTGGCGGCATGCACTTCCACGCCATCGAAGCCGGCGGTGATCGCGTTGCGCGCGGCCTGGCGGAAGTCCTGGATCAGGCCGGGAATCTCATCCAGGCGCAGGGCGCGGGGCTCGGAGACATCTTCAAAGCCCTCGGCGGTGAAGGTCTTGGCATTGGCGCGCAGTGCACTCGGTGCCACCGGGACCTCGCCCTCGGGCAGCAGGCTGGTATGCGAGATGCGGCCGACATGCCACAACTGCAGCACGATCTTGCCGCCGCGTGCATGCACCGCATCGGTGACCTTCTTCCAGGCGTCGATCTGGGCCTGGCTGTAGATGCCGGGCGTGTCGAGATAGCCCTGGCCCATCGGGCTGATCTGGGTGGCCTCGGCGATGATCAGGCCGGCGCTGGCGCGCTGCTCGTAGTACTGGATGGCGAGCGGATTGGGGATGCGGTCGTGGATCGCGCGGTTGCGTGTCAGCGGTGCCATCGCGACGCGGTTGGCGACGTCGATGGCCCCCAGACGGGTGGGGGAGAACAACTGGCCGTCATTGGAGTCTGTCATGGGTTTACCTTGGGGGAGGGCGACCGCCATCGGCCGCTGAAAGAAGGGAGGCAGGCGTACGACCCCGAGCATAGGCGCAGGTGCGTTGCAGCGATGGGAAGGATTGTTGCGGAGCACGCTGTGCACGTTCTGTAACGTTTTCGCGGCGTATGGTCGAGGCATGGGCAGGCACTGCCCGCAGCCTTATTCCAACCCGAGGAACAACGCGATGATTGATTATCAACTCAAGGGAAAGGTCGCCATTGTCACCGGCGGCGTCTCCGGCATCGGCCTGGCCGTGGCCGAACTGCTGGCCGATTCCGGCGCGGCGGTGGCGGTGTGGGACCTCAAGGCCGATGCCGTGGAGAAGACTGCCGAGGCGCTGCGCAGGAAAGGCGTGAAGTCGATCGGCATCGCCTTGAACGTCACCGACGAGAGCGCCGTTGAAGCGGCCGTGAAGCAGACCGTCGAGGAACTCGGCGGGCTGGATATCGCAGTGAACAACGCGGGTATCGGCGGGCCGTCGGCGGCCAGCGGCGACTACCCGGTGGACGGCTGGAAGAACGTCATCGACGTCAATCTCAACAGCGTGTTCCTGTGCCAGCGGGCGCAGATCCAGGCAATGCGCAGCGCGGGCAGCGCGGGCAACGGGGGCAGCATCATCAATATGGCCTCGATTCTGGGCCAGGTGGGGTTCGGCAACTCCTCCGCCTACGCGGCTGCCAAGCACGGTGTGGTCGGGCTGACCCAGACGGCCGCGTGGGAACACGCCGCAGACAAGATCCGCATCAACGCCGTGGGCCCCGGTTTCATCGCCACGCCGTTGCTCGACAAGATGGACCCGAAGGTGAAGCAGGCGCTGGAGAGCAAGCACGCGCTCGGCCGGCTCGGCACGCCGGAGGAAGTCGCTGCGCTGGTGGCCTGGCTGGCCAGTGCGGACGCCAGCTTTGCGACCGGCACGTACTACGCCATCGATGGCGGGTACCTGGCGCAGTAAGCCCCGCGACGGCAGGCTCACCGGGGCCTGCCGTTGGCTTCACGGTCCTCAGACGCCCTTGTCTGCGACGCTCCGTCCATTGCCGGATGAGAGGTGCAGATGGGACTGGAACAAGATCTATCAATCCTGCTGCGGATCGCCGTGGCAATGCTGCTCGGCGCCACGCTTGGGATCGAGCGGGAGATGGGCAAGCATGCGGCCGGGCTGCGCACGCACATGCTGATCGCCGGTGCTGCCGCCCTCATTGTCGGGCTGGGTGACAGCATTGCCGAGCACTTCCAGGAAGAGCGCTACCGCGACCTGCTGCAGGTCGATCCGGTCCGTCTCATCGAAGCCGTGGTGGCCTGCGTCGGCTTTGTCGCCGCCGGTACGATCCTGCGCGGTTCGCGCGACGATCAGGTCAGCGGCCTGACCACCGCCAGCTCACTGATCATGGCCGCGGCGATCGGTATCGCGGTCGGCATCGGTGAGTACGTGATCGCTATCGGGGTGAGTGTGTTGTGCCTGATCGTGCTGGTGGTGTTCAGCCGTATCGCTAAAAAACTGGAGTCGTCATGAGCAGTGAACGTCCCTTCGAGATCCAGCGCATCGACCACGTGGTGCTGCGCGTGCAGGATCTCCCACGCGCGGTGCGCTTTTACTGCGACGTCCTGGGCTGCACGGTCGCCCGCGAGCGGCCCTCGTTGGGCATGGTGCATCTGCATGCCGGCGAATCGCTGATCGATCTGATCAGTGTCGACGGCCCGCTGGGGCGCGAAGGTGGCGCAGCACCTGGGCGGGAAGGGCGCAATGTCGAGCATGTCTGCCTGCGCGTGGAGCCGTTCGACGCCGAACAGGTGCGCGCGCATCTGCAGGGGCTGAACGTGGTCCTGAGTGGACCGGCCGAGCGCAACTACGGCGCGGAGGGTGACGGTCTGTCGCTGCGCCTGCGCGATCCGGATGGCAACTCGGTCGAGCTCAAAGGCCGCTCGAACGACTGCGGCTGCTAAGTGGTACTACCAATAGGCGGGCCTAGACCTATGGTCTAATAGGCTCGGCTTGCGTTTGGCGTTTCAATGCGGGCAGTTTCAACGACTGACATGTATGTTGGTAATACCAATTGTCGTCGTTGAGCGTTCTTGGTTCGCGCGGTGCTGACCGCGCGGACCCCTGTCCGTCTTGATGAGATCCGCCGATGCAGGCCTGGCAACAACTGTATGACCCCGCTGGCAACCTCTGGCTGTCGAGCCTGATCGCGCTGCTGCCGATCGCCTTCTTCTTCGTCGCGCTGGCCGTACTGCGCATGAAGGGGTGGCTGGCCGGCACGATCACCGTGGCGATCGCGTTGGCGGTCGCCCTGCTGTTCTACCGGATGCCGCTGTCGCAGGCATTCGCGGCGGCCGGGTATGGCTTCGTCTATGGCCTGTGGCCGATTGCCTGGATCATTCTGGGCGCAGTGTTCCTGTACAAGGTCTCGGTCAAGACCGGCCAGTTCGACATCATCCGCGCCTCGATCCTCTCGGTTACCGAAGACCAGCGCCTGCAGATGCTGATGGTCGGCTTCGCGTTCGGCGCGTTCCTGGAAGGGGCGGCCGGCTTCGGTGCGCCGGTGGCGATCACCGCCGCGCTGCTGGTCGGGTTGGGCTTCAAGCCGCTGTATGCGGCCGGCCTGTGCCTGATCGTCAACACCGCGCCGGTGGCGTTCGGCGCGATGGGCATTCCGATCATCGTGGCCGGGCAGGTGACCGGACTGGACGCCTTCGAGATCGGCCAGATGGCCGGGCGCCAGCTGCCGTTCCTGACCCTCATCGTGCTGTTCTGGATCATGGCGATCATGGATGGCTGGCGCGGTGTCAAGGAAACCTGGCCGGCGGTGCTGGTGGCCGGCGGTTCGTTCGCAATCGCCCAGTACCTGACCTCCAACTTCATCGGCCCCGAGCTGCCGGACATCACCGCCTCGCTGACCTCGCTGGTGTGCCTGACCCTGTTCCTGCGCAGGTGGAAGCCGGTGCGGATCTTCCGCTTCGATACCCAAACCAGCGCCGAAGCCGCGGCCCAGGCCCTGGAAGCGCCGCGCCATTCCACCGGCCAGATCGTCAAGGCGTGGTCGCCGTTCCTGATCCTGACCGCCATGGTCACGATCTGGAGCATCCCGCCATTCAAAGCGCTGTTCGCCGCCGGTGGCGCGCTGGAGCACTGGGTGCTGAAGATTCCGGTGCCGTCGCTGGATCAGCTGGTACAGAAGATGCCGCCGATCGTGCCGGTGCCGACCGGGTACGAGGCGATCTACAGGTTCGATGCGGTCTCGGCGACCGGCACGGCGATCATGCTGGGCGCGGTCATCGCGATCGTGCTGCTGAAGATGCGCCCGGCCGCGGCGCTGCGCACCTTCGCTGAAACCGCCAATGAACTCAAGGTCCCGATCTACTCCATCGGCATGGTGCTGGCGTTCGCCTTCATCGCCAACTACTCCGGGCTGTCGGCGACGCTGGCACTGGCCCTGGCGCACACCGGCAAGGCCTTCACCTTCTTCTCGCCGTTCCTGGGCTGGCTGGGCGTGTTCCTGACCGGGTCGGACACCTCGTCCAATGCGCTGTTCTCGGCGCTGCAGGCGACCACGGCCCAGCAGATCGGCGTGTCCGAAGTGCTGCTGGTCGCGGCCAACACCACCGGCGGGGTCACCGGCAAGATGATCTCGCCGCAGTCGATCGCGATTGCCTGCGCGGCGGTCGGCCTGGCCGGCAGGGAATCGGACCTGTTCCGCTTCACGGTCAAGCACAGCCTGATCTTCACCGTGATGGTCGGCATCCTCACCACGGTGCAGGCCTACTGGCTGACCTGGATGATTCCCTGAGCCCATGCGCGGCAGTCCGGCTACTGGCATCGACCCCATCGCCCGCCACGCGGGCGACAATGGCGGCATGAAGAACGAACGCCTGTCCGACAAGGTGGCCGCGCAGCTGCGTGGCCTGATCCGTGAGCAGAACCTGCAGCCGGGCGACCGGTTGCCGGCCGAGCGGCCACTGGCGGTGCAGCTGGGGGTCTCGCGCACCGCGCTGCGCGAAGCGATCGCGCAGTTGGCCAGCCAGGGCCTCCTGAGTGCACGGGTCGGCGGCGGTACCTACGTGAGCGAGCCGGCGGCCCGCGCCCGCCAGACCATCGATGAGCCGTTGATGCCGTACCTGCCGCTGTTCCAGGGTGACCCGGAATACCGCTTCGATGTGCTGGAGATCCGCCATGCACTGGAAGGGGCGACCGCCTGGCATGCAGCCTTGCGCGCCACCGACGAGGACCGCGCGAAGATCCGCCAGGCCTTCGACACCATGATGGCCGCGCACGGCAAGGACGACCCCGCCGGTGAGGCACGGGCCGATGCAGCCTTCCACCTGGCCATCGCCGAGGCCTCGCACAACCTGGTACTGCTGCAGGTCATGCGCGGCCTGTTCGAACTGCTGCAGACCAACATCTCGCAGAGCCGCGAGAAGCTCTATACCTCGGCCCGCACCTTTGAGCCGCTGTCGGTCCAGCACCGCGAGATGATGGAGGGGGTGCTCTCCGGCGACCCCGAACGCGCGCGTGCCGCCGCGCACGCGCACCTGGAATTCGTGCACACGTCCCTGCGCACGCTCGACGACAACGAAGCCCGGCGCGCCCGCGCGTCGCGGCTTCCTTCTTCCCACGGTTGACCCATGATCATCTCCGCCTCCACCGATTACCGCGCAGCGGCGCAACGCCGCCTGCCGCCGTTCCTGTTCCACTACATCGATGGCGGCGCGTATGCCGAGCACACCCTGAAACGCAATGTCGCGGATCTGTCGGACATCGCGCTGCGCCAGCGCATCCTGCGCAACATGTCCGATCTGAGCCTGGAAACGACGCTGTTCGGCGAACGCCTGGCGATGCCGGTGGCGTTGGCGCCGGTCGGGCTGACCGGCATGTACGCGCGCCGCGGTGAAGTGCAGGCGGCGCGGGCGGCGGCGAGCCGGGGGATTCCGTTCACGCTGTCCACCGTCTCGGTCTGCCCGATCGAGGAAGTGGCGCCAGCGATCGACCGGCCGATGTGGTTCCAGCTGTATGTGCTCAAGGACCGCGGCTTCATGCGCAATGCGCTGGAGCGGGCCAAGGCGGCCGGCGTGACCACGCTGGTGTTCACCGTGGACATGCCGACGCCGGGCGCACGTTACCGCGATGCGCATTCGGGCATGAGTGGCCCGAACGCGCCGGCGCGGCGCATGCTGCAGGCGATGACCCACCCGCGCTGGGCGTGGGACGTCGGCCTGTTCGGCCGCCCGCATGACCTGGGCAACATCTCCACCTACCGTGGCAGCCCGACCGGCTTGGCCGATTACATCGGCTGGCTGGGCAACAACTTCGATCCGTCCATTTCGTGGAAGGACCTGGAATGGATCCGCGAGTTCTGGACCGGCCCGATGGTGATCAAGGGCATCCTCGATCCGGACGATGCGCGCGATGCCGTGCGGTTCGGCGCCGACGGCATCGTGGTCTCCAACCACGGCGGTCGCCAGCTGGACGGGGTGCTGTCCACCGCGCGGGCGCTGCCAGCGATCGCCGATGCGGTCAAGGGAGAGCTGAAGATCCTGGCTGACTCCGGCATCCGCAACGGTCTGGACGTGGTCCGCATGATTGCCCTCGGCGCAGACAGCGTGCTGCTTGGCCGGGCGTTCGTGTATGCGCTCGCGGCGCAGGGCGAGGCCGGCGTGGCCAACCTGTTGGACCTGATGGCCAAGGAAATGCGCGTGGCGATGACGCTCACCGGCGCCAGGACCATCGCCGATATCAGTGCCGATTCGCTGGTGGACGCCACGCGTCGCCTCGCGGCCGCCCCATGAACGCCGCATCCCAGGGCACGGCAGCGCTGCTGGCGCAGCTGCGCGCGATCGTCGGCGATGCACACGTGCTGTGCGGCGACAAGCCGACCCGGCGCTTTCGCAAGGGCTACCGTTTCGGCGATGGCCCCGTGCTGGCGGTGGTCCGCCCGGGCACGCTGCTGGAACAGTGGCGCGCCCTGCAGGCCATCGTGGCGGCCAACGCGATCGTGATCATGCAGGCGGCCAACACCGGCCTCACCGGCGGTTCCACGCCGGATGGTGCCGACTATGACCGTCCGGTGGTCATCCTCAACACGCTGCGCCTGACCGGCGTGCAGCTGATCAACGCGGGCCGCCAGGTGGTCTGCCTGCCCGGGGCGACGTTGGACCGGCTGGAGAAGGAACTGGCGCCGCTGGGCCGCGAACCGCACTCGGTGATCGGCTCGTCGTGCATCGGTGCCTCGGTGCTGGGCGGGGTCTGCAACAACTCCGGCGGCTCGCTGGTGCGGCGCGGCCCGGCTTATACCGAGATGGCGTTGTTCGCCCAGGTCGATGCCCACGGCCAGCTGCAGCTGGTCAATCATCTCGGCATCGCGCTGGGCGACACCCCCGAGCAGATCCTGGAGCGGCTGCAGCGCGGCGACTACGTGCCGGCCGACGTGGACAACGGCAACGACCGCGCCGCCTCCGACCCGCGGTATGCCGAGCAGGTGCGCCAGGTCGATGCGGCCACGCCGGCCCGCTACAACGCCGATCCTTCCCGCCACTACGAGGCCTCCGGCTCGGCCGGCAAGCTGGCGGTGTTCGCGGTGCGGCTGGATACCTTCGCGCGCGAGCCGGCTGAGGTGTTCTACATCGGCAGCAACGCGATGGAGGATCTGACCGCGATCCGCCGCCATCTGCTGACCGCGTTCGAACGCCTGCCGATCTCCGGCGAGTACCTGCACCGCGAGGCGTATGACATCGGCGAGCGCTATGGCAAGGACACCTTCCTGCTCATCGATCGCTTCGGTACGGCCCGGGTGCCGGCCGCGTTCGCGCTGAAAAGCCGCGTCGATGGCTGGTTCGAAAGCCTGGGCCTGCGCGGGGTCACCGACCGGGTGATCCAGTGGGCGATGCGCTGCCTGCCACGCCATCTGCCCACGCGCATGGGCCAGTTCCGTGACCGTTACGAGCACCATCTGCTGCTCAAGGTCTCGGCGGAGGATGCCGCCGCAACCGGAACCTTCCTGCGCACCCACTTCGCTGATGGCGAGGGCGACTTCTTCCAGTGCACGGCCGAGGAGGGGCGCAAGGCGTTCCTGCATCGCTTCGCCGTGGCCGGCGCGGCCGTGCGTTATCGCGAAGTGCACCGCGGCGAGGTCGCAGACATCGTGGCCCTGGACGTGGCACTGCGACGCGACGACCGCCAGTGGGTGGAACACCTGCCGGCGGAACTCGACGCACGCCTGGCTGGCAAACTGTATTACGGGCACTTCCTGTGCCATGTGTTCCATCAGGACTACATCGTGCGCAAGGGCGAGGATCCGCTAGCCATCGAGCACGCGATGTGGACGCTGCTGGATGCACGCGGTGCCGAGTATCCAGCCGAACACAACGTCGGCCATCTATATCCGGCCAAGCCGCCGCTGGCGGCGTTCTATCAGCAGCTGGATCCGAGCAATGCGTTCAATCCGGGCATCGGCCAGACCGCGAAGACGCGCGGATGGGGCAGCTGCGACTGCACCACCCACGGGTAGAGCCACCCCATGGGTGGCTGTGCCGGCGTATCGCGGGTTTGACGGCAGCCACCCATGGGGTGGCTCTACCCGCGGGGCATCATTCGCAACGGACGGCGGTGATCACGTTGTCCTTGTCGATGAACACGCGCAGGCGATCCTTGCGCAGGTCGCGCGACGTGATCGTGGCCGGGCCGATCGGGTTGATCAGGCCGGCGCCGCTCTGCAGCAGCAGCTTGCGCATGTTCGCCTGGTCGGCCGGCTGGCCGATGGCCCAGCCCAGGGCATCGGCCTTGCACAGGCCCGGCCCCTTGATCTCCGGGCCCGGCGTGCTGACGCAGGCGGCCAGCGAGAGGGTGCCGGCGAGCATGATCGCGGCGAGGGGATAACGGGAAAGGGATGACATCGGGTCGCTCCTGCGGGGTCAGGCGCCGACCATACCACCGCCGTGTGCATCGCCGCGTGGTGGGGACCCCGCGACCGTTGGACGCAGCCTGCGCGGCTGATGGGGCAGGGCGCAACGGCCGCCGGCGCTACACTGGCGGCCCCTCAGATCGGCCATGCCGGGAGTCGCAGGTGCTGCACGTGTTCATGCTTGGCGGGCGCCATGCCCGGGCCAGGATCGAGGTCCACGATGTGGCCTTCGCCAATGTCGATGTCATCGAAGAGGCTTACCCGCAGTTGCGCCAGGAGTGGTTCGGCGAACGCAAAGGGCTGCATGTCGATGGCTGGCTCGCCGTGGATGGGGTGGAGGCGTACCGGGTGCGCTTCGGCGAGGTGGCCCCGGCCGCGGGCGCGCCGCGGCTCTACTTCCTCAATCTCGGCGGGTATGCCGCCGGCGCGCTGGGCGAGGCCCATGACTACCGGCTGCTGGTCGCCACCAGTGTCGAAGAGGCCAAGCACAAGGCCAAGGTGCTGCGCGATGCCAGCTGGTTCAAGCCGCATACCGATGCCCTGCTGGAGGTCGATGACTGTATCGCCATCGACCAGGTCGGCGGCCGGTATGTGCAGCTTGAGCGCGGGGAGCACCAGGGCATCGCGCTGGTCAGTGACTACATCGTGATCGGTTGAACGGCCCCGATTGCCCGCGGCCGTCCCGCTGGCGCATAGTGTCGCGGTCTTGTGAGGTCCGGCGATGTCGCCGCGACAGGTCAACCAACGGAAGTAGCGCATGCAGAGCAGGAAGATCACCGCAGCAGTGATCGTGACGCTGGGAATGATGATGGCCGGCAACGCCGTGGCGGCCGAGCCGGACGCACCCGTGTTCGGTGGCTGGCGCAACCTGCATTCGGCCAGTGGCGCCGAGCCGGTGCTGAGGAACCAGCCGTTTGCGATCCTGCCGGGCGAGGTTGCCAAGGGCGAGCGGTTCGCGATCCTGGACCGCGAGAACAAGCAGGCAGTGTGCTGCCTGGTGGTGGACAGCGACCGTCTCGATGCGATCGCGCTGGAAACCCGCTACCGGCTGCCTGGGGTATGGATCGCCGATCTGCTCGGCAACGAGGACTACAACCGCCGGCACGGCGACCCGCATGTGTTCGCGATGGCGCGCGAGGGCGAGCTGGTCGACCATGTCTTCTCGCAGGAAGGCGGCGGCTACAGCGACCTCGGCGGCCTGCTGCTGCCGGCCGGGGCCGCGCTGGATGCCAGTGGTGGCAGCATCAAGTTCGGTACCACCACGTACCGCCTGCAGGTGCAGTCGCAGCGCTTCGCCGATGACAATGGCGCGCTGGATCGCTACACCCTGCTGCCGCCGGCACCGGCCGCGCCGGTGGTGGTCGAGGTGCCGTACAGCACCTACTGACACGGAAGCGACAGAACCGGCACGGTACAATCGCGCCCGCCCACCGGCACTGCCGGCCGGGCCCGCATCCTTGTCCGAGCCTGTCCGTGATCGCCCGATTCTTCCTGTCCTGCGCGCTGCTGTTGTTGGCAGCCTGCGCCACGCCGGCCCGGCCGCCGGCCAAGCCGCCCGCCAATCCGGACGCCCTGTGGGGCATCATCCAGCGCGACTGCGCCGACGCAGCCGCCCCCCGTGGCAGCTGCCTGGCGGTGGCCGTCGAGGCGCAGCGCCGCGATGTGCTGCTCAAGGATTCGCACGGCCACTACCAGTTCCTGGTGTTGCCGCTGGACCGGGTCTCGGGGATCGAAAGCCCCGCGCTGCTGCGGGCCGGAGCGCCGAACTACTTCGCCGCGGCCTGGGCCGCCCGCAGCCACACCGAGCAGGCGCTGGGCCGGTCACTGCCGCGCGACGTGGCCAGCCTGGCCTTGAACTCGCCGCATGGGCGTTCCCAGCACCAGTTGCACATCCACGTGGATTGCCTGCGGGCCGATGTCCTGACCCAGCTGCGCCGGCTGCAGCCCTCCATCGGCGCGGACTGGCAGCCACTGCCGGAGCCGCTGCGCGGGCATGCCTATCTCGCCCGCCAGCTGCCGGGTGCCGCGCTCACCGCGAATCCGGTCCGTCTGCTGGCCGCTCATCTGGCCGAGCCCGCCGATATCGGCAACTGGTCGCTGGTGGTGGCCGGGCAGACGGACCCCGCCGGTGCGCCCGGATTCGTGCTGTTGGCCACCCGGCTGGACCTGGCAGCGGGCAACAAAGCCAGTGGTGAGGAGCTGCAGGATCACGCCTGCGCCGTATTGACCGGTGCCGCCGGCCCGCTGGACGGTGTGCTGTGAGGCGTTGCCGGGGGCAGGGCGCGCAGCATTGGCTTGCGCACGGCCGGGTAAACACGTCGGACCTGCGCACCGTGTCGGATCCGGCCCGCTCGTAGCGGCGTGTATCTCGCTTCCGGGACGGCGCCTGTATCGCCGATCAGGCAGTGCCGGACTGACGTGGACTCACCGGACACTCGCGCGGCGCGGGGAATCCAGCGTGATTGAAATAAAAACCACGGACGTGGCACGTTATAGTGGCCGTTCAATGCGGTTCCCGCTTTCGCGCCCGGGCTGACTGGCGCGACGTATCCGACTTAATCCATGACTGCTGAAACCACGACTCCGCCCGCCGCTGCGCCGTCCCAGGCCACCGGTCCGCTGTTCTACCAGACGCCCGTGCCGCTGCGCTCGGATCTGCATGCCGCCTGGCGCCTGGTGCCCGACACCGCGCATTTTGCTGCCGACACCAATGCGATCCCCGCCGTGATCGGCGAGTTCGGCTCGCTGGCCCAGCATTACCCGATCATTTTCACCGGGAAGGACGCGATGCCGCTGGTGGCCGTCGGCCTGGCCCAGCGCAACCTGTTTGTTGCCGATGGTGTATGGGACGAGCAGAGCTACGTGCCGGCGTACGTGCGCCGCTACCCGTTCGTGTTCATGCAGGCGGGTGAGCAGGACGAATACGTGCTCGCGCTCGACTCGGCCGCCAAGCAGGTCAACCAGGGCCAGAGCGAGGACGGCGTGCCGCTGTTCCAGGATGGCAAGGCGACCGAGATTGTCGACAACGCGATGCGCTTCTGCGGCGATTACACGCGCGAGCATGACCAGACCCGTCGCTTCACCGCCGCGCTGATCGAGAACGAACTGCTGATCGACCGCAACATCGACGTCACCCTGGCCGATGGCCGGCAGATGTCGATCAATGGCTTCCAGGTCGTGGACGTGGAGAAGTTCGCCGCGTTGCCGGACGCCACCGTCGTGGCCTGGCACCGCAGCGGCTGGCTGGCGCTGGTGCATCACCACCTGAGCTCGCTGGCCCGTTTCAGCGCGCTGGTGAGCCGTCAGAGCGCGCTGCCTGCCGACGCGTGATTCAAGGCGCGTGGGCGATCACGGAAACGGCGGCCGCAGGGCCGCCGTTTTTCGTTGTGCCGGGCAGGGCGCGGATCAATCGCGGGTGCTGACTTCCCAGTTGGCATGCACCACGCCGGGCTGACGCTGCAGCCGCGCGACCACGGCATCGAGCTCATCGGCACTGACGGCGGTGCTGACCAGGATCGCGACCAGCTCCACCGGGCCGTCGCCGTGTTCGATCACCTGCACGTCGCTGACCGGGTACTGCGCGGCCTCCAGTGCGTCCACCAGGCGTTCGCGTGCCAGGGGCGTGGCCGCAGGGTCCACGCTCAGGCGCACCTCGTAGGTCGCTTCAGAGGCGGCCTCATTGATCGGGATGCGGTTGATCGCGTTGACCAACGGGCGCAACAGCGTGTTGCCAGCGATGATCAGCACGGTCAGCAGCGCGCCTTCGGCCAGCATGTCCGCACCGGTGCACGCACCGACCGCCGCCGAGCACCACAGCGTCGCGGCGGTGTTCAGGCCACGCACGTTCATCCCTTCCTTCATGATCACGCCGGCGCCGAGGAAACCGACCCCGGACACCACGTAGGAGATCACCCGCACGGCTTCAGCGTTGCCGGCGATGCGCATGCCCAGATCCACGAAGGCCGCTGCGCCGACCGCGACCAGCACATTGGTGCGCAGTCCGGCGGTGCGCTGGCGGTACTGCCGTTCCGCGCCGATCAAGGTGCCGAGCACGAACGCGGCGACCAGGCTGACCACGGTGTCCAGGAAGGGATACAGCTCGAAGGTCTGGATGAAGCGCATGCGGAATCCTTGCAGGGCAGGGCTTAGGCAAAATCCCGATAAGCATATCCCAGGCGGTCATTTCCTCCTTTTCCGCCTGTTCAGCAGAATCACGGCCCCTCCCTCACTACGCTCTGGCACGGGCTTGTCCGCGCCGGGACGTAGCTCTTTTACCGGAAATCTGCATGTCTGTGCTGTATCGCCCGCTGCGTCGGCGGGTCTTGGTTATGTCGTTGTTGCCCCTGCTCGGCGCAGGTTCCGTGGTCCACGCGGCCGATGCGCCGACCCAGCTCGATGCGGTCACGGTCACCGGCTCGCGCATCCCCCGCGCCAGCGTGGAAGGGCCCTCGCCGGTCACCGTGATCACCCAGGAGCAGATCGAGGCGCAGGGCTACCGCAGCGCCTTCGAAGCGCTCAGCGCGCTGACCGAGAACACCGGCAACGTGCAGGGTGAGGATTTCGGCAACACCTTCACGCCGGCTGCCAACACCATCAACCTGCGTGGCCTCGGCCCCAACCGCACGCTGGTGCTGGTCAACGGTCGCCGCCAGTCGGATTACCCGCTGGCCTACGAAGGCTCGGTCAATGTGGTCAACCTGGCCAACATCCCGAGTGCGCTGATCGACCGGATCGAAGTGCTGGCGGGGGGCGCGTCGGCGGTCTATGGGTCGGATGCGATCGCCGGTGTGGTCAACATCATCCTCAAGAAGACCTACGACGGCGTCGGCATCAATGTGCGCGCCGGCACCACCGAACAGGGCGGGGGCGACAACCAGCGCCTGCAGGCGGTTGGCGGCGGCTCGGGTGAGAACTGGGACGCGATCTTCGGGCTGGAGATCGCCAACCGCAAGGCGATCTACGGCTCGCAGCGCGATTTCATGGATTCGCTGACCGATGATCCACGTGGCGTGGCACCGCTGGCGACGGCGGTGGCGTATCGCCGCAACGCCTCCACCAACAACTACATCGATCCCGGTACCGACGGCTGCGATGCCTCCAGCACGCTGTATGGTGGCAGCGTGTTCCGCGCGCAGAATCCGCGCCAGGGCGGATACTGCGGCAGCAATGAGGCCGCGCCGACGTTCTGGACCGTGCAGACCGAGAAGCGCAACATCGATGCTTACAGCGCGGTGACGTGGCGCTTGAACGATCGCCAGGAACTGTTCGCCGATGCGGCCATCGGCACCGCGCGTATCTACAACAACACCCGTGCACCGAGCTGGACCTCCTCGCGCAATTACTTCTACAACCAGAACAGCGGTCAGCTGGAAAGCTGGTACCGGCGTTTCGCACCGGAAGAGATCGGCGGCGTGCAGCGCAATGCCAACCGGTTCCTGGAGCAGTCCTGGTCATTCAACGTGGGCGCGCGTGGCAGTATCGGCGGCTCGGACTGGGATTACGAAGCGGCCTACAGCCGCTCGCGCTATGAGAACAAGACGCAGCGCCCGGGCCTGCTGATCGACATCAATACGTACATGCTCGGCCCGCAGCTGGGCACCCGTAATGGCGTGGAGGTGTATGCACCGGATCCATCACGCCTGTATCAGCCGCTGACCCCGGGCGAGTATGAAGGCCTGTCGGGCCGCTACGAGAGCCGCAACGCCGCGTGGCTGCAGACAGCCAGCGTCAGCGTCAACGGCCAGCTGTTCGATCTGCCCGGTGGCCGCGCCGCGCTGGCAGCCGTCGTCGAAGCGGGCAGCCAGGGCTACAGCAACCGCCCGGACCCGGCACTGGCGCAGGGCGTGTTCTGGAATCTCAACGCAGGCATCCCCGCCGGTGGCGAACGTGATCGCTACGCAGCCGGCGTGGAACTGCAGCTGCCGTTGCTGGAGCGCCTGACCGCCACCGTGGCGGGACGCTACGACCAGTACCGCGCGGCCGGTGACCACCTGGGCAAGGCGACCTGGAGCACCGGCCTGGAGTTCCGTCCGTTCGATACGCTGCTGCTGCGTGCCAGTGCGGCGACCAGCTTCCGCGCGCCGGACATGAACTACGTGTTCGCGACCGAAACGCGTGGCTACAACCCCGGCATGACCGACTACTGGCGCTGCCGCAGTGCCGGCCAGGCGTATGACGACTGTGACTTCAGCGGGCTGGCGATCGACTACACCAGCGGCGCCAACCCGCAGCTGCAGCCGGAAACCGCCAAATCGTATGGCCTGGGCTTCGTGTGGTCGCCCTCGGCCAACCTGGACTTCACGGCGGACTACTACGACATCCGCATCGACGATGAGGTCACCAATCTCGATGCGACCCGCATCCTGAAGGACGAAGCGGACTGCCGCCTCGGCCAGACCGTGGGCGGTGACGCACGCGATATCGGCTCGGCACAATGCCAGGATGCACTGCGCCGGGTGATCCGCAACCCGGCCGATGCCGCAGTGCAGCCGAACCAGGTCGTGCGCGTGCTGATCAACCCGATCAACGCCGCCTCCGAAACCGTGCGCGGCATCGACCTGAAGTCGAATCTGCGCTGGGATGCAGGCCGTTATGGTCGCTTCTCGGCCCGCGTGGCGTACTCGCTGGTGATCGATCACAGCTACCGCCAGTTCGCTGGCGATGACGTGCAGGATCAGCGCAATTCGCTGGATTCCTACCAGTGGCGCAGCAAGGTCAACGGCAGCGTCACCTGGGCGATCAATGACTGGACCGCCACCCTGTATGGCATGCGCTACGGCTCGTTGCCCAAGACCGATGGCAGTGGCCGCATCGCCCCGTACATGACCTACAACGCCAGTCTGTACCGCAAGCTCAATGACAACGCCACGCTCGGCCTGATCGTCAACAACCTGCGCGACAGCCGCCCACCGGCGGACAAGAACGGCGGTGGCTGGCCGTTCTACCCGGTCGGCAACTACGACCCCTACGGTCGCCAGCTGTGGCTGGAGTTCGACTACCGCTTCCTGTAATCCGCTCGCGGGCCCGGCAATGCCGGGCCCCCTGCGTTTGGGTCACAGGCGCCGAAGCTGCTCAGATCACCATCGCGCCCAATACCGCCAGTGCCAGGATGATCAGCAGCACGCCAGACAGGCGCTCGATCCACGGCAGCGCTGCGTTGAATCGGTCCATCGCTGCCGCGCGCCCAACCATACCGGCCATCAACAGGTCCCAGCCGAGCACCACCGCGAACATCCACACCGCGTAGAACAGCCGTGTTCCGGCGGTATTGTCCGGCCCACTCAACATGGCCGCCAGGCTGGCGTAGAACAGGGCGTTCTTGGGGTTGAGCAGGGCGGAGACGGCGCCCAGTCCGAGGGCTCGAATCCACGCGGAACGCTGAGCCGGGCGGGACAGCTCCGCCGGTTGCTCGCCAGGCAGACGCAGTGAGGCGGTCCCGGCATGACGCAGGAACAGCAGGCCGATGTACAGCAGGAAGGCGCAGCCCGCTATCTGGATCACCCGAAAGAGCGCGCTGCCGGATTGCAGCCCCGCGACGCCGGAGAACGCCAGCGCAATATAGGCACCATTGGCCAATGCAACCCCGATGCATGCGCCGCTTGCAACACGCCAGCCCTGATGGATTGCGGTGCGGGTGATCAGAAAGAAGTCCGGCCCGGGCGACAGCAGCGCCAGAAAGTGCACGGCAGCAACGAGCAGAAACTGTTCCATGGGGGGCGGGCAGGCTTCAATGGGGCGCCTGACTGTGCCGATGTTGCGCGGCGATGTATTGCACGATATTGCGCAGTACTCAGCGGCGATAACGGCCTGGCGTAATACCGGCGTGAGCTTTGAACAGGCGCTGGAAATGACTCTGGTCTGCAAAGCCGAGCGCGTGTGCGACCTCGGCCAGCGGTTGCCCTCGACCAAGGCGCTCGCGGGCGAGATTGATCCGCCGATTGAGCTGCCAGGCATGTGGCGTCAGTCCAGTGGCATTGCGAAACGCCCGGATCATCGCGTAGCGGTCCATCCCCGTGCATGTGGCCAGATCGGCCAGCGACACGCTCGACATCGGCGCGGCGTCCAGCAGGGCGAATGCTGGCTGCAGTCGCCGGTGTTGCGCTGCACTTGCGTGCGGGGCGGGAACCGGCGCCCCGGCAAGGACGTCGAGATCGTCGATGAAAGCGACGACAGCTGCTTCCTTTTCACCGGGATCGACACTGGAGAACAGCAGGGCATTCATGTCGCAGAACAGCCGGTAGCGCACCGGGCTGCGGTCGATCCGGATCACCGGCGCCGCTGGGGCGTCTTTGTCGATGGGGTGCCTGTCTTCCGTGACTGCCGCCACCCATGCTGCATCCAGATGCAGCATCTGGTAGCTCCAGGCGGTGTTGGGCGCTGGATTGCAGGCGTGTACACGGTGCGCCGGCACGATGACCAAGGTGCCGGGTTGAAGGCGGTGCTGTCCGCCAGGCGCGCCGCTGAACATGCTCTCACCCGCGTCCACGGCGCCGATCGACCAGGTGGGATGACTGTGCGGGCGGTAACAGGCCCGGCTGTTGCACGCGCGACGTGACTCAACCCACGGCAGCTGGGGGTCCCGCCAGAAGTCGTTCTCCGAGGCAATGCGGCCGGAAGCGGGGCGCTCGCGTATGCTTGCCGCCTGAAACTCACTGCAATCCATGCGCCATGATAAATCACCTTCACTACCGCCGTGCGCTGCCCGACGATGCCGCTGCCTGCATCGATCTGCGCGGACGCACCCGCGAGAACGCCTTCTCCGCCGCACAGCTGGCCGAACTGGGCATCACCGAAGACAGCTGGGCGGCCGGTATCCGTGACGATGCATTGCCGGGCCATATCGCACTCGAACACGGGCGGATGGTCGGGTATTGCTTTGGCGATCGCGAAGGCGGGGAGATCGTGGTCCTGGCGTTGCTGCCGGCCTATGAAGGGCGGGGCATCGGTCGGCACTTGCTGGATCTGGCCATCGCCGATCTGGTCGAGGCAGGCCATACGCGGCTGATCCTGGGGTGTGCAGCGGATCCGGCGGTGCGCTCGCACGGCTTCTATCGTTACCTCGGCTGGCGGCCCACCGGTGAGATCGATGCGCTGGGCGATGAGGTGCTTGAGCTGCATGTGGGCGCCACGTCGTAGGATCGGGGTAGGGCGTAGTACTGACGTCGTGTCGGGATCATGCGCGTCGCGCGTCCAGCGTGCGGCAGGTCACGGCCGGGATAAGGGGCCACGGACATGCTGCAGCCTCGTGGAGGGAGCTGAGCCGTGTCTGTATGGATGTTGGCCATCATGATGAGCGCTGCAGCGAGCGAGGCTTTTCCGCAGCAGGTGCACACCTGTGTCGTGCATGGCAGCCGTCAGTACCAGTCCACGCCGTGCACCGGCCGGACCGAGCGCATCCGTGACATGCCGCCGCCTGCGGAGACGCGCGCCAATACGTTGTACATCGAATCGCTTCGCCAGGAGCTCAAGGCCAAACGGCGCGCAGAGACTGCACCGGCGCGCCCGCGCCGGTCGCCGCGCCGCAACGTGCAGCCGGCAGCCGCCTTCCGGGGCGCAGTGATCTCGGTGCATGCCGATCCGGTCCGATGCGATGCCGCGCGCCGCCAGCGCGAGACAACCTACGCGAAGGCGGGTGACCGCCCGAGCCTGGCCCTGAGCCGGCGGATGGATGACCTGGTGCACGATGCCTGCCGGTGAGATGCAGGCATCGTCGGCACTCACTGCCGTCAGTGGCGGTCCATCAGATAGCGCGCCACGGCATCGAACGCCGGCAGGGTGGTCGGGTCATTGGCGCTGTTGCCGGCCACCGGGTGCGAGCCGAACCGCGCGATCACCACGCGTGCGGTGGGATCGATGTACAGCGCCTGGCCGTGCACGCCGCGCGCCATGTAGGCGCCATGGTCGTTGTGCGATATCCACCACATGCCGCGATAGCTCCAGCCCGGCAGCTGGGGATAGCCGGCCTTGGCGAAGGCCTGCTTGTTGCCACCCGCGCGGATCCGGGCGATCGCGGCGGCGGGCACGATGGGCTGACCGTTGACCTTGCCGTCGTCGAGCAGCAGCTGGCCAACGCGGGCCAGATCACGCAGGCCGGCATTGAAGCCGCCACCCGCAAACGGCGTGCCGCTGGAGTCAACGGTGTAATAGGCATCCTGCTCCGCACCAAGCCGTTGCCAGATCCGCGATTGCAGCAACTGTGCAACCGACTGCCCCGTACGCCGGGCGATGATCCAGCCCAGCGCGTCCGTATTGATCGTTTTGTAGCCAAAAGCCTCGCCGTGGCGGCCCTGCTTCTGCACGGTCTGCAGGTAATCGTAATAGCTGCGCGGCCCGGTGTAGCCGGCAGGCGGGGGCAGAGTGCTGCCCGCCGCGGAGAACGCCCAGACCTCGGCGTTGGGGTCGGCGTAGTCTTCGCTGTAGCGCAGTGCCGTGGTCATCTCCAGTACCTGCTTGACCGTGGCATCGCCGAACGCACTGTCCTTCAGCTCGGGAACAATCGCGCTGACGCGCTGGGTTTCATCGATCACCCCCTCGGCGACCAGCATCTCGCCGAGCAGACCGGTCATCGACTTGCTGACGGACATCGCACCGTGCTGGCCGTGCTCGTCCAGGCAGCCGCTGTAACGTTCGTAGACCACCACCCCGTCGTGCAGCACCACGATGCCGTCGGTGTAGTTGGCCGACAGCGACTGTGCCCAGGTCATCTGACTGTTGGTGCCGGTGGGCGTGAACGACAGCGCGTCGATCGCGGCATCCAGCCGACGCGGCAGGTCATGCGCGGCACCCGGTCCCCGGCTGACGCCCACGGTGGGCATCAACTGGCGGAAATGGCAGGCCGTCCAGCGCAGCTTGGGGAAGCTGAAATAGTCGTCATCCGTGTAACGGATGCGCTTGTCTTCCGGCGGCGGCGCGCCCTGCATCCAGCCCAGCAGCCTGGGATCGGATGCTTCGGCCGACAGTGGCGGCAATGTAGGCGATGGAGGCGAGGGCGGGGCGGCAGGGGCGGCGACCGGCAGGGCGAGCGCGGCAACCAGGGCCGCGGCCAGCCGTGTGCGGGAGGACACCAGGGCGGCGCGCGCGCGGGACAGGGCGCTACGGGGGCGTGGAACGGGCATGGTGCACTCCTTGCTGATGCGCAGTACGTCTGCGCCATCAAGGGTACTGCACCGGAAAGAAAGACGGCGCCATCGGCGCCGTCTGTCACGTGCCCTGCAACTACAGGGCCGGATGCCGTTACGGGTTGGCGGGGTTGCCCTGCGGGGCAGGGTCCGGCGTGGCCGTTTCGGCCGAGGGCAGCGACAGTGCCGGGTTCAGCTGCTGGGCCTGCAATGTCTGGATGCGCTGGTTGAGCGCGTCCAGTTCGCTGTGGCTGCTGCGCAGGTCCGTGCTCAGGCTGACCGCCTGCTGCTTGGCCTGTTCCAGCGAGGCGCTGACCTGCAGCGACTGCTGGCGCTGGAGATCCGCTTCCTGCTGCAGGCTGCGCAGCCGCTCTTCGTTGTAGGCGACCAGGTTTTCGGTATAGCGCTTGCCGGCCTGCAGGCGGGTGGTGTCGATATACACCTGCGCCAGCTGCTCGGTCTGCTCGACGAACGTGCGGTAGACCTTCTCGGCGTTGTCGACCGAATCGGTCTTGATCACGCGCCAGAAGTCCTTCTCGTGGAACAGCGCCACGTAATAGTTCAGCGTGCTGGTATTGAACAGCAGGCTGGCACCATAACTGCCGTTATAGGTGGTGCGCAGCTCGGTGAGCTGCTTGGAATCCACCAGCTGGCGCAGTTCATCCACGGTATTGCGGACTACCGGCGCCGGGCGCGCGGCGGTATCCGCGGCCGGCTCGGCACGCGGCGCGCGCGCGGCCAGGGCCTGCGGGACGACGCTCAATGTCAGCAGCAACACAATCCCACCGGTCAGCGCGTGCGCGACGATGGAACCAACCCCTTTTCTCTCTCGCATATTCAGGCCATCCACGAGTGGATTATCAGTGAAGTAAAGTCCCCGCCGAAGTCTAGCACGCACAATCGCGTGGTCTGCACTTCGCCGCAGCGTCAATAAACCAACTGCGCCGGGCTGCACTGGATGGACTGCATGTGCACGTCGGTCCGGCCCAGCTCCAGCCCGAGTATCTGGGCCAGGGTCTGCGAGAGCAGGATGCCGACGCCGTTGAGCAGCGGCTTGAGCCTCTCCAGCACCGGGGTCAGTGCCAGGCACAGCAGGCCGCTGCAGCGGAACTGGTCGGTGCCCGGGTCGATCACCCCGGTGCCGTCGCCGAGATCCTGCAGACCGCCGGGCCGGGTCTGCATGTAAGCGGCCAGGTTGGATTTGACGCAGTTGTTGTAATTGAGCAGCGTGCTGAGCAGGCTGTTGCAGCGGTTGATCACCAGACCACCGAGGATGGGGCCCAGCACACCACTTAGTCCGCCCATGCCTTCACCCGTGACCGTGGCGTTGTATCCCACCCAGACCGAGCCCGGCTTGAAGCAGGTCTCGAGGTTCAGGAGGCCACATGGGTAGGGCACGGCGTTGGGTAGTTCCCAGTCACCCAGCGCACCGATGCCGCGGGACGGATCACCCATGCGCAGGAGGTCGATGGTCTTTTTGGCATCGTAGAACCCGTTCCCCGGATTGGCCGCCTTGAGATACTGATCTGCCAGGCGGGCGGCCGTTGTGGCATCACTACTGCCCTGCTTGCCCGGGGTGAGCACGTTGCTCAGCACGCGCAGCAGTTCGCTGACCAGGCCGGAGACGGCTGTGCCGACCTGGGCCTGGTTGAAGTAAGTGGACGCGGTCTCCCCGGCGGCCAGGGTAATGCTCTCATCGCGGGTCAGCGCATTGAGGGAAATCTTGTCGGTGACCAGTGGCGCCCCCAGCAGGGTCAGCAGCTGCTCGTTCTGCAGCCCCGTATCGCACACGTTGCGCTGCGAAAACTGATTGGCCGCATCCACACGGCCTACGCAGGCGCGCAGCAGCGACGACTGCACCCGCACCGTCGCCGTTGGCGGGGTCGCGCCGCAGTTCAACGCCTCCAATGTGCCCATCGCGTTGGTCACGTCGGCATAGATCGGCAGGTTCAGGCGGATGCCCAGCGAGTTGAGTATGGGGCCGAGCAGCGCCAGGCCGCCAGTATCGATGTTGATCTTCAGCCGGACCTGCGCGTTGTAGGCGCGCGTGCCGACACCGCCGATGGCGATGGACGGCGGTTCAATGATCGCCGCCTGCGTTTTGACCATGCCAAGGATGTCGAGATTGTTGACGGCGACCCCGTTGCCGCCGCTGGCGATGCTGATGCTGGTGGTGATTAGGTCCAGCGCGTTGACGTCGGCCTGCAATGCCGGAGATGCAGGGCCTTCGGGAGCCACGATGTGTGCAAACAGGCCGCCCGCGGCATCGGTGCTGCCAAGCTGGACATTGAGTTGATTGAGATCGAGCTTCGCCGCGAGCGCATTGCGCAGCGCGCGCAGATCCACGTTGGCGACCCCACTGTTGGTCAGTACCGTCGCGGTGGCATCCAGCAGCTGGCCGAGCGAGACCCGGTTGGCGGCCAGCAGTGCGTTGAACTCGGCGACGCCGATGTTGGCTTTGACCGGAATCCCCAGCGCCTGCAGCAGGCCGCCCGGCGTGACGTTCGCCTGGGCCAATCCGTCATAGCCAAGCAGGGTGGTGCGGTCCAGATTGACACCCACCAGGTTGAGCACATTGCCCAGCGGCGTATTGCCATTGACCCGCAGCAACTGCGAGCCCACCGAGAACACCGCGATTGGCGGTGCACGGGTGGCCACGGCCTCCGCACGCAGCGTGGGCAGGCGCGTGTTCTGGCCGAAGAACGGCACGACCGAGCGCGTCGCGACCACTTTGACCGCATTGAGCGGGCTGGCCGCGTCCAGGGTCATGCTGAAATGATCGTCCGCGCCGCGGCCCGGGTTCCAGTTGCCGCACTGGATTGCCAGCGTGCCGGTGAAACCGTTGTCTTTCTGCGCGTTGCCGCGGGCGGCGCTGTTGTCACGGCGGTCGGCACTGCACAGGTCCAACCGCTGCGCGCCGGCGATCGAGGCCAGGTCGACCACCTTCTGCGCATCCCGCTTGGCCCAGTACAGATAGCCCACTTCGACCAGGCCGAGCATGCCGACCAGGCCAAGCAGCACCAGCATCATGGTGACCGACATCCCGCCGCGCAGCCGCCGTCGGGACGGCCGGGGTGCGTAGGCGCTGGAGTGGTACATGGCCTTGCCCTCCTTAGTTGGTGTCAGCGCCGTCCTTCTTGACGCTGGTCTTGAGGAACTCGGGAATCTCGTGCTCGAAGCTCTTGAGGTAGCGCGCGTAGCTGGCGGCGGCCTGGTCACCCAGGATCGGCAGTCGTGCCCCGGCATGGGTGCCTTGGGCCTGCATGCGCAGCAGGTCGCGGGTGGTCTGGCCGATCTCGCCGCGCGGTGGCGGTGCGGGCGGCGTGTAGCGCTCGACAGGTGTGGCGGCTGCGTATGCAGGGGCACGTTCCACGTAAGCCGGTACGGGCTCAACGCGCTCAACGGGTGCGGGCGGGGGCAGCGGCGTGGTGACAGCCGTGGGGCCATCCTGTCCGCCCAGCATCTGCCCGGTGAGCGGTGCCTGCTGCGCGATCACGGGCACCGCCCAGGTCACCAGCACCAGCAGCAGGCCAGTGTGCAGGAGGGGAACAGGCATGCGACGCAGCTGGCTCATGGCGTGGTCTCGCTGGCAGGAGAGGGCGTGCTGAAGCGTTCCAGCATCGATGGCGCAAGGCGGGCATCGGCACTGGTGCGGCGATCGGTGTCCACCGCCACGTGGCGCGAGGCCGACCGCGGGGCAGCCGGCTGCGGCGCAGGCAGCGCGACGGGCCGGGGCCCGGGCGCGGGCGCCGCTGCCGCTGCCGCGACGCTGGCAGGCGCGCGTTGCACGGAGGGTGCGGGGGTCGCCTGCTGGCGCAGTTGCTCGGCCAGGCGGCGCACCTCTGCCTGCGCACCGTCGGTCAGGCGCGCATTGCGCATGATCGTCTCGGCCATCGCTGTCTGGCCACGCAGCAGTGCCCACACCGCCAGATTGGCATTCGCCTTGGCGCTGCCCGGCGAAAGCTCGGCGGCCTTGGCCAGCGGTTCCTGCGCGCGGGTCCAGTCACCTGCGCGCAGCCGGGCGAAGCCGAGATCGCCCAGGTAGCCCGTGTTCAACGGTTGCAGCTGCACCGCCTTCGCCAGTGCCTGCTCGGCCCGTGCCGGGTCGCCATCGCGGGCGGCGATCAGGCCCAGGCCGTGCCATGCCGCGGCGGCTTGTGGCCCGTTGGTGAGGCTGCCGTACATGGCCAGCGCGGCCTCGCGCTGGCCGGTTTCGCGCAGCGCATCGGCATTCAACAGCCGCAGCTGAGGGCTGTCGCCATACCGTTGCCGATAGGCATCCACGTGCGCGAGCGAGGCGTAGTACGCACCTTGCTGCTGCATCTTCGAAATCAGCTCGGCGTAGAGCTGCTTGTCGTCCTGGGGCGCTACCTCCGGCGACGCCAGCGCCATCGGGTCCTGGCGGTAACCGTTGCGCACGTTCGAACAGGCCGCGCCGAGCGCCGTCGCGGCGAGCAGCAGGCAGAGGCGGGGAAGCACGGCGTGGCGCATGGCGTTCAATCCAGTTTGGTCAGGGCGGAGGCGAGGGCGATGATGGCCGGACCGGCCAGCACCAGCATCAACGCCGGCAACAACGTCAACATCATCACTACGGTCATCTTCACCGAGAGCTTGCCGACCTTCTCCTTGAGCGTGGAACGGCGCTGCTCGCGCAGGCGGAGGCTGAATTGACGCAGCGGTTCCTGCACCGCGCCGCCATGTGCATGGACCTGCAGGATCAGTTGCACCAGGCTGCGCAGGTCTTCGTCATCGAATGATTCGCCGAGGCGACGCAGTGACTGCTCCCGGCTGCGTCCATGCATGTAGGCGATGTTGGCCTGGTGGATCTCCCGGCCCAGCACCGGGACCGCGTTGCGCAGTTTGTCGCCGAGGGTCTGCAGGCTCTGGTCCATGCTGAAGCCCACGCCCTGCAGCAGCCGCAACAGGTCGATCAGCAGCGGGAGCTCGGCGGTCACCTGTCTGCGCAGGCGCATCGCCCAGGCACGCAGGGCGAATTTCGGCAGCAGTATGCCGAACGCCAGCGCGCCGAAGATCACCATCGCGCGGCTGAAGCCGGTGCTGTGGTTGAAGGCCAGCACCAGGGCCAGTGTGGCGACCGCGATCAACAGGCGCAGGCCGAGGAAGATCGCGGTGCCGGCGTGGGTGTTCCATCCGGCTTGATCGAGCAGCAGCCGATCTTCCGGAGCCAGCAGTGCCGCTTCGATACGCCCGCCGTTGAAGCGCTGGCCGAACGCGGCGACACCCTTGAGCCAGCGCTGGCGCAGGCTCACCGCCGGCTGGGGTGGGGCGGCCGGTGTGCCCGCCACATCGCGCGGCCGCAATGCGGCCTGCAACGCATCCTGGTGGCGTTGTTCGCGTCCGCTCAGCACCCAGCCACGCACCCCCAACAGGGCCACGCCGGCGGCGAGCACCAACAACGTGGCGATCCACCAGCTGCTACTGGTCATGCGGGACTCCGATCTGGACGTGCAGGCAGGTACTCATATGGATTTGGCCAGCCGGTACAGCAGGAAGCCGCCGATCAGCTCCAGTCCCAATGCCCACAGCAGCAGCTTGTGGCCGAGCGGCTCGTGCAGGATCGGCTGGAAAAAATCCGGGCTGGTGATCGCCATCAGTACGGCACTGATCGGTGGCAGCAGGCCGAGCACCCAGGCCGACATCCGGGTCTCGGAGGTGGTGGCCATCAGTTCCTGCTGGGCCTGATCCAGATCGCGCATGAAATCGGCCATGCGCTGCAGGATCTGATCGGCGCGGCCGCCGATGCGCACGCTGACGCCCAACACCACCGAGAGCACATTCAAGGCTTCCAGCCGATAGGGCTGGGCGGCCTGCGCCAGCGCGCGGTCCAGGTCCAGGCCGCTGCGGGTGTAGGACAGGGTGGCATCGAGCAGGCCCCGCAGCGGCATCGGCATCTGCGCGGCCGATGTCTGGAAGGCCATCTGCAGGCTGTTGCCCAGACCGGCCAGGCGCACCAGGTTGTCGAGGAAATCCGGCAACTGGCGCAGCAGCTTGGCCTGCAGACGGTTGATCCGCCGCGACACCCAGAACCAGGCCGCCAGAGCGCTCAGTACCAGGACAATCGGCGCAGCCCACACCGTGCCGAGGCGTGCACTGGCGATCCAGGCCAGCAGCGACGCGGCGGCGAGGATGAGCAGCGGTACCCGCCAACCGGTCGGCAGTGCAGCGCGCTGCATCAACGCGTCCCAAGGCAGCCCCGCCGGCGCCGTGCTCACCGGCATCGGCGCCTGGCTGTCACCCAAGCCTGCCAGGCGCGGCGAGGTGTCCGGACGCGCCAGCCGCTGCTCGGCGTGCTGCAGCGACAACCTGCGTTGCTCGCGTGCGGCAGCGCCGCCCCACAGCTCCACGGCCAGGGCGATCAGCACCAGTGCCGCACTGCACAGGAGCAGGACGAAGGCCATGCTCAGAAGCCTCCGCCCAGTGCTTCGCGCAGCTGCCGGCGGAACGGTTCGAGCTTGTGCGAGTGCGGCTGGAAGCCGAGCCCGACCCAACGGTCGTACTCGTTGCCATCGGCGTCGATCTGCACTTCGTGACGGAACATCTCCTGGGTGGCGATCATGTTGTCGGTGACCCCGGTGATTTCCGTGATCGAGGTGAGCACGCGGCGGCCGCTGCCCAGTCGCGAGATCTGCACGATGAAATCAATGGCGCTGGCGATCTGTCGGCGCAGACTGTCCTCGCTGCCCTGGAAGCCGGCAAACCCGGCCAGCATCTCGATCCGGTACAGGCAATCGCGCGGTGAGTTGGCGTGGATGGTGGCCATCGAGCCGTCATGGCCGGTGTTCATCGCCTGCAGCATTTCCAGCACTTCGGCGCCACGCACTTCGCCGACCACGATCCGGTCCGGGCGCATGCGCAGGCTGTTGCGGACCAGATCGCGGATGCTGATCGCGCCGTTGCCGTCCGCGCCGCCGATACGGCTTTCCAGGCGCACGACGTGTGGATGGTTGAGCGAGAGCTCGGCAGTGTCTTCAACGGTGATCACGCGTTCGTTGGCTGGAATGTAATTGGCCAGTGCATTGAGCAGCGAGGTCTTGCCCGAACTGGTGCCGCCGGACACCAGGATGTTGCAGCGCCCCAGGACCATCGCATGCAGCAGCGCCTGCATCGGGCGGTCGAACGTGCCCATGCGCAGCAGTTCATCGGGGGTGAACGGGTCCTTGCGGAACTTGCGGATCGAGACCATCGGCCCATCCACGGCCAACGGCGAGATGATGGCATTGAGGCGGCCGCCGTTGGGCAGGCGCGCATCCACCATCGGGTTGGACTCGTCCAGGCGGCGCCCGAGCGGGGCCAGGATCCGGCGCAGGATCCGCAGCAGGTGGCTGTCATCGCTGAAACGCTGCGGCGCCCGCTTGAGCATGCCGCCCTGGGAAACGTGGATGTCCTTGTAGCCGTTGATCAGGATGTCCTCGATCTCCGGGTCATGCAGCAGGTCATCCAGCGGGCCGAAGCCGGTCAGCTCCTTGACCAGCGCAGTGGCGACGATGTCCTTCTCGGCTTCGTTGATCGGGATCCGCCATTCGTGGACGAAGCCGGCGGTCTGCGCGTGCACGTAGCGCGACACGGTGTCCGGCGCCCACGCATCGATATCGATGCGCTCGTCCTCGATGCTGTTGAGAAGATGCTCATGTGCGGCGATCAGCACCTTCTGGTACTGCTCGGACTGCTCGAACGGCTGCACGCCGTGCTCGGCCTCGGTGCCGGCGTCGGCGCGGGCGGTGGCAGTCGGGAACGGGGTCACTTTGTCTTCCATGGGGAACCACTCAGGCGGAGGGCGAGGTGTTCCCGCCAGCCCCTGGCCGGCGCGGGGGCCGTCGGATCCAGGTGCGACAACAGCGGGGCAAGGGCACGCACATACGGGTCGCGTGGCGCATCCTGCAGCAGCAGGCGGCCATGGCTGGCACTGGAGCGCAGTGTGGGCCGATCCGGCAGCACTGCCAACAGGGGCAGCTCGAAGCGGGCGGCGATCTGCGCCGGGCTCAGTCCACTGGCATCGTCGTGGCGGTTGATGATCAGCTGCACGCGGGCATCGCGCGCGCCCACCTGGGTGAGATGACGGAGCATCTGGTCGAGCGAGACCAGGGTGCCGATCGACTGGTCGGCGATCAGCCAGATCTCATCGGCGCTGTTGAGCAGCGACACCGGCAACTGGCGCAGCGGGACACCGCCGAGATCGCACAGCACGGTGTGGAAGACACTGCGCAGGCGCTGCATCAGCATGCCCGGATCCGCAAGCGTGGCGCCTTCCATGCCGGGCGGCTGGCCGAGCAAGGTGACGCCGCTGGGATGATGGGCCAGCGCGGTGCGCACCAGCGTCGCATCGATACGCCCGGCATTACGCAGCGCGTCGTCGAAATGGAAGGTGGGGTCCACATTGAGGTACAGCGTCAGATCGCCGGTGGGCTGGCCCAGATCCAGCAGCAGGGTCTGCGCACCGGCGGGCACCGTCGCGGCCGGGGCACCCTGATGGGCCGTGTCGGTCTGCTGGGCGAGCACCCCCAGGTGCGCCGCCAGGGTGCTGCTGCCCACGCCAGGCCGCACGCCCAGCAGCAGAACCATGCGTGCACGTGCCGGTGATGTGGCCGGAACGCTGCTGCGGCCCTGCGCGGCGAGTGAGGCAGCACGGCGCAGCACCGCCTCCATCTCCTGCGGCGCGCTGTCCAGATCGAGCAGATCTCGCAACCCGGCGCGCAGCGCAGCCACGACGCCATCCATGTGGTCGGCATGGGTGGAGCCGATCGCCACCAGCGGCAGCTCCGGCGCCTGCGCCTGCAATTGCCGGGTCAACGCGGCGGAAAATGCCGCCTGCTCATGCCGATAGTCCAGCAGCACCACACAGCCGGTGTCGCGCAGCGGCTCCAGCGCCGAGGCCGGTGCGGCGCTGTCCAGCCACTGCACCATGCCCAGCGACGGCAGCAACGCCGAGAGCAGGGTGGCGAGTTCGCGGTCCGGTGCAAACAGCACGAGCTTCATCGAAGCATCCCGTGGTTGGACCAGTTGCAGAGTGGCGGACATGAGGGGCGGGTTCCTGACATTGGGCTCAGCGCGAGAAGCCGGGCAGCTGGTCCGAGGAGGCCGGGCTGAGCAGCCAGGCGCCCCATACCGGCAGGTTCGGCGATGCCTCGCGCTGGCCCGGCAGCGGCACTTCGGTGCCCTGGGCCAGCGGCTGCACCAGGCGTGGCGTGACGATGATGACCAGCTCCTTCTCTTCCTTCTTGTAGTTGAGGGTGCGGAAGAACGAGCCAATGATCGGCAGATCGCCGAGCAGCGGCACCTTGTCCACGTTGGAGCTGACGTTGTTGCTGACCAGCCCGCCGATCACGAAGGTTTCGCCGTCGCCGAGCTCGACCGTGGTGTCCGCGCGGCGCGTGGTGATCGAGGGCACCTGCACGTCGTTGTAGGTGATGCCGGCGGCATAGTTGAGATCGCTGGCTTCCGGGGCGACCTTCAGCGCGATGCGGTTCGGCCCGAGTACGGTCGGCGTCACGGTCAGGCCGATGCCGAAGGGCTTGAACGTCACCGTGGTGGTGCCCAGGCCCTGCGGCTCGAGGATCGGCAGCTCGCCACCGGCCAGGAAGCTCGCGCTCTGCCCGGACAAAGCGACCAGGGTCGGCTCGGCCAGCACCCGGGCCATGCCGTTGCTCTGCAGCAGGTCGATGTTCGCGTCCCAGCCGTGGGTGAGGGATTTGAACACCAGCCCGAACGCCGAGGAAAGCGGGTTGGTGATGATGACGTCGTCCGGGCCTGCCGATTCGCCTGCCGGCAACACGCCGGGCAGGGTCGCGCCCGGCCGGGTGATGCCGTAGTAGAAGCCGTTGTTGCGGTTGAAATTCTTGTTGCCGAAGCTCATGCCGATCTGGCGCAGCACCGACTTGTTGAACTCGACGATCTTCACCTCGACCTGGACCACGCCGCCACTGGCGATGGTGGAGACATCGGCCAGCTGCCCGTCTTTGCCGACCGCCATGGCGGCTGCCTTGACGCTGTTCTGGTGGTCCAGCAGCGAGGGGCTCAGGCCCTGCAGCAGGCCTTGACCGTCCTGCACGATCAGCTCGGTGCCGCCACCCTGCGCGCTCAGTGCGCCTTGGACGGCGCTGCGCACCTCCACCTGCAGCCGTTCCGGCTCGCGGTTGCCATTACGCCACAGCAGCAGGGTGGTGCTGCCGGGCGCCTTGCCAACCAGCAGCGCCTCGCGTCCACGCAGCATCACCACGTCGGCCACGCTGGGGTCGGCAATGGCCACCCGCTCCAGGTTGGCAGGCAGTGACCACGGGCGCTGCTCGCGGGTCTGCAGCACCAGCTCCGCCTCGGCGCTGGCCAGCAGCGGGCTGCTGATCAACACGCCGGCCAGCAGGCAGCGCGGCAGGGCGTGGGAGAGGCGGCGCGCGAGGGTGGGGCGTTCGGTCATGGGCTGTCTCGGCATGGGCTTAACGCGACCCGCTATGGGAGGAAATGTCACCACGGATGATTTCGATGCCCCGGTCCGCGCGCGGTGCAGCGCGGCGCGGGACGCTGCTGGGAACGGGCAGTGCCGCGGTGGAACTGCGCCCGCGTCCGGCCAGGGCGTCGGTGTCGATGCCGGCGTAGGCATCATTTTCCGGGCGCTGCAGGGCAAGGCGTTCGTCGGCGGAAAGCTCGCGGCGCGGGCTGAGCACGCGGCCGGGGGTCGGGAACAAGGCCTGGTCCGGCAGCGCGATGTCAGCCGGGTTGCGCAGCGCCAGGAACAGCTTCCCCTGTTGGGCGCCGAGCAGCAGCCGGTTCGCCTCGGCGACCGGCACCGCCAGCACCGCGCTGCGTGCCGGTGGCGTGGTTCCATCATTGCGTGATGCGCCGGCCGAGGAGTCTGCGCCAGTGATGTCCTGTGCGCGGCTGTCGGCGGGTGCAGGCGCGCTGCCATCGGCGGGCATGCTGGCCACGCTCTGCAGATCATCCGCGCCATAGCTGAGCACGCGCAGCCGCGACAACAGCAGCCGCGTCTGCGCGTCACCGTCGTCGCGCAACCCGCCCGACGCGCGCAGGTTGAGGAACACATCGACAAAATCGCCCGGCTGGATGCGATTGCCTGCGGCCACCAGTTCGTCCACTGGCACCGCGAGTGCGCGCTCGCCGGGATTCAGGCGCAGCGAAAAGCCCTGTGCGATCTGCGCGGTCTGGATCTGGGTGCCGGCCGGGATGTCCTGGGTCGGTACCGCGCCGACCAGGGCGTTGATCGAGGTGTAGGCGCCCACCGGGCGTTGAGGATGGCCGGCGATGCGCAGGTCCTCGGCTGTGATCGGTCGCCCGGCCGGCAAGGCGCCGGCCGCCTCGACCACCGGCCAGGTGGCAGGTTGTGCAGGAGCAGTGGCGGTCGCCGGCGTGCCGGGCGGCGCCTCGCTGGCGCGGCGGCTCACCCCGAAGGCGACAATGGCCAGGATCACCGCCAGGCCGATCAACAGGATTGCGGCGATGCGGGTCAACTTGAGCATGCGGTTCTCCGGAAGGTCATCAGTTGCCGCCGAGGTCGAGTTGGGCGACAGCGGTGCTGCGCAGCGCCCGTGGCATTACCCAGCCGTACACGCGCCCGGTACCGGGCAGGAAGGGGTGGGCACGGTAGTCGTAGCTCACCTCCACGCGGATGCATTGCGCGGCCGGCAGGTCGGCGCAGGGCGCGGGCGTGGAAACGGTGATCGGTGGCGCGCCAGCCGCGGCGCAATCGGGGGTCTGCTTGGCGTAAGTGAGCAGCCACTGCATGGAGCGTCGTGCCGCCAGGCAGGCGGCGGTGCGGCGTTCGGTCGGCGTGGCATGGCGGAACGCAGCACGTGCGCCTTCCGCCGACGCCGCCGACAGCGTCTGCTGCACGGCCATGATCATCACGCCTGAATAGGTGACCAGCAGCAGTGGCAACAGGCCGAACAACAGCATGAGCGCGAACTCAAGGGTCGCGATGCCGCGTTGGCGCGTCGGGCGGCGGAGGGGGCTGGCGGTGATGCTCATGCGGCACCGCCGGATGGCTGCTGCAGGACCCACCAGATACTGGCGAAGGCCAGGTACGCCGCATAGGGAATGCCGACCCGGCCCTGGCGCGCCTGCCGCCACTGCGCGATCACCGGCTGCAGGCGGCGCGAGGCCGCATTGTCCGTCTCGGGACGCGGACCGGAATGGGACAACGCAGGCGCGATGCGCCGCGCGACGATCACGCACGTCGCATGCGCACCGGCGAGCAGGCTGGCGATGATCCAGATTGGAAGCAATGGCGCCGCGCCGAGCAGCAGGCCGAGCACGGCGAAATACTTCACATCACCGGCACCCATCCAGCCGATGGCATAGAACGGCAGCAGCGACAGCAATCCCAGTACGAAGCCGAGCAGGTGCGTGCCCGGAAATCCGCGGCCAGCCATCCACCACTGCCACGCCAGCGCGACCAGCGCGACGCCGGTGGCCAACAGCAACCCGCGATTGGACACCCGTCGGGCGTACAGGTCATGGATGGCGACCTGTACGCCCAGCAGCAGTGCCACCAGGGGAAGGAGTTCCATATGCGTTATGTCCCCCGAATCGGTCGTACGACGCACTTGCGTGCCATGCCGTCGCCGCGGGGAGAGCCGGGCGACAGCGCAGGCAGTCAACGACAGTCGATCAGGCCGCGGCCGCGGTTGCGTCGTCGACCACTTCACCCAGCTTGGTGAACAGATTTTCGAAGAATCCGGTGATCTGGTCTTTACCCACCGCCACCAGGATGCCCGCGATCACGGCGGCCAGCAGGCCGTACTCGAGCGCGGTCACGCCATCTTCTTCAACGAGGAACTTGCGAACGGATGCATTCATGACGGTTTCTCCATTTCCCAATCAGAGCCCGAACGGGCGGATACAGCCCCTGGTACCGATGGTGTTGCCTGGCTCCGCCAGGACCGCCATCACGACCGCGCATCCTGCGCGGTGCGGCCCTTACAGGCCTGCGCTATCGACCGGGCGGAGCCCGGGCGACGTCATTGGAGGCGGATCGCGCTGGACAGTGCGGTCATTGCTGCCGAAACGCGGCGTCGGCAATGAGGGCAGTGCGTACGAAGATTGCTGTCCATGGCGTTCCCCTTGTTTCTCGATCACCGCGTCGGTATCGCCGCGCGTCCTGAATTCGATGCTCGACGAATCACGTGGGATCCAATACACAAAATCGGCAGGCGTGGGGTCAACTTTAGAAACTTCGCGCCGCGTGTGCGTCGTGCATGAGCCCTGATGTAATGGCGGCAAAGTGAAGCCCGGGTAGAGATTATGTGATGACGGTGTGATGTCAACTATTTGACGCCATGCGAGCGCGCTTTAACGTTGGGTTTCAACGGTTTCGGACACAGTTGTGACGATGATTGTGATTCTGTTTACCTGGCGTCCAGTTCGGGCATAATTGCCAAAAATGCGCATCGAAGGCTTCGCCGACAATCGCTGTCGCATCGGCTGAAGGGTTTAGCTGCAATCAGTGAATGATTTAGCTGCAATCAGTGAATGATTTAGCTGCGATCAGTGAATGATTTAGCTACGGTCACGAACGAGTTACATGGGCGGGCTGGCGGGCATCGTCGCGGCGGGTTGGCCGCAACAGAATGCGGAGCAGGAAAACGCAGGAGTGCGCACCCGGTGGCCATGCGGCGCAGGCATCGGGTTTCCAGGCCAAAGGGGGCATCACTGTCATGGTAGATGGTGTGGTGGAAGACCAGATCGACAGCGGGCTGCGGGCATTCGACCTGACCTCGCTCAGCGGTGTCCTGCGCGTGTGCGATCTGGAGATGGTCCTGCTCGATGGCAACGGCCCGCGTGCCGCGATCGAATCGCAGGTGCATGACGAAGCGCTGTTCTGCACCGCGGTGAGCGGGTTTCATTTCCGTGGTCGTTTCATGCTGCCCCAGGACTGGTGCCTGCTTGGCTTGATCCACGCCACCAATGAGAACGTCAGCTGGTGCCATGGCGTGCCGCTGGCCGCCGGGATGGCGTTGACCGTGCTGCCGGAGGGCATCAGCGAGTTCACGCTCAGCGCCGGCACCCACCTGACGTTGCTGCTCGCGCCGATGCAGCGCGTTCAGCGCAAGCTGACCGAGCTGAGCCTGCGCAGCACCTTGCCCTCAGGGCAGGCCCTCTCCCTCTTCCAGGCCGGCACAGGCAGCAACGCAGCGCGACTGGTGCAACGCTACGATGATGTCCAGCAAGCGCTGCTCGGGCAGGGCGGGACGTTGCCGGCCGACGCCGTGGACGCCCTTCTGCATGACCACATCCAGGCGCTGCTCGGCGCGGGCAGCGATGACCACCCCACCTGCAGCCGTGGCCGGCGCACGCATTATCTGATCGCGCAGCGCGCCGAGAACTTCATGCGGCTCAATCTGCGTCGTTATATCTATATGAATGAAATCTGTGATGCCGCCGGTGTAAGCGAGCGCGCATTGCGGTATGCCTTCGAAGATCTGTTCGGTACCTCGCCGAACCGGTATCTGTCGATGTTGCGGTTGTGCGCGGCGTGCCGTGGGTTGTCGATGGCCGATTCCAGCCGAAAATCGGTGAAAGCCATCGCACTCAGCTGCGGGCTGTGGGACCTTTCGCGATTCGCCGACAACTATCGCCGCGTGTTCGGCGAGCTGCCGCGCGACACGCTGATGCGTGCGCCGGCCCAGATGGGCAGCCCGGCCTGAGGGTTTACGTGGGCAGCTGCGCGCCCGCCGTGCACATATTCGGCAACCTGCCGAAATTGCCCATAGGCCTGCCGGTTTTACCCCTCGTCTTGCCGGAACGCACGTTTGCGCTGCCGGAATGAAGTGCTCACGGTTTGACCCCTCGACTGTAATGACATCCACGTGCCGTCAGGCACCGGTGATGTTCAACGCATTCGTAAACGGGGGAATACCTGATGAACCGTATCTTTCGATTGGTGTGGAGCCACCGGCTGAACGCCCTGGTGGTCGTCTCCGAAATCGCCACCGCGCGCGGCAGCCTGGCGGCTGGTCCGGTGGTGGTGCATCTGAAGGTGCCGATGTCGGTGCTGTCGCTGGGCCTCTCGCTGGCCCTGTGCACGGGCAGTGCATGGGCGGGTGAGAACCAGACCCTCACCGACCTGCAGGCACTGACCGCCAAGTACACCGCACCGCTGCCGGTGAAGCTCGATGCCGACGTGGCGCTGGCAGCCGCGGCACGTGATCGTGGCACGGCCCCCCTGCTGAGCGTGGATGCCAAGGTCAATCTCAACCTCGGTACACCGACGGCCCACCGGGCGGCGCTGCAGGTGCATGCCGCTGCGCAGGCCAACGCGGACCTGCCCAGGCGCGTTGCCGCACCCGGGGGCCAGGTGGCAGCCTTGGCCGATCTGGGCATCGCGGCAGGTACCAGCAACGGTGCCGGGTTGAATGCCCATGCCGATACCAACGCGGTCGCCTCGATTGCGCCGACCGCAGCGACGGTGCACGTGCCGGTCAAGGCCGATGCGCGACTCACCGCGGCAGCGGATACGGCACGGGCAGTGAACGCCGAGGCGAAGGCGGCGGCGAACGTGGCCGTCGCGACGCCGTCGCCGCGGAAGGCCGCACTGGAGGCCAACGTCGATGCGGCAGTACAGGCACGGCTGGCGGCGGCCGAGGTGGAGGCCAAGGCGACGCTGATCGCCGAGGCCACGGTCACGCCCGATGCCCCGGACGCGGTCCAGGCATCGCTGGCGAGCAATGTCGCTGGCGGCGTGCGCGTGGATGCGCTCGGCCACGTGGTCGATGCGGCCGACCGCAATCCCAAGCTCGTCGATGCCGGCGTCAGCGCCGTGCAGACCAGCTCGATGGCGCTGGCGCCGAACGGATTGGGCAACGCGCTCGGTGGGTTGTTGAACGGTGTGGGCGGTGCGGTCGGCGGCCTGCTCGATGGCGTCGGCACGACGGTGGGTGCGATCACGACTCCCGTGCTCGGCGCGGTTGGCGCGGTCACCACGCCGATACTGGGTACGGTGTTCCCGGCGCCGACGTCGCTGCCGCCGGGCAGCCCGAAGGGGCCGGCCCCGGCCGATCCGAACGCCGGGCTGATCATCGGTACCGGTGGCCTGGTCGGCTCGCTCTCGCAGCTGGTCGGACCCACCGCGCAGGGTCTGCTGGGTGGCGACGGCTACGTGCGCAATGGCAACCTGGCGGTCAGCAGCGCCAACGTGATGCAGACGTACTCGGTCACCAACGTGCTGGGCCTGCCGGTGGTCAACCTGAGCCCGGTCGGCACGCTGCTCGATGGACTGGGAAACGCCAGCACCGGTGGCAGCTCGCACCTGACCCTGATCGGCGGCGTCACTTCCGACAGCTACATCTACAACATCAACAACGGCGATCCCAACGGCCTGCTCGGCCTGGTGTTGCCGGACGGGTCGCCGGCATGGTCGAACAAGTGCCTCAACCTGCTGGTGGCCAGCGTGGACTGCTGGGCGGTCAATGCCGCGCAGGATTACCAGGTGCTGGTCGGCGATGGGGCGTTTGCCAACGGCTCCAAGGAAGTGGTGATCGGCGCCAACGCACGTCATGAGCTGCCGCGGCAGGACGCCAGCATCGCGTTCCCCGGCGCCGGGCTCAACGATCCGACCGACCCCACCGGCGTCCCGACCGCCGACTACGCCGCGCGCATGGGCCATTCCGTGGTCGTCGGCGATAGTGCGACGGGCACCGCCAACGGCCAGACCATCCTCGGTGCGGAAGCCACCTCCAACCAGGCCAACAGCGTGGCGCTGGGGTACCGATCGGCCGCCAACCGCGGCGCGCAGGCCGGCTACAGTGCTTACGGGTTGAACGGGCAGCAGGTGTCGGCCGGTGAAGTCTCGGTCGGCTTCGCCGGTGGTGAGCGCCAGATCAGCAACGTGGCTGCCGGCAGCGCCGCCACCGACGCGGTCAACGTGGCCCAGCTGCAGGGCGCGATCTCGCAGATCGATGCGGTCGGCACGCTCGCGGTGACCTATGACGACGATGGCGCGGGCGGCGCCGACTTCCGCCGGGTCACCCTCGGCGGCGGCACCGGCACCACCACGATCGCCAACCTCGCCAACGGCGCGGTCAACGCAACCAGCACCGAGGCCATCAACGGCGCCCAGCTGTTCGACACCAACAGTGCGATTGTCGACTACTTCGGCGGCGTCACTGCCTACGATCCGGTCACCGGCGCGTGGACCGCACCGAGCTTCCAGATCTCCACGATCTCCACCGGCGGGGCAGTCGCGCAGGGGGTGTACGACAACGCCAGCGATGCCTTCTCCGCGGTGGATGGTTCGCTGGTCAACCTCAACACGCAGATCACCGATATCCGCAACGGTGTTGGCAGCCGCTATCTGAAGATCAACTCGACCGGGGCAGAAGCCGCCGCCGCGGGCCTGGACAGCATCGCGGTCGGCACGGGTGCCTCGGCCACGGCCGCCAACAGCGTCGCGGTGGGTGCCGGTGCACTGGCCGACCGCGAGAACACAGTGTCCGTCGGTGCGGTCGGTGCAGAACGCCAGGTGGCGAACGTGGCCGCGGGCACCGAGGCCACCGATGCAGTCAACCTGGGCCAGCTGGAGGCGTCCGAACAGGGCGCGCTGCGCTACGACCTCAATCCCGATGGCAGCGTGAACTACGCCAGTGCCACACTGGGCAACGGTGGCGGTGCTACCACGCTCAGCAACCTGGCCGCTGGCAGTGTCACCGCCAGCAGCAGCGAAGCGATCAACGGGGCCCAGCTGTTCGCTGCCAACCAGGCCGTGGCCACCCACCTCGGTGGCGGCGCTGCGCTGGATACCAACGGCATGGTCACCGCGCCGAGCTACACCATCAACAACGTCGCCAGCGATGGCCAGGTCACCGCCGGCAGCTATGACAACGTCGGCAGTGCCTTCGATGCGGTCAGCACCTCGCTGGCCAACGTCGCCGACCAGACCGACACCGTGGACCGCCTGGCGGTGAAGTACGACGCCGATGCCAGCGGCAATGCCACCAACACCATCACCCTGGCCGGTGATGCCAGTGGCGCGGCGGTCGCACTGACCAACCTGGCCGAGGGTCGCGTGCAGGCCGGCAGCCTGGATGCGGTCAATGGCAACCAGCTGTTCCAGACCAACAATGCGCTGGTGGGGTACTTCGGCGGCACCACCAACTTCGACGGCAACACCGGGATCTGGACGGCGCCGACCTTCCGCATCTCCTCCATCGCCACCGACGGCAGTGTCATCGCCAACGATTACAGCGACGTCACCGTGGCCTTCTCGGCGGTGGATGCCTCGCTGACCAACCTCAATACCCGCATCGACCAGATCCAGCCGGGTGGCAACAGCCAGTACGTGCAGGTGAACTCGACCAAGGGCGCGGCCACTGCGGGCGGTGCCGACAGCATCGCGATCGGGCCGCTGGCCAGCGCCGCCGGAAGCGGCAGTGCGGCCATCGGTGACGGCGCCAGCGCCAGTGCGGACAACAGCGTTGCGCTCGGCGCCGGCTCGGTTGCCAGCGTGGGGGCACAGACGGGGTACACCGGTGCCTACGGCCAGACCGGGGCGAGCAGTTCGGTGGGCGAAGTGGCCGTCGGCAGTACCGGGGCCGAGCGCAAGGTCACCCATGTGGCCGATGGTTCCGAGCGCTACGACGCGGTCAATGTGGGCCAGCTGCAGAACGGCGTGAACTACGCGATCAACGAGTCCAAGGCCTACACGGATACGCAGATCAACAACATCAACAACGGTACCTCCGGCATGTTCCAGGTCAACAACACGCAGAACCTGGCTGCGCCCTCGGCCTCCGGCGACAACGCCGTGGCCGGTGGTGCCGGCGCCGCCGCCGCGGGCAACAACGCCACGGCGCTGGGCAACGGAGCCAGCGCACAGGGCAGCAACAGCGTCGCGCTGGGCGCCGGTTCGGTGGCCAATCGGGCCAACACGGTCTCGGTAGGCAGCAGTGGTGCGGAGCGGCAGATCGCCAACGTGGCTGATGGCAGCGACGCCACCGACGCGGTCAACGTCCGCCAGCTGCAGGCCTCCCAGCAGGGCACGATCCGTTACGACACCAACGTCAACGGCACCACCAACCTCAACAGCGTGACCCTGGGCAGCACGGCTACCGGGCCGACCACGGTGCGCAACGTCGCCCCGGGTACCGCCGGGACCGATGCCGTCAACGTGGACCAGCTGCGCAGCGGCATGGCCCAGACCCTGGACTGGTCCAAGGCCTACACCGACGAGCGCATGGACTCGTTCGACCGCAACCTGCAGAAGACCGACAACCGTGCCTCGGCCGGTGTCGCCTCGGCGATGGCGGTGGCCGCCCTGCCGCAGCCCTATGAGGCCGGCCGCAGCATGGCCTCGCTCGCCGCCGGCAGCTTCAACGGTGAATCCGGCGTGGCGGTGGGCATCTCGGGGGTCTCCGAAGGCGGGCGCTGGATCTACAAGTTCAGCGGTTCGACCAACAGCCGCGGCGATGGTGGTGTCGCGGTAGGTGCCGGCATCCAGTGGTGACCGCCTCCGGTGCCGGCGCGCTGCCGGCACCGGACCTGCGGTCCGCATTCAACGCATACAGGGGGAACACCATGTCCATGCAGTCCACATCCACCACCCAGGTGCCGCTGTTGCGGTCACTGGGCCTGAGCCTGGCGGCCCTGCTGCTGGGCGCCTGCGCCAGCCACGGCGAACAACGCACCACACCGTCCACTGCGACCGCCGACACCGCCGACACCGATGCGGCGAACTTCCCGGATCCCCGCAAAGCCACGTTGAAGGAGGGCCTGTTCGTGGATGTCGACACTCTGCGCCTGTTCGCCCGTGGCATGAGCAAGCGCCAACTGTACGCCCTGCTGGGCACCCCGCATTTCGGCGAGGGCATGTGGGGCGTGCGCGAATGGAACTACCTGTTCAACTTCCGCAGCAGCCCGGGCGGGGACTATTTCACCTGCCAGTTCAAGGTCGACTTCGATGGAAAGGGGATCGCCCAGGCGGCGCACTGGAAGCCGCAGGCCTGTGCGGCCGTGCTTGATCCGCCGCGCCCCCCGACGCCCCCCGCACCCGCGCCGATGCCGAGCGAGCCGCTGCGGCTGGCAGCCGACGCGATGTTTGCCTTCGACAGCGCCGTGCTCACCCCCGAGGGGCGCCGGAACGTGGACGCCCTGCTGCAGCAGGTCCGGGATGCCAGCCGGGTGCAGACCATCCAGGTGATCGGCTATACGGACCGGATCGGCAGCGACCGCTACAACCTGGTGCTGTCGCAGCGGCGCGCTGAAGCCGTGCGCGATGCGCTGGTGGCCGGCGGAGTGCCGACGGCGGCCATCATCGCCGAAGGGCGCGGCAAGGCCGATCCGCTGGTGCAGTGCGAGCAGGCGCAGCGCAAGGCCCTGATCGTCTGTCTGGCACCGAACCGGCGCGTCGAACTGTCGGGCAAGGCACTGCCGCGCTGAAGCCGCACGGGGCCGCCTGCTCACCTCTCTGCCCATACCCCGTCGGCGCACCCGTGCGCCGGCGAGGGACCGTCTTGACCTGGCGCGTCGTCCGCACAGCGTGATGTCTCCCCCGTCATCGTTCTGAAGACGGCGCGCCAGGTCATCTCTTCCTCCCACCCGGGGCGGCCGCAGGCGATCTGCGGCCGCCTTTTCCGGTTACGGCATCAGGACCTTATCGATCACATGGATCACGCCGTTGCTCTGCTTCACATCGGCAATGGTCACCTGCGCGACCTGGCCCTTGCTGTCCGTCAGGGTGATGCCCTTGCCGGCGACACGGGCGGTCAGCGCTTCACCTTCCACCGTCGTCAGGCTCGCCTTGCCACCGCCCTGCTTGATCTTGGCCATCAGATCGGTGCTGGTGACCGCGCCGGGGACGACGTGGTAGGTCAGGATCCTGGTCAGGTCGGCCTTCTTTTCCGGCTTCAGCAGTCCCTCCACGGTGCCCTTGGGCAGCGCGGAGAAGGCCGCATTGGTCGGCGCGAACACGGTGAACGGGCCGGGGCCCTTCAGCGTATCGACCAGGCCGGCCGCTTTGACCGCCGCGACCAGCGTGGTGTGATCCTTGGAATTGACGGCGTTGTCGATGATGTCCTTGTTGGCATACATCGCCGCGCCGCCCACCTTCGGATTGCTGTGCTGCGCGCCCATCATGGGGGCAGGGGCCTGCGCGAAGACGAGCGGGGAAGCGGCGGCGGCGAGACAGCCGATCAGTACAAGGCCTGCGAACTGGATCTTCATGACCAAACTCCCAAATGGATGCGCCGGTATGACGCACCCTTAGCTACGGCGGGAGTGGCGGGGCGGATGCACGCGGAGCACACTATTTTTCAACTGTCAGGCGCAGGTGAGGATGGTGTCTGCACGGTGCGATGGCGGCGCCCGGGTGCGAGGGTCAGCGGCCCTGTTCGCTGGTGATGTCGGCGCCCTCGCGCATGACCAGGGTGACCGGTGTCCTTTCGACGACGTCCAGCAGGCGCGCCCACTGCGCCGCCGTCAAGGGTGCCGCCGCGTGCAGCACGCGGTGTACCTGCAGTCGGCCATTGGCATCCCGCGAGGAGGACAGCTCGGCACGGAACTCGCCCAGTTCCCAGCCTTTCTTCTCCGCATACATCCGCAGGGTGATCGCAGTGCAGGCCGCGAGTGAGGCCAGGTAGAGATCGAAGGGCGCCATCCCTGCCGCCTGACCGCCCAGACCGAGGGGCTCGTCGGCCAACAGGACGTGCTCGCCACTGCGGATCTGATGACGGTAGTTGACGCCATCGGAAACAATCTGGACCTGTGCCATGCGCTGCGCCTTGGGGGAGATCGGCGCAGGATGGCACGGGTCGGCGGGTCACGCACGGCCGTGCGCTAGAGGACCCCGGGAATCGGGATGGCCAGCGCTGCTTTCTCCGCCTCGCAGTTGCTGGGCTGCACACTGTTGCTGCGCAGCGACTGGATCTCCGCCCGCGCCAGCGCCATGTCGCGGTTGAAATCAGCATTGGCATGCAGGGCCGCCACCGCGCCGGCAGCGACCGCACGCCCTTCGAGCACGTCGCTCTGCCAGTGCGCGTTGCAGATCAGGCGGTTTTCACCGAACGCGCGGCCACGTGCGAGCAGGGCGTCGGCGCGGTCCGGGCTCAGCTCGGTCAGCAGCAGGGCCCAGCTCCAGCTGATGGCGGTGTGCCCGGATGGATAGGAGCCGTCGTTCCGCAGGGAGGCCTCATCGGCGGGCGCACAGGTGCCTTCCTTGTAGAACACGAAGGGGCGTGTGCGCTTGTAATGGTCCTTGGCGGCGTAGGTGGCCAGCCCGGCATCGACCAGCGTGCGCTGCAGCAGCAGGTACAGCGCCGGCGATGTCTGCTGGCTGATCGGCACCCCGAGCGCGCAGGAGAACGTGTTGGCCACCTGCGGGAAGTGCAGGTCCGAATCCGTGGTCGCCAGCGCGTACCGGGGCGTGCCTCGCAGCTGCTGCGCCGCCCGATGGACGGCCTGATCGTTGGCGAATGCCGCCGAGCCCTTGGCCGGGGGCGCCGGCAACAGGGCCAGACTGTCCGGCAGTGCGCGCCCGAGGTAGCCGGCCGGAATGCCGGGGCGCAGCTCCGGCACCGGGGCGGGGGCAGGCACGGCGGCGGGTGCAGCGGTCGGCGGTGCCGCGGTCGACCGGGGCGGAGACGACGTGCACGCCGTCAATGCGCAGGTCAGCGCGAGCAGGGCCGCGCCATGGCGGCAGCGGGAGGGCAGGGCATTCCAGTGCATGGGGCGCTCCACGGGCAAGTGTCGGTTCACTGTGTCCGGCCGATGCGGCACGTACAACCGCCTTTCTACGCGTCCGGCCTCAGTATCTTTACGGGTGCGCGACCACGCGCACCGGCGGCAGCCCGGTCGCCGCATCACCCAACGGAAAGCGCACTTCGACACGGGTGCCGCCCAGCGGGCTGGAACCGATCTGCAGGCTGCCACCCAGCAGCCGTGCGCGCTCTTCCATGCTGATCATGCCCAGCCCCGGCGCCGCCGGCGTGCTGCCCGCTACCGGCATGCCGATGCCATCGTCGTCGACCCGCAGCAGCAGTTGCTCGCCGCGCACCGTCACCAGCACATGGGCGGTACTGGCATGCGCGTGTTTGTCCACGTTGTTCACCGCTTCCTGCACGATCCGGAACAGACTCAGCTCGCGGTCGTCACCGAGCCGGGGCGGGTTTTCGATCCGGCATCGCACGCGCAGCGCGCCACGTGCATTGCGCTTGATGCAGAACGCATCGAGGGCACTGGCCAGGCCGGTGAAACGCAGGATGCTCGGATGCAGTTCGTGGGAGATCGACCGGATGTCATTGGACACCGTCAACAGCTGGTCCTGGAGCTCGACCACGCTGTGGCGTTCGGCGTCGGGAATCTGGTTGCGCAGCGTACTCAGGCAGATCGAGATCGCCGCCAGCGACTGGTTGACGTCGTCATGCAGGTCGCGCGCGATGCGTGTGCGCTCTTCTTCCTGCACCACCAGCATCCGCCCGGTCACCTCCCCGAGCCGACGATAGGCCTGCTGCAGCTTCAGGTGATTGGACAGCTTCTGTTCGGACAGCGCGCCAAGGAACAGCAGGGCGCAGCTGGTGCCCAAGGTCCACACCTGGGCGGTGATCAGGTTGCGCTCGGGTGTCCAGAAGGCAAACGGTCCTATACCGGCCATGCTCAACTGCATCGCCAGCACCGCCACGACCAGCATGCACACCGCCGCGCCGCTGACCCCGAACACGATCAACGCCCAGATCAGAAGCGGAATGGGGGCCAGCACCAGCAGCGGGGTCATGACCCCTTCGGGCCAGTCCATGCCCCAGATCACGCCGAGCACGCCCAACAGCAGCACGGCGACGGCGACGGTACGCCAACGCCAGCCGGCCCGACGTTCCGGTGTCTGCAGCACCCGCGCGATGTTGACCACCGCCGGCACGATCAGCAGGTAGCTCACGCTGCTGCAGAGCAGCCGTGTGAGCAGCACGCCCGGTGCCGCCAGCCCGCGGGGCGCATCGGGAACGACGAGCATCTGCCACCACGCCACGCATACGGGAAGCGCGATGCCCCCGAGCACGACGAACAACGCGATATCGCGATATCCCTCCAGCGGCGAACCCGTGCCGCGCCAGCGCAGCAGCAGCCAGGCCGCGGCGGCCACGAGGACGAGTTCACCGGCACTGGCCACCAGCCCACTCAGTCCGACGAATGGCACCAGCACGGACGCCAGCACGGTACCGGCCGCGGCCGCCAGCAGGCAGGTGCGCCACTGCGGGCGCGGGGTGAACAGCAACCAGCCCATCAAGAGCGGTCCTGGAATCCACAGCACGTGCAGGCGAAACCCGGGCATCTGCGCCAGCGTTGGCAACAACTGGCCGAGCAGGCAGCCGACCAGCAGCGGCAGGACGTGCGTGAATGCGATGCGAAGCGCGGGTGATGGGTGTGTGGAGGTGGTGGGGCTGACCGAATCGTCCGATGCTGCTGCACGGGTGCTGTCGACAGGAGCGATGTGCGTAACAGACGCGTTGACGCGCACGTGGACCTCGGTGGGTGCGTGAGGAAGCTTCGGATCGAGGCCCGTCCCCGAGGCGCGCAACGCCTCCCCCGGACAGGTCTTAATGTGATGCGTTTCACGCTTGCGGGGCAGCGTGTCACCGCTTGTAGCGATGTCGTTTCCGCCCCACAATCGCGCCGATGTAAACAGCTTGTGCTCCGTCGCGCTATCCGATTTCCGACCTGTTCGAGGAACTGGCATGGACGAACCGATGGCCCCGTACAGCCGCTTCGTCGTCGATGGCTTCGACGCCGATGCGTTGCTGGGGGTAGTGCGCGACACCCGCTTCGAACAGCGTCTGCTCGCCGCCGGACACTTTCGCGCGTGCCTGCAGCGGCTGGTCTTTCCGGAGTTCAGCCTGGACAGTGGCGCCTATACGCTGCCGATTTTCGCCAGCGGCAGTTTCGGCGAAGGATTGATCGCACTGGCGATGGCCGTGTCCTGCCAGCAGCCGATGTGGGCCAACGGACGCTGGGTGCCCGCGGGCCAGGTGATGGTGTTCGCCGAGGACAGCGAGCTTAATGTGCGTCCGCAGCCCGGGGGCTGGCAGTGGGCCGTGCTGCTGATTCCACGCGAGGTCCTGCAGCGCGAGGCCGTGGCGCGGGTAGGCCGCGAACTGCGCCTGCCACGCCGTGGCTGGTGCAGCCGACCGGCCACCCCTGCGCACGCGCAGGCACTGCGTTACGGCGTCTTTTCCGCACTGGACACGGCCGCCCGTTGGCAGGGCCTGATCACGCCGGAGCAGCTGGCGGCGCAGTCGGCGGTGCTGCTGGGCGTGTTCGTGGATGCCGTCAGTTCCGCCGATGCCGGGCCGCAACGACGTGCCGATGGCAGCTGGATCGAACGCCACCGCGCCGCCGTGGTGCAGCGGGCCGAGGACTATCTGAAAGCCCATCTGGACCGGCCCTTCGACAGTGCCGCCCTGTCGCTCGCGCTGGGCGTGGGCGAACGCCAACTCGAACGTCTGTTTCGTGATGCCTACGGACATGGGCCCTGCCATTGGCACCAGCTGGCCCGCTTGAACCGCGCGCGCAGCGCATTGCTGCAGGCTGACGCGCACGACAGCGTGACGGACATCGCCCTGCGGCTGGGCTTCGGGCATCTCGGACGCTTCTCGGTGACGTACCGGAATGTCTTCGGGGAATGTCCACGAGACACGCTGAGACGCTGAATGCCGGCCTGAACACGCTGTGGGTCGAGCGCCGTGATGGCATGCATCGCATCACGATCCCATCACGGCGAGGCTCGCATGTTCGGCTGGCTGCAGATGCACCGGGACGACAGAACGGGATGCCATCACGCCCGGCGTAGTGGGCGATGGCGGTCGCACCTGCAGGTCAATCAGGGGAAGATTGAAACCAATGGAGACAATGCAATGGGCGTTTCGTGCGCGCAGTCGATGTCCGTACCGTTCCGCAAGGTGGTCGTCGCCGATGACCACATGCTGGTGGCGCAGGGTATCGAGAGATTGCTGATGGACTGTTTCGAATCGATCGTACTGGTGTCCTCCGGCGAGGAACTGCTGGACTCGCTACGCCGCGAATCGCCGGACGTGGTGGTCTCTGACATCAGCATGCCCGGTATCAGCGGCATCGACGTGATGCGTCAGGCCCGCAGCGAGGGCTGCCTGACGCCCTTCGTGTTCCTCACCATGCACGACGAATCGAGCATGGCGGCCGAGGCCATCCGGGCCGGTGCGCGGGGCTACATCCTCAAAAGCGCGGCCGGCGATGAACTGGTCCGCGCGATCAATGGGGTGATGGACGGCCAGACCTATGTGACCCCGACACTGGCGGCCAACGCGATCGTGGCATCGGGTCGCTGCCAGTATGTACTGACCGACAAGCAGCTGCGCATCCTGGAATACGTGGCGCGCGGCCTGCGCTCCAAGCAGATCGCTTACGAGCTTGGGGTATCGGTGCGGACGATCGAATCGCACAAGTACGCGATCATGCAGGAGCTGGGCGTGCACGGCACGCTGGAGCTGGTGCGCAAGGCCGAGTTGGAAGGTCTGATCCGTCACTAGGCCGCCCGCCTGCGGATGGGCAAGTAGATTTACTTGCCCGCCACCGGTTGTTTTTCCCTTGTTACCGTACTGTGTCTGGCCACACCATCGTGGCAGGCATCGAGCGGGCGAGTGCGATGAATGCTGTCCGTGTGTTGCTGGCCGAAGATGGATGCGCGATGGGGCGGCAGCTGCGTGGCTTGCTGTCCCAGCAGTTCCAGGTGATTGGCCTGGTCCAGGATGGCGCCTCGCTGGTGCAGGCGGCGCAGAGCATGTTGCCGGATGTGGTGGTCACCGATATCGCGATGCCGGAAATGAACGGATTGGAAGCCGCACGTCGGCTGCGCCTGCAACGCCCCGTGCTGGGCGTGGTGTTCATCACGGTGCATGCCGAGCCCCAGATGGTGTCGCAGGCGATGGCCCTGGGTGCGTGCAGTTATGTGCTCAAATCCGACGCAGGCGATGACCTGCTGCCGGCGGTGGCGGCCGCCCTGAAGGGTGAATCGTTCGTGTCGCGCTCGCTGCGCGGCCTGCGCAAGGGCTGATCCCGCTAATGGCGAGGGCCGTCAGACCAGGATGCCGAGCAGCTTGCGGGCCAGCTCATCCACCGACATTGCCAGCAGCACCAGCGGCAGCAGAGGCACGACGGCGTGCAGGGCGATCCAGAGCAGATTCCAGCGGTTCAACGGCAGCACCGACATGCTGGCCAGGCCCTTGTAGACGCCGCTGAAATCAGCGAACGCGGATGCATCACCATGGTCCAGCAGGGAGTCCGTGTCGGCCTCCTGTCGTGACCCTGATCGCCAGCGCTGGTCGAACAGCGCCGCGGCGCGATTGCCCAGCGCATCGAAGCGGTACAGCGCATGGCGCTTGGCCCGCATCATGCTCGGCATCATGACCAGCAGCGGCGCCACCAGCAGGAGCGTGGCACCGATGACATAGCCGGCCAGCAGGTGGCGCAGGTCATAAAGACTCTCGCCCAGATAGTGAACATGATTGACACACGCACCGGCGACCAGGATGCCGCCGGCCAGGGCGAGCACCGCGAAGCGTTCCTGCGCCATGCCCAGGAAGGCCAGGCCGCCAGCGCCATCCGGGTGCTCTGCGTGCAGTGCCAGCCCTACACGCGGCAGCCGCCAGAGCAGGCCGGTCCACAGCACGAAGCGCCATAGCCAGAGCAACGCCACCAGCCGGAACAGCGGCACGGCGACCCATTCGTACCAGCGTCCGGCGGCCGTCAATGCACCGTGCTCCAGGCGCCAGTCGGCGACGCCCGGCAGCAGGCTCACGCTGTCCGTGCCGAACAACAGCGGCAGCCATGCGATCACCACACAGAGCGCTTCAGGCAGCCAGCCATCGCGCCAGCGGCGCACCTTCGCCAGCAGCGCGGTCAATCTGCCCTGTCGCTGCGGTGGCACCAGGCCGGCGCGGGTCAGTTGGCGAAACGCATTGCGCAGCAAAGTGTCCGAGCGCGGTGCGGCAATCACCAGCAGAGGCATCGCCAGCAGTACGCGGGCGAGGGTGGCGTAGTCCCCCAGCAACGGCATGCCCGGGGGGAGCGTCCACAGGGTGCCCGCGCGCGCGGTCAGCACCACCAACGGCGCCAGCGAGATCACCACCAATGCCGCGGCCATCCACAGCGAGAGGCGGGCGGTGCCGCGCAGCATGCCGGCGGCCTGCAGCAGCCGATGCAGCAGTCCGCCGCGCATCAGGGAGTAGTGGTGCTGGTCCAAGTGCATGGGGGGCCCGTGGCGAAGAAAGAGAAGGCGCGGCTGCAGCGGGCAGCGGACGCGATATCGCTGAGCATAGCGCTGCCTTTCCACGCGTTGGACGCAGTAAAAATACTGGAGAGGTTGCAGTAACAACTCGATTGTGTGGCTACCGGGCGGCGCCCAAGCTGGAGGCCTGACGCAAGGATCCCGCCCATGCTCCTGGTGATCGATATTCTGACGCGCTTCTGGACCGACATGATCGATCGCGCGGATGGCCCCATGACCTTCCGCTTCTTCCTGCAGCCGACGATGGCGCTGATCGCGGCGTTGATCGATGGCATCAAGGATGCCAAGGCGGGCAAGGCGCCCTATGCCTGGTTGATGGCGCACAGCTCTGCTGGTGACCGGCTGGTCGCCTGGCGCGAAGGGGTCACCGCAACCGCCCGCATTCTTCTGCTGGGGGTCGGCATGGATGTGATCTACCAGTTCCGCATGTTCGGCGCGTTCAAGTATCCGGTGGAAGCCTTCGTCATCGCGGTCGTGCTCGGCTTCCTGCCGTATCTGATCCTGCGCGGACCGATTACCCGCATCGCCAGCTACTTCCTGCACCGCAAATGACCCCCTCACGAGACGACCAGCCGATGAGTGCCCAGGACCCCCGCGAGCAGCTGACCGAGCGTGCGCTCACCATCGAGCAGGCCAAAACGCTGCTGGGGGGTGCCGATGCCACCTCGATGGAGCTCTCCTCGCGGCGCACCGGGATGTCATTCCAGCGCACGCGCATGAGCGCGGACCGCACGCTGATGTCGATCATCCGCACGGCGCTGTCGCTGATCGGTTTCGGTTTCACCATCTATCAGTTCTTCGGCCACATGCTGGAGGTGCCCGGCGTCGGCCTGCGTCCGCATGCGCCACGCAACTTCGGCATTGCGCTGGTCGGCCTCGGCATGGTGCTGCTGACCCTCGGCATCCTCTATCACATCCGCTACATGCAGGGCCTGCGTGCCGAGCGCGAGGAGATGATCCGCGAAGGCCTGATCCACGGGGAGAGTCACTACCCGATCTCGCTGACCCTGATCACCGCCGGCCTGCTGTGGCTGCTTGGCCTGCTGGCGATCGTCAGCATGACCTTCAACGTGGCGCCGTTCGCATGAGTGTCGTGGCCGATAGCATGATCGAGCTGGCTGGCGGGGTCTTCAGCATGGGATCCAACGATCACTATCCTGAAGAGCGTCCGGCGCACAAGGCGCGGGTAGGGCGGTTCCGGATCGATCGCTACCCGGTGACCAACCGGGAGTTCGCCCGCTTCATCCAGGCCACTGGCCACGTCACCGCAGCCGAGCAGTCAGCCGATCCGCGCGACTATCCCGGCGCGGACCCGGCGCTGCTGCAGCCGGCCTCGGTGGTGTTCGTGCAGCCTCCGCACCCGGTGGACATGGGCAACACACACAACTGGTGGCACTACATTCCCGGGGCAGACTGGCGGCATCCGCGGGGTCCGCTGTCCAGCCTGCAAGGCCTGGAGGATCACCCGGTGGTCCACGTCACCTTCGCCGATGCGCTGGCCTATGCCCGGTGGATGGAGAAGGACCTGCCGACCGAGGCCGAGTGGGAATTCGCAGCGCGTGGCGGCCAGGAGAGGGGTGAGTTCGCCTGGGGCGACACCCTCATTCCCGGCGGCCGCCACCAGGCCAATACCTGGCAGGGCGAATTTCCCTGGCAGAGCCTGGATGAGGACGGCCACCGCTGGACGTCACCGGTCGGCAGCTATCCGCCCAACGGATACGGGCTGTACGACATGATCGGCAACGTCTGGGAATGGACCCGCGACTGGTATCAGCAGCATGACCAGCTGCAGGGCATGCCGTGCTGCGCGATCGACAATCCGCGTGGCGGGCTGCGTGAGCGCAGCCACGACCCGCGCGATCGAAGCGCGGTTCCGCGCCGGGTGATGAAGGGCGGCTCACACCTGTGTGCGCCGAACTACTGCAGGCGCTACCGGCCTGCGGCGCGCATGGCGCAGCCCATCGATACCTCCACCTGCCACCTCGGCTTCCGTTGCGTGGAGCGCGGATGAACCCGAACGCCCCGCAATGCGATGCCTACCGGAGCCCCGACGATGCTTCCTCTCAAGGCGTGGCTGATCGCCATCACCGAACCGGTGGTGGTGATCATCGATGCGATGGCCCTGGTGCTGATCGCGATGGCCACCGTGGTGGTGTTCGTGAGGGCCGTGCGGCTGGCGCTGCGCGGCCACCTGACCAACGTCGAGCGCCGCGACCTGTGGTTGGGCTACGGGCGTTGGCTGGTGGCCGGGCTGACCATGCAGCTCTCGGCGGACATCATCGAATCGTCGATCTACACCAGCTGGGACGCGATCGGTCAGTTGGCCGCGATCGCGGTGATCCGCACGTTCCTGAACTATTTCCTGGAGCGCGACATCGCCGATGTCCGCGAACGTCAGCGTGCCACGCGGCCGGCGCCGGAGCCGGAGCCGCTGTGAGGTGCGTATCCATGAACCTGCACCCGTGCCGGAGGGCCACCGCATGACCATGTCCTTTCTCCGCCTGCCGCGTCGCTGGCCACTGGCCCTCGCGCTGGGCTCGCTGGCTGCACTGTCCGCCGCGCCGGCATGGGCGACCGAGGGCGCGCTCGGGCGCTCGATCACCGGCATGCAGATCACCTCGTACGCCGGTGTGATTCCGCCGGAGCCGGGCATGCAGTGGTCGCTGAGCTACATCCGCTACAACGGCAAGATCAGCGGCGACCGCCCCGCGCCCATCGCCGGGCAGATCTCGCTGGGCCTGGAGGCCGACGTGAACCTGACCGCTGCCACCGGGGTGTACGTATGGCCGACCCAGGCCGGGCGTTGGAATTTCGCCTCGATGCTGACCGTGCCGTACATCGATGCCGAGGTCACCGCCAACCTGGCAGGCCCACTGGGCAACCGTTTCCAGACCAAGGACCATGCCTCCAATCTGTTCGACGTGTACTTCGCCCCGGTGATCGCCGGGTTCCACATCAGCGAGGTGCAGCACCTTTCCTTCGGCGTATACGTATATGCGCCCACCGCCAAGTACGACCCGAACCGGCTGGCCAATCCAGGCATGAACATCTGGACGTTCTCGCCCAGCGTGGGCTACACGCACCTGTTCCAGAAGGGCACGCTGGAATTCAGTGTGCTGGGCGCCACCGACTGGTACACCCGCAACGACGATACCGACTACAAGAACGGCGTGGTCGCACGGGCCGATGCGCTGCTGGTCAAGCGCACCGCCAGTGGCTGGGGGTTCGGGGCGGCCGGTGGCTGGATCCAGCAGTTGCAGGACGACAAGGGCGACACCGCCGACCGCCTGGGGGGCTTCAAAGGCCGCTCGTTTGGTATCGGCCCGGTGCTGACCTACGGCAAGAAATGGTCCGGCGGCGAGCATGTGGATGTGTCGTTCCGCTATGTCGGCGAATTCAGCGTCAAGAACCGCTTCGAAGGCGACCCGTGGAGTCTGTCGATCAGCGGCGGCTTCTGATCCCGGTCGCCTGACGGCGGCCACCTGTTTACCGTGCCATGGAGTAACGGTCATGTCCTCTGCCATTTCCCCGGTTGCGTGGTCGGCCTGCCTGATGCTGGCGGCGCTGGCGCCCGTCGCGCACGGCGCCACCCGTGTTGCCACTCCCGTCTCCCCCCCGGCTGCACCGGCCGACGCGCCCGAGCGCGATCCCGAGGCGTTGGCCGCTCTGGACCGCATGGGCGCTGCGCTGCGTGCGCTCAAGCAGTTCTCGCTGACCTCCGATGCCAGCACCGAGATCGTGCTGGAGGACGGCCAGAAGGTGGAGCTGGATGGTGTGGTGACCTACAAGGTGCGCGCCCCGAACCAGCTGTTCCTGGAGCTGCGAAGCGATCGCCAGCTGCGCCAGCTGTTCTACGACGGCAAGGCGTTGTCGCTGTATTCGCCGCGCCTGAAGTACTACGCCCAGGTGGACGGACTGAACAGTACGCTGGGCGAACTGGTGGACGATGCCGCCGCCCGCTATGGCATCGACATGCCGCTGGCCGACATGTTCCTGTGGGGCACCGACAAGGCGCCCAAAACCGCCATCCGTGGCGCGCTGCACATCGGCGGTGGCACGGTGGACGGCGAGGCGATCGAGCAGTACGCGTTCAAGCAGGATGGCGTGGACTGGCAGCTGTGGGTCAGCAAGGCCACCGCATTGCCGAAGAAGCTGGTGATCACCTCACTGGATGATCCGGCGCTGCCGCAGTATCGCGCCCACCTGCGCTGGGACACGCGCAGCGCCGTGCCCGCGACCGCCTTCCAGTTCACGCCGCCGGCCGATGCGGCCCGCATCAAGCTGGTGCCGGTCGCGGTGGTCGTCACCGATGCTGGGCAGGAGAACTGACATGCGTATCGTGATCAACCGCTTTTTCGTGGCCTCCTCCCTGGCGGCGGGCATGCTGCTGGTGGTGTTGCTGGCCGTGTCCGCACCTGCGAGCGCGCAGCGCAGCGGCTTCCATGGCGGTGGCGCGCGCGCCAGTGCGCATACCAGCATCAACCGCCCGGTGCAGCGCCCGCAGGGCGGCAACGTGAACCGCGGGGCCAACATCAACCGCAACATCGACAGCAACCGCACCGTCAATCGCAACGTGAACCGCAACGTGAACCGCAACGTCAATGTGGATGTGAACTACCACGACGACCACTGGAACCACTGGGACGATCATCCCTTCGCCACCGCTGCAGCGGTGACGGCGGGCGTGGCCGTGACCTCGGCGGTGATCGGTTCGATCGTCAATTCGGTTCCGCCCAGCTGCGTGACCACGGTGATCAACGGCATGGCCTACCAGCAGTGCGGCAATGTCTGGTATGAGCCGCGCTATGCCGGGACCACCGTGCAATACGTGGTGATCAATCCGCCGCGTTGACTCGGTAGTTTTTCCCGCCTCTCTACCGTAGTTATGCGCATTACGCGTGGCCGGCAGTGCACTACCGTGGGGCTGGAACCACTGGCCACCACGGCCCGCCCCAGGACGGCTGCGACCGCAGCGCGTCTTTCCATCCCGCCTTTGGAGACTCGCGTCATGAAAGCCTTTGCCATCGCCGTCCTGGCGACTTCTCTGGTCGCCTGTGCATCCACTCCGACCGTCAAGACCGACTTCGATCCGTCAGCCAGTTTCGCCTCCTACAAGACCTACACCTGGGCGATGAAACCCCAGGCGAGCTCGCCGCTGGTGCAGCAACGCATCATCGACGGCATCAACGCGCGCCTGCAGGCCAAGGGCCTGCGCGAAGCGCCCAACGGCGACATCGCCCTGGCGGCGCATATCGCCACCGGCCAGAAGCAGACCCTGGATACGTTCTACTCCGGGACGGGCATGGGCGGCTGGGGCTGGCGTGGCGGCGGCTGGGGTGGCGGGATGGCCATGGGTAATGCCACCACCACGGTGCACACCTATGACGTCGGCACGCTGGTCGTGGATATGTTCGACGCCAAGACCAAGCAGGCGGTCTGGCGCGGCACCGCCAGCGGCACCGTGCCGACCTCGCCGGACAAGGTCAACGCGGCGGTGGAAGCCGGCCTGGACAAGCTGTTTGCTGCGTTCCCGCCGGGCACGACCGCCGCACGCTGATCACTGCGGCACGGCCTGAGATGCGTTCAACCGCGTGGGCCCGCGCCGGGCTGTTCCCTCCCACCGGCACGGGCCCGCGCACTTGGCTTCCCATCCCCGAGGTGCCCCCGTGTCGATCGGCCATGCCGTACGCCTGCTCTCGCTGTTGGGCGTGCTCACGCCCTGCGCCGCGATTGCCCAGCAGCCCGCCGCTCCATCGCCTGCGCCGGCGCCCGCGGCCGCTCCGGCGCCACGGGCGTCCCTGTTCCGTGACGCCGAAGACGGCCGGTTCGACATGTCGCGCTGGTTGCTGGAGCACCGCGGCTTTCTGCCGGTTCCGATCATCGTCACCGATCCGGCCGTCGGCAACGGCGGTGGCGTGGCGCTGGCGTTCTTCCACCGCCCACCGTCCTCGGGGGCGACGGGCGAGGACGGTGCCCCGAAGATGGTTACGCCGGACATCTACGGCGGTGGGGCCATGCGCACCTCCAACGGCAGCGAAGCGTATGGCGTGGGCGCCTCGCTGCACTTCGACGATGACCGTTGGCGCTACCGCGGCGGCGTGGCCAAAGCGTCGTTCAACCTGGGCTTCTATACGCCCGGCACGGTGCTGCCCGCGCAGAAGATCGACTACAACATGGACGGCCTGATGTCCTTCCAGCAGGGCTTCCGGCGCCTGGGTGACCGCAATCTCTATGTCGGCCTGGCCTGGATCTACATGGATCTGGATATCGGCTTCGATGTCGCCTCCGACCGCGATCGTTTCCAGCCACACGAACTGTCCAAGCGCAGCTCCGGGCTGGGCCTGTCGCTGGAGTACGATTCGCGCGACAACCCGTTCACTCCTTCCAGCGGCTGGCTTGGCATGATCGAAGGCAACGCGTATCTGCCGGGGATCGGCAGCGATGCCAGTTTCCAGAGCTATCGCGGGCATGCCTACGGTTACTGGCCGATGGGCAGGCATTTCGTGCTCGGCGCGCGCGCGGATGCCCGCTGGGCCAACGGTGACATTCCGTTCTATCGACTGCCCTACATCGACCTGCGCGGCATCGGCTCGGCGCGTTACCAGGACACGCGGGCTGCGGTACTGGAGAGCGAGCTGCGCTGGAACATGACCCAGCGCTGGGCGCTGATCGGCTTCGTTGGTGCGGGGCGCACCTGGGGCCGGCACAACAGTTTCAGCGACGGCGCCAGCCAGGTGTCGAAAGGCGCCGGCGTGCGCTATCTGATCGCCCGCCAGCTGGGCATGCATGTCGGCGTGGACTATGCGTGGGGCCCGGAAGACGACACGTTCTACATCCAGGTCGGCAGCGCGTGGCGCTGAAACGCCCCGGGCACCCGGCGTCGCGCGCCTCGGCGCTCGCAGTGGCGTGGCTGTGCGCCAGTGGCGCCGTGTCGCCGCTGCAGGCTGCCGAACCGGTGCTCGCTGCCGCGCCCGCAGGCCAGGCAGACCACTGCGGCGTGCGCGGCCCGGGTGACACCCGGCCACGGATCGGGCTGGCGCTGGGCGGCGGCGGCGCACGCGGTATCGCACACGTGCGCATCCTCAAGCAGCTGGAGGCGCTGCATATTCCGGTGGACTGCATCGCCGGTACCAGTGCTGGCGCGCTGGTCGGTGCCTTGTACGCGTCCGGCTCCACGCCCGAGCAGATCGAGCAGCTGGTGCTGAGCACCGAATGGCTGAGCCTGTTCACCGACACCCTGCCACGCCGTGAGCGCTCGCTGCGGCGCAAGGCCGACGATTACGCACAGCTGGCACCGATCGGCATCGGGCTCGGCGGCGAGGGCAAGGCGGTGGCACTGGCCGGGGGGGTCTCCGAGGGCGAAAAGCTGATCGCCCTGTTCGAGCGCGCCACCGGCGGCGGCCGGGTCAATGGCCGCTTCGATGACCTGCCGATCCCGTTCCGGGCGGTCGCCACCGACATCAATACCGGCATGCCGGTGGTGCTGGCCGAAGGCAGCCTGCCGATGGCGATGCGCGCGAGCATGTCCTTGCCGGGCATCTTCCGGCCGGTGGTGATCGACGGGCACGTGCTGCTTGATGGCGGCCTGTCCAACCAGGTGCCGATCGACGTGGTGCGCGCGATGGGGGCCGACCGGGTCATCGCGGTGGACGTCGGCACGCCCTTGAGCGCGCTGGATCGCGACGCCAGCCTGGTGGATGTGATCAGCCAGCTGAGCGGCTTCCTGACCACCCGCAGCGCGCAGGCACAACTGGACAGTCTGGGCGCGCAGGATCTGCTGATCTCGCCCGATCTGACCGGCAAGGTGGCCACCGGCGATTTCGACAAGGCGCCCGAGGCGTTGCGGATCGGCCAGCTCGCCGCCGACCAGGCCGCGCCGGCGCTGCAGGCGTTCGCGCAGGCGCCGCAGGAGTACACCCGACTGGCCGCCCAGCGTGCCGGTCGCACGCATCCGGTGGCACCGGCCACCATCGACTTTGTCGAGGTCGACAACCACACCGGCTATGCCGATGCGCTGCTGCTGTCCTATCTCCCGGTCCACGTCGGCGCGCCGCTGGATATCGAGGCGATGCAGGCCGGTGTACTGCGCGCCTACGGCATGGGAACGCTGGCCAGCATCAACTATGAGGTCAAGGAGCGTGACGGACGCACCGGGGTGGTGGTGTCCGCGTATGCCAAGCCCAACGGACCGGTGTACCTGGAAGCCGGGCTCAGCCTGAGCAACGATCTGGAAGGCAACCACGAAAGCAACCTGCGCGCCGGCCTGCTGTTCTCGCCGCTGTCGCCCTACGGTGCCGAAGCGCGTATCGCCCTGCAGATCGGCAGCGAGCCGGGTCTGACCGGCCAGTACTATCATCCGTTCGATCTGCACGATCGTTACGCCTTCCAGGCGGGCGGCGGGTTCCAGACCCGCAGCTTCAATCTCTACGACGATGCCGGCGACAAGATCGCGCGCTATCGCGTGCGTCGTACCGGTGCGACGCTGGCCGTGTTCCGCAATGTGTCCAATGTGCTGGCGCTGTCGCTCGGCGTGCAGCGGTATACCGGCAATGCGGAGGTGGAAGTGGGCGACCCCACCATTCCGCGGGTGAACTTCGACGAGGGCGCGTGGATCGCGCAGGCGACTCTGGACGATATCGACAGCGTGTACTTCCCGCGCGATGGCTATCTCGTCACGGCGGGGACGTATCAGTCCAGCCCGAGCCTCGGCGCAGATGCCCGCTTCGGGCAGATCGATCTGGATGCCGTGGCCGCCAGATCGTTTGGCAAGCATGCGCTGCAGCTGGGGCTGCGCTATCACGTGACCGCGTCGGGCACGGCGCCGGTGCAGAACCTCTACCGCCTCGGTGGGCGCTGGCGGCTGGCCGGGTTCCAGCACAACCAGTTGACTGGCCAGGACTATGCGCTCGGGTTCGCCGGCTATACCTATGAGCTGGGCAAGCTGTTGGGCCGCTCGGCGCAGGTCGGGGGCACGGTGGAGTACGGCAATGCCTGGCAGCGGCGCAGCGACATGTCACTGAGCGACGGCATCTGGAACGGCAGTGTATTCCTCGGCTTCGATTCGTGGGTCGGCCCGTTGATCTTCGGCATGGGATTCCGCGAAGGCGGCGAGAACGTGCTCTTCATCGAGCTGGGGCAATCGCTGTGATGCTGGCCAGCGGCCGGCACTACCGTGGAGTGCTCGCCTGCCTGGGTAGTGCCGGCCGCTGGCCGGCAGCGCGGGCAGGGCGAACACGCAATGCACAGGTAGTGCCGGCCGCTGGCCGGCAGCGCGGGTCACCACACCTGCGAGAGAATTACCCCGAGTGCCCCGCACCAGCACACGATCACGAACCAGGCCAGCACCGCATTGGCACTGATGCCGCGGTGGCGGACGAACAGGCTCAGCACCAGCGCCGCCACCAGGGGCAGCACGAACAGGCTGACGATCCAGACCAGCGGATGGCCATGCATGGGAACTCCTTGGCCTGCTGGCTCAGTTCAATGTCTTGTCGGGGTAGTAGCGGGTGCCTTTGACGGTCAGCTCCGCCGCCAGGCCGCTTTCGGTCATCTGGTACACCCAGACGTTCTCGGAAATCTGCACCGCGCCGGTGAGTCCACCGCCGGCCTTGTCCACTTTCGCTGCCAACGTTGCCTGGCCGCCGATCTCGATGCCGCGGGTGATGAAGTCCTGGTACGCCTCGGGCGTCTTGAAGACCCAGACCAGGTCGAAGGTCTTGGCGCCAAAGCCCAGGCCCGCCTGGATCTCGACCATGCGCATGAAGGTCTCGCGGCCGCTGCGGTTGTCGATGGCCACACCATGCCCGCCGCCGCCGCCGGCAATCAATACCTTGACCCCGAAGCTGCGGAAGACCGCGTAACCCGCCGATTGCTCCACGGCCTGGCGTGCACCGGGCTGCGCGGCATACAACCGCGAGAGCACCGCGGCGGTGGCGGTACGCGCCTGGTTCTGCGCCTCGATCTTTTCGGTGGAGGGCGGTGCGTCACTGCGTGCGGGCGTGGAGGTGCTGCAGCCGAGGGGGGCCACGCCCAGCAGGATCAGGGCGGTGCCGACAAGAAGAGAACGGTTCATGGGAAGCAGCCTCATTCGGGAAAGACCAGGGTCACGATCAACCGGCCGGTCCAGCGACTGGCGTACTGCGGCCGGTCCACGTTGTAGAAGCCGCCGACACCGATGCTGATCGGGGTATGCCCGAGCCTGAGCACTTTGGAGACGGTGGCACCCAGCGGTACCGTCCAGGCATCGCCGCTGGCCGCCTTCCAGTTGTAGTTGGTTTCCGAGGTGACACTGAGTGACCAGCCATCGGGCAGGTTGCGGGTCACGAACGGCTGCACGCTGGTGCTGCTGACATCCTCGCGGTCGTCATCGCCGGCAACGGACCAGACATGGTTGGCCAGTGCGCCGACGGTCCACGCCTTGGTCTTGTGGACCAGGATGAAGGCCGGGCCGAGCGAGTACTTGCCCGTGCCCAGACTGTCGTGCGAAGCGGTGTCCAGCAGCGCGGCGAAGCCGTAGCCGAATTCGGTGCCATGCGCTTCCGCCGCGGTCTTGGGGATGTAATACCCCTGCACGAACAGATCGCCGGTGCCGTGTTTGTCCTGCGGAAACTGGTTCCAGCTCAGCGGCAGGATAGGGCGCAGGATGAACTTGCCGCTGTCGCCAACGAACGGAATCACCGGCTGGATCTTCAACTGCTGGTTGTGCGCGTCGCCGCCAGGCCCGACCGAGCCTTGGTAGTTGTACTGGAACGGCACGGAGATCAGCGCCGCACCGGGATCGGCCAGCTTGCGTGCGATGTCGTCGGAGGACGCCGATCCGGCCGGCGCCTGCTGCGCGGCGAGGGGCGCGGCACCCAGCAGGGCGAGCAGCGCCAGCCAGGCCCGATGCCGCCGACACCTCATCGCGGCGCATCCACGACGATGTACTGCACCGTCGTGCCCGCATAGCGCGGCTGATACCAGGCGTTGTCGCACTGCTGGTAGCCGATGCCATTGACGACGACCGTGCTGCAGTCCACCGGCAAGGAGTACACCACCGAGCCGATCACGGCCGACGTGACGGCCACGCCTGCGGTGAACGCGGCGGCGTCCCAGAACGGATGGTCCCAGTACGGCGGCGGGGGCGGCGGAGGGGGTGGCCCGGGCGGATGCGGCCCGGGGCCAGGACCGGGTCCAGGTCCAGGGCCAGGAGGATGAGGTGCCGGGCCGGGACCCGGCCCCGGAGCAGGGTGGGGACCGGGACCTGGGCCAGGATGCGGGCCGGGCTCCGGGCGCGGGCCCGGACCGGGATGCGGGGCGGGGCCAGGCCCCGGCGGGTGCGGCGCGAACCCGCCGCCTCCATGAGGCAGACCGCCGCCGCCGAAGCCGCCGGCATGGGCGATCGAGGGATGGGCAAAGCCGCGCAGCCCGGGGCGCGCGTCGGCGTCGGCAGGCAGCAGCGCGGCGCCGAGCATCAGGGTCATCAGGGCCGGGGCCAGCGTGGCGCGCAGGCAAACGGAACGGTCCATGCTCAGTTCTCCCCGTCAGTGGTCTGTACGGCCAGCGCGACCGGTACGAACACGATCTTCGTCGCGCCCTTGGGATCGAACGCCAACTCCCTGGCGGTCACCGCGCGCCGCGTATCCCAGTTCAACGTGGCCTGGTAGGTCGGCAACGCGGGGTCGCTATGGCTGGTGATCGCCAGCTGGCGGGGCAGGTGGGTCGCGTCGGAAATCCAGACCTGCCAATCCACCCCGGGTTGCCGGAAGGCGTAGTGCTGGGTTGCCTCGCCACCGATGCGGGCGCTGCCGATGCGCAGCGCGGACTGCAGCTGATCGGTCGGAAACGCCGGCGTGCCCCACAGGAACAGATCCGCCAGCGGCAACTCGATGCCATACGTCGTCGCCGATTCGGTCAACAGCGCCTGACTGCTTTTGTTCAGACCATCCAACGTGGCGTAGTACTTCAGCCGCGGCGAGTAGATCGTCAGCGCCTTGCCGTCGTAGAACAGCTGGCGGTGCTGGTCCTCGCTCTGTATCTCCACGAAGAAGTGGTCCGGTCCCAGCACGCGATACGCGACGGTGCCCGGCAGGGCGATCTTCTGCCCATCGTCGAGCACGTACTCGGTGCTGGTAGTGGCATTGAGGGTGAAGTGCGGCAGCGCGCGCAGGGCTGCGCCCATGCGGGTGAGTGCCTGTACGGCCTGGGCATCAACGCTGGCCGCCGCGGGCTGCGCCGCCAGCGGAGGAGGAAGCAGCAGCAGGGGGCCGGCCAGGACCAGCGCCAACAGCAGGCTCGATGAGGTGCGCGGCATGACAGTCTCCAGAGTGTCGTCAGTGGGGCGCGCGACGGGCCGACCCTGCTGACACTCTGCGCACCGCCCACGCGACGGACAACCGGAGTTACACGGTAAGTCGCTAGGTATTTATACGCAGGCACCAGCCAGCGGCCGGCACCTGTGCAGGGGCGTCATGGTGTCCGGGTGGAGGCCGGTCCGCCGGCGGCGATCCAGGCGTCCACGGCCTGGCTGACCACCGTCATCGGCATGGCGCCGTTGCCCAGGATCAGGTCGTGGAACGCACGGATGTCGAAGCGGTCGCCCAGCTCCCGGCGTGCCTGCTCGCGCAGTTCCAGCAGCCGCAGTTGGCCCATCTTGTAGGAGGCGGCCTGACCGGGCTGCACCAGGTAGCGGTAGACCTCGATGCGCACATCCGCCGGGGTCATGCCGGTCTTGTCCTGCATGTAGGCGATGGCCTGCTCGGGGGTCCATCGTTTGCGATGCAGGCCGGTGTCGACCACCAGCCGCACCGACCGGAACATCTCGGCCTGCAGGCGGCCCAGATCACCGGCGGGGTCGTCGCGGTACACGCCGGTCTCGGCCATCAGCTGTTCGGCATACAGTGCCCAGCCTTCGCTGAAGGCGCTGGGATTGAGACTGCGGCGGAGCATCGGCAGCGCGGTCAGGGTCTGGCCGATCGAGATCTGGAAATGATGCCCCGGCGAGCCCTCGTGATAGGTGAGGGTGGGAATGCTCCAGCGCGTATTGGAGGTGATATCGCCCAGGTTGATGAAGAAGGTGCCCGGCCGCGAGCCGTCCATCGCCGGTGGGTAATAGTAGCCGCCGGGCGAAGTGGCCTGCATGTGCGCGGGTACCGGTTGAACCAGCAGCTCCTGCGTCGGCAGATGGCCGAAGTAGGTCGGCAGGATCGGATCAAGATCACGCAGGCGCTGTTCGATGTCGCCGATCAGCTGCCTGCGGCCGGCGTCGCTGTCCTCATACAGGTAGCGCGGGTCCTTGCGTAGCTGTTCGATGCGGGCGGCCACGCTGCCCTCGCGCAGGCCCAGCTGCTTCAGGCGGTCATCCATCGCCGTGTCCAGCCGCGCCACTTCGCGCAGGCCGATCTGGTGGATCGCATCGGCATCCAGGTCGGTGCTGGTATACCAGCGCAGCGCGGCATCGTAGTAGGCCTTGCCCTCGGGCAGCGCCCACACACCGTTGTTGCCGGGATGGGTCGCCAGCGTGGCCTGCACGTTGTCGAGCAGGCGTTGATACCCCGGGTTCACCGCGTCTCGCACCGCAGCGGTGGCCTGCGCGATCAGTTCAGCGCGCCGGGCCGCCGGGATGGACGGGACCTTGTCCAGCTTGCGCTGCAACGACTGCACCCACAGGCTGTCCTGCGGCGCCGGTTTCAGCAGGGCACGGTACTGGTTGGCCGCCCCTTCCAGCGCAACCGCCGGCGGCACCACGCCCTGTTGGGCCTGCATGTCGACGTTGGCGCGGACCTGGTCCAGCTTGGTGCCCATCGCCTGGAGCCGTTCAATGTAGCGGCGGGCGCTGGTGTCGTCGGTCACCGCATGCTGGTTGTCCATGAACTGCGGCAGGTTGACCGGCAGGCTGAACAACTGGTCGATCGCGTAGGTGCTGCCGCCGACCGGCAACCAGGCCGCGGCCCATGGCACGGCCATCAGATCGATCTGGGTCTGGTAGAACCAGCGCGCCAGGCCGTCGCTGAGGCGTTGCTGCGGATCCAGCGGTGCACCTTTCCAGGCACGGATCTGCGCCAGGTTGTCGACAAGAAAGCGGCGGTTGATCGCGCGCCGGGCCAGCGAGACGTCGGTCAGCTGGCCGGACAGATCACCGCCTGCATCGTCGCTGATGCCGAGCATCGTGCGCAGTTCCGGATCGGCGTTGATCGCGGCCATCGTCTGCGCATCGAGCAGGGCATTGAACGAGGGGGTGGCCGGTGTGCTCGCCGTGGACGGGGCCTGCGCATGTGCGTCGGCTCGCGGCAGCAGCAGTGCGCCGGCAATGGCCAGTGCGAGCAGGACAGGAACACGGCGGGCAGGCGAGGTCGTAATCACGGGGCGATCTCCGTTGGCGGCAGGCTGCGGGCAGGCTACGCCTGCACAGGTGCGGCTGCACCTGCAGATTGTCATGTCTGCGCAGGCGGGCAGATGCGGGCAGGGTACAGGCACTGCCGGTCGCGCACGGTTGGCTATCTGGATATGCCTGGAAGTAAGGACCTCGGTGCGAGGCCGTTGGCCGCGCCGAATGAAATCAGTGACTTGCCCCGCGCTCGTTACCCACCTGAGCAGCCCGGCGCGAATGCACGAGTCCGCACCGATTGACGCTCTGCAACAAGTTTGCAACATGTCCGGCAGGGTCACCTGGGGACGTGTCTTGCCTGCTTCGAATCTGCCACGGCGATGTCGCCGCTGACGTACCGCCTGCGCTGTTCCATCGTCTTCCTCGGGCTTGATGCCCGATCTCTTCGGAGTTGTCATGAATCCTCGCACCACCGCGCTGCGACGTCGCCGCCTGTCCGTCGCCGTGCTTGCCAGCCTGTTCACCGCCGTTCCGGTGCATGCTCAAACTGCGGCAAGTGCGCCGGCGGTCACCCAGCTCGACCAGCTCACCGTCCTGGGTAACCGCACCCAGGCCCGCACCGTGCTCGAATCGCCGGTGCCGATCGATGTGCTGGGCGCGCAGGACATCCGCAGCAGCGGCTATACCGATATCAGCCAGATCCTGCAGTCGCTGTTGCCCTCGTTCAACTTCCCGCACCCGACCACACCGGACGGCAACACGCATATCCGGTCGGCAACGCTGCGCGGGCTGTCGCCGGATCAGACCCTGGTGCTGGTCAACGGCAAGCGGCGGCATGCCAGTGCATGGGTGAATACCGGCGGGACGGTGGGCAAAGGCGCGGTCTCGACCGATCTCAATGCGATCCCGGTGAGTGCGATCGAGCGGATCGAAGTGCTGCGTGATGGCGCGTCAGCCCAGTACGGTTCCGATGCCATTGCCGGGGTGATCAACATCGTGCTGCGCGAGGATGCCGGCTTCGAAGGGCGGGTCAGCCGCGGCACCACCCGCGATGGCGGCGGTGGCACCACCGCCGTCGCCCTGGACACCGGCGTGGCCTTTGCCGACGGCGGCGGTCTGCACCTCACCTGGGACTATCGTGATCGCAAGGCCGCCAACCGCGCCCTGCCCGATACACGTCAGCAGTACTTCGGGATCGGTCGCAACGGTGCGCCGGTGGCGCCGTCGGGCACCTTCGGCTCCGGCACCGGCCTGGCACCGATCGGGGGCGCGGCGGCGGGTGCCGTGGCCGACCCACGCGAAGCCACCATCGACCGCGATGCCCTGTGGCGCTTCGCCGACTCGGCCGACACCGTGGAAAAGACCGTGTTCGGCAACCTGCGCAAGCCGCTCGCCTGGGCTGAAGGATTGGAGGCGTATGCCTTTGGCGGCTACGGAGTAAGCGAGGGCAGTTCCAACGCCTCCCTGCGCCGCGCCGGCCAGGTCGAGAACGTGCGCGCGATCTACCCGGACGGGTTCCTGCCGTGGGTCGATACCCAGAGCACCAACGCCTCGCTCGGCGCAGGCATCAAAGGTCTGCTCGGCGACTGGCACTGGGACCTGAGCAGCGTCTACGGCCGCAACAAGCTGGTCTACCGCACCCGCAACACGCTCAACGCCACGCTGGGTGCGGCCAGCCCCACCGCGTTCTACAACGGTGCGCTGGAGGCCTCGCAGTGGACCACCAATCTGGATGCCAACAACAGCATCGAGCTGGGCTGGCATGCACCGCTGCGGCTGGCGCTCGGGGCAGAGTTCCGCCGCGATACCTACGGCATTTCACCCGGTGAGCTGAACGCATACGTCTGGGGGCCGGCGCGGGTGCTTGATGGCCCCTCGGCCGGTGCCGTGCCGACGATCGGCTCGCAGGGCTTCGCGGGCATCCAGCCGGCGGACGCCGGCAACCATCACCGCCACAACGTCTCGGCCTACGCCGAAGCGGAAACCGATGTGACGGATCGCTTCCTGGTGTCGCTGGCCGGGCGCTGGGAGGACTACAGCGATTTCGGCAGCACCACCAATGGCAAGCTGGCCCTGCGCTACCAGCTCGACGGCGGGGTGGCGGTGCGGGCCTCGGTCAGCACCGGCTTCCATGCGCCGGCCTTGGCCCAGCAGTACTTCAGTTCGACCAGCAGCCGCACGCTCAACAACGCGGTGACCGGGGTGCCCGAGTATGTGCTGGTGCGCACCGCACCGGTGGATACGGTGGAAGCGCGTGCCCTGGGGGCGCGCTCGCTGGAGCCGGAGCAGGCGACCAATGTCACGGCGGGCCTCACCTGGGGCATCGGTGGGCTGAGCGCATCGGTGGATGTGTACCGGATCGACATCGACGACCGGATCTTCCTCTCCAGCAACTTCGTTGATGCGGCCGGGTCGACCGCGATCCGTGACTACCTGGCCGCGCTGGGCTCGCCGGGCGTGACCAGCGTGCGCTACTTCAGCAACGCCGCCGATACCCGTACCACCGGCGTGGACGCCTCGGCGCGCTACCGCTGGGAGCTGGCGGACTATGGCAGGCTCACCGCGACCGTCGCCTACAACCGCAACAAGACCGAGCTGACCCATGTCGCCTCGACCCCGGCGCAGCTCACCGCGCTCGGCGTGCGCACGCCGTTGTTCGATGTCACCGAGCGCACCCGCGTGGAGAAAGGCCAGCCGCGCGACAATCTGACCGTCGCGCTGGGCTGGGATGTCGGCCGCTGGGGCATCCACCTGGGCACGCACCGCTACGGTGAGATCGAAGGGGTGGCGGCAACCAACCAGAGCGCGGCCAATGTCGCCGCCTTCGCGCAGGGTTCGACCCGGTTCCGTACGCTGCCGACCGAAGCGGGTAGTGCTGGCAATGTCGACGTGGTCCAGAAACTGGAGGCGCGCTGGGTCACCGATCTGGACATCGCCTTCCGCGCCACCGACACGGTCACTGTCGTGCTGGGCGCGAACAATCTGTTCAACACCTATCCGACGCGCAACATCGCGACCACCCCGCAGGTCTCCGGCGCGGATACCTTTGGCGTGTTCCCGTACAGCGAGCTGTCGCCGTTCGGTTGGAGTGGCACCTACTACTACGCACGCCTGGAGGCCCGTTTCCAATGACCCGTTCTACGACTGCAGGCCACCTGCCTGCCGACCCGCAGCGCCGCCACTGGCTGCGTGCCGGGCTGACCAGTGCCGCAGCGGTCGCGCTGGCGCCGGCCGCTGGATCCGCTGCGCCGCCCGCGCCGGCCGCCGTGACGGCCGCCGGCCGAACCACGGACCTGCTGCGGCTGGATCTCAATGAGAGCAGCTACGGCCCGTCACCTCGGGTCGGGCCCGCGGTACAGCGTGCGCTGGCGGAGGCGCCGCGGTATGTCAGCGCCGCGCAGCTGCAGGCGTTGCAGGGCCAGATCGCCACGCTGGAAGGGGTCGCGCCCGAACAGGTCATCGTCGGTGAAGTGCTCGAAGCATTGGGCCAGCATCTTGCGCTGAGCCAGGGCGCGGGCGGTTTCATCTACAGCGTGCCCGGGTATGGCGCCCTGGTGGATGCGGCCAGGCCCTTTGGCGGCCGGGCCGTGGAAGTGCCGTTGAACGCGCAGCTGGAAAATGATCTGCCCGCATTGCTGGCGGCGATCGCGCCGGATACCCGCGCGCTGTTCGTGGTCAATCCGCACAACCCGTCCGGCACGCTGAGCCCCGGGGCCGAGTTCGATCGTTTCGTGAGCGCCGCGCAGGCGCGCACGCTGGTGATCGTCGACGAGGCGTACCTCGACTACCGCGAGGATGCCGCCACGTTGAGCGCGGTGCGGCTGCTGCGGCAGGGCCAGAACGTGGTGGTATTCCGCACGCTGGGCAAGATCCATGCGCTGGCCGGGCTGCAGGTCGGGTATGCGCTGGTGCCTGTGGCGCTCGCCGAGGCACTGCGCCAGCGCGGCGTCGGCGGCGCGCACGCGCAGAACCAGTTGTCGCTGGCCGCTGCATCGGCGGCACTCGCCGATCCCGCCCACGTGGCCCAGGTCCGGCGCAGCGTGGCGGCGGAGCGGCAGCACTGGCAGCAGGTCCTGAGCGGGCTGCGCCTGCGCTCGACTGAAGCGGCCGGCAATTTCGTGTTCGTCGATACCGGGCACCCCCATGCAGTCGTCGCCGCCGGGCTGCTGCAACAGGGCGTGCGCATCGCCCGGGTGTTCGCCCCGTATGACACCTGGGTACGGATCACCCTCGGCACGCCGGCGGAGAACCGGCGTGCGCAGCAGGCGTTGCGCAGCGTGCTCGCCCAGCTGGGCAAGGCCCAGGGTGGAGCGGCGGCGTAGACGCTGCCCGTCGCGCCGTCAGCCGCCGATGCGCTCGAAGCCGTCCGCGCTCCAGTCCTCGCTGCCCACGCCGTGATGGATCACGAACAGGCCCTGCGGATCGTAGCGGCGCTTGGCGGCCTGCAGCCGTGGGTAGTTCGGCCCCCAGAACGCCTGCTGCCAGTCCTGCTGGAAGTAGTCGCTCTCCGAGACATAGGCCGGGGCCGAGGGAGCCACCACGCTCAGGGCCTGGTAGGCGCGCGCCACGTTCAAGGCGCCCCGGCGTGCCCGGGGCTCATCCACGGTCCGGCCCAGGCCCGGATACACCGGCCCGCTGGCATTGCCGATGATCGCCAGCGCGAAGGCGTCCAGTACCGCCGGATGGGTGGCCGTGTCGCGGCTCGCGGCCAGCGCGGCCGCCGGTGCACCGAACAGGCCCTTGTTGCAGTGCAGGCCGACATCCATGTGATCGGCGGCGGCACAGATCGCGGCGGCCGCCTGCTCACGCTGCGCATCGTCCAACAATCCCGACGGCAGCCAGGCCGATGCGTAGCCATGCAGGAACCAGCCGACCTGGCCCTGGTCGCCCTTCCACAGCATGTGCCGGGAGGAGGCGCCTTCGCGGGTGTCCTCGGCGATGAGGGCAGGGGCGTGCTGGCGGAAGAAATCCGCGTCCCAGAAGTCTCTGGCCGGCATCGCCAGTGCCTGCAGGGGTTCGGTGATGGTGTAGGCCGGCCGGGCGCGGATCCAGTCCAGGAACGGCGTCCAGGTCGATTCGGCGGCGTCCCGCGACATGCCCTGGAACACCATCGAGATCGACAGCCGCCGCGTGTCCTTGAAGGTGAACTGCTCACCCCAGTGCGGGTTGCAGAGCGTGTCGCGGTAGAAGCGGAGCATCTCTGCCGCCAGTGCCCGCCAGCTGGCGTCGTCGCTGGCGTGGATCTGGCAGGAGACGCCGCCGAAGGTATCGGGCAGGTCATGGGTGCGCAGCGTCATCCGGGTGACGATCCCGAAACTCGCCGCGCAGCCCCCCTTCAAGGCCCAGAACAGGTCCGGCTCGTTGTCGGCGTTGACGGTGCGGATCTGCCCGTCGGCGGTGACGATCTCGGCTTCGAGCAGGCTGGCCGCGGCCGTGCCATGCGCCTTGGAGAAACTGCCGAAGCCGCCGCCGGTGACCAGGCCTGTCACGCCCACCGAGGTGCAGCCGCCGCCCTGGACATAGCGCCCGCCGCGGGTGGTGACCGCATCGTAGGCATCGATCCACATCGCCCCGGCGCCGACGCTGACTGCCGGCTGTGGCGCCGTGCCCGGGCGGGCGTTGTGGGCGAGGAAGGCATCGTGCAGCTCGACCTGGTTCATCGCGCGGGTCCAGACCAGCAGCGAATCCGGCGCGCAGGAGGTGCCGTGATAGCTGTGCCCGCCGCCTTTGACCACCAGCCGCAGGCGGTGGGTGCGGGCGAAGTTCACCGCCGCGGCCACATCGGCGCTGTTGGCGGCGGCCACCACCTTCGCGCTGGGCACTGACCGCCATGCGCCGAAGTAACCACTGGTCTGGGTGAGCGCGGGCGCATCGCCGAGGAAGAACGGATTCTGCAGCTGCTCCAGCGCGGCGGCCCGGGTGGCGGCGTCAGCGAGGAAGGGGGACTGCGGCACCGACAGCCGACCGCCGACCGCACGCGACAATCGGTCCCACTCGGCGGCAGCGGGCCACCCCGCAGCGCCCGGCCGGACCCTCGAACGCATCGCTGCGAAGGCAGGGCCGGCCTTGAGCAGCATCGGCAGCAGCGGGAGGGTCAGCCCGGCTTTGAGGCAATCGCGTCGTTTCATGAGGGTCGTTCCTGCGGCGGCAGCGTGGTCGATGCCAGCGAGTGTGTTCCCGCAGAGGCCCGCGGGCCCTGGCCTGGGGCCGGATGTGGGTGATGAAGGGACGAGTGGCGGGGGCTCAGGGGCGAGTGGTGCCAGGCGGAGACGCGTCGGTCCCGCGCCGATTGACGGATGCCCGACGCGGCATACCCTAGTCTGGTTCCATTGCGCTCGCGGCCGTCGCTGGGCGAGCGTCCCATGACATCCGGATCCATGCCCACCTCGAACGACCCCGCCCCCGGCGCACTGGCCACCTTCACTCCGGCCACGCGCGATTGGTTCACGGCAGCCTTCGCTGCGCCCACGCCCGTGCAGGACCATGCCTGGGCGGCGATCAGCGCCGGCCAGCACACGCTGGTCATCGCGCCGACCGGCTCGGGCAAGACCCTCGCCGCGTTCCTGCAGGCGATCGACCAGCTGTTCCGCAGCGGTGAGCCTCCCAGCGATGAGCAGCCGGGCGATGCGCAGCCGGAGGCGTCGGCGCCGAAGAAGCGCGGCACCCGTGTGCTGTATCTCTCGCCGATCAAGGCCCTCGGCGCCGATGTCCAGCGCAACCTGCAGATACCCCTGCAGGGCGTCAGCGCCGAACGTGCGCGGCGTGGCGATCCGGCGGTCACCCTGTCCGTCGCGATCCGGACCGGCGACACCACCCCGGCAGAGCGGGCGCGGCTGCTGCGGCGTCCGCCCGACATCCTGATCACCACGCCCGAATCGCTGTTCCTGATGCTCACCTCACAGGCGCGCGAGACGTTGCGCGACGTGCATACCGTGATCATCGATGAGATCCACGCGGTGGCCGGCAGCAAGCGCGGCACCCACCTGGCGTTGAGCCTGGAGCGGCTGGATGCCCTGCTGCAGGTGCCCGCGCAGCGCATCGGGCTCTCGGCCACGGTGCGCCCGGTGGAGGAGGTCGCGCGGTTCCTCGGCGGCGACCGTCCGGTCACCGTGGTCCATCCGCCGTCGCAGCGGGCGCTGGAGGTCCGGATCGTGGTGCCGGTCGAGGACATGGCCGACATTCCGCCGCATCCCGCTGCCGCCGATGCACCCGCGTCCGCGGGCCGGGTCGGCTCGATCTGGCCGCATGTGGAGGCCAGCATCCTGGACCAGGTGCTGGCGCGACGTTCGACGATCGTGTTCGCCAACTCACGGGGCGTGGCCGAAAAGCTGACTGCCCGGTTGAATGAACTGCATGCCGACCGTGTCGCCCGTGGCCAGCTCCCGGCGCGTGCCTCGATGGCGGCGGCTGCCCCCGAGCACTACGGGTCGTTCAACGGCGGCACCGCCGGGCGGGCCGCCGGAGCGGAGGCGCTGATCGCCCGGTCGCACCATGGTTCGGTCTCCAAGGAACAGCGCCGCGAGATCGAACAGGCGCTCAAGTCCGGCGAGCTGCGCTGTGTCGTGGCGACCTCCAGCCTGGAGCTGGGCATCGACATGGGGCTGGTCGACCTGGTGATCCAGGTCGCCGCGCCGCCTTCGGTCGCCAGCGCGCTGCAGCGGGTGGGGCGGGCCAGCCATCAGGTCGGGGGCATCTCCACCGGCCTGGTCTACCCGCGCACGCGGCGCGACCTGATCGATGCGTCCGTGGCAGTGGAGCGGATGCTGGCCGGTGAGATCGAAGCGATCGATCCGCCGCGCAACCCGCTGGACGTACTGGCCCAGCAGACAGTGGCCGCCGCGGCGATGGAAACACTGGACGTGGAGGCCTGGTATGCGCGCGTACGCCGCGCTGCGCCGTACCGTTCGCTGCCGCGCAGCGCGTTCGATGCCACCCTGGACATGCTGGCCGGACGTTATCCCTCCGATGATTTTGCCGGCTTCCGCCCGCGGCTGGTCTGGAACCGCGACACCGGTGCACTGAGCGCGCGGCCGGGCGCGAAACAGCTGGCGGTCACCAGCGGGGGCACCATCCCGGACCGCGGCATGTTCGGTGTCGTGCTTCCGGAAGGCGAAGAGCGTGCCGGGTCGCGCCGGGTCGGTGAGCTCGATGAGGAGATGGTCCACGAATCACGGGTCAACGATGTGATCACCTTGGGCGCCACCTCGTGGCGGATCGAGCAGATCACCCATGACCAGGTCGTGGTGACCCCCGCGCCGGGGCGTTCGGCGCGCTTGCCGTTCTGGCGCGGTGAGGGCGTGGGCCGCCCGGCCGAACTGGGCGAGGCGGTGGGTGCCTTCATCGGTGCGCTGGATGCCGGTGCCGCGGAAGCGGGCCTGCCGGCCGGGCTGCGCGAGCGGCTGCAGGCCTGCGGATTGGCCGACAACGCGATCACCAACATCGCCGGCCTGCTGGCCGAACAGCGTGAGGCCACCGGCGTGCTGCCCACCGATCGCACGCTGGTACTGGAGCGCTGCCGCGATGAGGCCGGTGACTGGCGGCTGATGCTGCATTCGCCGTATGGGCGGCGCGTACACGATCCGTGGGCGCTGGCGGTGGCCGCGCGCATCCGCGAACGCTGGGGCGTGGATCCAGCAGTGGTCGCCAGCGACGACGGCATCATCGCGCGGCTGCCCGACGCACAGGGGCGCCTGCCGGGCGCGGAGCTGTTCCTGTTCGAGCCCGAGCGTCTGCGCAGCGACGTCACGCGCGCCGTGGGCGGCTCGGCCCTGTTCGCTGCGCGCTTCCGCGAATGTGCCGCACGCGCGCTGTTGCTGCCGCGGCGCACGCCGGGTCGTCGCTCGCCGCTGTGGCAGCAGCGCCTGCGCGCCGGTGAACTGCTGGCCATCGCGCAGGGCTACCCCGAGTTCCCGATCCTGATCGAGACCGCGCGTGAGTGCCTGCAGGACGTCTACGATCTCGATGCGCTGGGCGTGCTGATGCAGCGGCTCACCGACGGCCGCGTGGCGATCGCCGATGTCACTACCGAGGTACCGTCGCCATTCGCGGCGAACCTGCTGTTCGGCTATGTCGCCGAGTTCATGTACGGCACCGATGTGCCGCTGGCCGAGCGCCGTGCGTCGGTGCTGTCACTGGACAGCGGCCTGTTGGGCGATCTGCTCGGCCAGGTCGATCTGGGCGAACTGCTGGATGCGGCCGTGGTGGAGCAGGTGGGCAACGAGCTGCAGCGCCTGGCGCCCGACCGCCGTGCGCGCGGCAAGGAAGGGGCGGCCGATCTGCTGCGGGAACTGGGCCCGCTCACCGATGAAGCGATGGCGCTGCGGCGGGTCGATGACGAACCTGCCGGGCATCTGCACGATCTCGCCGCTGAGCGGCGTGCGATCCAGGTCCAGCTCGCCGGCCGCCTGCACTGGGCGGCCATCGAAGATGCCGCGCGGCTGCGCGATGCGCTGGGGGTCACCCTCCCGCGCGGCATCCCCGAGCCCTTCCTGCAGGCCTCATCGGACCCGCTGGGCGAGCTGCTGGGCCGATATGCGCGTACCCATGCGCCGTTCACCACGGCCGAGGTGGCGGCCGCGTTTGGATTGGGCGTGGCCGTGGCCGATGCGGCACTCACGCAGCTGGAAGCGCAGGGCAAGCTGCTCAAGGGTCGTTTCGGTGTGGCGCGTCGCGATGCCGAGGCCGTCGGCGCGGCCGCCGAGCCGGCGCCGCTGGCCCGTCACGAATGGGTGGGTGAGGCGGTGTTCCGTCGGTTGCGGGTGCGCTCGCTGCAGGCGGCGCGCGAGGCGACCCGGCCGGTCGCGCGCGACGCCTATGCCCTGTTGTTGCTGGAGAGGCATGGGCTGCTGAGCGATGCCGAACAGGCTGCACGTGGCATCGCTCACCGCGGGCCGGGTGCGCTGGAAGGCATCGACGGCGTGCTGCGCGTGGTGGAACTGCTGGTGGGCGTGGCGCTGCCGGCGTCGGTGTGGGAACAGCAGATCCTGCCCGCGCGCGTGGTCGATTACGCGCCGGCGATGCTCGATGCGCTGCTCGCCACGGGTACCGTGGTGTGGGCCGGGCACGGGCGGCTCGGCGAGGAGGACGGCCTGGTCTCGCTGCACCTGCAGGAATTCGCGGCAGAAACGCTGCCCGCGCCTGCAGTGGCAACCGCGCTGTCGCCGCTGCAGGATGCGCTGCTGCAGGTGCTGGCCGACGGTGGCGCGTACTTCGCGCGTCAGCTGGTCACCGCGGTGGGCACGCACGGGGGGCGGGCCGGCAGCCCGCCCATGGAGATCACCGCCGCGCAGCTGCACGACGCCTTGTGGGGCCTGGCATGGTCGGGGTACCTGACCACGGATCTGTGGGCGCCGCTGCGCGGCATGGCCGGGGGCCGCGCGCCGCGGCCGCGGGTCGCGCGCGCCTCGCGGCGCGGTCGACGCGTCCGTGGCGTCCCGATGCACGACATGCCCTTGGCCGACGGAGCGCCGGCCGTGATCGCCAGCTTTGCGGCCCCCGCGCTGGCCGGGCGCTGGTCGCTGTTGCAGCGTGAGGCGATCAGCGACACGGCGCGCGCGGTGGCGCTGGCCGAGGGGCTGCTGGACCGGCACGGCATCGTGACCCGCGGGGCCGCGATGGCCGAAGGGATCGCCGGCGGCTTCCCGGCGCTGCAACAGGTGTATCGCGGCATGGAGGATGCAGGCCGGGTGCTGCGCGGCCGCTTCGTCGAAGGGCTGGGCGGGGCCCAGTTCGCCGATCGCCTGATCGTGGATCGACTGCGTGGCGTCGCCGATGCCCTGCGGCCCGGTGCTGGCGAGGTGGCGATCGGGCTGTCCGCGGTGGACCCGGCCAACCCGTTAGGTACCGTGGTGCCCTGGCCGGTGCACGGCTCGGCGGTCCGGCCGGTGCGCCGCGCCGGTGCCGTGGTGGTGATCGGCGGTGGACGGCTGCTGATGTACCTGGCCCAGGGGGGCCGCCAGCTGCTGACGTTCTTCGATGCGGACGATCCGTCCCTGGCAGGCACGACGGCCGCCGCGGCGCAGGCGCTGGCCAGCGCACTGCGGCGGGGCCGGCGCAGCTCGTTCACCGTGGAGCTGATCGACGCTGCGCCGGCCCGACGCGACGGCCTGATGGACGCGCTGCGGGCCGCCGGTTTCTCCAGTGCGCCAAAGGGCATCAGCTGGGAGGGATGAGCGGGGGAGGCGAAGACTTACTGACGCCGTCTAAGTAGAAACACGCTGGCCGCGACGATGACCGACACGGACTATTGAGCACCACCGTCGTCGGAGAAGTGCATGGCCAGCTCATCCGCAAAGAAGAAGCCCGGTTCATCCGCAAAGAAGCCCAACATCCTTGTCATCTGGGGAGACGACATCGGCATCTCCAACCTGAGCTGCTACTCGCGCGGCTTGATGGGATACCAGACGCCGAACATCGACCGCCTGGCCAACGAGGGCATGCTTTTCACCGATTCCTACGGCGAACAGTCCTGTACGGCAGGGCGTTCGTCCTTCATCACCGGCCAGAGCGTCCTGCGGACCGGCCTGTCGAAGGTCGGCATTCCGGGCGCGCCGGTCGGCATGAACGAGAAGATCGTCACCATCGCCGCCCTGCTGAAGAACGAGGGCTATACCACCGGGCAGTTCGGCAAGAACCACCTCGGCGACCTCAACCACATGCTGCCCACCAACCATGGGTTCGATGAGTTCTACGGCAATCTGTACCACCTCAATGCCGAAGAAGAGCCGGAGATGTACGACTACTTCCCGAAGGACGAGTTCGGGGATTTCATCGAGACCATCAAGCCGCGCGGGGTGATCCACAGTTTCGCCACCGATAGGGATGACAGCACCGACCAGAAGCGCTGGGGCAAGGTAGGCAAGCAGAAGATCGAGGATACCGGCCCGCTGGACCGCAAGCGCATGCTGACCTGCGATGACGACTTCGCCGACCGCGCCAAGGGCTTCATCAAGAAGGCGAACGACGACGACACGCCGTTCTTCGTCTGGGTCAACTTCACCCACATGCACCTGATCACGCATACCAAGAAGGAAAGCCTGGGGCAGGCCGGGCGCTGGCAGTCGCCGTATCACGACACGATGATCGACCACGACAAGAACGTGGGCGCGTTGCTCGATTACCTCGACGAACTGGGCATCGCCGAAGACACCCTGGTGGTGTACTCCACCGACAACGGGCCGCACCGCAATTCGTGGCCGGATGGCGGCATGACGCCGTTCCGCAGTGAGAAGGACACCAACTGGGAAGGCGCGTTCCGGATTCCCCTGGTGGTGCGCTACCCGGGCAAGATCAAGCCGGGCTCGGTGTCCAACGAGATCGTGCAGCACCATGACTGGCTGCCCACCTTCCTGGAACTGGCGGGCAACAAGGGCGTGGTCGAGGACCTCAAGAAGGGGGTCAAGGCGATCGGGCGCACCTACAAGAACCACATCGACGGCGTCAGCCTGTTGCCGTACCTCACCGGCAAGCAGGACAAGTCGCCGCGCAAGCTGTTCGTCTACATCTCCGATGATGGCGACATGCTCGGCATCCGTTACGACAACTGGAAGGTGACCTTCATCGAGCAGCGCTGCAAAGGCACGATGCAGCTGTGGGGCGAACCGTTCACGGTCATGCGCATCCCCAAGATCTACAACCTGCGCACCGATCCGTACGAGTTCGCGGATGTGACCTCCAATACCTATTGGGACTGGTACATCAACCACGTCTACATCGTGTACGGCGCGATCGCGCTGCTCACGAAATTCAACGAGACGTTCGTGGACTTCCCCAAGATCCAGAAGCCGAACACGTTCACGGCCGACCAGGCGGTGGAGAAGCTGCAGGAAGCGGTGACGGGCAAATAGCGGCGAGGTCCATCGCAGCGCTGGCATGGCGACGAACCGGGGGGCAGACTGTCCCCCGGTTTCGTGTGGGCGGCATCTCAGCACCCCCATCACACCAGGGGTGGCAGGATCGGGAGAGATTCGCCCCCTCACCAGGAGACCACCATGGCTTCGACCGTTGTCCTGACCCGATCATGGGTCATCCATCCGTTCCACGCCGCTGTACTGGGCGGGGTGCTGCCGCTGTTCCTCGGCGCACTGCTGGCGGACTACGCCTACTGGAGTTCGTACGAGATCCAGTGGGCCAACTTCGCCTCCTGGCTGCTGATCGGTGCGATGGTGATGACCACGCTGGCCCTGCTGTGCGGGATCGTCGGCCTGGTCCGTCGCAGCCGCAACCTGGCCTACGTCGTGATTCTGGCGGTGACCTGGGGCGTGGGCTTCATCAACTGTCTCCACCATGCGCGTGATGCATGGGCGGTGATGCCGGCGGGCCTGGTGCTCTCGGTGATCCTGACGGTGCTGGCGCTGCTCGCCACCTGGGTGGGGCTGTCCAGCCTGCGCGTGGGAGGTGTGCGATGAGCCGCCAGATGACGATCCGGATGCTCTCGGTTTCCGCGCTTGCGGTCGCGCTGGCGGCCTGCAGCGGCAAGGCCCCCGAGCTGGAACAGTACGGCGGCAACCCGGAGATGCCCAAGCCGCATCGCGGGCTGATGCCGGACATGACCATCGCCAAGCCGGCGCAGTGGGGCGACACCCTGCCGACGGTGCCCAAGGGCTACCGCATCTCGGCGATCGCCACCGATCTGAACATTCCGCGGCAGACCCTGGTGCTGCCCAACGGTGACATTCTGGTCGCGGAAGGTCGCGGCGGCAGTGCGCCTGCCCTCAAGCCGAAGGATGTGATCGCCGGCAAGATCAAGGCCAAGGGCAACACGGCGGTCAAGAGCGGCAACCGCCTGACCCTGCTGCGCGACGCCGATGGCGACGGCACCTACGAACTGAAGACGGTCTTCGCCGACAAGCTCAATGCGCCGTACGGCCTGGCGATGATCGGCAACGCGATCTACGTGGCCAACCAGGATGCGGTGGTGCGCTTTGACTACCAGGAAGGCCAGACCAAGGCGAGCGGCGCACCGGCGAAACTGACCGATCTGCCCGCAGCGATCAACCATCACTGGACCAAGGCGATGACCGCCAGTGCCGATGGCCGCTATCTCTATGTAGGCATCGGCTCCAACAGCAACATCACCGAGCGCGGCATGGCGGTGGAGATCGATCGTGCGCGGATCTGGCAGATCGATGTGGCCACCGGCGCACACAAGGATTACGCCACCGGTATCCGCAATCCCACCGCGCTGGCGATCCAGCCGGGCACCGGCACGCTGTGGGCCGTGGTCAATGAACGCGATGAGATCGGCCCGAACCTCGTGCCCGATTACCTCACCTCGGTGAAGGAGGGCGGCTTCTATGGCTGGCCGTACAGCTACTGGGGCAAGAATGTGGATCGCCGGGTGATGCCGCAGAATCCGGAGAAGGTCGCCTCGGCCATCGCGCCGGATTACGCGCTGGGCTCGCATGTGGCCGCACTCGGCGTGGCCTTCTCGTCGCCGGTGATGGGCACCCAGTTTGCCGATGGCGTCTTCGTGGGCGAGCACGGCAGCTGGAACCGCAATCCACCGGTCGGTTACAAGGTGGTGTTCGTGCCCTTCAGCAATGGCCGTCCGGCCGGCGAGCCGATCGATTTCGTGAGCGGCTTCTTCGGCGAAGACGGCAAGACCCGCGGCCGCCCGGTGGGTGTCACGGTCGACCCGCGTGGGGCACTGATCGTTGCCGATGACCTCTCCAACACGATCTGGCGGGTCACCCACGACGGCACGCCCGCCCAGCCGTAAAGCGCCTTGACGGGGACGGAGGGGATGAATAATTACCTCCGTCCCCATCAAGCGGGGGCTTGACCTTCCCACGATGGGAATCTTTAGGGTGGCGGGTAACCTCACCCCAAGGACTGCCCCATGTCTTCTGTTGCTTCCCGGTCCGGCGCGCCGCTCAGCCGCCTGAGCCTGCCCATCGAGGGCATGACCTGCGCCTCCTGTGTGGGCCGGGTGGAGCGCGCGCTGACGGCCGTCCCCGGCGTGCAGACGGCGTCGGTCAACCTGGCCACGGAGCGGGCTGATCTCAGCTTCATCGGGGCGCCCGATCCCCAGGCGGCGGTGCGTGCCATCGAACGCGCGGGCTACACCGTGCGCGAAGCCACCACCGAACTGAGCATCGAGGGAATGACCTGCGCGTCCTGCGTTGGTCGCGTGGAGCGCGGCCTTGCGCAGCTGCCGGGCGTGATCGCGGCCAGCGTCAACCTGGCGACCGAACGGGCGCAGGTGCGCCATCTGGCCGGTACGGTCTCCGTCGCTGATCTGGTGGCTGCCGTGGAAAACGCCGGCTACACCGCGCGCGCTGCAGGCGTGAGCACGGCTGCGGCCGGTGACCAGGAGGAGGAACGCCGCGAGGCTGAAGCCCGTGCGCTGCGCCGCTCCCTGTTGCTGGCGGCGGTGCTGACGCTGCCGGTCTTCATTCTGGAAATGGGCTCGCACCTTGTCCCAGCCATGCACCACTGGGTGATGCATGCCGTCGGCCTGCAGACCAGCTGGTACCTGCAGTTCGCGCTGGCCACGCTGGTGCTGTTCGGGCCGGGCCTGCGCTTCTTCCGCAAAGGCGTGCCGGCACTGCTGCGCGGCGCCCCGGACATGAACTCGCTGGTTTCGCTCGGCACCGCGGCGGCCTATGGCTACTCGGTGGTCGCCACCTTCGCCCCGGGCGTGCTGCCGCCGGGCACCGCCAACGTCTACTTCGAAGCGGCCGTGGTGATCGTCACCCTGATCCTGCTGGGGCGCACGCTGGAGGCGCGGGCCAAGGGCCGCACGTCGCAGGCGATCAAGCGCCTGGTCGGGCTGCAGGCGCGGACTGCACGCGTGCAGCGTGGCGATGAGACGGTCGAGGTGCCGCTCGACGAGGTCACGCTCGGCGATGTCGTGCTGGTCCGCCCGGGTGAGAAAGTGCCGGTGGACGGCGCGGTGGTGGAGGGGGCGTCCTATGTGGATGAGAGCATGATCACCGGCGAGCCGGTACCGGTGGCCAAAGCCGTGGGCGCCGAGGTGGTCGGCGGCACCCTCAACACCACCGGTGCCTTCAGTTTCCGTGTCACCAAGGTGGGCGGGGACACCGTGCTGGCCCAGATCATCCGTCTGGTCGAGCAGGCACAGGGCTCCAAGCTGCCGATCCAGGCGCTGGTCGACAGGGTCACCATGTGGTTCGTGCCGGCGGTGATGGCTGCTGCCGCGCTGACCTTCCTGGTGTGGCTGGTGCTCGGCCCGGCACCGGCGCTGACCTTTGCGCTGGTCAATGCGGTGGCGGTGCTGATCATTGCCTGTCCCTGCGCGATGGGCCTGGCCACGCCGACCTCGATCATGGTCGGGACCGGCCGCGCGGCGGAGCTGGGCGTGCTGTTCCGCAAGGGCGAGGCGCTGCAGGCACTGCGCGATGTGAGTGTGATCGCGCTGGACAAGACCGGTACGTTGACCAAGGGCCGCCCCGAACTGACCGACCTGGAGCCGGCCGATGGTTTCCAGGCGGATGAGGTGCTGGCCCTGGTTGCCGCGGTGGAAACCCGCTCCGAGCATCCCATCGCCGAGGCGATCGTTGCGGCCGCCAGAGCGCGCGGTCTCGCACTGGCCACCATCGAACGCTTCGAGGCGGTGCCGGGCTTCGGCGTTTCCGCGCGTGTCGCCGGCCGCACCGTGGCCGTCGGCGCGGACCGCTACATGACCCGGCTCGGCCTGGAGGTGGCGGCGTTCCGGCCCACCGCCCAGCGGTTGGGTGAGCAGGGCAGGAGCCCGCTGTACGCCGCAATCGATGGCCGCCTGGCGGCCGTGATCGCGGTGGCCGATCCGATCAAGGAAAGCACGCCGGCGGCAATCCAGGCGCTGCACGCCCTGGGCCTGAAGGTCGCGATGATCACCGGCGACAACGCGGCCACCGCCGCGGCGATCGCACGCCAGCTTGGCATCGATGAGGTGGCGGCCGAAGTGCTGCCCGATGGCAAGGTCGCCGCGCTCAAGCGTTTCCGTGCTGGTGGCGCCAAGGTGGCCTTCGTCGGGGACGGGATCAATGACGCACCGGCGCTGGCCGAGGCCGATGTCGGCCTGGCGATCGGCACCGGCACCGATGTGGCGATCGAGGCGGCCGACGTGGTGCTGATGTCCGGCGACCTGCGCGGCGTGCCCAACGCGATCGCCCTGAGCCAGGCAACGATCCGCAACATCAAGCAGAACCTGTTCTGGGCGTTCGCCTACAACGCGGTGCTGATCCCGGTGGCCGCTGGCCTGCTGTACCCGTTCAACGGCACGCTGCTCTCGCCGATCTTCGCCGCGGCGGCGATGGCATTGTCCAGTGTGTTCGTGCTCGGCAATGCGCTGCGGCTCAAGCGCTTCCATGCACCGATGCAGGCCGATACGCTGGGCACCGGCATGGCGGAAAGTGAGAGGGAGACCGGACGATGAATATCGGGGAAGCCGCGACGTTTTCGGGCGTGTCGGCAAAGATGATCCGCTATTACGAGCAGATCGGCCTGATCCCGCCGGCGGCGCGCTCGGAGGCGGGCTACCGGCATTACAGCCCGCAGGACGCGCACAGCCTGCGCTTCATCCGCCGTGCGCGTGACCTGGGGTTTTCGGTCGAGCAGATCGGCGAGCTGCTGGTGCTGTGGCGCGATCGCGAACGCGCCAGCGCCGACGTCAAGGCGGTGGCGCTGTCCCATGTGGCCGGGTTGAAGGCGAAGATCGCCGAGCTGCAGGCGATGGTGCAGACATTGGAGCATCTGGCCGAACACTGCCACGGCAATGACCGCCCGGATTGCCCGATCATCGCCGACCTGGCCCAGCCCGTTTCCGCGCCGGCGGAGACTGCATCCGCCGGGAAGCCCCGCAGAACGCCGCTGTTCGGTGCGGATACGCCGGTGTCCTCGCGCGGGCGCGCGGCCCGCAAGCCACGTTCCTGATCGACCCGGCCGCGTCCATGCCCTGCAAAAAGGACACGGACGCGCTAAGGCCTTGACCTTGGCACGTTGTCAGCCCCGACAGTGGGCTCATACCCACCACGGCGAGGTCGCCCGATGCATCGTTTCACCCTTCCCACCATGACCTGCGGCGGCTGCGCCCGCTCCGTCACCAAGGCCCTGCAGGGCGTCGATCCGCACGCACGCATCGAGACCGATCCGCCCGCGCGCGAAGTACGTGTGGAGAGCGACCGCGAGCGGGCCGCCTTCCTGGCCGCGCTGGCCGATGCTGGATTCCCTGCCACGTCATGAGCGGGCGGTCCCACGCCATCCCGGAGGACAACGCATGTGCATGAAACATCTTCTGCCGCTGCTGCCGTCCCTGGCGGCGTGGGGCACCGTGACATCCAATGCCGTCGCGGCGGCTCAGGCCTTGGTGGCGGACGCGAGTCGCTCCACCAGCACTTCAGCCGCTTCGGCCGACGAGGCCGGATTCTGGCCGGTGATCAGCAAGCCATCGCTGACGACATACGAGCCCCAGTCCGGCCCCTTGGAGTAGGAACCGCCCGCGGCCTTGAGCATGTCCTCGACCAGGAAGGGCACCACCTCGGTCAGGCCGACGCCCTCTTCTTCGGTGTTGGTGAAGCCTGTGACCTTCTTGCCCTGCACCAGTGGGGCACCCTCGGCCGTCTTGACGTGACGCAGCACGCCCGGCGCATGGCAGACCAGCGCGACCGGCTTGCCGGCGGCGATGAAGGCTTCGATCAGCGCGATGGAGTGGGTGTCTTCGGCGAGGTCCCACAGCGGGCCGTGGCCGCCGGGATAGAACACGGTATCGAACGCGTCCTGCGAAATGCTGTCCAGGCGCACGGTGTTGGCCAGCTGCGCGTTGGCATCCACGTCTGCCTCGAAGCGGCGGGTGGCGTCGGTCTTGAAGTCCGGCTCGTTGCTTTTGGGATCCAGCGGCGGCCGCCCACCCTTGGGCGAGGCCAGCACGATCTCGGCGCCCGCATCCTTGAAGGTGTAGTAAGGCGCAGCCAGCTCTTCCAGCCAGAAGCCGGTCTTCTTGCCGGTGGTGCCGAGTTCGTCGTGCGAGGTCAGAACGATGAGGACTTTCATGGATGATACTCCTGTAGGTGCTTGATTAGACTGGTCGTCTAGTGATGGGGCCGAGAAAAACACGCCGATGCCGGCGTGCGTGAGACACGCTTTTGTCAGGGGGCGGTATGCAGAAGGCGGGCGGTCAACGCCACGGCGTCGTCGAACGGCCCGGTGGTGCGGCCGATCTTGACCATGATGCTGGTCCCCAGCCACAGCTGATACACGCTTCGGGCGACCGCCTCGGGTGGCTCCCGGGTCGCCACCGATCCGTCGGCCAGGCCCGCTGCAATGGCACGCGCCAGCCGATCGGTGATCCCCGTGGTGCCACGCTGGAGTGCGGCCCGCATGGGTTCGGAAAGGTCCGCCACTTCGGCACCAAGCTTTACGGCCAGGCACTTGCCCTGGCAGTCCTCGAAGGACTGGCTGTCCTGCCAGGCGCGGAAGTACGCGGCCAGTTGCTCGGCCTTGGTCTGGCCCGGCTGGCGGAAGATGCGGTCCATATCGGCGAGATAGGCGCTGAAGTAGTCCTCCAGCAATGCCTCGCCGAAGGCTTCCTTCGAGGCGAAGTAGTGGTAGAACGAGCCTTTGGGGACGCCCGCCGCCGCGAGCACTTCATTGAGGCCGACGGCGGAGAAGCCCTTGGCGCCCATGATCCGCTGGCCGCTGGCCAGGATCGTGTCGCGGACGGTGGAGGGGGTGGTGGGCGAGTTCATGGACGCCACTGTACGCCTGATTAGACCGGTCGTCTAGTGCCTGCTTGCGTGGTCCACGGGAAGCCGGCCAGCGGCCGGCACTACCCCGTCCCCGGGCGGCGATTGCCGACGGGAAGGGGGCGGATCAAGGTATATTCCCCGGCCCCATTTTCATTGCCAGATATCGCCCCGCCATGAGCACGCCCCGCAAGCACTACAAACACCCCGCAGAATCCGAGATCGGCAACGGCACGATCTACCTCGAGGCGCAGGGCGATGTGATCGTGCGGCAGGTGGAAAGCTACCGCAGCGTGCTGGTCTGGGCGGACAAATCCGGGCAGGCCGATGAGCGCTTCCCGCTGTCCGATCAGCCGCTGTCCTGGCTGGATCTGGATTCGGATGACGCCATCACCGCCAGTCAGTTTGAAGCCGTCTGGAAGCAGGCCAAAGCCGTTTCCGGCTGAGCGTGCCGAAAGGCGGGCGTCACACCGTCCAGCCGGGGCTTTCCGCCGCCACATGCATCAGCTGATCCAGCTGGCGCAGCGCACGGTGCAGTTCCTGCCGGTTGGCGGCCGCGCCCAATGAGATCCGCACCGCATCGTTGATCGCCACCCCGTCGGGCGTGAACGCCGATGACGGTGCGATGCCCAGCCCCTGCAGGCGCGCGGCGTGGGTGAGGCTGGCATCGGTCCAGTGCGCGGGAAGACGGCACCAGGCGTGCACGCCCGCGCAATGCTGCAGGAACCGCGGCGACAACGCCGACCGCGCCAGATAGCGTCGTTCGGCCGCTTCGTCCTGCACCAGTTTCAGCATGGCCTGCGCGGAGCCATCCAGGATCAGCTGCGTCACCAGGGCGTTCATCAGTGGTGGTGCCATCAGGTTGACCGCGCGCAGGGCATCGAGCACCGGTTGCCGGTCCATGCCGTCGGGCAGGCGCACGAAACCGGTGTGCAATCCCGGACTGAGGCACTTGGAGAGCGTGGAGATGTAGCAGGCCTGCTGCGGTGCCAGCAGCGCGAGCGGGGCAGGGGCGTCCTCCAGCAGCAGCCAGTAGGGGTCGTCTTCGATCAGCAGCAGGTGCTGCGCGCGGATCACCTCGGCCAGTGCCTCGCGGCGTGCCTGCGGCATCGTATGGGCGGTGGGGTTCTGTGCGGTCGGGTTGAGGTAGACCACGCGCGCGCCGCGTTCTTTCGCGATACGGGCCAGCGCGTCTGGACGCATGCCGTGCGCGTCGCACTCGACCACGTGCAGCCGTCGCTCCAGCACCCGCGCGGCGTGCAGCAGTCCCGGGTAGACCAGGGGCTCGCACAGGATCGTGTCGCCGGCGTCGGTCAACGCCAGCAGCAGGGCAGACAGCGCCGCCTGCGCGCCTTCCGTGACGACCAGCGTATCGGCATCGACCTTGCCGAGGATCGGTTTGAGCCAGTGCTGGGCCGCCCGGTGATCGGCGCGGCTGCCACCGCCCACGTGATACGTCATCAGATTGTCCGCATCACTGCGGGTGAGCACGGACGACAGGCCACGCCGCAACACGTCGGCGACCTGGCCGCCGCCGGGGCTGGGCGGCAGGTTCATGCTCAGGTCCACCAGCTGGGTGAGTTCCACCTGCGGCGGCGCGACGAACGACCCCAGCGGGCCACGGGCATCGATCAACCCGCGCTTGCGTGCCTCGGTGAAGGCACGGGTGATGGTGGTGAGGTCCACCTTCAGCTCGGTGGCCAGCGCGCGCTGTGCGGGCAGGCGCTGGCCGGGACGTAACGCACCGGACCACACCGCACGTTCCAGGGCCTGCACGATGCGCAGGTACACCGGCCCGTGGCCATCGGCGATGAGGGGGCTCCATTCCATGCGCGCATGGTACGCGCGGCCGGGAGTGCGGCTGCGACAGTGTGTCGCATCATGTATGGATCATGTCGTTGCCTAACGTACGCGACTGCGGCGGGCACCCCCCATGCATATCGGTCATGCAGGGGGGTGTTCGCCACTTTTCATGATCCGGGCCGCCCGGCCCGGCACTGCGTTGGAAGGGCCGTCACGCATGAACCCCGCTACACACTCCGCTCGCCGCGCCACCCCGGCCGGTCGAGCCCGCGCCGGACGCTGGTTCGGCCTGGCAGCGCTGCTGCCATTGCTCACAGGGTGCAAGAACCTGGAGCTGTTCAATCCCATGGGCAGCATCGCCGAGCAGGAAATGCAGCTGATCCTGGTCTGCACCGGCCTGATGCTGCTGGTGGTGATCCCGGTGATCATCCTGACGCTGTACTTCGCGTGGCACTACCGCGAGTCCAACAAAGAGGCCACCTACGCGCCGACCTGGTCGCATTCCACCGCGATCGAAGTGGTGGTGTGGACGATTCCGTGCCTGATCGTGGTGGTGCTCGGCGTGTTGATCTGGAAGAGCACCCACGCGCTGGATCCCTACCGCCCGATCGCGTCGGACACGCCCGCACTGCGCGTGGAAGTGGTCTCGCTCAACTGGAAATGGTTGTTCATCTACCCGGACCACAACGTGGCCACGGTCAATGAACTGGTGATGCCGGTCGATACGCCGGTCGCCTTCAAGCTGACCTCCGAGTCGATGATGAATGCCTTCTTCGTGCCGCAACTGGGCAGCATGGTCTACACCATGCCCGCGATGCAGACCCGCCTGCACCTGATCGGGCACACGCCGGGCACCTATGCCGGGATGTCATCGGCCTACAGCGGCTCGGGCTTCTCGGACATGACGTTCGATGCGCGGGTGATGACCGAGGCGGACTTCGACCAGTGGCTGGCGCAGTCGCGTGGCACCGCCCAGCACCTGGACCAGGCCCGCCTGGCCGAACTGGAGAAGCCGACCCACGGTGCGCCGATGCAGCGCTTCGCCAGCGTGGATACCGGACTGTTCGACAGCATCCTGCGCCGTTACGGCGGCATGCCCGATGACGAGATCTGCCTGCCCGGCGAAGAACCCGGCGCGAAATCCCAACTCGTAAGCCTGGCCGCGTCTGCCAGCCGTACCGCGGAGAACTGATTGTGCTTGGAAAGCTGAACCTCGAAGCGATTCCCTACCACGACCCGATCATCATGTCGGCGCTGGTGGGCTCGCTGCTGCTGGGCGTGGCGATCGTCGCGGCCATCACGTATTACAAAAAGTGGGGCTATATCTGGACCGAGTGGATCACCTCGGTGGACCACAAGAAGATTGGCGTGATGTACATCATCCTGGCCCTGGTCATGCTGGTGCGCGGCTTCGCCGATGCGCTGATGATGCGTGCCCAGCAGGCCATCGCCGCCAATGACAGTGCCGGCTACCTGCCGCCGGAGCACTACGACCAGATCTTCACCGCGCATGGCGTGATCATGATCTTCTTCGTGGCCACCCCGCTGATCGTGGGTCTGATGAACATCGTGGTGCCGCTGCAGATCGGCGCGCGCGACGTGGCCTTCCCGTTCGTCAACTCGCTCAGCTTCTGGCTGTCTGCCGTGGGGGCGGTGCTGGTGATGCTGTCGATGTTCGTCGGCGATTTCGCCGCGACCGGCTGGGTGGCGTATCCGCCGCTGTCCGGCATCGAGTACAGCCCCACGGTGGGCGTTGACTACTACATCTGGTCATTGCAGGTCTCGGGCATCGGCACCACGCTGACCGGCCTGAACTTCATCGTCACCATCCTCAAGATGCGTGCGCCGGGCATGGACTTGATGAAGATGCCGGTGTTCACCTGGACCGCATTGATCACCAACATCCTGATCGTGGCGATCTTCCCGGTGCTGACCGCGACCCTGGCGCTGCTGACCATGGATCGCTATTTCGGGATGCATTTCTTCACCAATGACGCCGGCGGCAACGCCATGATGTACGTCAACCTGATCTGGATCTGGGGCCACCCGGAAGTCTACGTGCTGATCCTGCCGTGCTTCGGCGCGTTCTCGGAGATCATCGCCACGTTCTCGGGCAAGCCGCTGTTCGGCTACCGCTCGATGGTCTATGCGACCTCGTCGATCGGCATCCTGTCGTTCTTCGTGTGGCTGCACCACTTCTTCACCATGGGCTCGGGTGCGAACGTCAATGCCTTCTTCGGCATCATGACCTCCATCATCTCGATCCCCACCGGGGTGAAGCTGTTCAACTGGCTGTTCACCATGTACCGCGGGCGGATCCGCTACCACTCGTCGACGTTGTGGACCATCGGCTTCATGGTCACCTTCGCGCTGGGCGGCATGACCGGCGTGATGCTGGCGATCCCGGGCGCGGATTTCGTGCTGCACAACAGCCTGTTCCTGATCGCGCACTTCCATAACGTGATCATCGGCGGCGCGGTGTTCGGCTGCCTGGCCGGGATCAGCTTCTGGTTCCCGAAGGCGTTCGGCTTCACCCTCAACGAGCGCTGGGGCAAGATTTCGTTCTGGTGCTGGCTGGTCGGCTTCTACCTGGCCTTCATGCCGCTGTACGTGCTCGGTTTTAAGGGCATGACCCGGCGCATGAACCACTACGGCGTGGAGGGCTACCAGCCGTGGCTGATCGTGGCCGCCATCGGTGCGCTGGTGATCGCCGCCGGTATCGCCGCGATGTTCATCCAGTTCTATGTCAGCGTGCGTGACCGCAAGGCCAACATGGATCTCACCGGAGACCCGTGGAATGCGCGCAGCCTGGAGTGGGCCACGTCCTCGCCGCCGCCGTTCTACAACTTCGCCAAGCTGCCGGCGATCACCTCGCTGGAGCAGCATTGGGACGACAAGCAGCACGGCCGTGCCTGGCAGCGCCAGGACACCTACGAAGACATCCACATGCCGCGCAATACCGCGTCGGGTGTGGTGATCTCGGTGTTCAGCCTGGTGCTGTGCTTCGCCCTGGTCTGGCACATGTGGGTGCTGGCCGGCATCGGCCTGATCGGTGTGATCGCGACCTTCGTGCTGCGCTCGTATGACCGTGATGTGGACTACTACGTGCCCGCCGCGGAGGTGAAGCGCATCGAAGACGCGCACTTCGCGCAGATGGAAGGAGCCAAGGCATGAGCGGCGATACCCTGACCGCTGCCACGCAGCACGGGCAGCTCACGGCCGGTCACCACGACCACGCCCATGAGCACCACGACGACGGCAACAAGACCGTCGTCGGGTTCTGGATGTACCTGATGGGCGACTGCCTGATCTTCGCGGTGCTGTTCGCCACCTTTGGCGTGCTGCTCAACGGGACGGCCGATGGCCCCAGTGGCAAGGAACTGTTCAAGCTGGGCTTCGTGCTCTCCGAAACGGTGGTGCTGCTGCTCAGCAGCTTCACCTTTGGCCTGGCGATGCTCGGCATGCAGGCCGGCAAGCGCAACCAGGTGGTGGGCTGGCTGGCCGTGACCGGCGTGCTCGGTGCGGTCTTCATCGGCATGGAGCTGTATGAGTTCGCCGAGCTGATCCATGAAGGCGCCACCCCGGACGTGAGTGCATATCTGTCGGCGTACTTCACGCTGGTGGCCACCCACGGCCTGCACGTCACCTTCGGCCTGCTGTGGCTGGCGATCATGATCCACCAGGTGCTGAAGTTCGGCCTGGACGGCATCGTGCGTCGCCGCCTGGCCTGCCTGAGCCTGTTCTGGCATTTCCTGGATCTGATCTGGATCTGTGTGTTCACCTTCGTCTACCTGAGGGAGTTTGTATGAGCGCGAACGCGCCTGATGCCGATCACGGTGGCGGCCACGCCACCCTGAAGGGCTACCTCCTCGGCCTGCTGCTGTGCCTGGTGCTCACCGGTGCCTCGTTCGGCGTGGTCATGACCGATCTGGTGCCGCAGCCGCTGCGCCTGACCGCCATCGTGGTGCTGTGCGTGGTGCAGCTGGTCGCCCAGCTGGTGCTGTTCCTGCATATCGGGGCAGGGCGCAGCCAGCGCGAGAACACCGGCATCTTCCTGTGCACCGCGTTCCTGATCGCCATCGTGGTGGCCGGCTCGCTGTGGGTGATGCACAACGCCAACCTCAACATGATGCCGATGCAGATGTCGGGCACGCCATGAGCGGGTCACGCTCGGGTGTCCTGGCTGCCGGTCTGCTGTTGACGTGTTCCGTGATGCCGGTGGTGGCTGCGGCCGCGCAGGCCCACACCGCGGCAACGGTGTCGGTCAGCGATCCGTGGGTGCGCCTGCCACCACCGGCGGCCAACGTGGCCGCCGGCTATGTGCAGCTGCATAACGGCGGCGGCGAGGACCGGCTGCTGTCGGCCGCGTCCTCGGCGTTCGCCGAGGTGCAGATCCATGCCATGCGCATGGACGGGGAAGTGATGCGCATGCAGGCGCTGCCCGATGGCCTGGCGTTGCCTGGCTGCCAGACGTTGGCGCTGCAGCCCGGGGGGGGCCACCTGATGCTGCTGAAGCCGAAGCGGCCGTTGTCGGCCGGCCAGACGGTACGGGTGACGCTGCAGTTTGCCCGCAGCGCAGCGCAGGTGTTGGACTTCAGTGTGCGCGATGGCCTGGTGCCGCACGGGGCGGTGAAGTGACGCGCTGGGCGGCCGCGTGCCTGCTTACACTGGGACTGCTGGCCGGCTGCGCCGACGGCCAGGCGCCGGTGATGGGCCAGGCGGCACTCGGGGCGGTCAAGCTTGCGAGCAGCGACGGGCGTACGCTTGCCATCCGCGATCTGCAGGGCACGCCGACCCTGCTGTTCTTCGGCTTCACCCATTGCCCCGAAGTGTGCCCGCTGAGCCTGGTCAAAGCGGTTCAGATCAAGCGGCTGCTGGGCCCGGCGGCAGAGCAGCTGCAGGTCGTCTTCGTGACGGTCGACCCGCAGCGCGATACGCCGGCGCACCTGCGCGAGTATCTGGCGGCCTTCGATACCACGTTCCTGGGCCTGGCCGGTGACGAGGCCGGTACCCGCGCCATCGCCGAGAGCCTGGGCGTGAGTTATCGGCGCGTCGGCGAGGGTGACGCGGCCACGTTCGAGCACACCGCCTCCTGGTTCCTGCTCGGCGCTGACGGGCAGCTGCAGGATGTGTACGGCTATGCGATGAGCGAGCAGGCTATCGTGGAGAAGCTTCGCGCGCGGCTGGCGGCGGCCGAAGGGTGAGCCGGTGGGCCGCCACACCCCGGGGGACTGCGCTGCCATGAGCCGTGCCGGCGCGCACCGCGCGGATGCCGTCCTGCTGCTCGGCTCGGCCGGCTGCGCGCTCACCGTGCTCGATACCAACGTGGTCGGTGTGGTGCTGCCGACCCTCGCCCGCGATCTGTCGGCCTCGTTCGCAGACATCGAATGGGTGGTCAGTGCCTACGTGCTGTGCTTCGCCTCGCTGCTGCTGCCCGCCGGCACCCTTGCCGATCGGATCGGACGTCGCCGTCTGTTCCTGGTCGGCTTGAGCCTGTTCGCGCTGACCTCGGTGGCGTGCGGCATCGCCGGCACCGCGATGGCCTTGTCTCTGGCACGGGCCGGGCAGGGTGCTGCGGCCGCGTTCATGCTGGCACCGGCGCTGTCGTTGATCGGGCATGCGCACCAGAGCGCGCCCTCGCGTGCGCGTGCCTGGGCAATCTGGGGCGCGATCATGGGCCTGACCATGGTGCTCGCCCCGCTGATCGGGGGCGCCATCGCGACCTGGTGGGGTTGGCGCTGGGCCTTCCATATCAATCTTCCGCTGTGCCTGCTGCTGGCGGGCCTGAGCGGGGCTTTCGTGCCGGAGTCGCGCGATCCGGTCAGCCGCCGCATCGACGTGCCGGGCGTGCTGCTGTTCGCCGGCAGCATGCTGTGCTGGACCTGGGCGCTGATCCGTGGCCCGGTGGAGGGCTGGGGCAGTGCCACGGTGCTGCCATGGCTGCTGGCCGGCACCGCGTTGGGCGCAGGCTTCATCGTGGTCGAGCAGCGCCGCGCCCAGCCCATGCTGGATCTGCGCCTGTTCCGCGCGCCGGCACTGGTCGGTGCGGTGCTGGCGATGTTCGCCTACGCCGCCTGCGTACAGGTGATGGCCTCGCTGCTGCCGTTGCTGCTGCAGAACGCCCACGGCGACAGCGTGCTGCAGGCCGGCGTGCACATGCTGCCGTTCGCGCTGGCGATGCTGCTGCTTCCGTTCGTGGGGCGCCGCCTGGGGACGCGGTGGGCCTCCGGGCGGATCCTGGCGCTGGGCCTGGGCGTTGCCGTGATCGGCAACCTGGGCATCGCGGTGGCGTTGTGGCAACACAGCGATCTCGGCCTGCTGCTGGCGATGGCGGTGCTCGGCAGTGGCGGTGGCCTGCTCAACGGCGAAACACAGAAGGCGATCATGAGCGTGATTCCGCCGGACCGCGCCGGGATGGCCTCCGGCATCAGCACCACCGCGCGCTTCTCCGGCATCCTGATCGGGTTCGCCACGCTGGGCGCGGTGTTGTCCAGCCACGTCCGTGACGCCGCCCGCGGGGCGCTGACCGAGGCCGGGCAGGCAGGGTCGCCGGCGCTGATCGAGCGCGTGGTGGCCGGCGAGCTGTCCGTGTCCGGGGCTGCACACGACACCCTGACACTGGTGGCGCGCCAAGCCTATGGCGATGGCGCGGCGTATGCATTCGTGACCGCGGCGGCCATGGCATGGGTGGCGATGCTGCTGACCAGCACGCTGATGGCCAGGCGCTAGACAGTCCGAAGGTGGCGTCCGCGCATGGCGTGGATCCGGCCGGCGGTCACCACGCGCGGGCGCGCACGTCCCAGCAGGCGGCAGTGAATGTCACCGAATCGCCGTCGACGAACGGCTCGAAGGCATGCAGCACCGCGTCGAGCACGTGCGTTCGGACGTCCGCGGCGAGGTCGCCGTTTCGCAGCGCGCTCCCGACCGGTCCGAGCAGCGAGACGTACGTCGCCAGATCCGCACGGTCGATGCGGCACACGACATCCAGCGGCAGCAGCTCGATATCCTCCCAGCCGCCGTCGCTCAGGATCTGCTCGACCCGGACCTGGTCGGCAAACGCGAACTGACCCGGTGCCCCGGGTTGACGCGGCGGCAACTGCAGCCAGGGTGCCGCCGCGCGCTCGGCGGTGGTCATGAACGCGTTCTCGTCCGGCCCGCGCCAGGCCAGCGCCTGCAGCACGCCGCCGCGTCTGGCGGCGCGCTGCAACTGACCGAAGGCCTGCACCGGGTCATCGAAGAACATCACGCCGAAGCGCGACACGATCCGGTCCAGACGTCCGGGTGCGAACGCATGCTGCTGCGCGTCGGCGACGATGAAGTCCACTGCCAGCCCGGCTCGCTGCGCGCGCTCACGCGCCAAGGCGATCATCGGGGCGGAGAGGTCGACCCCGATCACGTGTGCCTCCGGACCCAGCCGTCCGGCAATCGCCAGCGCCACCGCCCCAGTCCCGCAGCCCACATCCAGCACCTGCGCATCGGTGCCCGGCGCGATGGCATCGAGCAGGTGAGTGGCCAGCGGCGCGAACATCTGATCGAGAATGCGCTGCGCTTCCACCCATGCCTCACCGGCCGGGCCATTCCATAACGCGTGCTGCGAGGTGTCGGTCATTACAGGGCTCGATCTGGCATTGCCAGTGGGATGAGGAGGCTGCACTGTGCCACCTCAACCATCGTTGAGGTCAAGCGCGCAGGCTTCAGCCCCGCCACACGTCCACCAGCAGCTTCACGTTCAACACGATGATCAGGCCGCCGATCAGCCAGGACAGCATGATGAGCCAGCGTGGCGCCACCAGCGCGCCCATCTTGGTCTTGTCCGAGACGAACCGGACCAGCGGCACCACCGCGAACGGCAGCTGCATCGAGAGCAGTACCTGGCTCAGCACCAGCAACCGTGCGGTGCCTTGCTCCCCATAGATCGCGGTCACCACCACCACCGGCACGATCGCAATGCCGCGGGTGATCAGGCGCCGTGCCCACGGGGCGATCCGCAGGCGCAGGAAACCTTCCATCACGATCTGGCCGGCCAGCGTCGCCGTCACGGTGGAGTTGATGCCCGAGGCGAGCAGGGCGACCGCGAACAGGGTCGAGGCCAGCCCGACGCCGAGCATCGGCGCCAGCAGCTCGTAGGCCTGTTCGATCTCCTGCACGTCGGTACGGCCCTGCGCATGGAACACCGCGGCGGCCAGGATCAGGATCGAGGCGTTGATGAACAGTGCCAGCATCAACGCAATGGTGCTGTCCGTCACCGCCCAGCGCAGCGCACTGCGGCGCCCGGCATCGGTGCGCGGATAAGCGCGGGTCTGCACGATGGAGGAGTGCAGGTACAGATTGTGCGGCATCACGGTGGCACCGATGATGCCGATCGCCAGGTACAGCGCCTTGGGGTCGGTCACCACCTGCGCGTGCGGAATGAACCCGGCCAGCACCGCCTGCAGCGGCGGCGCGGCGATGACCATCTGGATCGCAAAGCAGCCGAAGATCACCAGCAGCAGCGCGATCACGAAGGCCTCCAGCGCGCGGAAGCCGCGGTTCATCAGCAGCAGCACCAGCACCACATCCACCGCCGTGATGATGGCGCCGGCCAGCAGCGGGATGCCGAACAGCAGTTTCAACGCGATCGCGGTGCCGATCACCTCAGCCAGGTCGCAGGCAATGATCGCGATCTCGCACAACAGCCACAGGCCGAGGTTCACCGGGCGTGAGTAGTGGTCGCGGCAGGCCTGCGCCAGATCCCGCCCGGTTGCGATCCCCAGCCGCGCCGACAGCCCCTGCAGCACGATCGCCATCAGGTTGGAGAGCAGGATCACCGAGAGCAGCAGGTAGCCGAACTGCGCGCCACCGGCGATATCGGTGGCCCAGTTGCCCGGGTCCATGTAGCCGACCGAGATCATGTAGCCCGGGCCGAGGAACGCCAGCAGGCGGAACCACCAGTGGCCGCCCGTAGGCACCGCGACGCTGGCGTTCATCTCGCCCAGGCTGGGCGTATGCCCGGCCGACGAAGGCCAGGCGGGGGAGCTCTCGGGGCGGCGGCGACTGTCCACGGGCGCAATATAGCAGAGGCTATATTAGTAAGGCTTTGCAATCTGAGGCATCCCAGCGCCTTAACCCTGAACCGCGTATCGTCACCGCTCTTTTCAGCTGGAGTGGGTGCATGCGTTGGATCGTGTTGTTGGCCGCATTGGCCATGCCCGTGGTGGCGTGGCTCTCACAGACCGGCATGTTCGGCCCGACCAACGGTGCAGTCTCCGACCAGTACCCCACGTTGCTGGTCGCGGCCGGGTACGCCTTCGCGATCTGGGGCGTGATCTTCCTGTGGGATGTGCTGTTCGGGTTCTGGCAGCTGCGCCTGCGCAAACCGGACATCACCGGGGTTCGCCCGTGGGCCGCGGCGGGCTTTGCGCTGACCGCCGCCTGGATGCCGGTGTTCTCCAACCAGTGGTTCCTGCCGGCGCTGGCGATCATCTGGGCGGCCTTGCTCTGCCTGATCGTGGCCGCCTACCGCGCCTCGCCGATCACCGCCCCGGGCGGGCAACGTGCCTGGGCGGCGTACCCACTGGGGCTGCACGCCGGCTGGCTGTCGTTGGCGGCCTACCTCAATACCGCCCAGGTGATCGTCGCCTACCGCTGGCTGCCGACCGACAACATGCTCGGCTGGAGCCTGGTGCTGCTGGTCCTGGCCACGCTGCTGGTGCTGGTGGTCAACCAGCTCCTGCGCGGGCACTTCGCCTATCCAGCTGCCGTCATCTGGGCGCTGGCCGGGATGTACGTCAAGCAGTCCGGCTGGGATCTGCCGGGCGCGGCCAACATCGCCACCCTGGCCCTGGTGCTGATCATCATCGTGGTGATCCAGACCGTGTGGCTGCGCGTACGCGCGTACCGCCAGCCGCGCGCGATCGCCGCCGCCCACCGTCATCGCCGTTGATTTTTTCTGCAGGAGACACGCCCATGAACATCGTGATGAAGGAGCGCTGCTGATGCGCGCTGCCGTCCACACCACCTTCGGTGACCCGACCCAGGTCCTCCACGGCGGCGATGTGCCGCAGCCGACCCCCGCGGCCGGTGAGGTGCGGATCCGCACCGTGCTGGCGCCGATCCACAACCACGACCTGTGGACGGTGCGCGGCCAGTATGGCTACAAGCCCGAGCTGCCCGCAGTCGGTGGCAGCGAAGGCACCGGCGTGATCGAGGCGCTGGGCGAAGGCGTCGAGGGGCTCAAGATCGGCCAGCGGGTCAGCGCTGCCTCGGTGCATGGCACCTGGGCCGAGTCCTTCATCGCGCCGGCGCGCATGGTCATCCCCATGCCGGACAGCATCGATGACAACACGGCCGCGCAGCTGATCGCCATGCCGCTGAGTGCGCTGATGCTGCTGGAATTCCTGCAGGTGCAGGAAGGCCAGTGGATCCTCCAGAACGCCGCCAATGGTGCGGTCGGCAAGGCGCTGGCGATGCTGGCCAAGGCGCGTGGGGTGCACTGCATCAACCTGGTGCGGCGCGATGCCGGCGTGGCCGAGATGGCCGAGCTCGGCATCGACCACACCATCTCAACCGCGCAGTCGGACTGGATGGCCCAGGTGCAGGCAAAGGTAGGCAAGGCCTCGATTGCGGCCGCCGTGGATTCGGTGGGCGGTCGCGCCAGCAGCGAGCTGATGACGCTGTTGGGCGATGGCGGCACCCTGGTCTCGTTTGGCTCCATGACTGGCGAGCCGATGCAGCTCAGCTCGGGCGATGTGATCTTCAAGCAGGCCACGGTGAAGGGCTTCTGGGGCAGCAAGGTCAGCCAGCCGATGGCGCCGGATGACAAGCGTCGCCTTGTTGGCGAACTGCTGCAGCTGGCCGCGCGCGGTGGATTGAGCCTGCCGGTGGACGGCGTGTTCGGGCTGGATGAGGTGGCCGATGCCGCCAAGGCCAGCCTGGAACCGGGCCGCAACGGCAAGGTGCTGCTGCGCCCCTGAGGTGCACGGTAGAGCCGACCGTTGGTAGGCTGCCCTTGATCGGGCGCTGCGTCAGCCGACCAACGGTCGGCTCTACGGGTGATCGGGCGCCGCGTCAGCCGACCAACGGTCGGCTCTACGGGTGATCGGGCACCGCGCCAGCCGACCGACGGTCGGCTCTACGGGTGATCGGGCGCTGCGCCAGCCGACCAACGGTCGGCTCTACGGGTGATCGGGCGCTGCGTCAGCCGACCAACGGTCGGCTCTACCGGTCTGCGCGCAGTGCTTCGATCACGACCTTCATGGCGCTCGAGGATTGCCGGCGGCTGGGGTAGTAGGCGTAGTACCCGTCGAACGGATCGCACCAGTCTTCCATGACACGCCGCAGTGCGCCGGCGGCGATGTCATCGCGCACCATGTCCTCGGGCAGATAGGCCAGGCCCGCACCGGCCAGCGCCGCGCGGTGGATCGCACTGCTGCCGTTGAAGGTCCATTGGCCATCCACGCGCACGTTTACTTCTTCGCCGTTCTTTTCCAGGTCCCACACCATCAGCCCGCCATGGGTTGGCAGGCGCAGGCCGATGCAGTTGTGCGCGGCCAGGTCGGCCGGCAGCTGCGGCGCGGCATGCGTGGCGAAGTAGGCGGGGCTGGCCACGATGGCCATGCGCAGCGGCGGGCTGATCGGCACCGCGATCATGTCCTTGGCCACGCGGCCGCCGAGACGGATGCCGATGTCGTAGCGCTGGGCGACGATGTCGGCCAGGCCATAGTCGATGGTCAGTTCCACATGCAGATCGGGGTAGGCGGGCAGCACGGCGGACAGCCGGGGCCAGACGATCGTGTTGGCGGCATGCTCGGCCGTGGTGATGCGGATCGTGCCAGCGGGCCGGTCACGGTACTCGCTGATCGCGGCGACCTCGGCCTCGATCTCCTGCATGCGCGGGGCGACGGTCTCGTACAGCCGCTCGCCGGCCTCGGTCATCGAGACGCTGCGCGTGGTGCGGGTCAGCAGGCGCACGCCGAGGCGCTCTTCCAGCCCGCGCACCGTGTGGCTGAGTGCGGATTGTGAGACACCCAACTGCGCGGCCGCACGGGTAAAGCTGCGCTCGCGCGCGACGGTGACGAACACGTGCAGGTCGTTGAAATTCTCGCGGGCCATGGGCAGGGCCAAGGGCGCATGGCAGTCATGCGCGTCCATGATGCGCGCTGCCGACTGATGAGCTCAAGGAGCTTCGCTTTGCGATTGATGAGCTGCGGTCATGGCTGCATGCCGATCGCGATGGCTAGTACCCACGTGGGTGCGCGCCTACAGTGACCCTCCCGGCGGTGCGAACCGCTGCTCCCCACAGGAGATCGCTTCATGGACCTGTTCACCGCAGCACTGTCGCTTTCCATGGTGGCCACCGTACCCGCCGAGACCGCGCCCATCCGCATCACCACTGCCGGTACTGCCCCTTCGGCCGCCGGCCCGGCCGAGTACTTCACCGGGCGGGTGCGCATCGATGCACCGTTCCAGACCGATGCGCCGGCGCGCGTCAGCGGCGCCACGGTCACCTTCGAGCGCGGCGCACGCACCGCGTGGCATACCCATCCGCTGGGCCAGACGCTGATCGTCACCGCAGGCATCGGCAGCGTGCAGGAATGGGGCAAACCCGCGCGTGAGATCCGTCCGGGCGACATCGTCTGGATTCCGCCGGGCGTCAAACACTGGCATGGTGCGAAAGCTGCCACCGCAATGACCCATATCGCGATCGCCGAAGCGGTCGATGGCTCACCGGTGACGTGGCTGGAGCAGGTCAGCGACGCGCAGTACAGCGGCAACTGAACCACGCCCCGCGATGGGGACGGCCGTGTCACATCCACCTGCGTACCCTCACAGGCCGATTGAAACAGGAGAACCGTCTTGAGTACCGTTTTCATCGTCGGCGCGGCCGGCAAGGTCGGTCGTCACCTGGTCAAGCAGTTGGCCAACAAGCAACATCGCGTGCTGGCGCTGCATCGCCGCGCCGAGCAGGGCACTGAACTGAGCGACCTGGGCGCAACGCCGGTCACCGGCGATCTCACCGCCACCGACGTGAACACGCTGGCCGGCCAGATGCGCGGCAGTGACGCGGTTGTTTTCACCGCCGGTGCGGGTGGTGCCGGTATCGAGGTCACCAACGCCATCGATGGCCGCGGCTTGGAGCTTGCGGTGGATGCGGCGCGGCAGGCGGGCGTGCGCCGCTTCCTGCTGGTTTCGGCATTCCCGGAAGCCGGCCGCAACAAAGGCATGGGCGAGGGCTTCGAGAATTACATGACGGTCAAGAAGCGCGCCGACGTGTATCTGGCCGCGACTGATCTGGACTGGGTGATCCTGCGCCCGGGCACCTTGAGCGATGCGCCGGGCACTGGCCGCGTCACGGCGGGCCCGGCGATTGCCTATGGTGATATCCCGCGCGCCGATGTGGCCGCCACGCTGGTGGCGCTGGTGGAGCATCCGCAGGTGCGGCGCACGATCATCGAGTTGACTGAAGGTGACCGGCCTGCCGATGAGGCGATCGCGCAGCTTGCCCGGGCGTAACTCGGGCCGCCGTGTGCGGCGATGGTAAAATCACGTTTCCACCCGCAGCACAGACGAGCACGCCATGACCAACGCCCCCTTCTATCCCATCGGCACCCCCGGCCAGCCCTGGGGCGCAGCGGAGAAGGCGCAGTGGCGCGCTCGTCAGGTGCCGCAGCGCCGCTATGCCGATGACGTGTTGCCGGCCGTCGAGGCGCTGCGCGGCAGCTTCGACGTGACCCGGTACGGCACGATCGAGTACGCCCCGGACCAATACCCGCTGTTTGCCGTGCGCAGCCGCGAGTGGAACCCCGCACTGCCGACGATGCTGGTCACCGGCGGCATCCACGGCTACGAAACCAGCGGCGTGCAGGGCGCGTTGCAGTTCCTGCAGACCCGCGCGGCCGAATACGCCGGGCGCGCCAATCTGCTGGTCGTGCCCTGCGTCAGCCCGTGGGGCTACGAGCGCATCCAGCGCTGGAACGCCGAGGCGATCGATCCGAACCGTTCGTTCATGGCCAACAGCCCGGCGGCCGAATCGGCTGCGCTGATCGCACTGGTCGCGCCCCTGCGCGGCAGCATCGTGATGCATATCGACCTGCACGAAACCACGGACACCGATGAAACCGAGTTCCGCCCGGCGTTGGCCGCGCGCGACGGCAAGCCATTCGAGCCCGGCCTGATCCCGGATGGTTTCTACCTGGTCGATGACACCGAAAACCCGCAGCCGGCCTTCCAGACCGCGGTCAATGCCGCCGTCGAGCGGGTGACCCATATCGCCCCGGCCGACGACAAGGGCGAGATCATCGGTTCCCCGGTGGTCGCCCCGGGGGTGATCGAGTACCCGCTGGAAAAACTGGGCCTGTGCGCCAGCGTCAGCGGCGCCAGATACACGACCACCACCGAGGTGTACCCGGACAGCCCGCGTGCCACACCGCAGCAGTGCAATGACGCCCAGGTGGCGGCAATCTGCGCGGCGATCGATTACGCGTTGGCCGCCCCCAGGAACTGATCCAGCAACCACAGCGCCGCTGGCCCCAGCGGCGCGCCTTTGTGCCATACCGCATCGGTGGAGACCAGCCGCGGCCAGCCGGGCAGGGGCAGCTCCACCAGCATGCCCCGGCCATAGCGCGCCACCAGTGCGCGCGGCAACGCTGCCCAGCCGAAGCCATCCTCGGCCATCTCCAGCACCATCAGATAGTCCGAGGCCGACCACGTGAGCCCGCGTGCGTGGCCCTCGCGCGCCGCATCGCCACTCAGGCAGATCTGCCGGTGGCTGGCCAGGTGGGATTCGTCCGGCGCGTGCAGCGCGGCCAGCGGATGACCGGCGGCAACAAACACCGCCATCTCTGCGCGCAGGGGCAGGGCGCGCACCGCCAGTTCGGACGGGTAGGCCGGCTGATGCGGCATCAGCCCGAGATGGGCACGCCCACGCTGCACCACGTCCAGCACGTCACTGCCTTCGGCATCCAGCCACTCCAGTTCGATATCCGGAAAACGCTGCTCGAACCGGCGCAGCAGGTGCTGGTCCGGGTTGAGCTGGTAAATGTCCGAGAACACCAGGCTCAGGCGCGGCTCGACCTCATCCGCCAAGCGGATGCTGAGCTGCTCCAAACGGTCGGCGGCCGCGAGGATTTCCTGTGCATGGCCGAGCACCTTGCGGCCGTCCTCGGTCAGGACCGGGTAGCGGCCGCTGCGGTCGAACAGCGTGAGGCCCAGGTCGGCCTCGAGCGTGGCGATCGCGGTGCTGATGGTCGACTGGGTCTTTTTCAGGCGGCGCGCGGCGGCGGAGAACGAGCCTAGCGCAGCCGCTTCCACGAAGGCGTGCAGGGATTCGGGGCCGTAGCGCATTGATGTATCGCCTTTATCGATGGATTCCATCTTTGGTCTGACGGAAATGGCGATGATAATGGGCGCGTCGCACGGGTGTCATCCCGCGGCCGCAATCAAGGAGCTTTCCATGCACACACAGGTGCATTCGCAACCCCGTGCCCGTGGCGGTCTGATCGCCTGGGCCTGCCTGACCGTGGCGATCGTCGCCGAAGTGGTCGGCACCTCGTTCATGGCCGATGCCGCCCGTCATGGGGGCTATCTGGGCTATGTGGTAATGGCCGTGGCGCTGGCCATTTCGTACTACTTCCTGGCGCTGTCCGTGCGCGGTATCGCGGTGGGCGTGGCCTACGCCGTGTGGGAGGGCCTGGGCCTGACGCTGCTGACGCTGGTCGGCATGTTCGTGTTCAAGGACAGTCTGTCCGTGCAGCAGATGATCGGACTGGTGATGGCGGCGGTCGGCATCGTCTGCGTCACCCTCGGCGAGGCGCACACGCCATGAACCTCACTGCCTTCCTTTTCGTGCTGTGCTCGGCACTGATCGATATCGCGGCCAACATGATGGTGGCCAAATCCGATGGCTTCCGTAAGCCGGCCTGGGGTTTTGCCGCGATCGTGCTGGTCTGGATCGCCTTCGCGCTGCTCGGTCAGGCGGTCAAAACCATGGATCTGGCCACGGCCTATGCGATGTGGGGTGCCATCGGCGTGATCGGCACGGCCCTCTGCGGGCGCGTGCTGTTCGGCAACCGGTTGCGCCCGATCGGCTGGGTCGGGATCGCGCTGGTCACCGGTGCGGTGGTGGTGCTGTCGAGCCATTGATCCCCGATCAGCGGAACAACTGATTCAACACCGCCCCGGAGGCCGCATCGGCGAAGCCGTCGAAGCGGCCTTCGTCCATCAGCAGCTGCGAGGCCCGCATCATCCCGCCCCAGGCGGTGCGCGCCATCGCACCACCCACGCTGACCCGGCGCACGCCCATGCCGGCGATGTCCTGCAGGGTGAACGGCAGCGCGCTGCCAACCAGCAGGTTGACCGGTCGCGGCGCCACCGCGGCCACCACCGCTTCGATCTGCTCGCGGTTGGTGATGCCCGGCGCATACAGGCAATCCGCACCGGCTTCTGCATAGGCACGCAGGCGGGTGATCGCATCGTCCAGGTCGGGCCGGCCGACGAAGAAATTCTCCGCGCGGCCGATCAGCAGCACGTCCTCGCCGGACGCGTCGATCGCGCGGCGGGCGGCACGTACCCGTGCCACCGCATCGTCCAGCGTGCGCAGCGGATGCGCGGGATCCGGGCTGGCATCCTCGATGGAGATGCCGGCCACGCCGGTGGCGATGGCAAGGGTGACGTTGCGGCCGACTGCTTCCAGCGAGCCGAAGCCATCGCCGAAATCGGCATTCAACGGCAACGGGGTCGCCGCGGCCAGGCTGCGCAGATGTGCGAGGGTCTCCTCCAGCGTCAGCGTGCCGTCGGCCTGGGCCTGGCTCCACGCATAACCCGAACTGGTCGAGGCCAACGCCTGGAAGCCGAGACTGTGCAGGTAGCGTGCGCTGCCTGCATCCCACGGGTTGGGCAGCACGAAGCAGCCTTCCTCGTGCAGCGCACGGAAGGCCGCGCGGCGCGGCCGGGGATCGAAGGAAAGGTCCGTCATGGTGCGCATCCGGTCAGCAGTCACCCGATGGTAACGCCAGCGGCCGCCACGCCCTTGTTGAGGGAGCGGCGTGCGGGAAGGGTGTGCATGCGTACGGCGGTCCGGAGCGGGCAGGGGCAGGTTGCGCGTGTGCTGCGAGGCTGAGCGGGGTTGCCCGGGGCCTTGCCGCGTGCAACGCTGGCGCAGCGCCGTTGGCCCGGGCGCCCAAGGAGACAGGGATGCTCGAGGTAATCGATCTGCTGTTGGCGCCGCTGTTCAGGATCAGCCCCATCCGTTATCTGCGTGACCCGGCCTACCGCCAGCGCCTGCGCCGCGAACAGGGAAAGGCCGCGCGCTATCGCATGGTCTTCCTGCTGGTGCTGGTACTGAGCGCCATCGCGCTGCTGGCGCTGGTGATCCTCGCGCGCTACGGGCGCTAGCGTCTGAGCGGCCTGGGCGGCCTCAGGCGCGCACCCACCGCGCGCACAGCCCGACCAGTACCAGCGTCACTGCCACCGCGCTGAACGCTAACACCAGGCTGCTGGCCTGCGCGACGAAGCCGATCAGCGCCGGGCCGGCCAACACACCGGCATAGCCGAGCGTGGTGATTGCCGGGATGGCCAGGCTCTCCGGCATGACCTTCTGGTTGCCGGCCATCGAGAACAGCGCCGGAACGATGTTCGCGCAGCCCAGGCCGACCAGCGCATACCCGCACAGTGCCAGTGGCATCCAGGTGGCGAACGTTGCCAGGGCGAAGCCGGATGCCGCCACCAGGCTGCCGATCAGGATCGAACGATGGCGGCCGAGCTTGGCCACCACGCCATCGCCGACGAGCCGGGTGATGGTCATCGCGATGGCAAAGGCCAGATAGCCGAGGCCGGCGCGGGAGGGATCAACGTGCTGCACTTCATGCAGGAACACCGCGCTCCAGTCCAGCACCGAGCCTTCGGCCAGGAACGCCACGAAACACAGCACGCCGATCGCCAGCACCACCCCATGCGGCACCGCGAACATCGGCGCATCGCTGGGTGCCTTGTCGGTCCGCCAGTACGGCAGCGAGAGTGCCAGCAGGGCGGCCATCACCGCCGAGGCCAGCAGGCACACCAGCCACGGCGGCAGGTGGAACGCCAGCAGAGCGGTCATCGCACCGGCACCGACCGCGCCGCCGATGCTGTAGAAGGCATGGAAGCCGGACATCATCGGCCGGCCGCTGTCGCGCTCGACCATGATCGCCTGCATGTTCATCACGCAGTCGCAGGCACCCACGCCGGCGCCGAACACGAACAACACCAGGCCCAGGGTCAGCGGCGAAGGGGCGACGGCGAGCAGGGGCAGGGTGGCGATCACCATCACCAGCGTGGCGATCATGACCGCGCGGCAGCCGTGGCGCGCAGCGAGCATGCCTGCGATCGGCATCGCCAGCAGCGAACCGGCACCCAGGCACAGCAGCACCAGGCCGAGCGACCCTTCATCCAGGGCGGTGCGGTTCTTGGCGAACGGGACCAGCGGCGCCCAGGCTGCGGTGGCGAAGCCGGGCAGGAAGAAGGCTGCGCGGGTGGCGTGCTGCTGGCTGCGGGCAAGCAGGGACGAAGGAGCGGAAAGCGTCGACATGGAATTCGGGCCTCAGTGCTGCGCAGCGCGCTGGAGGGCGACACCGCGACGCTCGAACGCCACCACCTGGGCGGGCGGGGCATCGGCTTCGACAACCAGCAGATCGATCTGGTCCACATCGCCGATGCGGTGTGAGGCTTGTGCACCGAGCTTGTCATTGGTGGCGACCACCACGCAGCGGCTGCTGGCGGCAAGCAGGGCGCGCTTGAGCGTTGCTTCCTCGCCATCCACCGCCCAGATGCCAGCCTCGGCATCCACCGCGCAGGTGCCGACGAAGCACACGTCCACGCGCAGCGCACGGATCGCTTCCAGTGTCTGCGCGCCCACCGTCGCGCCGATGCGCGGGTCCATGCGGCCGCCGACCAGGCTGACCTCGATGCCCGGACGCGCCATCAAGGCCAACGCGATATCCGGCGCGTTGGTGACCACCCGCAGGCCCTGGTGCTCGGGCAGGCAGCTGGCGATCACGGTATTGGTCGAGCCGGCGTCCAGGAAGACCAGCTCCCCGGGCAGGACCTGGGCCGCCGCGATCCGCGCCAACGCGCGCTTGCGGTCATGGTCCTTTTCGTGGCGCTCGGCCAACGCCGGGAACGCCGGGGCCGCCGGCAGTGCGCCGCCATGCACCTTGCGGCACAGACCCTGCGCAGCCAGCTCGCGCAGGTCGCGGCGGATCGAGTCTTCCGAGACCTGCAGCTCGATGGCCAGCTGCGCGGACATGACGCGGCCGTGGTCGCGCAGCAGGCGCAGGATGGTCTGTTGGCGTTCGCCCGGCAGGGCGTCCTGGGTGGTCATGGGTAACCTCGGTCAGGGCGGGTAGCACCATGCCGACATGCCTGATCATGCGCATTCGTGCGTGGTACTGCTTGTATTGGCCCGATACTTTACCAGAACCGTCGCGATTGTGTGCGGTAATCTGCATGAAGGTGCGTCAATGTGCGCCTTTTCGCCGCGCCCGCGCTGTTGCGTCACAGGGCAGGGAGCAGTTCCGGCCGGATCACCGCTGCCGCCCAGTCCATGAAGGCGGCGACGCGACGCGGCAGGTGGCGGCGCTGGGCATAGAGCAGCGTCACCGGCATCGGCTCAGCCTGCAGCCCGGGAAGGATCTCCACCAGCGTTCCTGCGGTCAGCGCCGGGCGCGCGCCGAGCAGCGGCACTTGGATGATGCCCAGCCCGGCCAGCGCCGCAGCGGTATACCCATCCCCGCTGTTGACGGTCACCGCCCCGCCCATCGGCAGGCTGCGATAGGCCTCGCCGTCGTGATACTCAAACCCCGGTGAGCGCTGGCCCAGCGTGCCGACATAGTGGACCAGGGCGTGGCTGGCGAGATCGTCCAGCGTGGCGGGCGTACCGCGGGCCGCCAGATACGCGGGACTGGCGCAGTTGACGATCCGTAGCTGCCCGAGCGGGCGGGCGACCAGGGTGTTGTCATCCAGCGGCCCGACCCGCAGCACGCAGTCGAAGCCCTCGCGGATCAGATCCACCCGGCGGTCGGTACCGCTCAGTTCGATTTCCACCCCGGGGTGCTGGGCCAGGAAGTCCGGCAACTGCGGGATCACCAGCTGGCGGGCCAGTCCGCTGGACATATCCACGCGCAGGCGGCCCTTCAACTGACTGGTGTCCACCCGGAACATGCCCTGCAGGTCGTCCATGTCGTGCAGCAGATCGTGCGCGCGGGTCTGGAACTGGGCGCCATCGGCGGTCAGCTGCACACGGCGCGTGGTGCGGTGGAGCAACTGCACACCCACCTCTGCTTCCAGGCGCTGAACGGCGAGGGAGACACTGGCCTTGGGCAAACCGAGGCTGTCGGCCGCCCCGGTGAACGAGCCCAGTTCGGCGACGCGCAGGAAGCAGCGCAGGTGATCGAGGCGATCCATAGATTGTTCGCAATGTCTGGACAGTCAAATCAGCATCCACTGATTTATGCCGCACGGCAATATCAATACGCTGGCCCCACTCCCCAAGCAGGTGCACTGACATGAGCAACGCAACCCGAGTCGTCCTGATCACCGGCGGCAGCCGTGGCCTCGGCCGCAACGCCGCCCTCGCGTTGGCCGCCGATGGCGCCGACATAGTCCTCACCTACCGCAGCCAGGCCGATGCCGCGCAGGACGTGGTCGCCAAGATCGAAGCACTGGGACGCCGCGCCGCCGCGATTCCGTTGGACATGGCCGATAGCGCCGGCTTCCCCGCATTCGCCAGCCAGGTCCGCCGCGTGCTGGAGGGATGGGGGGAAACCCAGCTGCAGGGCCTGCTCAACAACGCCGGCGAAGGCCTGCACGCAATGATCGCCGACACCACGGTCGAGCAGTTCGACGCGCTGGTCGCCGTGCACCTCAAGGGCCCGTACTTCCTGACCCAGGCGTTGTTGCCGCTGATCGCCGATGGCGGCCGCATTCTCAACGTGTCCAGCGGGCTGGCGCGTTTCTCGCTGCCGGGCAGCTCGGCCTACGCGATGATGAAGGGCGGCATCGAGGTATTCACCCGCTACCTGGCCAAGGAACTGGGCGCACGTGGCATCAGTGCCAACACACTCGCCCCGGGCGCGATCGAAACCGACTTCGGCGGTGGGCGCGTGCGCGACGATGCGCAGGTCAATGCGATGGTGTCCTCGGTCACCGCGATGGGCCGCCCCGGCAAACCCGATGACATCGGCCCGGTGGCGGTGGCGCTGCTGTCGCCGCAGACCGCGTGGATCACGGCGCAGCGCGTGGAAGCCTCGGGCGGCATGTTCGTCTGAGGGGGTCGTCACAGCCATGACCCCCATGGCCGGGCGGCAGCTGTTTATGAACGGATTCATTAAAAAAGTGTGATGAATAGCCGGTGGGTTGATGGGAGTGGCCTGTTTTCCACGGTTATTTGGCAAGGGACACTTTTTGATCACTCCAGGGGGAACCACCATGAAGCAGCTGCTCATCTACGAACGTCCGATCCAGCTCAACCGCGTTGCCCATCGCAACCATCGGGTGGTGGCGACCCCGGGCGATTTTGCCTTCGCCGCCGCGCTCAATTCCGTCCCGCTGGCCTGCGTGGAATTCGCGCCGGTCGCCCGCGAGTACCCGATCCTGTTCGCCGGCAGCAGCGCCGACGCGGTGGTGCCGGCCGCACTGCTGGGCCTGCGCGCCGGCCAGAACCTGATGGTCGATGAGCAGGGCAGCTGGGCCGAAGGGGCCTATGTCCCGGCGTTTCTGCGCCGCTATCCCTTCGTGCTTGCCGAACGCGATGAGAAGGGCAGCGACTTCACCGTGTGCCTGGATGAGGCATATGCGGGCATCCGCGAAGGTGGCGAGGAAGGTGCGCCGCTGTTCGATGACGAGGGCAAGGACAGCCCGCTGCTGAGCAACGCACTGCAGTTCCTGCAGGAATACCAGGTGCATCTGGCGCGTACGCGTGCCTTCAGTGCGGCGCTGGCCAGCCATGGGCTGCTGGTGCCGCGGCAGGTGAACGTGCAGACCGCGCTGGGCGAGGGCTTCTCGCTGGATGGCTTCTTTGTGGTCGATGAGCAGAAGCTGCGCGAATTGAAGGGCAAGGCGCTCCAGGATCTGGCGCGTTCGGGCGACCTCGGGTTGATCTACGCCCATCTGCTTTCGCTGGGCAATGTCGAGCTGCTCAGCCGCGCGCTGGACAGCCGTCCAGCCGCTGCCGCAACGCACTGATCCCTTTCCAGTAACGCCACCGAGCGGCAAGGCACGCCTGCCTTGCCGCGACCCTTGCTGGCCCGCGGTTGCCCCGCCTGCCACTGCCCGGAGCCTGCCATGAACCATCGCGACCCTTCGTCCTGCCCGTCCTCCAGCGTGCGTCATGTGCCCCCGGCGCAACGCCGCCTGCGTCCTGCGGGCCTGGCCGTGGCCATCGGCTCCGTGCTGGGGCTGGCGTTGCCAGGCAGCGTGATTGCCGGCGATGACGGCAGTGCGATGGTCACCGACGGTCGCACCGATACCCGCGTGACCCGCCAGGGCAACGATCTGCACTGGAAGGTGACCACCGGTACAGTGAAGGGGGCCGCCGGCAACCAGGTCGCCTTCAACGCCTTCCGCGAATTCGGGGTGGACGTCGGCCAGACCGTTGATCTTGTGCTGCCCACCCAGGGTCAGCAACAGGTGCACAACCTGGTCAACCTGGTCACCGACGCGCGTGCCTACATCAACGGCAACCTCAACAGCGTGCTGGAGTCGACCAATGCGGTGGGCGGCAAGGTGTTCTTCGTCGCCCCGGATGGCCTGTTGGTCGGCAACGCTGGCGTGCTCAATGTCGGCTCGCTGTCGGTGGCCACGGCCAACCGCGCCACGGCCGACGACATCCTCAACGCCGGAAAGGGCCTGGATGCCCTGATGTACGGCACGCTGACGCCGGGTCAACTCACCGACAAGACGGTGGCGCTGCACGGGACGGTGAATGCAAACAACGGCATCCGCGTACAGGCCAGGGCCATTGATGTCACCGGCACGCTGTTCGTACAGGCCGGCCCGCGCGATGCCAATGGCGATCTGCAGGGCATCGAGGCGGCCGTCAATACCGGCGCCTCGCAGCCGCTGGTACTGGTCAACGAGGGCGGCCGGATCCAACTGCGCGCGGCGGCGATCTCCGATACCGGGTTGGGTGTGCGCAGTGCCGAGGCAACGGTAACGGTGGGCGGCAACGCACGTCTGGCGGCGGACGATATCGAGTTGACCGCGCTTGCGGTCATCGATTCCGGCTACGACAAGGACGGTGCGGTATTCGACGAGCTCAAGGCCGATCTCGTCAACAGCGTCACCGACTCCAGCACCCTCACGGACCTCGGCGATGCGTTGGTGAACCTGGGGGCGGGCAAGCTGCTGGGTGAGCAGATTTCGTTCCTGCATGGCGCCACCACGGCGCGGGTAGAGGTGAAGGACAACGCAGTACTGGACGCGCGCGACGACATTACGCTGCATGCCAGCACCCGCCAGGCCATCGACAACTCGGCGGCCGGCAAGGCGTACGAGAAAGGTGATGTCGTCACCGATGCCAACGGCGATCCCGTGAAGGATGCCAATGGCAACAGCATTCCGAAGAAGCACATGCTCAGCCTCGGTGCGGCGTACGCGCAGATCAACGCCACCACGGAAGCCATCGTGCGTTCGGGCGCAACCCTTGCGGCTGGCGGCGACGTGGCGGTGAAGGCCGATGCCGATACGACGCTGAAGCTTGCGGCCGAATCGTTCGCGGTGAACAACACGGCCGCTGCGTTCACGGCGGCGATCAGCAATGTCAACGTTGACACCCGCGCGGTGATTGAAGCGGGTGGGCCACTGCAGGCCGGCAGTGTCAACGTTTCGGCGGTCAACGCGGTCTCTCTGGACACCTCCGCCACGGCGCGCGCCGACAAGAATGGCGCGGTCGGCCTGGCTGGCGCGATCAGTCTGCAGGATATCGCGGCCGAAGCGCGCCTGGACCGCGACACCCGCACCACGGCAGGCGACGTCACCGTGCAGGCGGCCAGCATCACCCGCCTCAACAAGACCAGCACGCTGATTACCGGCCCGAAGAGCGAGCCGCTGCCCGGCCAGGAGCAGGTGGAAGCGATCAGCAGCGGCAGCGATGGCCTGATGAGCGTGGCGCAGTCGCTGGCCGGCGCCGGCGTGGGTGGCGCCATCGCCAAACTGACCGGCAGCCAGGACGGCGGCAGCACGCCGCCGGCCACTACACCGACCACGGCGTCGCCCTTCCGCCTCGGCGGGGCGATCAGCGTTGTCGACGGCGACCATACGGCCACCGCCAGTATCGGCGCCGGTACGACCATCGACAGCGCCGGCGCGATCGTGGTCGACAGCCAGGTAACCGATGCACAGATCGGCAACCATGCGATGAGCAATGTGCTGGCCAAGGGCAAGAGCGCGGATGGTTCGGCCTTCGCGTTGTCCGGGGCGGTCAACATCGCCAACCTCACCCATGAGGCACGGACCCTGGTGGGCAGTTCGGCTGAGCTCTCGGCGCAACGCATCGGGTTGTCGTCGGATGTGCGCCTGCCTCGGGATTTCAGTGCGCTCACCGGGGCCGTCCCGGACTTCAGCAGCTTCGACGCGTTCAAGACGTCGATCTCCGCCGCCAAGGACCTGATCACCGACCCATCGGAGTTGTTCGCCTCGTACGCGGCGGCGCGCGGCTCGGCCGAGGAAGTGGCCATCGGGGGCGCGGTGAGTTGGTTCAAGGCGACCAACAGCGCACGTACCGATGTCGCCGCCGGTGCTTCGCTGACCACCCGCGATACCAGCACCGCAGCGTGGAGCGCCGCACTGGAAGGTGAGGACCATGCCGGCGCTGCGCGCGGCCGGACGTTTGACGCCACCGCCACCGTGCGTGCCAACACCGATGTCACCGGTCTGCACGCGGCGGGTGATCTTGCCCTGAAGAACCTCAAGGACAGCAACGTCGGCAACGGCGGAACTGCCTTGGGCGGCAGCGTCGGCTATATCGACTACCAGAACACGGCGGCAGCGATCCTCCATGATGGCGTCCGCGTCGACGCCGGTGCAGGCAGCCTGGCAGTGCAGGCCGACAACAAGGAAACCGTGGTGGCGCTGGCGCTGCAGTCAGGCCAAGGCGGCAGCATCGGTGTCAGCGGAACCGCCACCGCGCTGGACCTGGACAGCACCACGCTGGCGGGGATCAGCAACCGTGCCGACATCCGCGCCGCAACGGTCGGCGTACGTGCCGACGAAGATCTGTTCGTGTGGTCCGTGGCCGGCGCGGTTGCGATGAGCGACAGTGTGTCGGTGGGGGCCAGCGTCGCCTACCAGCAGCTGGATACCGATACCCGCGCCTTCATCGGTGCGGTGCCTGCAGCCTTCGCGACCGGCAGCAGCACGGCGCCGGTCGGCGCGATCACCACGGGTGAGCTGGCGGTCAACGCCACCAGCGGTGGCCTGGCCGGTGCGGTGGCCGCCGCCGGCGCAGTTGCCAAGAGCTCGTCCGAACAGCTGCAGAAGGCCCAGGACGAGCTGGCGGCAAAGCAGAACGCGGAGAATCCCGGCTTCCTGGATTCACTCAAGACCCGTGCGCTCGGCAAGGTGACCGCGCTGGAAGGCATGGCCAACAAGGCCGACAGCAACGGCAGCGCCGGGCTGACCGCGTACTTCGACAAGGCCAAGGGCCTGCTGGGTGGCGGGAATGCAGCACCGGGGCAGGGCCAGGGCGCGCAGACGCCGCAACCCAAGTTCGGCATCGCCCTGTCCGGCAGTGCGACGGTGAATCGTGCCCGGCAGAACACCAAGGCGGACATCAGCTCGGCCGTGATCAAGGACAACAGCGGCAAGGGCCTGAAGCTGGATCTTGCCGCGACCAACCAGACGCTGCTGGTCAGCGTCAGCGGCGCGTTGTCGGTGGCCGCGGCCGGGTCGGATAACACCCAGGGCAGCGCATCGCTGGCCGGTGGCGTGGCCTACGGTGACATCCAGAACACGACCACCGCGCAGTTGCGTGACAGTACCGTGGAGGATGCCGGCACCGTCACGGTGACCGCACGCAACGAAAGCGAGCAGGTAAACGTCGGGCTGAGCGTGGGCGTGAATGCCTCCTCCAACCAGAGCTCGGCCGGTGCCGGCGCGATCTCGGCGACCGTGGCGATGTCCCACAACGATACGGCCGCCAGCATCGTCGGGGGCAGCCTGCGCGGCATGGGCGGCGCGGCGGCCGATGTTGATGTCAAGGCCGTGAACGCCTCCAAGATCGCCAACGGGGGTGGCGCACTGTATGCGGGTGGCAAGGCCGGCCTGGGGGCGGCAGTGACGTATGCCGAAGTGGGCGACAGCACCCGCGCGTCAGTCAGTGGCGCCGACATCGAAGGCGTACAGGACGTGCGCGTGCGTGCGGCCGATGCATCCCGGATCGTGGCGGCGGCCGCCAGTGGAGGGGCGTCCACGCGCAGCGACGGCGTGGCGATCGCCGGTTCGGTGCTGGTCAACCAGATCGCCAGCCAGACCGCCGCCAGCATTGACGGCGGCAGCCGCATCACTGCCAGTGGTGACATTGAAGCCTTCGCCGGGACGGCGACGATCGACGACGTGCGTGGCACCGGTGACGGCTGCGGCTCGGGCGTTGCGGTCGATTACTGTGGCACCGGGATCGGCAGCATCGAGGTGGATGCCAATGCCGATACCGCGAGCACTGACGATACGCGGGTGGATGCGACGGGTCGCAACAATGCCCGCAGCTCGATCATCGCCGTTGCCGGCATGGTCCAGGTGGGTGGCAACAATGCCGGCGTGGCCTTCGCCTACAACACCATCAACAACACACATACCGTCTCGGTCAACGATGCCACGCTCACCGCCGGGCGCATTGCGCTCACGGCCAGTGACCAGTCCGACATCCTGGCAGTGAGTGCCGGCATCGGCGGCAGTACCGGCAACTTCACCGGGGTGGGCAGTGCGTCCTACAACGCCATCGGCAACACCACCTCGGTGCTGGTCGGTCGTGGCCTGGCGGACGCGCAGGGCCAGGTGCCCCGGGATGGCGCGCAGCTCAACGCGGGCAGCATCCACCTGCAGGCACGCGATGAATCCTTCATCGGCTCGCTGGCGGGGGCGGCAACGCTGGGCTCCAAGGTCGCCGTGGGTGCGGCGTTGACCATCAATGACATCGGCAATACCACGCTGGCGCTGGTCGATGATGCGCAGCTGACCGCTGGCGCCGGCCGGGTCGACCTCGAGGCCGCCAACGCCGCCAGGATCCTGTCCGGTGCGGTTGCCGCAGGCGCAGCCAACAATGTCGCCATTCAAGGCTCGGTGGGCTGGAGCATGATCGACAATCATGCCGAGGCCGCATTGCGGGAAGGCATCGTGCAGGCAGGCATCGTGCAGGTGGCCGGCAGCAACGAATCGCGTATCCACACACTGGCCGGTGCGGTTGCCGGCAGCGGCACCGCCGCCATCGGCGCGGCGATCAACGTGGCCACCATCGGCGATACCACGCTGGGCGAGGTGGATGGCACCGCGCTGGAGGTGAGTACTGCGCTGGAGGTCAGTGCGACGTCGGCCGCCACCACCAAGACACTGGCCATTGCCGGTGCGCTGGGGGGCACCGCGTCCATTGCCGGCAGCAACACCACCAACCTGATCGACACCCTCACCGAGGCCCGCCTGCGGGGTGTCACCGGGCAGGGGAGTGGCATCACCGGTGCGGTGTCCGTCAGCGCCGACACCTCGGGTGCGGCCTATTCGTTGGGGGGCGCGCTGTCGGCCGGTGGGACGGCAGGCATCGGCGCAGCCAGCAGCGTCAACGACATCGGCGGCCGTACCCGTGCCGTGGTGGAGAATGCCACGCTGGGCGGCGCCAGTGCGCTGATCATCGATGCGGCCAACCGCAGCCTGGTGCGCACGGCAGCCGTTTCCGGGGCGGGGGCGGGCACGGCAGCGGTGGCCGGCAGTGTCACCACCAACCTGATCCATTCCGATACGCAGGCCAGCCTCAGTGACAGCAGCCTGCACAACACGCTGGCCGATGTGAAGGTGAGCGCCCGTGACGAGCGCAGCATCGATTCGCTGGCGGGTGGGGCAGCGGTCGGCGGCAGCGTGGGCGTGGGCGCGGCAGTGGCCTACAACGATATCGGCGGCACTACCTCAGCGGTGGTTGCCGGCAGTGCGCTGGACCTGGATGTCCGCAATCTGCTGGTGCAGGCCGATGCCTCTGGACAGGCCGGCGGTCAGGGCAACCGCATCCGCACCGTGGCTGCTGGCCTGGGCGGCGGCGGCGCGGTCGGTGGCGCAGCGTCGGTGGCGGTGAACCGGATGAAGGGCGCCGTCTCGGGACGGATTGAAGCAGGCGCCAATGTCCTGGCACAGGACAACGTCGGCGTGCTCGCCGCCCAGGCGCAGCAGATTGACGTGTACGCCGGCAGCATCGGCGGGGGCGTCAACGCGGGCATCGGCCTGGGTACCGTCGTCAACCTGGTGGATGGCAGCACCGAGGCGGCGATCACCGGTGCCGGAACTGCCGTGACCGCGCTGGGCCTGGGCGATGCGCTGGCAGGCGTGGACAGTGGCCGGCGCACGGCGGGCAATACCCACAGCACCCGTACCGACGCCGCCGGCATGGCCTTCGATACCGTGGACCTGGGCACCGGCCATATCGACGTGCATGGCATCGCGGTCAATGCGGCCACGCGCCAGCAGGTCAGGACCATCGGCGTCAGTGGCGCGCTGGGTACCACCCCGATCGCCAGTGGTGCGGTAGCGGTAATGGCGGCCGTCAACGACATCGCCGGCAGTACCACCGCGATCATCAAGGACGCACGGATCAACCAGCATGGGCTGGGCACCAGCAGCGACCCCGACCAGGACAGCGCAGGGCTCGCCGCAGCGGAGCAGAGCGTGGATGTGCGCGCCAGCCATCACGTGGCCTCGGCCAATTATGTGGCCGGCATCGCCGCCAGCGCGGGCGTCTTCTCGGGCGCAGGGGCGCTGTCGACCAACCTGTTCGACAGCCATGCCAGCGCCAGCATCGAGGGCGCCACCGTGTCGGCCGCCGACGCGGTGACCGTGGAGGCCAATGCCAGCCAGAACGCGCTGGCGATCGTGGTCGGCGCGGCCGCGGGCCTGACCGGCGGCGCTGCCACCGGCGTGGTCAACAATTTCACCACCGATACCCGTGCAAGCGTGCTGGGCGGCACCCTGCGGGCGGGCTCCCTGGCGGTCAACGCCAACAGCGACAACGCCGCCTCGCTGGTCGGCGGCGCAGGCGCGGTCGGGGGGGGCGCGGCGGTGGCCGGCACCGCGCTGGTCAACATGGGCACTGCAACCACGCTGGCGCAGGTGGGCGAACGTGGGCGCGTGACCCACATTTCCGTGTCACGCGACCTCGACGTGAACGCGCACAGCCGTTCGGATTTCAACGGCGTGGCGGTGAGTGGCGCGGGTGCCGGCGCCGCCGGCATCGCCGGCATGGCACAGGTGCACCTGCTGCAGAACGACACCCGTGCGCTGGTCACCCAGGCCTCGGTGGATGCCACCGATATGGCGGTGGTGGCCGAGGATATCCTGCGGCTGTCCGCGTACTCCGGTGCGGTGGGCGTGGGCATCGCCGGCAGCGGTGTAGGTGCCGGCGCTTCGGTGGCCATTCTCGGCAGCACCGTCAAGGCCACCGTGGAAGACAGCACGCTGTCGACCACGGGCAGCATTGATGTGAATGCCGTCTCCGATCGTGCGGTGGACATGGTCACCGTGACGGCTGGCGTGGGCGCCACCACCGGCATCGGCGGCGCTGCCGGGCTGCTGCTGGCCGGCATTGGCGACCGCGGTGACAGTGATACGGAACTGGGTGGCACCTTTGCCAGCCTGAAGCAGCTGGGCACTGGCCAGAAGATCGACGCCGCCGCGCTGGACGGCACCCTGGGGGCGCAGGGCGCCGGCGCGCTGAACAGCCGCGCCCAGGTGGACATCGGCAGTCTGCAGGGACGTGGCGATCTGGTGAGCGCCAGCATCCGCGGTGGCACCGTGCAGGCACGCGCGCTTGAGGTGAGCGCGCAGACCCTGATGAGCAGCAGCAACACCGTCGGTGGCATCGGCGCTGGTGGCGTGGGCGTGGGCGGCGCATTCGGCATGACCGGCCTGTATGGCAGCACCGAGGCGGTGCTGGCAGCGAACAGCACGCGGGCCGGCTCCATCGCGGTGCTCGCCAACGCCGGCGACGGCAGCGGAGGCAAGGCCGCTGGTCTGGACGTCTATGCCGGCGGTGCCGGCCTGGTGGGCGTCGGCGCGGCCATCGGCTTGGCGCGCCTGGAACAGACGGTCACGGCCACGGTGGCCGGTGACCTGCAGGCAGGCAGCCAGGGCGAGGGTCTTGCGGTCCGTGCCAGCGATGCCAGCACGCTGGATGTGACAGCCACCGGCATGGCGGCCGGTGCACTCGCGGCCGGTGCGGTCGTCGCAACCGCTGCTCGCAACGCCAACGTCCAGGCGTGGTTGCAGAACGACAGTACCTTGGCCGGCTTCGGCAACGTGACCTTCGCCGCCAGCTCGCTGGGCGGCGCGCATGCGGGCGCGTGGGGTGCGGCCGGTGGCGTGTTGGCCGGCGTCAGCGCCGCCGTCGCACTGGCCGACGATGGCTCCGACGTGCGCGCCTGGCTGGGCGAGCGGACACGCGTATCGGGGGTAGGTGGCGGCATTGAGGTGCATGCCGAGGCCACCCCGCAGGTGTCCGCCGAAGCCTTCGGTGCTGCACTGGCCGGCGGCCTGGCGGTCGGTGCGGCGGTCGCTGATGCCACCTCCCGTGCCAAAGTGGACGCCCATGTAGGCAATGGTGCGGTGCTGTCCAACCGCGGTGGGCTGGACATCCTGGCCAGCGTCCACGGCGGGAGCGTGGATGCACGCGCGGTCGCCGGTTCCGGTGGTCTGTATCTGGCCGGCGCCGGCGCCTTCGCCACCGCTGCCAGCACCAACGCGGTGCAGGCAGCGCTTGGATCCGACGTGGTGGTGCAGGGTGAGGCCTATTCCATCAACAACATCATCGACTACGCGCGCGGCGGCACTATCGCGATGCGCGCAGTCAACAACAGCAACCAGCGTGCCGATGCCACCGGCCTGAGCGTGGCGGGCCTGCTGGCCGCCGGCATCGTCGACGCCAACGCCCGGGCCTCGGCGACCACCGGCGTCACCGTGGGGGCAGGGAGCCTGCTGTACGCAGGCAACACCACGCTCGCCGCCAGCGGCAAGGACGAGAATCGCGCCAACGCCACGGCGGGCACCGGCGGGCTCATTGCGGGCAACGCGGCGCTGGCAGCGACGCACACCGACAGCACCACGCAATTGTCCATTGGCCGCAACGCGGTGCTGGATGTCAGTCGCCTTGATGCCCGTGCGCTGCACGACAGCAACTACGCGGGCAGCGCGAACAGCACCAGCGCCGGCGTACTCAACGCCAGTGGCGCCGACGTGAAGAACCGTGCGGACGCGACCGTCGGCCTGCTGGTGGACGAGGATGCCCAGATTGTCTCGGCCGGATCGCTGGTGCTGCGCACCGACAACAACTACACCGGCACGCTGGGCAGCGAGCTTGCCGCCAGCGCGGCCGGCGGCGGTGTCCTCAGTGGCAGTGCCGCACAGGTGGTCACCCGGCTGGATGGCAGCAGCACCATCGATATCGGCAAGGGCGCCCTGCTGCGCGCCGGCGTCGCACCGACGCCGGGCGATGGCGGCGCGCTGGACATCGTGGCAAACACCCGTGCGAACACCGATGACCGGGCGGGGCTGACCACCGGCGGGGCGATCAATGCCGCCGTGGTCAAGGCGCGCACCGATGCGGTGCTCGGCAACCGCGTGAACATCGGCGATGATGCGCGCCTGCAGAGCAGCTACATGCTCAACGTCGGTACCTACGCCGCGACCGACATCGGCGCCACCGCCCTGGTGAACACCTGGGGTGTGCTGGCCGCGGTCGGCATCTCCGACGCGGACGTGGCGCTGGCGATGGACCAGCAGGTCAATGTCGGCCGCGGCGCGAAGCTGGAATCGCTGCACAACGCCTTCGTCTCCGCCGGCCAGGATGGCATGAATGGCTGGACCTCACGGCTGGCCGCCAATGCGGTCTCGCAGGGGTACAGCCGCGGGCTGATCGCGGTGCCGGATTCCTCGGCGTCCTCCACGGTGGACAGCAACGCGAGCACCGCTCTGGCGGCGGGTAGTGAGCTGCTCAGCGGCGCATTCGTGTCGCTCGGTGCCTACGGTGAGAATGTCTTCCGCAACGCCGATGGCGCCGCCACCGGCTACCAGTTGGGGTTCATTCCGGTCACCGTGCGCGACAGCCGCAGTGGTGGCAGCACCCGCGGTGATGTGCTGATCGATGGCCGCGTCGTTGCCGGGCGCTACAACGTGCTGGACATCCTGATCGATGCCAATGGCAAGCTGACCAGCAGCGGCGCGGGCGGCGATGTGCTGCCGTTCGATACCCAGCGCGAGCTCAGCAGCGCGCTGAAGGCGCGACTGAACGCGTCGGGCATCCACGATTTCGATGCGATCGCCGGCAATGCGCTCTATACCCACACCATCGGCGACCTGTATGCGGCCGGCGGCGATGTGATCCTGTATGGCCGCAACATCCGCGGTGGCGGGTCCGTCACCGCCAAGGGCGCGCCGAAGATCACCATCACCAACCGTAGTACCGACAACCTCCTGCTGGCGGGCGACATCCTGGTGCCGGAGTACAGCGGCGGCAACGTGCTGTTCACCGGCAACAGCAACCAGGCCGTGGGCATCGGCGTCAGCCAGAACCCGGGGCAGAGCAATGCGCTGGTGAGCATCCGCAACGAGGCGGCCACGGGCACCGGCGCGATCGGTGCGGGCGGGCTGATTTCGGTCACCGGTGGCGACCTGGACATGTACAACGCGCTCGGCAACATCCAGAGCTGGGGCGAGCAGCTCGCCGAAAGCGTGACGATCAATGCGCCCAACGGTGAGGTCGGCTACAACCTGGGCTCGGCAAACTGGTACGGCAATGTCGTGAGCGCGCTGTGGGCACGCCACAGCGTGGCATCGGGCATCACCAATGCCGATGACGCCGCGGCGTACATCGCCAACGCCAAGTACGGCGCAGCGGCCGCCGCTGCCGGCATGAGCTTGACCGACTACCTGTTGTATGGCACCGGTAACGACGTCAACAACCCCAGCATCCTTGTGTTTGGGGCATGCCGCTATCGCATCGGCGACAAGGACTGCACCGCTTCAGCGCTGGGTGGGCAGTATTACGACGGTGGCGTGGTATCGCGGTACAGCCACAAGGACACCAATTACCTGCCAAAGGTGAATGCCCGGAATCTGCGCACCGTGCTCAACACGCAGCCCGACGACGTCAGCAACGCCAGCCTTGGCCAGGTGCCCAGCACGGGCAGCGGTGTGAACGCCGGCAGTGGCATCAAGATCACGGCCAACTACATCGACGTCAACGTCGCGCTGAAGGCGGGCCGGCCGGTGGATTACTCGGCAATCCTGGTCGAAAGCAGCGCGTTGCGCGCCTGGATCGACGGCAAGGACAACCAGGCCAGCAAGGGCATCTTCGATGTGCCTGCCATGTTCGTGGCGAAGTCCGGCGCAGATTCTTCCCGCATCGCCCTGAAGTACGATTCGCTCAACCGCCAGTTCATCGTGCCGGACATTTCGGCCAACGGGGGCGGTTCGATCTACCTCGATGGCCGTATCGTCAGCACGTCCACCGCCGGCTCGCTCAATGTGGTCAGTGGCAAGGGCTCGGTGGTCATCAACAATGGCCTGGCCGATGTGGGCCTGCAGCTTGGCAACATCCTGGTCGGCAACGGGGCGCCCGGGCAGATCACCATCCGCGACCGTGAGCTCAATACCGCGTCGTGGTATCTGCGCGACGGCAACGGCAACGTGAAGGGTTATCAGGGCGGAGTCAATGCCCTGAGCTGGGATGCCCCGGGGGTATCGGCCATCAGCAACACGACCGGGTATGACCCGCGCGCCGGCATGTTTGCGCGTTGGACACAGACGGCCCGCATCGCGCGCAACATCCAGTCCGATAACGGCGTGCTTACTGCTGAGAACTGGCGCTGGGTGGACAGGAACAACAACACCGTCTTCAACGGCCAGCAGTGGGAAACCTCGGGCGTCACGTACGGCAACAAGGCCGGCGGCGTGGCGGTGTTCGAGTCGCAGCTGACCGGCGACTTCGGCAGCAACCTCAATTCACGCGTCAACTACCGCTGCGAAAAGAAGAACGAAAGTGGCTGCCGCTACAATTACGGCTTCCCCGGCAGCAATCAATTCGATGACGGCGGCACGTGGCGCACGAGCTGGTACCAGCGCGCCCCGCGCACTGGCACGCTGGTCGTCACCAACACGGCCAAGGCCGACAACCGGATCGGCATCAACTTCAGCGCCAACGATGCAGGCCTGCTCGACGTCGACTCCGGCCAGACCATCCGCATCAATGGGGTGCTGAAGAACACCGATGGCCGGACCTTCCTGACCAGCGAGAACGGAAGCATCGTCAGCGCATCGCGTGACGCCAGGATCATCACGAACCAGCTCACCCTCGACGCGGCCGGCAGCATCGGCAGCATTGTCGGCGCCCAGGCCGGCGAGGCCGCCAACCCGCTGGATGTCCAGATGGTGTCCTACACCAACGCCAACGGCGCCACCGTGGCCGCCGGCAACCTGGTGGCCCGTGCGGGCGGTGACATCGCGCTGGATGTCGATTCGGCAGCCAAGGTGCTGATCAGCGCCGGCAGTGGCACCGGCCGTGGCGATGTGTGGCTGCGCGCCAAGTACGACATTGAAGGTGCCGCCACCGGCAATGCTGCTTCGATCATCGGTGCCGACATCACCCTGGACAGCGTCTACGGTGCCATCGGCTCGCTCGCCCGGCCCCTGGTGGTCGATGCCGGCGAGCGTACCCGCAGCGACGGCGTGCTGGAGGGTGGGCTCATCTCGGCTCGGGCGACCGGCGACATCGCGCTGCGTGACCTCGGCGGCGACTTCTGGGTACAGCGCATCGAGTCGCTGGCCGGTGACGTGCTGATCGAGGCACCCTCGGGCTCGATCTACAGCGGTGCCCAGCGCGCCTCGTCCAGCTTCCTCAGCGAAGCGCAGCTGGCCAGCCTGCGCGACAACCTCAAGCTGTTCCAGGGCGGCGGCCAGCAGTCGATCGTCAGCTACCAGAGCCAGGTCGACGCCAGCTACGCCGAGTACTTCCAGCTCCGCGCGCTGGGCAGTGTCGTCGATGGGCGCTACCTGGCCGGTGGCACTGCCATCAACCTGTTCCGCTCCATGGCGGAAGCCGCGCGGGGCGGCAGCCTGGATGATGCAGGGGTAAGTGACTACCTCGCCGAGCGCTTCAACCGTCTGGGGACGGTGTTCACCGATGCCTTCGGCACCGGCTGGCAGCAGGAGGCGATCTTCGCGTCCTTCAACGCGGGATACCGCTATGAGCTGGCCGCCAGCAGTGGCGACAGCGCGAGGGTCGCGGCACGCAAGGCCACACTTCTTGATGGCATGACGGCTGACTCACAGTGGAGCCAGGACCAGCTGCGCTACGTGTTCAACGCCAATGCGCTGGAACCCTCCACCGGTTCCGCCCTGAATGCCGAACCGGTGATCATCGGGCGCAATGTCAGCCTGCGTGCCCGCGATGACCTGGGCCGCCTGGACAAGGAATACACGGTCAGCCTGGCCGACGTGAACAGCGGCAACCTCAGTGCCGAGGCGATGCTGGCCATGCGGCTTGCGACCACGCCGGGCGATGTGCAGATGCTTGACGCGGCCGGCCATGTGCTCACGCCCGATCAGGTGCGCGGCGGTGCGGTGGTGGTCTCGCTGCGCATTCGCAGCACGGCTCCGGTGGTACTGGCAGCCACGGGCGGGATCGATGCCGATGTGGGCGGCGATGCCTACCTGCACGGCAACACGTCGCTGGCGCTGAACAGCTTCGCCGCCGGTGGCGATGCACGCATCGGCAGTGACGGCGATATCACCGATGCCGGGGGCAGTGCGGGCGGTGCGATCCTGAGGGTCGGCAGGGACCTCAGCCTGAGCGCCCTGCGCAGCATCATGGGCCACGATGGTCAGCCGCTGCGCGTGCAGATCAACGGTCGCCTGCTGCTGGCCAACGCCGGTGAACACGTGCGCGTGGCGCAGCAGAACGGGAACCTGCGTATCGGCCTGGTGAGGGCGAACCAGGACGTCGTACTGGACGTCGGCGGCGGCAGCCTGCTGTCGTACCTGAAGGGCGTGAGCACGCTGACCGGGCGCGACATCCAGCTCGCCGTGCGCGACGACATCCGCGACGAGGACGGCGGTTCGCTGGCCTTGCGGATCGTTGCCGGCGGTCGGCTGGATGGCGCGGCAGGGGGCGAGGTGCGTCTTTCCAGCGACGTGGACATGCCGATCGGCACGCTTACCGCGGGGGGCGACCTGCAGCTGATGAGCACAGCGGGCAAGCTGAGCGCAGTGCGTTTGCAGGCCGGTGGCGATCTGGGCGCCACCGGGTACAACGGTGCCGACCTGGCTTCGGTGCAGGCCGCGGGCGAAGCGATTGTCAGCGCCCCGATGGGGGACATCCGCATCGGCAACCTGCGCGCAGCATCTGCCAATGTCGCCGCCGGTGGCGGCCTGCAGTTGGGGGATGCGGCCATTGACCAGGTCCTGCAGCTGCTATCGCTGCAGGCCACATCGCTGGCGGCAGGCGCGCAGGTCAACGCCGGCGACAGCGTGCAGATCGACGCGGGCGGCGTCGCGATGGGTGCCGGAAGCCAGTTGAGTGCTGGCCGGGTGGTCGCGGTGCGTTCCAGTGCGGATATCAGCGTGGGCCAGCTGGCCGTGACCGGCAACTCGGCCACCGGCAACGTGATGCTCGAGGCGGACGGTCGTATCCACTCCAATGGGGATGCCGCGGTCAATGTCGGTGGCGGCAGTCGCGTGGTGGCCAGCCTGCAGGCCGGCGAAGGAATCGGGAGCGACGCGCAGGCCCTCACGATCGACGTCGGCCGGCTTGTCCTGGCACGCAGCGATCGCGGCGACATCCACCTGCGCCTCCCCAACGGGGGTGTTGTTGGCGACGTGGTTGCCGCATCGGGAGCGCTGTCGCTGCACAGTGACGCGCACCTGCAGGTAGATCTGCTGGATGCGGCAACCGATGTCCGGCTGGGGGCGGCCTCTGCCGACATCGGCCACGGGGTGGCCGGTCACTCGGTGGCGATGCAGGCGCAAGGAGCGCTGGACATCGGCCGTCTGGAGGCTGGCGCGGAGGCCGTGGTGACCAGCGCCGGCACCCTTACCCTGGGCCAAGGAAGGATCGGTGGCGATGCGCAGCTTCGCAGCGGCGGGGCGATGGGCATTGGCGAACTGCAGGCGCAGGGCGCAATGAACGCGGCCAGCGGTGCCGCGCTGGTGGCGCAGACCCTGTCTTCCGGTGCGGCGATGCAGCTGGAGGCGTCCGATGCGTTGGATGTGCAGCAGCTGGGCAGCGGGGGCGATCTGGCCGCCACGGCAGGTGGGCTGCTCGCCATCGTCGATACGGTGGCCGGGGGCGATGCGCGCCTCGAAGGTGACGCCGATGTGCGCCTGGGCCAGGCGGTGGTCGGGCAGTCGCTGGACGTTGCCGCGGCCGGCACGCTGGATATGCGTACCACCACGGTCGGCGGCGATGCGCAGCTTCGCAGCGGCGGGGCGATGGGCATTGGCGAACTGCAGGCGCAAGGCGCAATGAACGCGGCCAGCGGTGCCGCGCTGGTGGCGCAGACACTGTCTTCCGGTGCGGCGACGCAGCTGCAGGCGTCCGGTGCGTTGGATGTGCAGCAGCTGCGCAGCGGGGGCGATCTTGCCGCCACGGCAGGTGGGCTGCTCGCCATCGGCGATCTGGTGGCCGATGGCGATGCGCGGCTTGAAGGCGACGCGGATGTACGCCTGGCCCAGGCGGTGATCGGTCAGTCGCTGGACGTTGCCGCGGCCGGCACGCTGGAGATGCGTACCGCCACGGTCGGCGGCGATGCGCAGCTTCGCAGCGGCGGGGCGATGGGCATTGGCGAACTGCAGGCGCAGGGCGCAATGAACGCGGCCAGCGGTGCCGCGCTGGTGGCGCAGACACTGTCTTCCGGGGCGGCGATGCAGCTGGAGGCGTCTGGTGCGCTGCAGATTCAGCAGCTGACCAGCAAGGGCGACCTCATCGCGGACGCTGGCGGTCTGCTGGCCATCGACGACGCCGCCGTGGGCGCGCAGGCACGCCTGGATGGCGGCACGGATGTGCAGCTTGGCAGTGCAACGGTCGCGCAGTCACTGGGGCTGAACGCTGGCGGTAACGTGGATGTTGGCAGGGCACGCATCGGCGGCAACGCCCAGGTCGGCAGCGGTGGCGATACCCGCCTCCAGCATTTCGATGGCCGCGGTGACCTGGTGGCGGATGCCGGCGGCGCTATCACCCTCGTCAGCGCGGCGGTCGACGGTTCGATGATGCTGCGCGCCGGCCAGTCCATTGATGTAGGCACGGCGGTGATCGGTGTGGATGGTGACTGGATCGCAGGCACCGACCTCTCCGCCGATGAGGTGACCGTGGGCTGCAACTTCCGCGGCGATGCCGGTGTCGCGTTGGTCATCGGCACGCTCAACGTGGGCTGCAATCTTGGGCTGTCCTCCAGCGAAGCGCTGCGGTTCGACGCCCTGCAGGCGGCCGGCGGTATCGCCCTGGCATCGCGCCGCTCGGATGTCCAGGGCCGGCAGGTGGATGCAGGGAAGGCGCTGCGGGTGCAGGCCGCGGGCGATATCCGGATCGAAGCTGCCCGCGCCGGCAGCGACCTGGTGGCCACCAGCGGCGGCAGCCAGCAATGGGATCTCTACCAGGCCGGTGGCGATGCAGCGCTGCAGGCGGGTGGCGATATCCATTTCGATGACGGTCGCAGCGGTGCCGCACAGTCCATCCTTGCGGGCGGCAGCATCGGCTTCGGGCGGGCCAGCGCCGGTACCACGGCCTACATGGACGCCCGGGCCGGTTCGCTGGCCGGCGGGCAGTTGCAGGCGGCGTCTGCACAGCTGGCCGCGCGCGACACCTTGTCGTTGGCACAGGCGATGGTCGATACCCGCCTGAACCTGGCCGCCGATGAGGTGCAGGCGCAGGTAAGCCAGTCCGATGCTGGCCCAGGCCTGCTGACGACGACCCTGACCGGCTACCGCAACGGTGTGGCCAGCCGGATCGTGGTGGATGTTCAGCCGCGTGATGCCTGGCTGATCGATGCGCTGCAGGCCATGGAGGCAGAGCTGACGTCCTCCTCGGCGCGCGTCGCCATCGCCGATGGCCAGGTGGAACGCACGATGAGGCTGACCACCCCGGCACTGCAGGTGCTGATGGACAACACCAGCCCGGTGCTGCGCCCGGCGGACGCGCAGCTGCTGCAGTTGAACCGTCGCTTCCACCTGGCGGCCGATGGCCGCCTGCTGGATACCGACGCCTATGTGGTGCGGTTCAACGATGGGGTCCGGGTGAACAGCCCGAACTACAACCGCGACCACCTCGAGGCCGGGCCGGCCTACCTGGGCGAAAGCGCGGTGCGCTACATGGGCCGCATGCTCAATCTCCGGTCGCCGGAGATGGCGGTACCCGCCCGTGCGCCCGCGGAAGGTGATGAAGCAAACGCCCGCGACGTGGTGGCTCCGGCCCTGGGCGGCGCGGTCAACCTCGGGGCGCCCAACTGATGAACGACGGAAAACACACCATGTACCGAGGGATGTTCCTGATCGGCAGCGCGCTGCTGCCCTGGCTTGCACATGCACAGAACAGTAGTGGCACCGCGGGGAAGGACACCGCACAGCGCATTGACGGCTACTACGAGCAGCGCCAGCCGTTGCAGCCGGAGCGCCCGGTGGTGGACCCGGTGCAGCCGGCGCCTGCGCCGGCGGGGCAAAGCGGGCTGGCCGACGTCCGCGGCAGCTTCGTGCTCCGCGAGGTGCGCTTCAGTCCATCGGCGCTGCTGCCGAAGGCCACGCTCGATGCGATCGCCGCCCGCTACCAGGGGCGCGAGGTCCACCTTGCCGAGCTGGAAACACTGGTGGCCGACGTCAATGCGGCTTACGAGGCCGCCGGGATCAGTACGGCACGCGCGCTTCTGCGCGAGCAGTCGATCAACGAAGGGCGCGTTGACGTCACCCTGCTGGAAGGCACGCTGGGTACGCTGGAGGTGACCGGGGAGGGCAAGGTGCCGGTGCGCTTTGTGGAACGGCGGGTGCGGCAGCCGGTAGGCGAAGTGGTGCGCAGCGATCGCCTGCGCGATGAACTGATCTACCTCAACCGCACCACCGATCTGCAGGTGCGCGCACTGATGCGGCCCGGCCAGGCCGCCGGCCAGACCGATATCGTGCTGCTGGCGGAGGTGCCGGACCGAAGCAACTGGGGCGTGTTCGTCGATAATTCCGGCGTAGAGACCACGGGCCGCGAGCGCTACGGTGCGCATGGCCAGTTCTGGGGCCTGGCGGGTATCAGTGACCTGCTGGCCGGCTCGGTGGCGTGGTCGCGCGGTGGCCTGGAAGGGCGCATCGGCTACTCCGGCATCGTCAACACGCGCAACGGCCGTGTCGGCGCCAGCGTGTCGCGCAGCCAGATCAACATCATCGACGGCGCATACCGGGCCCTGGACATCACTGGCGAGTCGACCAGCTATGGTCTGGACTTCACCCAGCCATGGGTGGCCACGCCGAACTGGCTGCTGTCCACCATCGCCAACGTCTCGCGCAGCAACGCCGTGTCCGATATCGGTGATGTGCGGGTGTCGGAGGTCGATTCGACCACGGTGACCCTGGGTGTCAGCACCGGCTACCGCAATGACGGCTACGACTGGACGTTCTATCAGGGCGTGTCGCGCATCCGTACCGATGAGACGCTGGCCGAGGGGCGTGCCTTCACGACCGCCAACGGATCCACCAGCTGGACACAGCGCATCGGCAGCAGCGGCCTGCTGTACCGGGCACAGTTGGGATGGCAGTTCACCAACGGCGATTTCCTGCCCTCAAGCAACCTGTTCCAGGTGGGCGGCATCGGCAGCGTGCGCGGCTATGTTCGCGGCACCCTCTCCGGGGTGAAAGGCTATTTCGGTAGCGTCGAACTGCACCGGCCCTATCGGCAGGCGCACGATGTCTACGTGTTCTTCGATCACGGCGAGGTGCGTGGCGACTATCCCACCTCGGCCAGCATCAGCAGCGTCGGCGTCGGCCTGAATGGACAGCTCGCCACGCGCTACAGCTACAGCCTTGACCTTGGCCACCCATTGGACAAAGTGCTGCAGGACGATGACAGCCTGCGCGCCGACTTCCGGATCAGTGCACGCTGGTGAACGGCAGGGCCGGCGCTGCATGCTGAGAATGATTCGCATCAAAACCGTTCGCTGGCTATGATGCGGGTCCTTTCCGTTACGACCCCGAGCCCATCTTGAAGCGTGCCTTGCCAATCAGCCCCATGGGCCGCGTGTTCGCCACGGTCGCCTTCGTCGAAGCCCTGACGTGGGCCGGCCTGTTGATCGGCATGTACTTCAAGCACCAGGCGGCCGATCCGACCCCGGTCGGGGTCAAGATCTTCGGCCCGGTGCACGGTGTGGCCTTCATGGTCTACGTGGTTGTGTCGGTGCTCGCCGCGATCCGGCTGCGTTGGCCGTGGTGGGCCGCGCTGCTGGCGCTGGCCGCGGCGGTGCCACCGCTGGTGACGCTGCCGTTGGAGTGGTGGTTCAAGCGTCGTGGGCTGTTGTCGGCAGCGGTGCGATAACGCACGCGCAATGAGGTCTCTGCTCCTTGCGGGGGCCTCCTTGTTTCAGGCATCACCCAGCCCCCAACACCGCCAGGATCTGCTTCGGCGACTGGAACCCCGCCAGCCGCGCCGTTTCGTGACCGTCGCGCACCACCAGCAGCGTCGGCGTCTGCCGCAAGCCCAGTTCGCGGAACAATCCCTCGCCGACTGTTTCCAGCTTGACCTTCAACAGCGTCATCCCGGCATCCGCGATGGCGCCAGCGACACTGGCCAGTGACATCTCCAGCATCCGGCACCCTGGGCAGTCGTCCTTGTGGAAATCCACCAGCAGGGCGGGGTGTTCGCGCACGGCGGCGTGGTAATCCTCAGCGGTCTGGGCGTGCAGGGTCAGCATGTCGTAGGGCTCTCGGTATGGGCCAACACGGTGTCGGTCCAGTGGTGGATGGTGTGGGTGTCTTCGGCGCCGTGCGGCATCTGCTCGATCTCCAGCACCGGGTACGGGGAGCCGAAGAACCGCGCCAGCCGATGCGCGGCGCCGCAGTAGTACTCCTCGCCCCATTGGGTCTCGCCGGTGCCGAACACCGCCACCGGGAAGGGCAGAGGCAACCCGAAGCGATCACGCAGCGCGGCCACGCAGTCCTTCATTTCCACCGGGGTACGCCCGGCGTTGTCCGTCCAGGAACCGACCAGACACAGGGCGGGCGGCTCTCCCGCCAGCGCCACGGCCACGTCAACGGCATCCACGTCGACCCAGTCCACACGGTGCCCCAGTGCCTCGCAGCGCGCCCGGATCAGCGCAGCCACCTCACGGGTGTTGCCGCTCAATGAGGCGAAGGCCAGCAGGATGTGCATCTACGTGCCTCCTTACAGGTCGTCGAAGCCGTTGTCCGAGTTGGTCTTCTTGTAGCTGGCGTTGCGCATTTCGAAGAAGTCGGTCTTGGTTTCGGTGAAGTTGTCGGCGTAGGCCTTGATCCACGGCATCACGTTGACGTTGGTCTCGCTGTACAGCTTCTCGATGCCGAGCATGCCGGCCATCTTGTTGGCGCGGTACTTCACGTAGCGGATCATCTCGTCCACATCGATGCCGTCGATGCCGTCCAGCACTTCGCCGGTCCAGCGCGTTTCCAGCTCGATGGCGTGCTCGAAGGCCTCGTGCACGTAGGCGGTCAGCTGCTCGCCCTGCAGCGCCGGGTTCTCGCCGATGATGGCCCGGATCAGCTCACTGATGAACTTGGTGTGGGCCAGCTCGTCGCGGTTGATGAAGCTGATGATCTTGCCGGTGCCGGTCATGCGGTTCTGGCGGACCAGGTTGTAGAAGAACGCGAAGCCGGAGTAGAAGTTGATGCCTTCCAGGATCGAGGACTGGATCAGCGCGCGGATCAGCGTCTCGGCGGTCTTCTCGCGCATGAAGTCATCGTAGGACTGCATGATCGGTGCGTTGCGGGCGAGGATGGTCGGGTGCGTGCGGGCGATCTCGAACACCCGGTTCTGGTCGGCCAGCCCGGCGATGGAGGCGAGTACGTAGCTGTAGCTTTCGTTGTGGATCACTTCCTGCTGGCCGATGATCGCCGCATTGGCGTGCGCGGCGGGGTCGGTGATGTACTCGGCGACGTTGTAGATGAAGCGCGTCTGCGGGGAATCCAGCGTGGCGAGCAGGCCAATGATCGAGTCGTACGCGTTCTTCTCGCGCGCATTGAGCTCGCCGTACTGGCGCGCGTCGCCCTTCATGTCGACTTCGTCGGGAATCCAGAAGTTGGTCGAGAGCTCCTTGTACGCCCGGTAGAAGGACGGGTAGGGGATGTCGTTCCAGTTGAGGATGCCGCTGGTGCGGCCATTGATGATGCCGGTGGAGCGGTTGGGGTGGCGCGGTTCGAGGATCTTGATGCGTTCGAGGGGGATGGCCATCGGGGTGTGTCCTTGTTTCTCTTCGGGCAGTGCGAGTTGCCGGCCAACGGCCGGCACTACAGGTCAAGGGGCTGACGTGCGTCAGCTGCTGCACCATTCGCACTCGCTTATGTCGATATCGTTGGAGCGCACGTAGTAGGTCGTCTTCAGTCCCTCGCGCCAGGCACTCATGTGCAGCGCGAGCAGGGTGCTGGCGCGGATGGTGCTGGGCACGTACAGGTTGAAGCTGATCGACTGGTCCACGTGGCGCTGGCGGCGGGCGTTCTGGCGGATGCTGGCGAACTGGTCGACCCGGTAGGCGCCTTTCTCGTAGTACGGATAGGTCTCCAGCGACAGGCCCGGCGCAGCGACGGGGCGGCGGAAGTCCTTCTTCTCCTCGTAGTAGAAGGCGCCGTACACCGGATCGATCGAGGCCGTGGAGCCGGCGATCTGGGCGGTGCTCATGTTCGGTGCCACCGCCATCAGCCAGCCGTTGCGCAGCCCGTTGACGCCCACCTGCGCCGCCAGTTCACGCCAGGCCGGGCTGTCATAACCACGGGCGCGGAAGTACTCGCCGTTCTGCCAGTCGCTGCCGACGAAGGCGCTGTAGCGCCCCTTTTCCTTGGCCAGCGTCATACTGGCCTGGATGGTCAGGTAGTTGATGCGCTCGTAGAGGGTATCGGCGTACTCCTCGGCCTGGACTCCGTTCCACTCGATCTGCTGCAGGGCCAGCAGGTGATGCCAGCCGAACGTGCCCAGGCCGATCGCGCGGTACTTGCGGTTGGTGATGGTGGCCTGCGGCACCGGCAGCTGGTTGAGGTCGATCACGTTGTCCAGCATCCGCACCTGGATCGGCACCAGGCGCTCCAGCACGTCACTGGTGAGCAGGTCCGGTGCGGCCGTCACCGCGCGGCCCAGGTTGATCGAGGACAGGTTGCACACCACGAAATCGCCGGCCTGTTTTGTCGTCACGATCTGGTCGCCGCTGATCATCTCCTGGATCATGCGGGTGGGGCTCATGTTCTGCAGGATCTCCGTGCACAGGTTGCTGGAGTAGATGCTGCCGGCATGCTTGTTCGGGTTCTTCCGGTTCACTTCATCCCGGTAGAACATGAAGGGATTGCCGGTCTCCAGCTGGCTCACCATGATCCGCTTGAACAGGTCGATGGCCTTGATGGTGCGCCGGCTGATCCGTTCGTCGGCCACGACCTCCTCGTACTTCTCGCGGAAGCTGCCCTGGCCGCGCTGCTCATCATGGAAGTCCTGCAGGTACCAGCCCTTGATCCGCTTCACCTCGTACGGGTCGAACAGATACCAGTCGCCACGGCGCTCCACCGCTTCCATGAACAGGTCGGGCAGGCACACCGAGGTGAACACATCGTGCGCGCGCAGGCGCTGGTCGCCGTTGTTCAGGCGTAGATCGAGGAAGGCCTCGATATCGCGATGCCAGACATCCAGGTACACCGCGATCGCGCCCTTGCGCTGGCCGAGCTGGTCCACGCTCACCGCGGTGTTGTTGAGCTGCTTGATCCACGGCACCACGCCGCCGGAGGAATTGGCCACCCCGCGGATCGAGGAACCGGCCGAGCGCACATAGCCCAGATAGGCGCCCACGCCGCCGCCGTGCTTGGAGACGCGCGCGACATCGGTGTTGGAGTCGTAGATGCCCTGCAGGCTGTCGTCCACCGTGTCGATGAAGCACGACGACAGCTGGCCGCCCACCTTGCCGGCATTGGCAAGCGTAGGCGTCGCCACGGTCATGTACAGGTTGGACAGCGCCCAGTAGGCCTCACGCACCAGCAGCATGCGCCGCCGCCGCGAGCGGTCGCCGTGCTCGTGTTCGTGCTGCATCAGGTACAGCGCAATGGTCAGCCAGCGCTCCTGCGGCAACTCGTAGACGGCGCGCGAGTGATCGGTGGCGAGGTAGCGGGTGGCCAGAAGGTACAGGCCGTTGTAGGCGAACAAGGTGTCGCGCTCGGGCTCGATCATCTGCCCGGCCTCGTCCAGTTCGTCCTTGGAATACGCCTTGAGGATGTCGATCGAGTAGACGTTGCGGTCGGCCAGGCTCTCCTGCAGCCCCACATACGAGCCGTACTTCAGCGTGGCATCGTAGAACCGGTTCTTGCTGGCGCGCTTGTACAGCCGCCGCAGGTAGAGGCGGGCGGCGAAGTGCTCCCAGTCCGGTGCGGTCAGGTCGATGCGCGATTCGGCCTCGCGGATCAGCAGGTCCACCATCTCATCGGCGCTGAGCTGCTGCCGCCGCGCGATCTGCCCCAGCACGCTGCGCAGGTAATCGGCCACGTCCAGCTGGGGGAACTCGGCATGCACGCTGTGCACCGTGCGCTGCAGCCGCGCCTGGTCGAACGGCATGCGTCGATTGCCGCCCTCCTTGGTGATCCACAGCGTGTCACTGCCGGGGGCCGCATCAACGGGGGTGTCCGTGGGCGGGGTGAGGGTCGAAGCGACGGTGTCGTCGGTGTTCATGCGTTCTCCATGCATGGCGCAGAGCCCGGCAGGCAGCGCGGCAGCGCCGTGCGGCAGCCGGACAGAAGGCGTGATTGGTGGGCAGGCCCTGCGTGTGCAGGAATACGTCGCCGCAGGCTCACATCGGTGGCGACGGGCCATGCTTCCAGGCGCCGGTCAGGTGGGCGCAACGGGGCGTCAAACAGCAACGCGGCGTTGCGACGATGCACCGGGCCTGGCGGAAGCGGGGAGCCGATGGACACAACATAGTGGGGTTAAGTTGGATCGTCAACCGGATATGTAGTGCTTTTTTGTCGCAGGGGGGGGCTCTCCTGTACACATGAACATCCCATACAGATTGCACTATCAAACGCAAATGCGAGACGTTATCATTTGATGGATCACAGGGCGGTGATGCGTTCGCAACCGGATGGCGGAACCGCGCGCGCGTCAGCGCACCGCGTGGTTCGACTTCTTATTGGCTGTGGTGTTCAATGTCTTCACGTCCTGTCGTTTTCGGTTTGCCCGCCCTCGTTTCCGCCGCGCTGCTCGGCACCATGGCAATGATGGCGTTCGTGTCCGTGATCGGCCCGGTGGTGCGGGTGTTGGGCCTGGCCGAGTGGCACGCTGGCCTCTCGGTCACCGCGGCGGGTGTGTTGTGGATGCTGTCGGCACGTCGCTGGGGTGCACTCAGCGATCGCGTCGGGCGCAAGCGCGTGCTGCTGATCGCGCTGGCGGCCTATGCCGTGATCTATGTAGCGCTGGCGGTGTTCGTGGATGTGGCGCTGACCTCGCCGCCGGCGGTCTGGATCTCCGTGGTTGCACTGGTCGGCACGCGTGCCCTGGTCGGGCTGTTCTACGCCGCCGTCCCGCCAACCGCTGCGGCCATCATCGCCGACCAGGCCGCCCCGGGGCAGCGTGGCAGCGTGATGGCCAAGCTCGGCACGGCCAATGCGCTGGGCATGGTGCTGGGTCCGGCCGCTGCCGGTTGGATCGCCTACCAGAATCTCTCGCTCACGCTGTATGTCGCCGCGTTGCTGCCGCTGCTGTCGCTGTTGATGATCTGGTGGCGACTACCGAACACGCCGCCCGTCGCGCCGACGCACACCGGCCCCAAACCGACGCTGGGCCTGGGCGATGCGCGCCTGCGCCTGCCGTTGCTGGCGGTCTTCGCCGCGATGATCTCGGTGACCATCGCGCAGGTGACGGTCGGCTTCTTCGCGATTGATCGCCTGCAGCTCTCCCCGGCAGACGGCGCACGCATGGCCGGGCTGGCCCTGACCGCCGTCGGCGTCGGCCTGATCTTCGCGCAGGGCCTGGTGATGAAGCTCAAGGACATCCGCCCGACGCGCTGGATCCTTGTCGGCGCGCTGATCTCCGGGCTGGGCTTTGCGTCGGTCGCGCTGGTCAGCGTGCCGTGGCAGCTGCTGGCCGGTTATGCGATCGCCGCGTTCGGCATGGGTTTCGTGTTCCCCAATTTCCAGGCGCTGGCGGCCGATTCGGTGGAGGCGCACGAGCAGGGCGCTGCCGCAGGTACGGTCGCCTCGGTGCAGGGAATGGGCATGGTGGTCGGGCCGATGATCGGCACGCTGCTGTATCGGTGGTCGCCGAGCGCACCGTACCTGCTGGTGGGCGTGGTGCTGCTGATCCTGGCGCTCTCTGCCGCGCTGCATCGCGCGCGGGGTGCGGCATGAACGAGATGCTCGCCAGCGGCGTGGTCGATGCGCTGGCCGAGACCGCCACCGTTGATGCGGCCGACGCCCCGTACTTCCTGCTGCGCAGCCCGCAGCAGGCGATGGAAGCGCACGGTTTGCGTGCGCGGCTGCCGTCCGGTGCCACAGCCACCTTGGCCGAGCGCGTCGCCGCGTTCTTCGCCGCGCCGCGCTCCGGCCCGCGCCTGTTGGTGGGGGCGGTGCCGTTTGATCCCGAGCAGGGCGATGCGCTCTATCAGCCGGATCAAGTGACTGGCCACCCCACGGTGGTCCACGTGGAAACACCGACGCTGGTCGGGGATGTGCTCGCCGAGCCATCCGCGGAGGCCTATGCAGAGGCGGTGGCGACCGCAGTCACGGAACTGCAGCGCACCGACAGCCCGTTGGAAAAAGTCGTGCTTGCACGCAGCCTGCGGGTCACCACCGCGCAGCCGCTGCATCCGCGCGTGCTGGCCGCGCGCCTGGGGAAAGACCCCAGCGTGGCGACTTACGTGGTGCCGGTACCCGCAGCGGGCGCCGCCGATCCGGCCTGGCTGGTCGGCGCCACCCCGGAGCTGCTGGTCTCCAAGCGCGGTGATCGTGTGCTCTCGCACCCACTGGCCGGCTCAGCGCGTCGTTCGGCCGATCCCGCCGAGGATGCACGCGCCGCGCAGACGCTGCTGGCGTCGGCCAAGGACCATGACGAGCACCGCCATGTGGTCGAGGCCATCGTGGCCGCGCTGGCCCCGCTGTGCCATCACGTCGAGGCACAGCCGCGCCCGACACTGCACGGCACCGCCACCATGTGGCATCTCGGCACCCGCATCCACGGCACGCTGAAGGATGCCTCGGTGTCCTCGGCCGCCCTGGTCGCGCTGCTGCATCCCACCCCGGCGGTCTGCGGCACGCCGCGTCCGCAGGCACTGGCGCTGATCCGTCAGGCCGAACCGGTTGCACGGGGCTTCTACGCCGGCGCCGTCGGCTGGACCGAGGCGCAGGGCGATGGTGACTGGTACGTGGCGATCCGCTGCGCACGCGTGCAGGGCACGCAGGTGCGCCTGTATGCCGGTGCCGGCATCGTCGCCGAGTCCCAACCCGATCTCGAGGTGGCCGAAACGGCTGCCAAGTTCATGGCCCTGCTGAGCGCGCTCGGCGTCCATGACGTTCGTCCTTTCTGATGTGCGGGAGCTGTCCATGAACACATCCTTCTCTTCTTCCCGGGTGCCGCTGCGCCAGGTATGGCCGCCGGCCCTGGTCTCGCGCTATCGCGCGGCCGGCCATTGGCGCGGCGAGACCTTTCCGGGCTTCCTGCGCGAACGCGCCGAGCGCTTCGCCGGTGATATCGCGGTGGTCGGCGGCGATACGCGCCTCACCTATGCCCAGCTGTGGCAGGAGGCCGGTCGCATCGGCGCCGGCCTGCTCGCGCAGGGCTTGATCCCGGGTGACCGGGTGGTGGTGCAGCTCGGTAACGTGCCGGAATTCGTGACCGTGGTCTGCGGGTTGTTCCGCGCTGGTTTGATTCCCGTGTATGCATTGCCCGCGCATCGCCTCACCGAGGTTGCGCACTTCGCGCGCAAGGCCGAGGCCAATGCCTATATCGCTGCCTCCAGCTACGAGGGGTTCGATTACCGCACCCTTGCGCGCGAACTGCAGGCGCAGGTACCCGACGTGCAGCACGTCATCATCGCCGGTGACGCGGCCGGGTTCACCGCGCTGGAGGTGCTGGCGGGCGATCTCGAACAGCTGCCGCCGGATCCTGACCCGCAATCCGTTGCGTTCCTGCAGATCTCCGGGGGCAGCACCGGTCTGTCCAAGCTGATTCCGCGCACGCACGACGACTACCTGTATTCCTTCCGCGCCAGCAACGCGATCTGCGGCATCACCCAGGACAGCGGCTATCTGGTGGCGCTGCCTGCCGCGCACAACTTCCCGATGAGCTCGCCGGGATTCTTCGGCACGCTGTACGCCGGTGGCCGCGTGGTGCTGAGCCCGGGCGCCGGCCCGGAGACCGCGTTCGGCCTGATCGCGCGCGAGCGGGTGACCTGTGTCGGCCTGGTACCGCCGCTGGCGCTGCTGTGGGCGCAGGCCGCCGCAACGACCACGCAGGACCTCTCCAGCCTGCAGGTGGTGCAGGTCGGCGGCGCCAAGCTGGTCCCGGAAGCCGCGCGCCGGGTGATCGCAGGGCTGGGCTGCACCCTGCAGCAGGTTTTCGGCATGGCCGAGGGCCTGGTCAACTACACCCGCCTGCACGACAGCGAGGAGATCATCGTCTCCACCCAGGGCCGCCCGATCAGCGAAGACGACGAAGTGCTGGTGGTCGACGACCACGGCAACCCGGTTGCAGACGGTGAGACCGGCCATCTGCTTACCCGCGGCCCGTACACCATCCGCGGCTATCACAACGATCCCGCCGCGAACGCGCGCGCCTTCACCGAGGATGGCTTCTACCGCACCGGCGACAGGGTGCAGCGCCTCCCCGGTGGCTATCTGGTGGTGCAGGGCAGGGCCACCGACCACATCAACCGTGCGGGCGAGAAGATCTCGGCGGAGGAAATCGAAGACCATCTGCTGGCGCACCCGAGCGTGTTCGATGCGGCGGTGGTCTCCATTCCCGACGCCTACCTTGGCGAGCGCAGCTGCGCCTTCATCATTGCCCAGGGCGAGCCGACCAAGGCTGCCAGCCTCAAGGCCTGGGTGCGCAGCCGCGGCCTGGCCGCGTTCAAAGTGCCGGACCAGATCGTGTTCGTCGATGCCTTCGGCACCACGGCGGTCGGCAAGATCAGCCGCCGCGAGCTGCGTGCGCAGCTGCGCGAACGTTTCATGCAACAGACAGGAGAAACGCGCTGATGGCGCTGCCCAGGATCCAACCGTACCCGCTGCCGACCCACGCCGAACTGCCCACGCCGCGCGGCGCCTGGCAGCCCCGGACCGAGCGCCTGGCGCTGCTGGTGCATGACATGCAGCGCTACTTCCTGGCCGCCTTCGCGCCGGATGCCGCGCCGCTGGCACCGGCCGTGGCCAACATCGCCCGCCTGCTCGTGCATTGCCGCACCCGCGGCATTCCGGTGTTCTACACCGCCCAGCGGGGCAACCAGGATCGCCGCGACCGCGGCCTGCAGGCCGATCTGTGGGGCCCGGGCATGTCCGCCACCGAGGACCACGAAGCCATCGTCGAGGCCGTGGCCCCGGCGCCAGGCGACCATGTGCTGGTCAAGCACCGTTACAGCGCGTTCCAGCGCAGCAATCTGGAGACGATGATGCGCGCCCGTGGCCGCGACCAGCTGCTGGTCACTGGCGTGTACGCGCACATCGGCTGCACGGCCACCGTCGCCGAGGGCTTCCAGCGCGACATCGAGAGCTTCATCGCCGCCGATGCCGTCGCCGACTTCTCGCGTGCCGATCATGACCTGGCCCTGCACTGGATCGCCCGTACCTGCGGCGTTGCGATGACCACCGATCACCTGCTGGAGACACTGGCATGACCGTACTTACCCTGGAGCGCATGCGCGCCGATGTCGCCGAGATGATCGGCGAAGCGCCCGAGGACATCAGCACCGATGAGAACCTGATGGACCTCGGGCTGGATTCGATGCGGGTGCTGGGACTGGTGTTGGCGTGGGGCAACACCGGCATCGCACTGGAGTTCAGCCACCTGGCCGAGCACGCCACGCTGGGCGGCTGGTGGACGGTGGTGCAACGCCTGCAGGCACAGGCTGCGGCCAGCGCATGAATGCCCGTGCGGTGCCGGGTGCGGCCGAGCCCATCGTGCGCGGGCTGAGCGAGGCGCAGGCGGGGCTGTGGTATGCGCAGCGCCTGGCGCCGGACAATCCGGCGTTCAACACCGCCCATGCGGTGTGGATCGAGGGTGCGCTTGAGGTCGCTGCGTTCGTCCGCGCGGCCGATCAGGCCGCGCGCGAAGCCGACGCGCTGGCGCTGCGCATCGTCGAGAGCGCACAAGGTCTGCCCGAGCAGTGGGTTGACCCGCAGCACGCGCCGACCGTGCAGGTGGTGGATCTGCGCGATCAGCCGGACCCGGCCGCCGCCGCGTGCGAGGCAATGCGGCGTGACCGGCTCACCCCCGTCGATCCCGCCCGCGACCGGCTCAGTCAGCAGCGCCTGTTCCTGCTCGGCCCGGCGCGCAGCGTCTGGTATCTGCGTGTGCATCACCTGGCCACCGATGGCTACGGCATGGGTCTGCTCACCGAGCGGGTCTGCGCGCTGTATGCAGGCACCCCGCAACATGCCGCACTGGCACCACTGGCCCCCGCGCTTGATGAAGACACCGCCTACCGTGACGGCGAGCGCCGCACGCGCGACGCAGCGTACTGGCATGAGCACATGGCCGACGCGCCGGCCGCCACCGGTCTGCAGGCCGGTCTCGCTGCCGCCGCGCCGGATGCCCTGCGCCACGTACACCCCGTTGATCCGGGCCTGCGCGAGCGTCTGCACCGTGCCGCGGCCGCGATCGGCCAGCCGTGGCCGGACCTGCTGACGGCGCTCGGCGCCGAATACTGCCGCCGGATCAGCGGCGAAGCCGAGGCCATCATCGGCGTGCCCTTCATGGGCCGCCTCGGCAGCGTCTCGGCCCGTGTGCCGGCGATGGTGATGAACGTGTTGCCGCTTCGGGTCACTGCCGGGGAGGGCAGCGTGGATGCCTTCGTGCGTGACGTCGCCCTGCGCCTGATGCGCGGCCGCCGCCACGGGCGTTACCGTGGTGAGCAGCTGCGCCGTGACCTTGGCCTGATCGGCGGCCAGCGTCGCCTGCATGGGCCGCTGGTCAACGTGCAGCCGTTCTATCGGCCGCTGCAGCTGGCCGGCGTCACCGCTACCCTGGACGTGCTCTCCACCGGTCCAGTCGATGACGTGACGCTCGGCTTCCGTGGCGATGGCACGGCCGTGCTCGATCTGGAGATCGAGGCCAATCCCACCCTGTACACCCCGACACAGGTGCAGGCGCATGCCGCGCGCCTGCTGCATTTCGTGTCGGCGGCGCTGGACGTCCAGGCCACCGGCGGCACGATCACCTCGGTGCCGCTGTGCACGCCCGCCGAAGCGCAGCGCTATCTGCATGGCATCAATGCCACGGCGCATCCAGTGCCCGATCTCAGCCTGGCCGCGCTGATCACCGCACGGATGGAGGCGACGCCGACGGCCATCGCCGTGGTCGTTGGCACGCAGCACCTTACCTACGCCGAGCTGGAGCAGCGCAGCCGTGCCTTGGGGCTGCAACTGCAGGCCCATGGCGTCGGCCGAGAGGCAAGGGTGGTGGTCGCACTGCCGCGCTCGCTGGAGCTGATCATCGCCCTGGTGGCGGTGCTGCGCGCGGGCGGCGCGTATCTGCCGGTGGATCTGGCCCACCCGGATGAGCGCCTGGCCCGGATCCTGCGTTCGGCGCAACCGGTGTGCGTGCTGGCGCTGGCGCAGGATCGCGAGCGTTTCGCGGGCACACCGGTGCTCGCGCCGGCGCAGTGGGACACCCACCGGGATGCCGCCCTGACCGCCACGCCGCAGCCGGCCGACGCCGCGTACGTCATCTACACCTCCGGCTCCACCGGCGAGCCCAAGGGTGTGCTGATCGAGCACCGCGCCATCGTCAACCGCCTGGAATGGATGCGTGAGCACTATGCCTTCCAGGCCGACGACCGCATCCTGCAGAAAACCCCGGCCACCTTCGATGTCTCGGTATGGGAGTTCTTCCTGCCCCTGATCAGCGGCGCGACGCTGGTGGTCGCCCCGCCCGAGGCGCATCGCGATCCGCTGGCACTGGCCGCGCTGATCCGTGAGCACGCCATCACCACGGTGCATTTCGTGCCGTCGATGCTCGCGACGTTCCTGGCCGCGCCAGCCGCGCGCGGGCTGCAGCTGCGGCGCGTGTTCACCAGTGGCGAAGCGCTGGATGCCGCGCTGCGTGACCGCTTCCATGCCACCGTCCAGGCCGAGCTGAACAACCTCTACGGGCCCACCGAGGCCGCCGTGGATGTCAGCTTCTGGCCGGCCAGTCAGCAGGACACGTCCGCGCCGGTGCCGATCGGACATCCGGTCTGGAACACGCGCCTGTACGTGCTCGACGCCCGGATGCAGCCGCTGCCGCCGGGTGTCGCCGGCGATCTGTATCTCGGCGGGGTGCAGCTGGCGCGCGGCTATCTGGGCCGCGATGACCTCACCGGTGAACGTTTCCTTGCCGATCCATTTGTCCCCGGCGGCCGCCTGTACCGCACCGGTGACGTAGCGCGCTGGCGTGAGGATGGGGCAGTGGAGTACCTCGGTCGCAACGACGATCAGATCAAGCTGCGCGGCCTGCGCATCGAACTAGGCGAGATCGATGCCGCGCTGCGCTCGGCGCCCGGCGTCCTCCGCGCCGAGGTAGTGCTGCGCGAGGATCGACCCGGTGAGCCGCGGCTGGTGGCCTACATCAATGCCGATGGGCCAGACCAGGACACGCTGCGCGCCCATCTGGGCGCGCGCCTGCCCGATTACATGGTGCCCAGCGCCTTGGTGGCCCTGGAACAGTGGCCGGTTACCGCCAATGGCAAGCTGGATCGTGCCGCGCTGCCGGCGCCCGCCCTGGTGGTCTCCACGGGAGTGGCACCGGTGACCCCGACCGAGCAGGCGCTGGCCACGCTGTTTGCCGAAACGCTGTCGCTGAGCGCACCGGTCTGCGCTGATGCCGATTTCTTCGCGCTGGGCGGCGACTCGCTCAGTGCCGTGCACCTGCTGCTGGCCATCCAGCAGCGGTGGCGCTGCGACCTCGGCCTGGGCGCGGTGTTCGCGGCCCCGACCGTGGCCGGGTTGGCGGCGCGCATCGATGCGCCGCCGACGGCGACCGATCACGGCCTGGCGCCGATGATCCGGCTGGCGAGCGGCGACGCTGAGCGCGCGCCGCTGTACGTGATCCATCCCGCCGGCGGCATCGCGTGGAACTATCGTGATCTTGCCCGGGCGCTGTCGCCGGCGCGCGAGGTCCACGGCCTGCAGTCGCCCGTGCTCGACCCCACCCAGCCGCTGCCCAGCAGCATCGAGGCACTGGCGGCTGACTACGCCGACCGCATTCTCGCGTTGGGTCGGTCCGGCCCGGTGCATCTGCTGGGCTGGTCGGTCGGTGGCATCCTCGCCCAGGCGATGGCGGTGCATCTGCGTGGGCGCGGTCACCAGGTCGGTGTGCTGGCGTTGCTCGACGCCTATCCCAGCGAGTGCTGGCGGGCCGAGCCGGAGCCGGATCCGATCGCCGCGCTGCGCGCCTTGCTCGCCATCGCCGGGCACGACCCGGAAGCGCATCCCGAGCTGGACAGCCGCGCAGCCATCCTGGCCTTCCTGCGCCGCGGCGACAGTGCGCTGGGCAACCTTCCCGATGTCGTTCTGGACGGCGTGGTCAGGGCCGTCACCGGCACCAATCGTCTGATCCGCGCCCATCACCACACGCACTACGATGGCCTGCTGCTGCACGTGCGCGCAGGCCACGATCATGTTGCCCGCCCGCAGTTGCAGTCCGCGTTGTGGCAGGCACATGCCGCCCGCGTGGAGGCCATCGACCTTCCTTACCTGCACGCTGAATTGACCGGCCGCGATGCCGTGGCGCAGATCGCGCCCTGGCTTGACGCGCACCTTCGGCGGCACGACCTACACAGGACACCTGCATGAAGCTCTCTGGATTTGCCGGCACCATTGCCCTGGTCACCGGTGCCAGCGGCGGCATCGGCGCAGCGTTGGTCACTCTGTTGCGTGACAGCGGCAGCATCGTCGTCGCTACCGACATCACCGCGCCCGTGCTTGAGCACCGGGCAGGGCAACCCCCCGTCCACGCCCGCGCACTGGATGTCACCGATGCCGCTGCGGTCGAGGCGCTGGTCGACTGGATCGAGACGGAAATCGGTCCAATCGGCTTCGGCGTCAACGTGGCTGGCGTGCTGCAGGTCGGTACCGTCACCGCAACCGATGACGCGCAGTGGCGACGCGTGTTTGCAGTCAATGCCGACGGCGTGTTCCATGTCTGCCGGGCGTTGGCGCGCGTGATGAGTCCACGCCGCGCCGGCGCCATCGTCACGGTCAGCTCCAACGCCGCGGGTGTCCCGCGCCACGGGATGGCCGCCTATGCCGCCTCCAAGGCGGCGGCGACCATGTTCACCCGTTGCCTGGGCCTGGAGCTTGCACCGTTGGGGATCCGCTGCAACATCGTGGCCCCCGGCTCGACGCTGACCCCGATGCAGACCGGCATGTGGGCCGACGCTCAGGGTGGCCAAGGTGTGATCGATGGCAATCCCGATATCTATAAGGCGGGCATTCCGCTACGCAAATTGGCGACGCCGGACGACATTGCCGCATCGGTGATGTTCCTGCTCTCCGACCAGGCCGGTCACATCGCGATGAGCGATCTGTACGTGGATGGCGGCGCCACGCTGCGCGGATGAACGCGCTCCGGCCCGTGCCGCTGCCCGGCACGGTGCCCACCGGCAGCAGGCGCATGGCGCTCCCCCGCAACGGGGTCGAGTACGGTCCGGCCGTGTCGCTTTCGAAACAGGCTCTGCGCCATCTCCGGACCGTCCCCGGATAGTGCTGTCGTGACCGGCATCGCGCCGTGGCGAGACCCTGTCTCGTCACGAATGCCCATGCCGCATCTGCCCCCGATATAGAGATTCAATGCCGGAATCAGCACATCTGGAACCGGGCGCGCAGATTTCAAATTATGCAAGTTGATGCATGGCTGACCCGTGAGCGCACCCCTATCGTGCGATCCAACCACGTGGGATACGCACGCGCTCAACCGGAGCGACCTGCTGACAGCCAAGCGCTGGGTGGCCATGGACGAAATGGGAACCGACCTGCACGCCGTCGCGTGTGGCGAGCCCCTGTGTCCCGTCCGCGCACAACACTTTGAGGCCCCGTCATGAAACGCATTCTGCTTGCGGACGACCATCCGGTCATTCGCACCGGCCTTCACTCCGTCCTCAGTGGCGACGCCCGATTTTCCGTGGTCGGTGAAGCGGCCGATGCCGAGCAGCTGGAAGCGCTGCTGGCCGCGCGCGGCTGCGATCTGGTCATCACCGATCTTTCCATGCCCTGGGGCAGACGCCCCGATGGCCTGCGCATGCTCGCCGGCATCCGCCGCGACTATCCGGACGTCGCCTTGCTGGTGGTGACCTCGTTCGGCAACCTGGAGGTGCTGCGCGCGGTCGCCAAGCTGGGCGTCTGCGGCATCCTCGCCAAAACCTGCGCCCTGCAGATGCTGATCGATGCGGTGGACACCGTGCTCGCCGGCGGGGTCTATTATCCGGCTGATCTGGCGCAGCGACTGATGCCGCCGATCCATCGCGTGCGCGGGCTCACCGCGCGCGAAAGCGAGGTGGTGCGGTTGCTGGCGCACGGCCTCGGGGTCAAGGAAATCGCCGACATCCATCGTCGCACCGTGAGCACCATCAGCCGTCAGAAAGGCGCGGCGATGAAACGCCTCGGGCTGCGGACCGAGTTCGAACTGATGGACTACGCACGCGCGGTCGGGCTGTCGCCGAGCAGCAGTTGAGACAACGTGCTCGAGTGCATCCACGCATGGCGGTTGCGCACAGCATTGCGTTGCAGTGCGCATCGCGTTCGCAGTTCCGGGTCGTCATGGGAATTAGTCAAGTTGTTGCATGGTGCGTCGCAACCTGCACGCCTATCGTTGCCCCCTGTCTGCGAGGGTCGCACTGCGACACCCCACGCCTCGCGGGCAGTTACCTCCACGACACACTTGCCAAGGAACGAACGCAATGAACATCGTCAAGAAGCTCGCTTTCGCTGTAGCGCTGAGCACAGCATCACTGTCGGCCAACGCCGCCGAATCCCACATCAAGGTCTACACCGATGTCGACCTCACGCTGGCCCTGCTCAAGGCGGACGGTAGTCCGCTGTCGGACACCATGGAGATGGTCCACGTGCCCGGTGACGGCCTGCGCACGGTCACCGAACGCGTTCGTGTTTTCACCAACGATGAAAGCAAGGACATCGAAGTGAACGTGATGCACGACCCGGTGCTGGTGCTGCAGACCGGTACCGGCCCGTCCGTGCCACTGACCGTCAGCCTCAACAAGACGCCGCTGACCGTCGCGGCGAAGGACTTCCGGGCCTCGGATATCTTCGATGGTGCACTGCCGGGTGCATCGTTCATCATGGATCTGGATATCGCCCAGACCACCAAGGCCCCGCTGACCGTCGCCGGTACCTATGACGGCATCGTCAGCATCGCCATGAAGCAGAAGACCGCTTCGCCGTAATACCCCACGCCGGCCCGGATCCCGGGCCGGCGGCCTCAGGCCGTACTCCCCATGAAAGCTCACGCACCCGCCATTACCCGGCTGGCGCTGGCGCTCGCCTTGTCGTTGGCCACACCGCTGGTCGCCACGGGCGGCGTCCCCGCCGGTTTTGAAGACCTGGTTGCCGGCCAGACCGAGCAGCTTGATGTGCGCCTGTTCGGGCGCACGGCGGGCCTGTCGCCGGTGCGCGTCACTCTTGAGAGCGTGCAGCTGGAAGATCCGGCGCGCGTACTTGAGGCGCTCGACCTCTCTCCCGAGGCCCAGGCAGCACTGCTGCCGGCCCTCTCCGAGCCACTCCCGCGCAACAGCCATCTTGCCTGCCGTTACGGCGGCGGTAGCGCCGGCTGTGGCTATCTCGACCCACCCGAGGATCCCAACACCGTGCGTGCTCTGTACGACGAAGGCGAAGGCGCGGTGCGTCTGTTCGTTGCCCGCCAGTGGATCAGCGCCGAACCGGCCGCCGATCGCTTCCACCAGGTCAGCAGCAACGCCGAGAATGCGTTCCTGCACCAGCAGACCGTCAATTTCAGTGGCGGCCGTGGCTACCAGGCGCTGACCGCACAAGGTGCCGGCGCGCTGGGCGTGCTGCAGCGCGGTCACATCGCGGTGGACTGGAACTTCAACAGCCAGCAGTACCGCGGCAGCCGGCGCCGCCAGGATTTCCAGTTCGACAATGCCTACTACCGCCATGACCTGGGCCAGCAGCACTACCTGCAGGCCGGGCGCATGGACCGCCGCAACCTGTCCAGTCCGCAGGGCGGCACCTTCAGCTTCAGCCTGCTGCCGATGGACCGCTTCGCCGGCCTGCGCGTGGGCACCACCCAGGCCTACGTGGACGCCGAGGCCGCCGTGCAGGCGCTGCCGCTGACCGTGCTGCTGGCGCGCGATGCGCGCGTGGATGCCTTCGACGGCGAGCGCCTGCTGCAGACCTTCTACCTCCAGGCGGGCATCAACCAGCTTGATACCCGCCGCTTCCCGTTCGGCAGCTACAGCGTGACCCTGCGCATCTACGAAGACGGCGTGCTGGTGCGCAGCGAAGAGGCACCGTTCGACAAGGGCGGCGACTGGACCAACAGCAGCGTGCAGTGGTTCCTGCAGGGCGGCCGCCGCAACGAGCGCCGCAGTGACCGTTTCGACGGCGAGATGGCGGCCATGGCCGGCCTGCGCCTGCCGCTGGGGCGGACTACCGCCATCACCGCCGGTGTCGCCGACCTCGGCGGGGTCAGCTATGGCGAGCTGCGCGTGGACCTGCGCCATGCCTTCGCCACCCAGGACATCCGCGCCACCTTCAGTGGCCTGCAGGGCAGTGATGGCAGCACCGGCCAGCAGCATCAGTTGTCGTACCGTCGGCGCGCGTCCTGGAACCTGTACCAGCAGCGCATGCGCGGCAAGGCCTGCCAGTTCGAGGACGACGCGCGCGACCGGCTGGGCTGCGCCGATTCACTCAGTGCCTCGATGGCGCTGCCGCTTGCCGGTGGCAGTGCGTATGTGGCCTATACCCGGCGCCAGACCTGGAGCCGCGGGCGACTGCTTGGCGGGGACATCGACGACCCGTTGGCCGGACTGGACCCGCTGCTGCCGCCGTCGGAGCAGCGCTACAGCCGCGAGCCCAGTCTCACCCGCACCTGGCAGGCCAGCTACAACCGCGTGCAGCGCTGGCAGGAGTTCAGTATCTCCACCCGCGTCGGCGTGTGGCAGCAGCAGAGCCACAGCAGCCTGCGCGACGGCCGGGACCGCGGCATCTTCCTCAACCTCAGTCTGACCCGCCTGCAGCGCGGTGACCGCGGCACTTCGCAGCGCCGCTACGGTCTGGACGTGCGCCAGCCACAGCACGCGCGGCCGGAGGTCAACTACAGCGCCGGGCAGACCCTGCGCCAGGACGTGGAGGCGCAGTACCGCGAAGCCACCGTGGACCTGCGTGGCAACAACAGCGACCGCTACAGCGCCGCACTCAGCGCGCAATTGCAGAACAGCATCGGCCACACCGGCGGCACGCTGGCCCACTACCAGCAGCGCGGCCGCACCGAGATGGCCTACAGTGCCACCCACAGCTCCGGCCTGGCGCTGGGCCGGCACGGCTTTTACTGGGGCGGCGGGCTGGGGGCCGAGGCCGGCCTGGCTGTGCAGGTGGACGACACCGACGATCTGGAACTGACCGGCGTCGCCGCCGAGCTGCAGGTGGGCGGTCTGCGCCGGCAACGGCTGGCACTCGGCGAGCGCCGCCTGTTGCCGCTGCCGGCCTACCAGAGCCACCGCGCCGAAGTGCAGGACGCCAGCGCCCTGAACAGCGATGCCGCGATCCGCGTGACCGGTGTGGGTGGTTCGCGGCCGGTGTTCCTCTCGCCCGGCCGGCTGGTGCAGATGCCGGTGCCGATCGAGGTGACCTACACCTTCATCGGCAACGCGCGCGACATTGCCGGGTTGCCGTTGGGCGGCGCCCGCATCCTCAATGCACCGGTGCCTGGCACCGGCAGCAACGGCGGCTTCGTAGCCGACTTCCCGCGCCGCGAGCGCACCTTGTACCTGCTGCAGGAGGACCGCCTGTTGCAGTGTCCGCTGCAGGTGCGTGAGCGGCGCAGCGTGGTGATGCTGGTGGGCACCGTGCAGTGCGAGCCGCTCGGCGTGGCGCAGTTGCCGGCGGAGATCCGCCAGCAGGCGCGGGTAACCCGATTACTGCAGGAGCAGGCCCTGCTGGCGGCCACGCCGCAGACGGCCTCTGCGGGAGGCACGCCATGAACCGGCGCGGTGTGTGGGTCGTGATGCTGCTGATGGCGCTGTTGGTGGTGATGCCGAAGGCGTGGGGGCAGCGGCCGCCGGAGACGCATCCGGTGAGTGCCACGCAGAACATTGTGATGTCGTGGGATCGGTCGGCGATGCCAGGGGATGTGGTGCTCTGGGCACCGAAAACCCTGTTGGCATATGACGGAAGCTCTCCTTTTCCTTACGCGGATGCACACCTGGTCTGTGTGTCCAGTTCAAACGCAAGCGAAGGAAAGTGTCCTGAATCCGGCTGGGATCTTGGAGCGAACGGAAGCGGAGACATTTGGCTCCAAGCCGTTGAAGCGCGTTCGGGTATGCGGACGGAGTTTCGACTGATCGGGAGCCTTCAAAGACCAGTCTCCGGAACTTCGTGCTACTTCGACTACTGGGACATATCTATCCGCCCGCTTTGGTCGGCCGTCCGGGAGGTCTGCGGTCGTCACCAGTCCGCAGGCATTGGCACCAGCTTGCTGATACCAAGCGAAGAGTTAGCGCGCTTGGTTGCCGGAAAGTGGAGTGCAACGCTGGTTATGAACATGCACGCAACCATTTCAGGTCCAGTACTGGCGAAGTACTCCTTCACATTCGATTTCACCATCACCGACCGCAACGCCGTCTCAATCTACTTCCCAGCCTTCCACCACATCGCCCCCCTGGTTCGGCTAAACGCCGCATACGACCCCATCGGCCGCACCGTCGGCGGACGCACCGTACTCGAGATGTGCCTCTACGACGGACTCGGCTCCCAGGCCCAGTACCTCGGCGTGACCGTGCGTGACCGCAGTGGCAAGCCGCCCGGTCCCGGTGGCTATTCGCTCTGGCATACCGATGGTGGCAGCGACGACACCCGTCGCTTGGATTACACCGTCACCCTGGACCATAACGGCGCCCCGGTGTCCATGCCCAACGGTGTGGAGCAACAGCTGCATGGCATCGATACCGCTCAGCTGCGTCTGGTGCTGTTGCCTGGCATGAGCCAACCGGTGTTCTGCGTGCCCACGCCGATCACCTTCGACATTCCGCGCGTGCCCATTTCCACCCAGCAGGCCGGCACCTACTTCGGTGAGCTGCAGGTGGAGCTGCGCGTCCCCACGGTCACGCCCTGACCCTCCAGGAGCTCCCATGAAAATGCCAGTCCTTGTTCTATTGTCCCTGTCGCTGCTGCTGGCGGCACCTGCACACGCCAATCTCACCGTGCACCCCATGCGCGCGGCGGTCGATGGCAAGCGCAGCACGCAGATCCGCATCTATTCCCAGTCCACCCAGCCGCAGTACATCCAGACCTCCTTGCGCCGCATCGTCGACGCCGCCGGTGAGCAGGAGCATGAGGTCGACGTCGATCCCAGCGAAGCGGCCATCGCGGTCACGCCGGGCAAGTTTGCCCTGGCCGGCGGTGGCAACCGTCTGATCCGCGTGATTCCGCTGCAGCCCGTGCAGACCGAGACTGCTTACCGCATCTACTTCGAGGGCGTGCGCGGTCCGGACGAACGTGACCAGGCCGCGGGCGAGGGCGCCCAGGCCAGCATTGGCGTGAACCTGGTATGGGGGGCGTTGGTGAACGTATTGCCCGTCGACGGCACGGTGGACGTTCGTGTGCAAGGCGACCAGCTGCGCAACGTCGGCACGTTGCGCCTGGGCATCACCAGCATCGCCGACTGCGATGGCAGCCAATGCACCGCGCACGACCTGTCGCGCAGCCTGTATCCCGGCAGCGCACTGCCGCTGCCGTTCGCCATGCAGCCGGGCCACACCGTACAGCTGCGCTACCGGCTCACGCGCGATGGCAATCGTGAGCACGTGCAGACCCTCGCGCCCTGAATCCCCACACCTGCCTGCTGCGCAATGCCGGGCGGTTCCCATCTCGTTTCGTTCCCCAAGGAGTTCTCATGAACAAAATCTATCGCCGTGTCTGGTCCACCGCCCTGCAGTGCTGGGTCGTTGCCAGTGAGTTGGCTTCGGTGCGTGGAAAGCGTGCGCAGGTGTCAGGCCGAAGCGCGGCGCTGATCGCATTGCTGGGTCTGTCCCCAATGACTGCTGCGGCGGTCGAAGCCGCTGACGACGACGCAGAGTGGTGGGAACGCCAGGTGTTGAGTGCCTTCCACGCCATGTCGGTGGCCCCGTCCGGCAATGCCGCGGTAATGGCCGTGATCAAGGGGTCGGTGTATGGGAATACCTCTGCTGCAAACTGGAGCCTGGTGACCGCTGAAGAAACCATGGCGCTGGGCGGTGAGGCCGGTGCGAAAGGCTACGGAAGCTTTGCCGCAGGGATCAAGAGCCAGGCAAACGGTGCCGGTGGCGTAACCGTGGGCAACTTTGCTGAAGGCAATGGTGCCAACAGCACGGTGGTCGGCTACCGGGCCAGAGCGACCAACGGTGGCTATGGCACCGCGGTGGGTGCTGGCGCCATCGCCAATGGGGTGGGGACGACGGCCCTTGGCAATGACTCGAGGGCGTACAGCGAGAACTCCGTCGCCGTTGGCAGCGGCTCCAAGACCCATGATGGGGCGGGCATCTCCAAAATCGCCATTGGGGGTGATGCCTATGCAGGTAGCAGCGGCTGGACAGGCGCCATTGCAGTAGGTGGTGACTCGCGCGCAGAATTCGACGGATTGGCGCTCGGCTACGAAGCCTTGGCCGTAGCGCGCGGTGCAGTGGCGCTTGGACGAGGATCGAGCGCAACTGAAGTCGACACCGTCTCTGTCGGCAATTACCTGACCAAACGCCGCATTGTGAACGTTGCAGACGGCGTGCTGAACGCATCGAGCACTGACGCGGTGACTGGCCGGCAACTCAACGCCACCAATGAACGACTGACCGCTGCCACGACGACTGCAAACGCGGCCCGCACCACCGCCAATACGGCCAAATCCACCGCAGATCGCGCTCTGGCTGCTGCCTCGCTGGTCACGCAGACGTCAACCAGCAGCACGATCCGTGTCGGCGGTTCCAACACTGGCACCGTGCTGGACGTGGCCAACCGGAATGGAACCAAGCGCCGCATCCAGAACATCGACAACGGCGTGTTGAGCGCCACCAGTACCGATGCGGTGACCGGGCAACAGCTGCACGCTACCAACCAGGCCGTGAGCACGGCCACCAGCACCGCTACGGCAGCCAAGACCGCTGCCGATGGGGCTGCGGCCAAGGCGACGGTGGCCGCCAACACCACGGCCACCGGCACCGCCATGACGGCGGCCAATAAAGCCACCGCCACCGGCACCGGCGCATTGGCCAGCGGCACCTCGGCCAAGGCGCAGGGGACGCACGCCACGGCGCTGGGCTTCAGTGCGCAGGCGACCGCCAACCAGGCCACGGCGGTTGGCCGCGAGGCGGTCGCGACCGGCAGCTACGCCACGGCAGTGGGGAACCTGGCCAAGGCAGGCGGGGGCAGTGCGCTGGCACTGGGCGATCGCAGCAGTGCCACCCATGGCAATGCGGTGGCCTTGGGCGCCGGCTCTGTCACCGCTTCGGACAATTCGGTTTCTGTGGGTAACGCCAGCGGGAAGCGCAAGATCCAGTACGTGGCGGACGGCACCATCGGCGCGGGCAGTACCGATGCGGTCACCGGCAGCCAGCTGCACGCGACCAACACCCTCGTCGGCACCGCACAGAGCACCGCCACCAGTGCGCAGACCGCAGCGGGTGCCGCCCAGCGCACGGCCGATGCCCTGACCACCCGCGCAACCGCGTTGGAGGGCTTGGTCAGCCAGACGGCAGTCGCTGGCCCTGTGCGTCTTGGCGCGCAGAACACGGGCACGACGCTGGATGTGCGCAACAAATCCGACGCCAACCGCAAGATCAGCGGCGTGGCCGATGCAACGCTGAGCGCCACCAGTACCGAGGCGGTGACCGGCAAGCAGCTCGCGGCTACCAACACCAGCGTGACGGCAGCGCACAGCGCTGCGACGACGGCACAGACCGCCGCGACCGATGCACAGCGAACGGCGGACGGGGTAGTGACGCGTACGACGGCGCTGGAGGGCCTGGTCAGCCAAGTGTCGGCGACGGGCAACCTTCGCCTGGGTGGGCAGAACACCGGTACCGTTCTGGACGTCCGCAACAAGTCGAACGCGGCACGCAAACTGAGCGGCGTGGCTGATGGCACCGTGAGTGCCACCAGCACCGAAGCGGTAACCGGGAAGCAGCTCAATGTCACCAACACCAATGTGACCGCAGCGCAGAACGCGGCGGCCACTGCTCAAACGGCAGCAACTGCCGCACAGCGAACGGCGGACGGTGTGGTAGGCCGTGCGACGGCTCTGGAAGGCCTGGTCAGCCAGGTGTCAGCCAGCGGGAACCTGCGCTTGGGTGCTCAGAACACCGGCACCACGCTGGACCTGCGCAACAAGTCCAATGCAGCGCGCAAGCTGAGCGGTGTGGCGGATGGCACCCTGAGTGCGACCAGTACCGACGCGGTTACAGGCAAGCAGTTGTTCGGTACCCAGCAGAAAGTGACGGCCCAGGAAGGGGTGCTGGCGGCGCACGCCTTGCAGCTGTCCGGGCAGGATGGGCGCATCACGGGCAACCGTCGTGACCTGGATGCGTTGCGCACCGAATTCGAGAACTTCGATCCCGACTTGGACGGTGTGGTGAAGTTTGCTGCGGATGGTAGCATCGATATGAATGGTGGACGGGTGCGTGGACTGGCTGCGGGCGATGTGAGCTCGGCGGCGAGTACGGATGCGGTGAACGGTGGACAGTTGTTCGCGACAAACGAGCGCTTGAGCGGGTTGGAGTCGGATGCACGCCTCATTGCCCTCGGCCAAGAACTCAATTCCGAAGCAGCGGAGGCCGGCATATTCGGCGCCGCGATCGGAAATGGCGCACAGGCGTCAATGGCGTCTGAGGGCGGCACTGCAATCGGAAGCTACTCCAGTTCATTGGCAACTAACTCCGTCGCTTTAGGTCGGGGAGCCATGGTAAAGGAGGCTGCTACTGCAGGATTCGCGCTAGGGGCGGGGACAGAAGTCGAACGTGAGTTTGGCGTGGCTCTCGGCGCTTATGCGAAAGTCAGGACGAACGCTGCTGGTTCGATTGCGCTTGGTGCGTACTCTGAAGCTCTTGAAGATAATGTCGTTTCCGTTGGCAATTTGACTACCAAGCGGCGAATAGTCAACGTTTCGCGAGGTAGGTCGACAAGTGATGCTGCATCCGTCGGGCAGTTGCATGATTCTTTGGCAACTCTTGGTGGAAATGCAGGGATTGATGCCAATGGTGAAGTCATTTCCCCCACCTACACCGTCCAAGGGGATACTCAAAAGACCGTGGGCGATGCGCTATCTGCTCTGGACAACGCGGTGGTCAACGGTGACGCACGAGTGGGATCGATTGAATATCAACTGCGCTCGGTTTTCCAATCAAGCCCATCGGTCCAAGCTGACGGTATCAATCACGTCGTCTTGGCTGGGGCGGGGGGTGCAATCCTGACTAATCTTGCAGACGGGCGCGTGGAGTCCGGCAGTCGTGATGCGGTAACAGGAAGTCAGCTGTTTGAGGCGAAGCGAGAGATCTCGCTAAATCGCAGTGAGCTTGATGATCTGAAGAAGGATCGGAATGATGTGAAATTGGCGGATATAGCGAATGCTCCATCTGCTGACGTCGATTTTGGAGGTAATCGAGTGACAGGGATTTCCAATGGCAGGATCTCCGACGGCAGTTCCGACGCGATGACGGGCGCGCAGCTTTTTCAGACCAATGAACGTGTTTCGGATCTGGAGCTTATGAATAGGGCGATTGCAGTGAGCTCGAAGAATGACGGAAACTCTCCCGCGAAAGCCGGTGAGCGCTCCGTAGCCATTGGCGAGTATGCGTTCGCTAGCGTTGGTGATGAGGGCGGCACGGCAGTCGGTCACTTTGCGCGGGCGAGCGCAAGAAACTCCGTGGCGATTGGCCAATCCTCTTCGGTAAGCGGTCTTAACGAAGGCGGGCTGGCGGTCGGCTCGAGCGCACGGGCAGATGCTCTTAGAAGCATGGCGATCGGTGAGGGCGCCTGGGTCTTTGGCGGTGCAGAGAACTCGGTGGCCATAGGTGCGGGCTCTGAGGCGATGCGCTCCAACGAAGTTTCGATCGGAACTTACTCAAATCGTCGCAGGTTGACGAGCGTCGCAAACGGAATTGCCTCATACGATGCGGCGACTGCCGGGCAGCTTCGAGACTCTTTATCGTTGCTTGGCGGGGGAGCTACGGTTGATCGTCAGGGGAACATCGTTTCTCCTTCCTACAAGGTTCAGGGTGGCAAGCAGAGCACGGTCAACGATGCCCTGACCGCGCTAGACACTGCCGTGATCACCAACGGCACCCGCGTCGACCGGGTAGAGAACCAACTCCGCTCGGTCTTCCAGGACAGCCCCGCCACCCGCACTGATGGCCTCAACCAGCTCAACCTGGCCGGCGCCAACGGCATGGTGCTCGGCAACGTGGCCAACGGTCTGATCGCACCCGGCAGCCGGGATGCGGTCAACGGCGGCCAGCTGCATGCCATGGAGCAGCGCCTGGATGGCCGCATCGACGGTCTGGAACAGGGCGTTGACACCCCGCCGGAAGGTCGCGCAATGGCGACCGCCAGTGCACCTACGCCGCCCGTGGCTGCGGAGGACGAAGGCAGTGGCGCGGTATCGGGTACGCCGGAGGCCGCCTCTACCGGAGATGGTGGGGCTCGCATCGCCAGTGCCGACGACGGCGGCAAGCCGTCCAAGGCCGACGCACCCGCCCCTGCACCCACCCCCACGCCGCAGGTCAGCACCGCCGATCTGGAGAAGATGCTCGCCCGCGCCAACGAGTACACCGATGACGCGATCAAAGGGGTCGAACAGCGTCTGGACAAGATGGACAAGCGCTTCAACCGGCTGGCGGCCATGAACAGCGCGCAGAGCGCGATGGCCATGAACACCGCCGGCCTGGCCACCTACAACCGCCTCGGTGCCGGTGTGGGCTACAGCGATGGCGAGTCGGCCATGGCCGTGGGTTACCAGCGGGTGCTCAACGAGAAGGGCTCGGCCACCTTCAGCCTCAACGGCGCGTTTACCAACAGCGGTGAGCAGAGCGTTGGCCTGGGTGTTGGTATCGGTTGGTAATCGCCCCGGCATTGCGGGTTCCAGCACTCCCCGGTTCGCATCTGCGCGCCGGGGAGTCTGCGTTTTGGGGCCTGCTTGCGCGGGTTTCCGCGAATGGCCTGGCCCTGCTGCGGCCGGGTCTTCGCCGGTCGGAGACAACCGATGACCGCCCCCCGTGGCGCCCTCGCGGGTGGGCAGCTGCCGATCTCCAGAGAACGCGCCCCGCCGTCAGGGGCGCGACCCCGCGGGCCCTGCGTGCGGCTCAGCCTGACGAAGTCGGGGGGTGCGTGTCGCCGCCGTTGGCAGCATCACGCAGGCGGGCGAGCAGGATCGCCAACTGCGTCAGGTCTTGATCGGCTGGGTCGCCATTGATCGCGTGGATCTTCAGACAGGTCTGCAGCGCGCATATCGCAGCAACCGCATTCTTGTCGCCGACCATCGACGCTGCGCCCTGGATGCGGTGTGCCATGGCCAGTGCGCGCCGCCAGTTGCCCGCGGCGATCACCGTTTCCAGATCGGTGAGGTCCACCTGCATCTGGGTGGCATAGATCGCCATGACATCCAGCCCGTGTGCACCGCCGACAGGGGCCGCGCGGGGCGCCGGCGACGGCCCCGGCCGCACGGCAGCATCGAACTCGCACCACGCCACCGGTTTGGATAGAAAGCGGTGCACATCGGTGCCCGCATAACCTTGGCGATCGCCGTCTTCCGTTGCGCCGGACAGGGAGATCAGGCGGGCGGCCGGCCAGCCGTGACGGCTTTCCATGCGCCTGATGGCAACGGCAATGGCGCTTCCGGTCTGGTCCATCAGGTCGCCGTCCAGCGTGATCAGCGCGAACGGACCCTCCGCAGCGAGGCTGGCCAGGGCACTGGCGCCGGTGTGGGCCACCGAGACCTCGAACTGCTGACTGTGCAGCCTGCGCCGGATGATCTCGGCAATGGCTGGCTGATCCTCGATCACCAGCGCCCGTGGGCAATCCAGGGTTGCCGCCGGTGCTGCAGTGGTTGCCTCGCGCCGCCCGCGCAACGTGGCGATGAACGTCGAGCCGCGGCCGAGCTTGCTGACCACGGCGATGTCACCGCCCTGGCTGATGGCGATCCGGCGGCACAAGCTCAACCCGATGCCGGTGCCCAGCTTGCGCCGGCCCTGGGCGGTGCCACTGAACGCCACGAAGATGCGTTCGATATCTTCCGTGGCAATGCCCGGGCCGGTGTCAGTGACCCGCATGCTGATCTGGCCGAGCTCGCCGACGCCGCGCAGGAAGCCCAGTCGGACGCCGATCACCCCGGTGTCCGAGAACTTGATGGCATTGGAGATCAGATTGCTGGCAATGTGGTGGAGGGCACGCGCATCGCACTGCGTGACCGTGGCATCGGGCCCTTCCAGGGCCAGGCGCAGCTGCAGTCCCTTGGACAGCGCCAGCGGCCGCATTCCGGAGATGCACTCCACCAGCACGGCATGCGCGCGATGGCAGGCGCCGGCGCTGTGACGATGGGTGGCCTCGTGAAACATGAATTCCAGGGCATTGGTCAGCGTGTGCCGCAAGGCATCGGCGGCCGAGCGCGCGGATGCGAAATGCTGTTCGCGCAAAGGTTGCACCGGCTCGGCCTCGGCAAGGTCGATCGCCGAGATCACGGACGACGCACTGTTGCGGAGCTCATGGTTGACCAGCGTCAGGATGCGGGCGGCCTCGGCCTGGCGGGCGGCGGCGCGGCGTGTCATGCGATAGGCCCGCAGCATGCTCAGCAGGATCGTCAGCATCACCAGGCAGCAGACCACGATGGGGACGCGGTAGTAGAGGGCGACCGCGCGGATCGTGGGCGGCGCGCGGTAGATGGCATCGAGCGTACGCTCGAGGATGTCGGTGTGGATGGTCGAGGGCAGCGCACCCAGTGCGTCGTGGGCTGCGGCAACATCGGCCGCACGCCGCGGTACCGATGCCACGCGCAGCTCCACCGGTGGCGCATCGGGCGCGGGGTGCACCTGCAGGATGGCATTGTGATCGCGCCGGGTCAGTGGCACCAGAATGGCATCGCCGCCCAGTGCCGCGTCGGCCGTGCCGCTGTCCAGCGCCGCCAGCATGTCGCCCGGTGAGGCCATGGGCAGGACCTGGATGCCTGGATAGTTGCGTGCCAGAAAGGCGCGGTACTCGCCATTGTCGATCACTGCCACGCGGCGACCCGCCAATGCGGCGAGCGGAGCGTGATCCGAACCGCGGCGAGTGACCAGCACGGAAGTGCCGGTGTAGAACGGTGCGGAGACGACCGCCGAGGCCGGCAGCAGTGCGCGGGTCGACGGCAGCGAGAATGCGACGCCATCCACCTCACCGGTCCGAAGCAGGTCGATGGCACGCTCGATGGAGGGCGAGCGGCGCAGCTCGAGCCGGATGCCGACATGGGCCTCCAGCGCTTCTGCGTAGGCGCTCGGCCCTCCGTTCAATGGCGACCCACCGAGACCATACGGCGTCGCCATCTGCGGGCCGATCGCCAGCCGGAACACCGGGCGGCGATGGGACGGCGTGGCCAGCGCCAGCAGGACCAGGCAAAGAATGACGGCGGCGATGCCGCTGAACAACAGGAGGGCGCCGAGGGCGCGCGATGGGGCGACGGTGGTCACATGGATATCTCTAAGGGTCCGGCGACTACCGCGCGCAGAACGCGAGGGCAAGCGCATGTTCGTCAGAGATACACGCCCCGCACCGGTCACGATATGCAACGAGTACGAAAGCCGCAGTAGCGCACGGCGTTGCAGCGCGTCGCATGGCGCGCCTATGCAATAGTCCTTGCCTATCGGGGATGCCCCGACGGGTGCCGCGGATGGACGTCTCAATCAGCTGGACAGGGTAGATGCCGCACATCGCCGTGACGTTGCCGTTCTCATCGATTATTGCGCGCTACCGCGTCGCGCTGGAAGGCCATGCGCCTGGACGCGCTGCCGGTGGCGTGAGTGGCCCTGCGCGATGCTCTCGTGGCCATCACGATCAATCCACGCCCTGCTGCTGCGCACCTGCCTAAGATCGAGGCACCCCAAAGGATGTTTCCGCACCATGACCACCGCACTGCAGGATCTCGACGCACTTGAGCCGATCGATATCGACGGGCTCAAGGCACAGGGCGTGCCACCGGTCGCCCAGTATCTGGTCGACCAGGAAAAATTCGTGCTGCTCGGGGGGGAGCGGGGGATCTATCGTCTGGCCGGGACGGACACGGTCTGTTACTTCACCAGCCTGGATCAGATCCGCCTGCACCTGTTGGGCCAATCACTGACCCGGATGACGGTGGAGCTGGCATAGCGGCTGTCGTCCGAGCGCGCTGCTGCGCGACTAGAGGCCACCCTGCCGGGGCAGCGGCGCGGGCACGTTCAACTGGCCACCGGCTGCCACATAGGCCGCCAATGCTTCGCCTTGACTGAGCAGATGGCGGTTCATCATCTGCTCGGCGGCTTCGGCATCACGGTTGCGGATGCATGCCATCAAGGCGCGATGCTCGGCCAGTGACTGGGCCATGCGGCCTGGCGTGAGCAACTGGCGGCCGCGATGCATCTTCAGGATGCGATGCAGGTCGTGGGTGACGCGGATCAGCCACGGGTTGCCGGCATGGGTCTGCAGGCTTTCGTGGATCAGATAGTTGTTGCGGTAGTACTCGGCCAGGTCGCCCGCGGCCGCGGCGACTTCCATGGCATCGTGCAGCGCCTGCAACTGGACCACGCCCGCTTCATCGATGCGCTTGACCGCCTCATGCACGCAGCGGCCTTCCAGCATGGCCATCACCGGGAAAAGCTGGTTGAGGTCTTCCAGGGTCAGCCGGGTGACCCGGCTGCCGCGGCCCGCATCGAGCTGCACCAGGCCTTCAGCGGCCAGCAGCTTCAGGCTCTCGCGCAGCGGGGTGCGGCTGATGCCCAGTTCTTCGGCGAGCAGCGGCTCGTCGATCCATTCACCCGGTGGCAGCTCGTAGTCGTAGATCTTCTGGCGCAGCCGCTCGGCCACTTCTTCATAAAGCGGCACGCGTTTCTTGGACAGGCGGGGACCAGGGGCCAGGGGCATGGCAGGGCTTCATGGGCAGGTGTGCAGCATTCTACCGGGTCATGGCGGGCCTGCCGGTGCAGACCCGCCGTGCGCTTACATCCAGCCCGGCACGACGAACAGCAGCCATGCGAGCAGCGGACCGAAGGCCACCACCAGGCCGCTGTAGACCAGGAAGCGACGGAACAGGGCTTCGCGCTCTTCCTTCGCCGCCGAGGCAACCACCAGTGCGCCGTTGGTCGAGAACGGGCTGACATCCACCACGGTGGAGGAGATCGCCAGTGCGCAGATCACACCGGCAGCGCTGAGATGCCCCTGCATCAGGAACGGCACCGCCAGTGGAATCGTGGCGCCCAGCACCGCCGCCGAGGAGGCGAACGCCGAGACGATGCCACCGACGTAGCAGACCAGCAGCGCGCCCAGCAGCGGGATGCCGATCGCACCCACGCCATGGCCGATGTAGTCCACCGCGCCGGCCTGCTGCAGTACGGCCACGTAGGTAACCACGCCGCTGATCAGCAGCACGGTCGACCAGCTGATGCCATCCACCGCGCCCTTCTGCGAGTTCGGCGAGAGCAGGGCCAGCACCACCGCGACGGTGATCGAGACCAGGCCGACGTTGAGGTTGTAGACCAGGGCCGCGATGCCCAGCCCGAGCAGGCCGATCAGGGTGAACACGCGCTCGCGGTTGATGCGCACGTCATCCAGCGCATCCGGATCATTGGAGAGCGTGCCACCGCCCGCCGAGACCAGGGCGCCGTGGCCTTCGATCGCAAACTGGCGCGAGGACGCCTGGCTGCCGGCGATCAACGGCTCGGTCGCGGTTGGTGCGCGACGCATCAGGGCCAGCCCGCCAAAGGCGAAGAAGCAGATGATCCCCATCAGCAGGTTGAAGCCCAGGCTGGTCAGGAACACGGCCATTTCCGTGACTTCCAGGCCAGCTTTCTGCACCACCTGGTTGGTGATGCCGCCATACACGCTGATCGGCGAGAAGCCACCTGCCTGCGCGCCGTGGATCACCAGCAGGCCCATCATCAGCGGGTTGATCTTGTACTGCTTGGCAAAGCGCAGCGCGACCGGGCCGATAATGGCCACTGCGGCCGGGCCGAGCGCACCGAAGGCGGTCAGCACCGCGGTGACGACGAACATCACCCACGGAATGGCGACGATATGCCCGCGCACCGCCTTGACCGCCCAGTGCACGAGCAGATCGATGGTGCCGTTCTTCTGCGCGATGGCGAACAGGTAGGTGATGCCGACCAGGGTCAGGAACAGGTCGCCCGGGAAGCCGGCCAACACCTCCTTGCCCTCCATCCCGACGAACAGGCCGCCGATGATGAAGGCCAGCGCGAATGCCACGGCACCCATGTTGATGGGCAGGGCCGTGGCCACGATGAACATGATCACCAAGCCGATGATCGTTGCGATTTGCGGACTCATGCGCCCTCCCGAGACACTTGATACGCGTGCAGCATGATGGCGACCCGCCATCGAGGGTTACGGGGTGCAACGGTTACCGGCGGACCCTCATGCGCGTGCGCATGCGCGGTCCACCCACTCCAGGACGCCCTCCAGCGTCTGGAAATCCTCGACGGAACGCGCCTCCTGCTGCGGGTGCAGGTCGCGAACCCGGCGGCTGAGCGCCGCGCCCGGGCCCAGCTCCAGGAAGACTCGCCCACCGCGCTCGACCGCCTGCTGCAGCACGTCCTGCCATTGCACCGGCTGGGCGATCTGCGCCGACAACGTCGCCACGACACGGCTGACGTCACTGACCAGGCGGCCATCGATGCCGGCCAGCAGGCGCAACCGGGGTGCGTGCAGTGGGAGTGCGCGCAACGGCTTCTCAAAGCCCTGCGCCGCTGCGGCCAGCAACGGGGTATGCGCGGGCACGTCCACCGGCAGCGGGACGGTCCGGGCACCGTGGGCAGCCACGTCAGCGGCGACGGCCTCCAGCGCAGGCCGCAGGCCGCCGAGGACCACGTGATCGGGCCCATTGACGATGGCCAGGAACACCCCGTGCGTCACGCACAGACGTGCGATGCGACGTTCGTCCAGCCCGATCACCGCCAGCAGGCCGGCATCGGCCGGCGCTGCAGCGTCCATCAACCGGGCACGCTCGCGCGACAGGGCCAGACAGGTGGCCGTGTCGACGCTGCCCGCCACCGCGTGCGCGGCCAGCTCGCCGGCGCTGTAGCCGGCGACGGCGGTGATGGGCGGCAGCTGCGTCTGCAGCGCCGCCCAATGTGCCAGCGCCGCGGCGCAGACCAGCGGCTGGGCCACTGCGTTGTGGAAGCGCGATGGGTCGGCCGCCAATGGTTCGACCGGTGCGCCGAGGAGCGCGCTGGCCAGATCGAGCACCGGCTGCGCCTGCGGATTCCCGCGCACCCGCTTGAACATATCCGGATGCTGGCCGCCTTGACCGGGACAGAGCAGGACCAGGCTCATGCGCGCTCCTGCAGGTGCAGGAACCACGCGCAGGCCAGCAGATCGGCACTGCCGCCCGGGCTGAGCCGACGTGCTTCAAATGCGTCGCACACCGGCCCCAGCCGTGCCCGCCAGCCGGATTCCAGCGCGCCGCCCTCGGCGAGGAAGCGACGTGCCTGCTGCTGTGCAAAGGCCAGCCCGCGTTCACCGCCGCGATGCAGGAGGTTGAGATCGGTAGTGACCGCGACGAGCGACATCAGTGTCTGCACCATCGCGGCCTGTCGGTCAGCGGTGGCGCGCAGGGTGGCCTGCAGGGTGGGCAGGGCGACCTCGCGCAGCAGCGGGAATCCCTGCGCCGCCTGTTCGCGCACGCCGGGGACGCCATGCCGCTGGCGGGCGCGCTGGCCAGGGCTGGCGCTGTTCAACGGTGCGGCGAGCAGCGCGGGCGCCCAGTACCCGCGTACCGCATGACAGACCGCAGTGCCTTGAGGCGCAGCATGCTCGACATGACGCAGACGCGCGGACGCGGCGACCAGCAGGCCGAGACTGAAAATCGCGCCGCGATGGGTGTTGATGCCACCCGTCGCCCGCAGCATTGCGGTTTCCGCCTCGATGCCGAGCATGCGCAGATGATCGAACGGCGCGTTGTGCGCACCGGCGGCGGCGACCGCCACGAAGTAGCCACGCAGCGCGAACAGGCTGCGCAGGAAGGTGGCCGCGTCCATGTCATCGTGGCTGCCGCGGCTCCATGGTGTGACCAGCCCGGGTTTGGGGGCGCAGGCCAGTTCGGCATGCAGGCTGGTGATCGCCATCCGGGCCAGCCGATGCGCAGCCGCCGTGGGGGGGGGCGGTGGCAACGGGGCGGGGCGGGGCACGGCGTTCATGCGGCCACCGGCTGCGTGAGCAGGGCATCGCGTGTGGACAACCAGCAGGCGTCATCCGATTTGACGAGGAGGCGGGCGGCATCGACGGTGTACTCGCGCCAGCTCACGGAACGCCGGGCGGGGAAGCGCAGCTCGCCATCGATGCGCAGGCCATGCTCGCGTTCCCAGCGCCGCATGCGTTCGGTGAGCGCCGCGGCATGGGCGTGATCGGTGGTCTCCCAGAGCAGGTCCAGATCGGAGCCGGCGTGCAGATACGGCAGGCCGGTCAGGCTCTGCCAGGCGAAGCTGCCGAACACGCGGGGCGGCCGGGTGGGTTCGAGCAGGTCGGCCAGCAAAGGGCGCAGTGCATCGCGCCAGGGGGCGGACAGTGCTTTGGCGACCTCGGCCAGCAACGGCGGCGGTGCGGTGCGCTGCACGTAGATGCGTTCGACCCGCAGAGACAGCCGCTGGCGCCGCTCGGCCAAGGGCAACGGCACGCCCAGCCGCAGCTGATCGCCATCAGTGACCGGATCGCGTCGCGCCACGACAAAGGGCAGGCGCGCTTGGGCCCACGCCCGCAGGCGCGCATCCGCGCCCGGGGTCAGCACCTGCCACGGTGCCTGCGGAGCGAGCCAGACGAGGTCGTGACGGCGCATGGTTCAGGCCTCGCCTGCGGCCACGGCAGCGGCGACATCGCGCGCCAACAGGCGGCCACCACGCTCGGCGCCACGGGCGCGACGCTGATCGCCGGAGACAGGCGCGTGGAGCGCATCGACCAGGGCCTGCGCCAGATCGCCCTCCCAGACGGCCTCCACCGCGCCCATGCGTACGTAGTTCTCCACGCCCGGCGCGAACACCGGCGAGCTCTGGCTCAGCGCCTGCAGTTTCTCAAGCGGCTGTTTGGTGACGCGCGCCATCGCGCGCAGATCCATCACGCGCACCTGCGCTTCGGGCAGGGCATAGATGCGGTCGGCCATCAGCCCGAACGACAGGAAACCGCCGCTGACGGATTCACCGTAGACCAGGCTGACCAGCGGCGCACCGCGGCGGCGGGCCAGATCCAGCGTACGCGCCAGGTGCGCGAAGTAGCTGTTGATGCCGAGCATTTCATCGCGGCGCGCCAAACGCTGACCGGCGGTATCGACGAGCATCACGATCGGCCGCTGCGGGTGCGCGCGGGTGCTGGCGAGCACGGTGGCTGCCAGCGCGAGTGCGTGGTCGACGCCGACCTCCAGCTTGTTGGCGGTGCCGATGACGGTGACGTCGCCGGCGGCGGTGGTCGCGGTGCCGCCCAGTACATCGTCCTCGCGGGTGACCGCGTGGCCGAGCGGGAACAGGGCATCGAGCAGCGGCGTCAGTTCCATGGCAGGCTCCGGTTCTTGACGGCGTCAAGGAAGTCAGCGGTGTCAAGCACGGGCAGCTGGTCGGCATCGGCAATGCCCTGCAGGCGCCAGACCTCCAGGCCATCGCGGCAGCCGCCATAGGCGTTGATCCGTGCACCGAGCCGGGCGTGCGCCTGTTCCAGCGCGTCCAGCGGATCCTGCGCCTCGGCATGTACGGCCATCAGCGCCGTTGCGGCATCGGCAAAGGCCTCGATGCGATCCGGCACCAACTGCACCGCGTCGCCGATCAGATAGCGGTGTTTGCCGCCGGTCACGCGCCACACCAGGGCACGGTCGCGCGAGTCGAACTCTTCCACGCCGCGTACGGTCTCGATCACTTCCGGGCCGGACAGCGAGAGACGGCCTTCTTCGGACATCACCACCGCCGTGCAGCAGCGGGCAACGATGCCCATCCCACCGAAGGCGCCGTTGCCGCTGCCGATCAGGGCGAACACGGGAATCCCGGCGGCACGGGTGGCCAACACCGCCCGCATGATCTCGGAGATGGCGACCAGGCCGGCGTTGGCTTCATGCAGCCGCACGCCGCCACTGTCGAGCAGCAGCAGCACCGCCTCCGGGCGCACCGCAACGGCACGCTCCAGCAGCCCGGTGAGCTTGGCGCCGTGCACTTCGCCGACGCCCCCCCCCATGAACTGGCCCTGCTGCGCAGCGATCAGGACATGACGACCGCTCAAGCTGCCCGTGCCCACCACAATGCCGTCATCGAAGGCACCGGGCTGATCCAGCTGGGCCAGGTGTGGGCTGATGATGCGGCGGGCCGGGCCCACGAACTCGCTGAAGCTGCCGGCATCGAGCAGTCCGTGGATACGCTCGCGCGCATCGGCCTCGTAAAAGCTGTGACTGCTCACGCGGCGTCTCCTTCCTGCAGGGTTTCCAGCGCCTGCTGCAGACGCAGGCTGACCACCGCCGGTGTCGCGCCGGCATCGTTGATCGACAACCGCACGTTGCGCAGCGGGTGGCGCGCGGCAAAGTCGGCCAGCACGGCCTGCCAGATGGTGTCGAAGCCGGTGGCCGAGGTGATCACCTCGATCTCCATCGCACCGTCCAGCGGGGTGGGTTCGATCAGCACTTCCAGATTGCCCGAGGCGACCACGCCGACCAGCGCGTGATGGTCGCGCTCGGTGAGATCGTGCTGCCCGGGGAAGCGATAACGCAGGGTTTCCATGGCGTGCCCCTTACCAGTTGCGGAAGCGTTTGGGCGGGTTGTACAACCCACCGGACCAACGCACGAGATCCTTGACCGAGCGCGCGGCAAGCAGGTCGCGGCTGGCATCGCGGGTGCGGATGCCGAGGTCTTCCGGGCGGCGGATGATGCCGCGGTCGCGCAGGTTCTCGACCATCGCGCGGTCACGGCCCAGGCCGACCGCGGTGTAGCCGGCCACGCCGCGGATCGCCTGTTCGCGTTCCTCCGGGCTGCGGCACAGCAGCAGATTGGCGATGCCTTCTTCGGTCAGTACGTGGGTGACGTCATCGCCGTAGATCATCACCGGCGGCAGCGGCATCTTCGCGCGCTCGGCCAGCTCCCAGGCATCGAGGCGGTCGACGAAGGCCGGCGCCATGTGCTCGCGGAAGGTTTCCACCATCTGCACGACCAGCTTGCGCCCGCGTGGCATCTGCCCGGGCAGCGCCGCCTCTTGGCCGGCCTTGAGCCAGGCCGGGCTGGCATGGCGGCGGCCGCGGGCATCCGAGCCCATGTTGGGCGCGCCGCCGAAGCCGGCGATGCGATCACGGGTGGCGGTGGAACTGTTGCCCTGCAGATCGATCTGCAGCGTGGAGCCGATGAACATGTCGCAGGCGTACAGACCGGCGGTCTGCGAGAACGCGCGGTTGGAGCGCATGCTGCCGTCGCTGCCGGTGAAGAAGACATCGGAGCGCGCCTCGATGTAGCGCTCCATGCCCAGCTCGGAGCCGAACGAATGCACGGACTGCACGAAGCCCGATTCAATCGCCGGGATCAGTGCCGGATGCGGATTGAGTGCCCAGTGCGTGCCTATCTTGCCCTTCAGCCCCAGTGATTCGGCATACGTGGGCAGCAGCAGCTCAATCGCCGCGGTATCGAAACCGATGCCGTGGTTGAGGCGCTGCACGCCGTACTCGGCGTAGATGCCCTTGATGGCCATCATCGCCATCAGCACCTGGATCTCGGAGATCTGCGCCGGGTCGCGGGTGAACAACGGCTCGATGTAATTGGGGCGCGGCGCCTCGGTGACGAAGTTGACCCAATCGGCCGGGATGTCGACGCGGGGGAGGGTGTCGACGATTTCGTTGACCTGTGCGATCACGATGCCGCCCCGGAACGCGGTGGCCTCGACGATCACGGGGGTGTCTTCGGTATTCGGGCCGGTATAGAGGTTGCCGTGACGGTCGGCGGCCTGGGCGGCGATCAGTGCGACCTGCGGGGTGAGATCGATGAAGTAGCGGCCGAACAGTTCGAGATAGGTGTGGATCGCCCCGATCTCGATCCGGCCCTCGGCGACGAGATTGGCCAGCCGGCCGCTCTGCGGACCCGAGAAGGAGAAGTCCAGGCGCTGGGCGATGCCGCGCTCGAAGACGTCCAGGTGCGAGGCCAGGGAGAGCACGGATTGGACCATGTGCAGGCCGTGGACCTGCGCGGGATCGAGCTGGGCCAGGCACTCGGCGAGGAAATCGGCCTGCTTCTGGTTGTTGCCCTCCAGGCAGACCCGGTCGCCGGGTTCGAGCACGGTATGCAGCAGGCGGGGAACCTCGGCATGGGGCAGCAAGCGCCCGAGCCCGGCATCGGCGGCCCGCTGCAGCCTTGCCTGGCGGCGATCCGCTAGCGTGTTCCAGTCTCGAGCCATCTGCCGCCTCTGCATAATTACGCTGTAATTACAAAGCTATCACCCGAGTTTGGCCGGGGCAAGAGGCCTGATGAGGCCAGTTCTGGGCCTGTCGTATTCAGTTAGAGCCGACTCCCCTGGCCATCCTCAGCGTCAATGCGCAGAGCGTCGCGGCATCGTTGCTGAGCGGGATGGCTGGCGAACGCGCAGGCATGTTTGTTCAAAGCGCGCAATACCTTGCTGGCGCGACCTCGGCTCAGCGTTGCTCGGGGCAATGTCGTGCGGCCATCAAGGCACGCAGATGGAACGCCTGGATCAGCCCGCTCCCTTTCCCGCACGCGGCCGCCGCGGCTTCGCCCCCCGCGGCACCACTTTCGGCGTCGCCACCAGCACGCCCCACTGATGCAGGTGCTCCATGCCCGACAGCGCATCCAGGTACGCCATGAAATGCGTCAGGTAGCCGGGCGAGGTCTCTTTCATCAGCGTCAAGGCGCGATGGACCAGTACACCGGAGTTCAACGGCCCACCATTGGTGGGCATCTGGGCCAGCGATTGCTTGAGCTGGCTGGCATTGCGAAGCCTGGCCCACGTCGCCCGGACCTCACCCAGCACCGGCAAATCCGGATACGCAGCATTGTGCTGCCCCGTTAATTCCGTGACCAGCGCCTGCAGACCGATGCGTCCCGATGACAGGCCCGGCGCGGTCACTACCGATGCCGACGCCTCGGCAACCCGCTCAGCGTAACCCGCGACCAACGCATCCAGCTTCCGTTGCAACAGCGCCCGCACCTCACCGTCATGCGCTTGCATGCGGGTATGCAACGCCTCGATCATCGCTAAACGCGTGCGGTCCAGCCCGTCGAGCTTGTCCGCTCGCCAGTTCTCGAGAATCTCAGCGGTTGCGACAGGGTTACGGGGCATCCGCGGCCTTGCTCGCCTTGGGTTTCGGGATCGGGGCGATTTCGACGCGGCGGTTCTTGGCGCGGCCATCCTCGTCGGCGTTGGAACTCACCGGCTGCTCCGAGCCAAACGCTGCGGCAAACACCGCATCCGACGGCACGCCTTCGGCGATCAGGGTGCGGGTCACGGTCAATGCACGCTCGGCGGAGAGTTCCCAGTTGTCGGCGAAGCGCCAGTTGCCATCGCGCACCTGCTGGTCGTCGGTGAAGCCACTGACCATCAGGATCTCCTCGCGCGCGGCCAGGTAGCCTTTCAACGGCCCGGCCAGACTCTTGAGGACGTCGGCACCTTCCGGCTGCAGCTGATCCGAGTTCAACGCGAACAGCACATTGCCGCGGATGCCGATGCGGCCATCCACCAGCGTCACACGCCCGGCCGCGAGCGGGCCGGCCAAGGCCTGCTCCAGCGTCTGGCGGCGCTGCACTTCGGCCTGGCGCTGCTTGACCTCTTCATCCAGCCGGTTGGTCAGCTCCAACTGCAGCGCGACCACGCCGACCAGGATCAGTACGAACGCGCCGAGCAGCACCGACATCAGGTCGCCGAAGGCGGCCCAGATCGGCGCGCCTCCGTCGGCCTCGACTTCGATCTCGTCGCTCATGCCGAGGCGGCCCCGGCCTTGCTGCTGCGGCGGCCCGCCAGCTGCTGCAGTTCATCGATGATCTGCTTCTGCGACAGCACGCTGAGGTCGATCACCTCACGCGCCTGGGCCACGTAATAGGCCAGCTGCTCGTCACTGCGGGCCAGCGAACCATCCAGCGAGGCGGCGATCTGGGCCAGGCGCTCGTTGAGGCCGTCGCTGGCAGTGCCGAAGGACTGCACGGCGCTGCCGAGCGCATCGGCCAGGCTCGCTACTTCCACCGCACTGCCGGTGACCTGCGCGGCCACGCTGCCGAGTTTGCCGGTCTCGGCTTCGATGTGGTCGGTGAAGCGCGTGCCAACGCGGTCCATCAGCTCTGCCGAGGTCGAGACCAGGGCATCCACGGCGAAGCGCTGCTCGTTGGCGGCGTGGTTGACCGCATCCAGCAGGGTCTCCACGGTCGCCAGCAGACGGCTGCGTTCTTCCAGCGTGGCGGTGTCGCGGACCAGGCTGTCGGACAGTTTGCTGCGCAGTTCGGCGACCACATCGGCCGCGGCCTTGGGCGCTTCCGACGCCGCCTGGACCAGGCGCGAGATCTCGCTGATCGTCTCGCTGGCGTGCGCCTGTGCCTGCTGGGTGATGTCGTTGGCGGTGCGGGCGAGGGTGTCGCAGATCTCCTGCTGACGGCTGGCGACACTGGCGCCGGTCTGCTCCCAGCGTTCGCCGAGGCTGGCGCTCATGCCGGTGAAGGCGTCGGTCCACACGCTCAGGCGCTGCTGATCGCGTGCTTCCAGTGCGTCCTGCAGCTGGGCATGCGAGTGCTGCATCGCCTCGCCGAGCGACACCGCCTGGGTCTGCAGCGTCGCGGCGGCAGCATCCAGCGCGTGCTGGTGACGCGCGCTCACTGCGGTCGCAGCGGCATCCTGGCGGGCCAGCGCCTGCTGCCAAGCATCGGCAATCTGCGCGGTGGTGGCCTCCATGCGGCTGCCGACCGCGTCGATCAGACCGGCGGCCCGGGCGTCATGCGTTTCGGTAAAGCTGGACAGCGCGCTGCGCAGGTCGGCAGTCAGCGCAGCATGGGTCTGCTGCTGCGCGGCCTGGGCATGCTGCCAGCGCGTCGCAGTCGTGTTGAGCTCGGCCGAGACCGCCTCAAGCAAGGCGCTGGACCGCTCGCCATGCTGCTCGGCGAACGTGGCCAGCGCATTGCGCAGCTCGGTCGCCATGGCTTCATTGATCTGCTGCTGTGCGGACTGGGCCGCCTGCCAACCGTCAGCGGTGCTGACCAGCTTCGCGGAGACCGCATCGAGCAGGCCAAGCGCGCGTTGATCGTGCTGCGCGGCGAATCCGTCCAGCGCGACGCGCAGGTCGGCGGTCAATGCGGTGTTGGTCTGCTGCTGGCTGTCCAGTGCGGCCTGCCAGGTCGCGGCGGTCGCGACGCGGCTGGCGTCGAAGCCCTCGGTCAGGCCGGCCAGCTGGCGCTGTACTGCCTCGGTCACCGTCTCGTGCATGGCGGCGTTGGCGCGGGCGATGCCGGCCAGGGTGGTGTCCATCACCGGCTGCAAGGCCGCGCCAACCGCGCGTGCGCTTTCGGCGACGCTGTCCTTGAGTGACTGCTCGATCGCGGCGGTCAGGCGCGCGTATTCTTCGTCGGCCTTGGCATGGAAGTTCTGCTGGTTGGTCAGCAGCCGCTCGCCCGAGGCGCTGCTCTGCTGCTCGATCGCCGTGGTCATGGCCTGCAGCCGATCCACCAGCGCGGGCATGAGCTCGGCCTGCTGCTGCAGCAGCCGGAAGGCTTCATTGCGCTGCCAGGACTGAGAGTGCGTGTGCAGGGTGGTCGCGATCTCCACGTCCAGCCGCTGCACCGCCTCCAGGCGCTCACGCCGGCACAGGGCCGAGAGCAGGCCGAGCATGGCGGAGGTGGCGACACCGGCAATCGAGGTGCCGAAGGCGACCGCAAGGCCTTCCACCGGCGCACCCAGCGAGCCGCGGATCGCCTGCAGGTCGGTCGCGCTCTCCAGTGCCAGGCCGGTGCCGCGCAGGGTGGCCATCATGCCGAGCAGCGTGCCGAGCATGCCCAGCAGCACCAGCAGGCCGACCAGGTACGGCGTCAGCACCGGGCCGGGCAGGGCGACGCGCTCGCCTTCCACGCGCAGGCGCACGGCATTGCGCAGGCTGGGATGCAGCTGGCCCAACCAGGTGGCGAGCCCGGCGCTGGCGGCGCCCGCACTGGCGCTGGCCGCCGCCAGCGAGGCGGTCGCCTGCCGGTAGCGATACAGCTCGAGGCCACCGGCGAGGTAGCAGACGGCGATCAGCGCGGCGACAGCGAAACCGACCGGATTGGTGCTGGCATAGCCCGCCCCGATCCAGCACACCGCCACAAGGCCAAGCAGGAAAACAACGTAGTGAAGACTGGTTCTGAACATGACGTCCCGGTTAGTGGGTGCGAAGCGCTGCAAGCAGGCCTTCGATCGGTTGAAAACGGATATCCAGCTCGGCCAACAGCAGGCTCTGCATGTCGCGGCGGAACACCTCGAGCCAGGCATCGTCGGTGCCGGCATCGCGCAGGCGCTCGAAATGGACCCTCAGCAGCACCGGCACCTTGGCCAGCAGGCTGTACTCCCGAGCGCTCAGGGTCTGCTCCATCAGCGCGTCCACCTCGGCCAGCCGCGCCATCTCGGGCGAGCGGCGGGTCAACATGTCGCGCAGGCGCCCGCGCAGACGGCTGGTGGCGCTGAGCATGGCGCGCTGGAGGGTGAGATAACGCTCGCCGTACACGGTGTATTCGACAGGGGCGGCGGCACCGTCGGCGTCAACCACCCGGCGAGGCGGCTTGGTGGTCTCAGGTTCCTGAACAATACTCGCCTCCAGCGCCGCGCGAAGGCGTTGGCACTCGGCGTCCTCGTCGGCATCGAAGTCCGGCCCCTCGACCGCGGCCGGCAGCCGGCCATCGAGCGCCTTGGACAACGTCACCGCCCGCGTCCAGTCCACCCACTCGCTGAGCCGGTCTGACAGGGCAGGGCCCGTCGAGGACAGGTTGCTCTCAGCGAGGCGGGCCAGCAGCCGGATGAAGGCCGGGCCCGGGACAGGCGTCCGTTGCGCGGTTTTGGCCATTGTTCCGGTTAAAACGATGAATTTTACACCGTAATGACCGGTAGCCGCCCGGCGCCGGGGTTCAGGCTCGGCCGGCCCTCACTTCGCCAGCAGGGGCCAGTAACCGTCCAGTTGCCTGCGCTGGCGGGCGGTGAGTTCACCGCCCAGCGCCGTCCTGAGCCGGTCTGCTTCAGCGCGGCGGCCGGCCCGAATCGATTCACGCGCCAGCTCCAGGTGGGCGCGTTGGCGCACGCTGAGGTTACCGAAGGGGTCGAACCAGGAATCCAGACGGCGGATATCCTTCACCCCGGTCCAGGTGAATCGTGCCTCGCCGGCGATGGCCGCAATCTGTCTGTAACGCCCGATCGCCTCGGCGCGACTGATGCGGCCCTGCAGCAGGTCCAGTCGTGTCGCCAGCAACTGCACCTCAGCGGCAGCACCACTCCCGGACAGGGCGTCCACCGTTTCGCGCAGGAATGCGTCGTCGCGGTTGCCTGTTTCTGCCTGTCTGCCGAGCAGGTTGAAGCTGGCGACCGCGAAGCGGTACGCCGGCAGTTCCCGTTGGTGGACATCCGCATCGTTCGGGGCACCCAGGCTCGACGGTTGCACCACCACGATGCCGGGCTCATCGGCCAGCACAGCATCGATGTCGCGCTTGTGGAACTCACCGACCACCACGACCACGGTGCCGCCTGGATGCGCCCGCGCGGCGGCCGCGATGCGCTTGGCCTGCAGGAAGGTGCGATACAGGAACAGGCGACGTGGCAGGTCCTGTGCGGTACGTGCCGCTGGGGTGAGGCTCCATTGCGTGGAGCGCGTCACATTGTGGGGATCGTCGGCATGGAAAAGCGTTCGGTGCAATTGCGCCGGCTCGGGGAAGGTCAGGAACTGTTGGAAGCCCCGGATCGGCCGGATTTCAGGAATCGCCTCCAGATCCATGCCGAAGCCCAGTTGGGCGTCTTCCGTCGAGGGATGCCAGTCGAAGGGGCACACGTCAATGTTGCGCTCCCGGGCGAACGGCACCACCACGTCCTGCACTTCGTAGGTGAACTCATAGAAATCGTTACGTGCAAATGCCTCCGGCGATCGCTCTATGCAGATGGCATCGGGCGCAGCGCGATCGAGGAACGCCGCCAGCACCGCGGGCCGATCCTCACGCGCCACGAGCTGCGCGGCATGGTCCACGCCCAGCACGATCACCTGTGTTGCTGTTTCAGGCGGCGCGCTCTTTGCAGGCAACGACAGCATTGCCACTACCACACCCACGACCAACATCCTGTTCATTACGGCTCCTGCGCACACGGTGTGTCGCGCAGGGTGGCAGGCTGCAGGACCGAATGCGGGTGCCAGAAGTTGTAGTCACGGCAACGGCGCGTGCGGGGAGACCAAGCCCTGCTCGCGCAGCGCGCTCCAGAATGCCGGCGGAATCGCGACCTCGGCCAACGCCAGATTCTCCGCGATACGGCTGGGCTGGCTGGCGCCCGGGATCACCGCCGCGACCGCCGGATGGGCGAGCGAGAACTGCAGCGCTGCGGCACGGATATCCACGCCGAACTGCGCGCACACCTGCTGCAGGCGCCCCACGCGATGCAGCACCTCGGCGCCGGCTTTCTGGTACTCATAGTGCGCGCCGCCGGCGAGAATGCCGGAGTTGTAGGGACCACCGACCACGACGCTGGCACCACGCGCTTCGGCCGCCGGCATCAGATTGGCCAGCGCTTCGTGGTGATCCAGCAGGGTGTAGCGCCCGGCGAGCACGAAGCCATCCGGGTCGGCCTGCTGCAGCGCCATCACGCAGGGCTCGACGCGGTTGACGCCCAGGCCCCAACCGTTGATGACACCTTCCTCGCGCAGCCGGGTCAGCGCGGTCGCGGCACCGGACATGGCCTGGTGGAACACGGCGCGCCAGTCATCGCCATGGAAATCCTTGGCCGGGTCATGGATCCAGACGATGTCGAGGCGGTCGGTCTTCAGGCGCTTCAGGCTCTCTTCGATCGCGCGCAGCGTGCCGTCGGCGCTGTAGTCGTAGACGATTCTGTTGGGCAGTCCGTGCTCGAACAGGCCTCCTTTCTCACCCAGATCACGCTGGGCGGTGTCTTCGGTTTCATCCAGCAGGCGACGCCCGACCTTGGTGCTGAGCACATAGGCATCGCGCGGATAGTGTTGCAGCGCTTCGCCTAGGCGCAGTTCGGCCAGGCCGGCGCCGTACATGGGGGCGGCGTCGAAGTAGCGGATGCCGTGGTCCCAGGCGGCGTGCACGGTGTCCAGTGCCTCCTGTTCGGGGATGGCGCGGTACATGTTGCCCAGAGGGGCGGTGCCGAAGCCGACGCGGCCGGGGAGATCAATGCGCATGCGGTGGGGTCCGAGGTTGCAGGCCAGGCAGTCTGCGCGCGGCGTTGGTCCGCAAACACCCGTCCAGCGGCGAAAGACAGTTGCCCTGGGCGCAAGGATCCCGGCCCGGCTGCGTAGCGTCTGCGGTGAGGCAACGATTACTCTGTGACCCGATCTCACAGGGGAGTGCGGAAGATGGGTTGGACCGGGAAGATCGCGCCGATGGCGCTGTGGTTGGCCGCCAGCGGGACCGTCATGGCGGCCACGCCCGCACCTTCAGCCGCGGAGGGCGTGCGGAACGTCCCCGGTTTTGCCTTACCGCTCTCGCCCTATCTGAGCCCTGAAGCACAGGCGGCGATGCGCAGCGCGGTGGTCAACGGTGATCCCGTCGCAAAGATGGACAACGCCACCGTGCTCAAGGAATTGGCAGCGATCCGCAAGGGCGCGGACGCGTGGGCCTACGGAGAAATCCAGGCGCTGCGCGAGCGCTATCCGGTTGAGCTGCACCATGAACGCTGGAACGGCGTGCCGGTGGTGCGGGTCGAGCCGCACAGTGCACCCGCCGACCCGGCGCAGCGGCGGCTGCTGATCGAGCTGCATGGCGGCGCCTTCGTCTTCGGGCGTGCCGACAGTCTCGGCCTGCTCGAGGCGATCCCGGTGGCGGCAATGACCGGTGCCACGGTGGTGGCGGTGGAATATCGGCAGGGGCCCGAGCACCACTTTCCGGCCGCCAGCGAGGATGTCGCGGCGGTATATCGCGCCGCGTTGGAGAAAATGCCCGCGCAGCACATCGGCCTGTTCGGCTGCTCGGCCGGCGGCGTGCTGACCGGTGAATCGCTGGCGTGGTTCGACAAGGAGAAGCTGCCGATGCCGGCCGCGGCCGGGTTGTTCTGCGCCGGCGGCGATGCCCGTTACGGCGGCGACTCGCGCTATGTGGCCGCGGCGGTGACCGACGCCCTGCTGCCGCATGCCGATGGCACGCTGCCGATCATGGAAGATCTGTACTACGGCAAGGTCGATTTCCGGGATCCACTGGTGTCGCCGGTGTTTTCAGATGCGGTACTGGCCCGGTTTCCGCCCACGCTGTTCATCACCGCCACCCGCGCGGCCGAAATGAGCAACGTCGCCTACACCCATTCCCGACTGGTGGACCTCGGCCGCGCGTCGGACCTGCACGTCTGGGACGGCCTGGGCCACGCCTTCCACCTGGACGCGCGCTTGCCGGAAAGCCAGCAGGCCTACCGGGTGATGGCGCGCTTCTTCGCCAGGCACCTGCAGATGCCGCTGCCGGCATCCCCGGGGGAGTAGGGCGCACAGGGCCTGCATACGCTGTGCATACATCCGTATGCACGGTGCTTACATGCCGTTGCCTACGGTGGAACCCGAGTGCACCCGCGCTCGGTTTTCCCCATAAGGAGTAGATGATGAGTCAGCAGATTCCCGAAGGTACCCTGGTCGTTGTAGCCGATGGCGGCTCGGCCCGCGTGTTCACCAACGTTGGCACCGCGCACAAGCTGCAACTCAAGCAGGAGGGGGAACTGCAGCTGCAGGCCGTGAGCGATACCGGCGCATCCGGGCAGGGGCCGTCCGGCTCGGTGCCCCAGGAAATGTCGATTTCCCAGCTCAACGAGGCGACGTTTGCCAAGCAGGTGGCGGCGCAGTTGAACGAAGACGCGTTGAAGAACCGCTACGCGCACCTGATCCTGATCGCCGACCCGCAGACCCTGGGCCGTATCCGCCCGCTGCTGCACAAGGAAACCCAGGAGCGTCTGCTCAAGGATCTGGCCAAGGACTTCACCAACGCGCCGCTGGAGGATATCCAGCGCGCGCTGTCCTGAGAATCGCCCATGACCTTCGTTCGTGAGTACAGCCCATCGGACATCACCCGTGCCGACATCGATGCGGGCAGCGGATGGGTGCTGCTGGAATTCGGTACCGGTTGGTGCGGCCATTGCAGTGCCGCCCAGCCCCTGCTGCAGAAGTTTCTGGGTGGCTACGACGCGACACACCTGAAGGTCGAGGACGGGAAGGGGCGGCCACTGGGCCGCTCCTTTGCCGTGAAGCTGTGGCCGACCGTGATCCTGCTGCGCGACGGCCACGAAATCGCGCGGGCGGTGCGACCGCATGAACGCGAGGATCTGACGCCACTGATCGATGCGCTTGAGAGCGGGCAGTAACACACGGCCCACTCTCAACCGCCGTGCGATCACAGTCAGTACAATCCATTTCCCGCGTTGCGCAGGCGTGTATGCATCGCGTGAAAAGCGCACCCAAACAGCTTGAAACACGCTGTTCCACGCTGCCAGACAGGGCAGTACGGGGCTCGCGCTGGCCAAATGTAGTAACATGGCTCGCTTGATCACCCCCGGGCTATTGCCCGCTTCCTGGTCATCCATCCCGCAGCGTCGCTGAGTCCACGCGGCCGTCCGGGATCGTCTGTTGCAACCCCTCTTCGCGCATCGCGCTGTGTCATCAGAGGCGGTATTTCCTGTGCCGTGCGCGGGACCTCGGGCGCCGTGATGGCCTGCTTCCAGGAGAAAGCAGATGCAGGACCTGCCTGCCGCACACGCTCATTTCGGCTGGTTCAAACGCCGCCGCCAGATGCATGTCGACGAAGTCACCGTCGTTGATCGTCCCATGTTGAAGAAGGCCGTTGGCGCCGCCGCGCTGGGCAACGCGATGGAGTGGTTCGATTTCGGCGTCTACGGCTACCTCGCCGTGACCCTTGGCCAGGTGTTCTTCCCCGACAGCAGCCCGACCGCACAGCTGATCGCCACCTTCGCCACCTTTACCGTCGCCTTCCTGGTGCGCCCGCTGGGCGGGCTGGTGTTCGGGCCGCTGGGCGACAAGTACGGGCGGCAGAAGGTGCTCGCGGCCACCATGATCCTGATGGCCGCCGGCACCTTCAGCATCGGCCTGATTCCCTCGTACGACCGCATCGGGATCTGGGCGCCGGCGCTGCTGCTGCTTGCCCGCATCGTGCAGGGGTTCTCCACCGGCGGTGAGTATGGCGGCGCGGCAACGTTCATCGCCGAGTATTCGACCGACCGCAATCGTGGCCTCATGGGTAGCTGGCTGGAGTTCGGTACGCTGGGCGGCTACATCGCCGGTGCCGGCACGGTCACCGCGCTGCACATGGCCCTGAGCAGCACGCAGATGCTGGACTGGGGCTGGCGCATCCCGTTCCTCGTCGCCGGTCCGCTGGGTCTGCTTGGCCTGTACATGCGCATGAAGCTCGAAGAGACGCCGGCGTTCCGCGCGTATGCCGAAGAGGCCGAGAAGCGCGATCACGAACGCCCCGGCCTGGGCGCGCTGTTCCGTGTGCATTGGGCCCAGCTGCTGATCTGTGTCGGCCTGGTGCTGGTGTTCAACGTCACCGATTACATGCTGCTCACCTACATGCCCAGCTATCTCAGCGTCACGATGGGCTATGCCGAGAGCAAAGGCCTGCTGCTGATCATCATCGTGATGCTGGTAATGATGCCGCTCAATGTGCTGGGCGGGCTGTTCAGCGATCGCCTGGGCCGCCGCCCGATGATCATCGGTGCCTGCATCGCGCTGTTCCTGCTGGCGATCCCGTGCCTGAAGCTGGTCGGCAGTGGCAATGACTGGCTGATCTTCCTCGGGCTGATGCTGCTCGGCGTGGCGCTGGTGTGCTTCACCAGCTCGATGCCGTCCACGCTGCCGGCGCTGTTCTATACGCCGGTGCGCTACAGCGCGCTGTCGATCGCGTTCAATGTATCGGTTTCGCTGTTCGGTGGCACCACGCCGTTGGTGACCGCCTGGCTGGTGGAGCGCACCGGCGATCCGCTGGTGCCGGCGTACTACCTGATGGGCGCGGCGGTGATCGGCGTGATCACCATGCTGTTCGTGCGTGAGACGGCCGGGATGCCGCTGCGTGGTTCGCCGCCGGCGGTGGCCAGCGAGGCCGAAGCCCGTGCGCTGATGCACAGCGACGAGCCGGTCACGGTGGATGCGACCCAGCCGACGCTGCCGGTGGCCGCCGTGCCGGAGGACGCGCGTCCGGCGTAACGCCGGTCCGCGTCCATCATCAACGGCGCACCAATGGCGCCGGGCGATCGGCCCGGCGCCGGCAACACCCGCACCGCAACATGTCAGCCCGATCGGCCAGTGCTAGGATCGACCTCACCTGAATCGATCTAAATTCAACGCCATGACAAAAACGGGGACGGTGCGGTGGTTGGGGCTCGCGGTAGGGGCGATGTTGGTGGCCAGCACTGCCACAGCGGCACCGGCCAAGGTCGGCGAACGCGCCTATGCGGCGGTCGATCCGTTCATCGGCACGGCCGGGGAGGGGCACACCTATCCCGGCGCGACCGTTCCGTTCGGCATGGTGCAGCTCAGTCCGGACACCCGTATCCAGCCGCGCGAGAAGGCCTATGGCTGGGCCGCCGGCTACAGGCATGACGACACCAGCATCGTCGGCTTCTCGCACACGCACTTCTCCGGCAGCGGCCATTCCGATCTGGGCGATGTGCTGCTGATGCCGGTGCGCACCGATGCCAGCCTGGAGCGGGGCGATCCGGACAAACCCGGCAGCGGCTATACCTCGCGCTTCCGCCACGACGACGAGCGCGCCGAACCAGGCTACTACGCCGTCACCCTGGATGATCCGAAGGTGCGCGCCGAGCTGACCACCAGCACCCGCGTCGGCGTGCATCGCTATACCTATCCGGCCAACCAGCCCGCACGCGTGCTGCTGGACCTGCGCACCAGCCTCTACGACTACCCGGGCAAGATCATGTGGTCACGCCTGCGCGCCCGCGAGGACGGCACCATCACCGGCTTCCGCGAGACCCGCGGCTGGGCACCGGGCCGGCAGCTGTATTTCGCGATGCGCTTCTCGCGGCCGCTGACCGGTCACGCATTCCACAACACCGAGACCGACATCGCCTACAAGGGCTTCCCGCCGCCGGGGCACCAGAGCCCCGCGCAGCGTGCGCAGATTGAAGGGCGCCAGCTGGTCGGCACGTTTGATTTCGGCACGCTGGACACGCCGCTGGTGGTGACGGTGGCGATTTCCTCGGTCAGCGAGGCCGGTGCGATCGCCAACCTGGAAAGCGAAGTGCCCGGCTTCGATTTCGACCGTGTCCGCGCCGAGGCGAAAGCGCAGTGGACGCAGGCACTGTCGGTACTGGATATCGACGGCCCCGAGCACGACCGCCGCAGCGCCTACACCGCGCTGTACCACAGCCTGCTCGGGCCGACCGTGTTCATGGACAGCGATGGCCAGTACCGCGGCTCGGACAATGCCGTGCACCGCGCCGAGGGCTATACCAACTACTCGACGTTCTCGCTGTGGGACACCTACCGCGCCCTGCATCCACTGCTGACCCTGGTGCAGCCGGAGAAGCGCAACAGCGATTTCATCAATTCGCTGCTCGCGCACCAGCACAACAGCGCCTACGGGATGCTGCCGGTATGGGCGTTCCACGGCCAGGAGACCTGGTGCATGATCGGCTACCACGCCGTGCCGGTGATCGCCGATGCCTACCTCAAGGGCATCCGCGGGTTCGATGAGAACAAGGCGTTGGCGGCGATGGTGGCTACCGCCAATTACGGCCCGTACGATGGCATCGCGCAGTACCGCGAGCTGGGCTGGGTGCCGATCGATGAAGAAGGCGAGGCCGCCAGCAAGACACTGGAATATGCGTTCGACGACTGGACCATCGCGCGCATGGCCAAGGCCATGGGCAACACGAAGGTTGCCGGGGAGTTCGAGAAGCGCGCCACGAACTGGCGCAATGCCTATGACAAGGACACCGGCTTCATGCGGGCGCGCAAGCGCGATGGCAGCTTCCGCACGCCGTTCGACCCGAGCGCCAGCGGCTACGGCACGGATTACACCGAAGGCAACGCCTGGCAGTACTCCTGGTATGTGCCGCACGACGTGGCCGGCCTGGCCGCCGCGCACGGGGGCAGCGACGCGCTGCTGGCCCGTCTGGACCAGGTGTTCGAGGCCAAGGTCGACCCCTCGATCTTCGAGCATATGGAAGACATCACCGGCCTGATCGGCTGGTACGCGCACGGCAACGAGCCCAGCCACCACGTGGCCTATCTGTATGCCCATGCCGGGCAGCCGTGGCGCACCCAGGCGCGCCTGAAGCAGATCATGGACACCCAGTACGCCGACCGTCCCGATGGCCTGGCCGGCAATGACGACCTGGGCCAGATGTCGGCGTGGTACGTGTTCACCGCGCTGGGCTTCTATCCGGTGGCCCCGGGCAGTGGCGAGTACATCATCGGCCGCCCGTTCCTGCCCAAGGCGGCGCTGCACCTGCCTAACGGCAAGACCTTCACCATCGTCACCGACGGGCTGGGCAAGGGCCACGACTACGTCGGCTCGGTGACGCTCAATGGCCACCCGCTGCAGCGCACCTTCCTGCGCCACGACGAGATCCTGGCCGGCGGCGAGCTGCGCTTCACGCTCCAGGCCGAGCCGAACATGGCCTGGCCGGGGCAGGGCGCCGAGCAGGCGTACTCGATGTCCCGCTGACGAGCCTCTGGACCCTCCTTCTGGCCAAAATGGGATTTATGTCCAATTTGGCCAGAAGGGGTATAGTGTGCCCATCCCGTCCTGGAGCGTGCCATGACCCTGCCACTGGATCTGCCCGGCCTTGAGAAGGCCACGGCCTCGTCGGTGAAAACCCGCGGTTGGCCCAGCCTGATGCGCACCGTTCGCGAAAAGCAGGCCCTGGTGATCACCAACCACAATCATCCCGAAGCGGTGATCGTGGACATCAAGACCTACCAGGAACTGCTGGCCAAGGCCGCCGGCGGCGACCTCGATGAGCGCATGGGCGAGCTGGAACGCCTGCGCGCCGCGTTCGATACCACCCTCGCCAGCCTTGGCCGCGATGGTGGGCTGGGCAAGGTACTGGGGCAGCCGATCCGACGCGGCCGCAAGGTCGCCCTCGGCAGTCCGCTCTGACCAATGGGACGGATTCTGGTGCTGGCCGGTGTCAATGGCGCCGGCAAGAGTTCGCTGCTGGGCATGTGGCTGGAAGAAGAAGGCCTGACATGGTTCAACCCGGATACGTTCACCCGCCGCCTGGTGGAGACGGGGTGGTCGTTGGGCGAGGCCAACGCTGCGGCCTGGAATGAAGGCGCGCGCCGGCTGCGGCAGGCGATCGACGAGGGCACCGACTTCGCGTTCGAAACCACGCTGGGCGGCAACACCATCCCGCGTCTGCTGCGTGAGGCGTGCGAGCAGCACGACGTGGCGATCTGGTTCTGCGGCCTGCAGAGCGTGGAGCTGCACATGGAACGTGTCGCGGCCCGGGTCAGCCGCGGCGGGCATGACATCCCCGCCGACAAGATCCGTGCCCGCTACGATTCCTCGCGCGAAAACCTGCTGGCCCTGCTGCCGCACTTGGCCGAGCTGCATGTCTACGACAACAGCGCCCCGGCCGATGCCGATGGCGCCGAACCGCTGCCGGTGCTGCAGCTGGATCGCAACGGGCTGCACTATCCTGCCTCGGCGATCGAGCTGCTGCAGACCCCGGACTGGGCCAAGCCGATCGTGATGCGGGCCATGGAGCTGCATACCCCTGCGTAAGCGTTACTGCAGGGGCCGGAGCAGCAACAGCACGCTCAGCGTCAGCATGAAGACCGCGATGCCCGCGTCCAGCCAGCGCCACGCCCTGGCATGCGCGAACCACGGTTGCAGCCAGCGCGCCCCGACGCCCAGCAGGGTGAACCACGACACGCTGGCCAGGCACGCGCCTGCCGCGAACAGCCAGCGGGCGTCGCCCGGGTAGCGGGTCGAGAGGCTGCCGAGCAGCACCATCGTGTCCAGGTAGACGTGCGGATTGAGGAAGGTGAATGCCAGGCAGACCAGCAGCGTGCGCCGCCATCCCGCCTGCATGTCAGAAGCTGCATCGAGCCCGCCACCGCCGGACCAGGCCCGGCGCGCTGCCATAAGGCCGTATACCGCGAGAAAGGCCGCCCCACCGAAGCGCAGGACCTCGAGCAGCAATGGGAAACGCGCCACGGCTGCGCCGATGCCGGCCACCCCCAGCAGTATCAGGGCGATGTCGCCGGCTGCGCAGACCGCGACCACCAGCGCGACGCGCTGCTGTTTCAGGCCCTGGCGGAGCACGAAGGCGTTCTGGGCGCCGATGGCGATGATGAGACCGGCGCCTGTGAGAAATCCGGCGAGGGCGGCAGCTGGCTGCATGGGGAAATCCACGGAAGGGGCGTGCAGGGTGGCCGCAGGAGGCGGATAAGCCCAGCTACATTTCCTGTGGCACGATAAGCATTCCTGATGCCGAGATCGCCATGAACCTGCTCCATCCCCAACTCGCCGCGTTCTTGGCCGTCCTGGAGGAGGGCAGCTTCGAGGCCGCCGCGCGGCGGCTCAACCTCACCCAGTCCGCGATCTCCCAGCGGATCAAGGCGCTGGAGGACCGTCTCGGCCAGGTCCTGATCGTGCGCCAGGCACCGTGCCGCCCCACACCTGCCGGTGAGCAGCTGCTGCGCCGGGTACGTCCGATGCAGACCCTGGAAGAAGAGGTGCTCGCCGATTTCCTGCCGGATGCGGAGGTGCAGCATCGCAACGTCTGCCTGGCGGTCAACGACGACTCGCTCGAAACCTGGTTTCTTCCCGCGCTGGCCGCGTTGCATGCTGCGCATGGCTATACCTTCGACCTGCGCGTGGACGACCAGGACCACACGCTGGATCTGCTGCGAGACGGCTCGGCACTGGGCGCGGTGACGGCGGATGCCAAGGCCCTGCAGGGCTGCAATGTCCATCCGCTGGGCACGATGCGCTATCTGGCGATCGCGGCGCCGGCATTCAAAGCGGCGTATTTCGGTGTGGGCGTGAGCGCGGCATCCCTGGCCACTGCCCCGATGATCGTCTTCAACCGCAAGGACCGGCTGCAGGCGCGGTATCTACGCACCGTTACGCGCGCCACGCTGTCCCCGCCGGTGCACTACCTGCCTACGTCGACGGGTTTTGTCGAGGCCGCTGCACTTGGGCTGGGCTGGTGCCTGGTGCCCGAGTCGCTCGCCTCCACTGCGCTGCAGAGAAACGCCGTGGTCGAGCTTGATCCAGCGCGCTGGATCGACGTGCCGCTGTACTGGCAGCACGCCGCGATCCGCTCGACCACGCTTCAGGGCATCACGGCTGCCATGCGGGACGCGGCAGGCAAGGTGCTCCGCGATCCGTAACGGGGCCGGCGCGTTTCAGCCGACGGGCTCGTGGATCGGGCATCCATTGAATCGGGAGCGGAACTGACGCGAGGCGGCCATCACCACGCGGCGTGCACGATTCAGTCCGCCGAGAGGACGATGCTCGGCCAGCGCGTGCCACGGCGCGAACGCGAGCGCATCCTCGACGCCCGGCGAGGTGTCAGGCTGCCACGCCTCCTGCTGCGCCACGCTCAGGCGTGCAACCGGCAGGAACGGGCTGTCCGCCTCGGCCCAGGCAACCGACGCATCTTCGATCGGCATGCGCTCCACATCGCGGCACAGCTGCACGCGCAGCTCCCATTCGACCGGATTGGGCAGGTCGGTGAAGAAGGCCACCACCGCGTCGCGCTGCGCATCCTCGTCCGAGCCGATTTTGTCGCCGGTCAGTGCGAGCAGGGCAGGTGAGACCGGTGCCAACGAAAACTTGGCCATGTACGGACCGTAGAGAAACGGCACCTGGCTGAAGAAGGTCTCCCCCAGCGGATGGTGCTGCGGCTCCCCGCCCATGCCTTTGAGCAGGGCGCTCTGGCCACCGACCGCCTCCAGCGCCGCCTCCGCACCCCGCAGCGTGGCGGAGATCATCCGTTTGGTACGCGGCATCCGTTCGGTGGTCGCGGCAAGCAGCTTGGCCGAGCGCAGGAAGCCGGCCACACCGGGCGTGTTGAACGCGGGGCCGTTGACCATCAGGAAGTCCTGCGTGTGCTGCTCCTCGGCGCCTTCCGCACGCGCGCCGTCCACGCCGATCACCTTGAGCGCCATCGCGCGCGGGGTGGAGACCGAATCGGGAAGCTGCTCGGCCGGCGGCGAGGACAATCGCACCCGCGCGTCGTAGCTGCCGGGCCGCGCAAACAGGCCGTGGCGCAGCTCGGCCGGCAACCCGTCCAGTACGCGCAGCCGGCCCTTCAACAACCCTTGGCCCTTGGCGTGCACCGCGCGGTGGGCGTGGCCTTCCTGCTCAGCCACCGTCAGCGCCATGCGCGCGAACACCTCGGTCAACTCACGGATATGCGTCGCCTCATCTTCGTCGGCATGCTCGAGCGAGGCGTGGTAAAGAACGGGTGGGGGCAGTGACATGCAGGCTCCTGTTGTGATCAACGGCGGCGATCAAGCGCGGAAAGGGCAACGCGCTGCGCGGGGAGGACGGCTCCCCGCACAATGCAATGCCGGAGGGGAAACGGGAAGGTCAGGCCGCGGCGGCCTTGGCATTGCCGCCGCCGGCCAGGGCCAGCAGCGTCAGCTTCTCGTCGGTGTCCTTCTCCTCCTTGAGCGTTTCCAGCAGCAGTGGCACGGCTGCCTTGTAGCCCAGCTGTTTGGCCAGTGCGGCAATCGTGCCGTAGGAGGCGATTTCGTAATGCTCGACCTTCTGCGCGCCACCAATCAGTGCAGCATCGCGGACCGGGCCCTCCTCGATACCGTCGATCACCTCTTTGCCTTCCTCGACCAGGCCTTCCATCGCGGCGCATTTGATGCGCTTGAGCCGGATCCCCAGCAGTTCCACCACCTGGTCGATGCGCTCGATCTGGCCCTGGGTCTCTTCCAGGTGCGTCGTGAACGCGGCGGCCAGGTCAGGACTGGAGGCGGCGCGCGCCAGTCGGGGCAGCGCCTTGGTCAGCTGCTTCTCTGCACTGTAGATATCCGAGAGCTCGTGGATGAACAGGTCTTCTGCGGTCTTGATCGCCATGGAGGTGCTGCCGGTGGGTTTGAGTGTCCGACGCTAGGCGCGTGGGTGTTAGTCCGGTGCGCTTTGTTGTGAAGGGCCCCTGCACGCGCGCTCAGGGCGCGTCGGGCCACGCCTTCAGCAGGGGCAGCGGATCGTAAGCGCCGTCGGCACCGTAGATGCCCCAGTGCAGATGCGGCGGCGTGCCCTTCGCGTTGCCGGTATCGCCGACGTAGCCCAGCACGTCGCCCTGCTCGATGATGTCGCCACGCGCCAGGCCTTCGCGCCAGTCATCCAGATGGGCGTAGTAATAGCGCTCGCGTGCCGGCCCCATCACCCAGACCTGACGCCCGCCCAGACCGCTCTCGCGGATATCGGCAACGATTCCCGGGGTGGCGCTGCGCACCTCGGTGCCCCGCTTGGCGAAGATGTCCACGCCGGCGTGCGTGCGGTCGCGTCCACGCGGTGCGCCGAACGTATTGGCCACCTGGCGTGCGGCCACGCCCGCCACGGGGACGGGCAGCGCGGTGGGTGCAGGCATCTGTGACAGGCGCCAGAGTGCCCGCGGTGATTCGGCGATGGGGCTGTTCCACACCACCCCTGCCACTACGATGCAGACGACAAGGATGAACAGCCGCACCAGCCAGCGTCGTACGCGGCGGGCCGGGGAGGGGGCGGGCGGCGAAAAGCTCACGGTGTTGTCCCGCCCGTCTTCTTAGCCGCCGTGCGTCCCGACACATGCACATGCGCCGGCACGTGCCACCGCCACGGAAATTCGATTGCCTTGCTGATGCCGATCCGGGGCCCGACCACCGGGTCCTGCGGTGGCGCCATCCCATCGGACACGATGCGGATGCCGCGGTCATTGCGCACCAGATCCGCGCCGTCCAAGGCCTTGGTGATGCCCATCGCCTGCGACAGCCGACCGGGGCCACTGGCCAGATCGCGCGCGCGCTTGATCGCCGGCCGCGCTTCCTGGATCAACGTCAGTCCGGCCACCGGCTCCAATGCCCGCAGCAGCACGCCCCAGCCTTGACCGATCTCGCCACACACCGCGTTCGAGCCCCAGTGCATGCCGTAGCTGAAATACACGTAGAGATGACCGGCTTCACCGAACATCGTGGCGGTGCGCGCGGTCATACCGCGATACGAATGCGCCGCCGGGTCCTGGTCACCTGCGTATGCTTCCACCTCCACGATGCGCCCAGCGCGACCGTCATCGCGCACCACCAGCTTGTTCAGCAGCTCGGGCGCCACCTCGGCTGGGTGGCGTTGGTAAAAACGCCGCGGCAGAACCGTCCACGTTTTCATGACCCTCCACGCAATGGATACCCTTTGCCAGTCCGAAACGAGCGCCTACTGTGACGCGACGAGGGTCAATGCACGATCAACGCCGCCATCGTCACGCCACGCTCGCCCGGCATTCGCGGCAGATTGATTGACGCGGGGCAATCCTCGAGGCCTGTCTCCGCCGCCATGCAGCACGCACCATGCCTGCCAGAAAGCGCCTGAAAATCGCGACCTTCAATGTCAACGGCGTGCTGACCCGGCTGCCGCATCTGCTCGCGTGGCTGGCGCGCGAACAGCCGGACATCGTGGCACTGCAGGAACTCAAGGCGACCCAAGAGGCCTTCCCGGAGACAGCGATCCGCGATGCGGGATACGGCTGCATCTGGCACGGCCAGCGCTCATGGAATGGCGTCGCGCTGCTGGCGCGCGGCCAGGACCCGATCGAGAGCCGGCGCGGCTTGCCCGGCGACCCGAACGATGACCAGAGCCGTTATCTGGAGGCGGCCGCGCACGGGGTGATCGTGGGCGGGCTGTACCTGCCCAATGGGAATCCGCAGCCCGGCCCGAAGTTCGATTACAAGCTGAAGTGGATGCAGCGCCTGCAAAAACACGCCAAGAGCCTGGTCGCGCTGCCGCATCCCGTCGCACTGATCGGCGATTTCAACGTCGTCCCGACCGATGCGGACATCTACGAGCCCAAGTCCTGGCGGAAGGACGCGCTGCTGCAGCCGGAGGTGCGCGAGGCCTACCAGGCACTGCTCGCCCAAGGCTGGACCGACAGCCTGCGTGCGGTGCACGGCGACGCACAGATCTTCACCTTCTGGGACTACTTCCGTGAGCACTTCGCCCGTGACCGTGGATTGAGGATCGACCATCTGCTGCTCAATCCGGTCCTTGCTCCCGGCCTGAAAGATGCCGGCGTGGACAGGTGGGTGCGCGCATTGGAGAAGCCCAGCGACCACGCGCCCACGTGGATCGAGGTGGTGGCGCCTTTCAAGCCCCGATAACCGCGCCGGCCCGATATCGAAAACACGCCGGACGCGCTAGAGTCCCCCGGCAGGTTGTTTGCGAGGGTATTGCCATGCCATATCGGAAAAGGGACATCGCCCCGGGTCTCGGCGAAGGTAAACGCCTGCCGGTAGGCCCGGAGACGCCCGTATTCTGCCGGGCGCGCGAATATCGCGCCGGCACGATCATCGCGCTGCATCACCATCCGGACCGTCATCAGCTGGTGTATGCCGAAACCGGCGTGCTGGTGGTCCAGGCCGGGACAGGGCGCTGGGTCGTCCCGAGCACGCGCGCGATCTGGATCCCGGCCGGTACGGGCCACAAGGTCAGCTGCATCGGCGCGGTCGGCATGCGCAGCCTGTACATCCTGCCGGGGGCGATCGCCCAGCCGCCGGCCAGCGCATCGACGGTCTCGGTGACACCACTGCTGGCCGCCTTGATCCACGCAGCGATGGACGTACCGACGCCATACCGAGCGCAGTCGCGCGACGGGCGGCTGATGCAGTTGATCCTGGATGAGCTGCAGATGCTGCCGGTACTGCCGTTGCACCTGCCGCAGCCTGCCGATCCACGCCTGCAGGCGATTGGCCGGCAGCTGGAATCCACGCCGGACGATCCGTCCACCCTGCAGGACTGGGCCGGCCGCCTCGGCGTGGATGTCAAGACCATCCAGCGGCTGTGCGCACGCGAGCTGGGCATGACCTTCGGGCAATGGCGGCAACAGGCGCGCCTGCTGCGTGCATTGGAACAGTTGGCGCACGGCGAAAAGGTGATCGACGTGGCGCTCGCGCTGGGCTATGCCAGTCCGAGCGCCTTCACCGCGATGTTCAAGAAGCGCTTCGGCCAGTTGCCGAGCCAGTTCTTCCACTGAGGCAAACGCCTCAGTGCATCGTCGTCTTCGGCAGGAACGCCGTCGCCAGCCCGAGCAGCGGCAGGTACGAGGTGAAGTGGTAGACCCATACGATGCCATGCACGTCGGCCAGGTTGCCCAGCCCGGCCGCACCGATACCGCCGATGCCGAACATCAGGCCGAACATCAGGCCCGACACCATGCCCACGCGGCCCGGCACGGCCTCCTGCGCATACACCACCAGCGCAGCGAACGCCGAGGACATCACCAGCCCGATCACCACCGCCAGCACCGCCGTGCCCATCAGGTTGGCGTAGGGCAGGGCGAGCGCGAACGGCGCCACGCCCAGGAAGGAAATCCAGATCACCGCCTTGCGCCCGATCCGGTCCCCGACCGGGCCACCGATGAAGGTGCCCAGCGCGACCGAGGCCAGGAAGATGAAGAGGTACATCTGGCTCTGCTGCACGCTCAGGCCGAAGCGCTCGATCAGGTAGAAGGTGAAGTAATTGGTGAACGAGGCGATATACACGAACTTGGCGAACATCAGCACCGCGATCACCGCGATCACCGCGATGGCCTGGATCACCTTGCCACGGCTCAGCCCGACGCCATGGCTCTTGGCCAGGCTCTTCATCTTGGCCTGGCCATGCTGCACGGTCCAACCGGTGAGGCGGAACAGCACGGTGATGGCCAACGCGGCCGCCAGCATGAACCAGGCGATGGCACGCTGCCCATGCGGAATCACGATGACGGCGGCGAGCAGCGGCCCGATCGCCGAGCCGGTATTGCCACCGACCTGGAACGTGGATTGTGCGGTACCGAAGCGACCGCCCGAGGCCATCCGCGCCACGCGCGAGGCTTCCGGATGGAAGGTGGCCGAACCGATCCCGACGATGGCCGCGGCGATGAGCAGCATTTCGTAACTCGTGGCCATCGCCATCAGGGCGATGCCGACGAAGGTGGCGATCATGCCCGACGGCAGCAGATACGGCAGCGGCCGTTTGTCGGTGTACATGCCCACCCACGGCTGCAACAGCGAGGCGGTGACCTGGTACACCAGGCCGATGATGCCGATCTGGCCGAAGGTGAGCGAAAACTCGCTCTTGAACATCGGATACACCGCCGGCAGCACCGCCTGGATCATGTCGTTGAGCAGGTGCGCGAACGCTGCGGCACCGACGATGCGGATTGCAAAGCCCTGGTGGGGGGCGGGGGTGAGCGGTTCGGTGGGGATGACGGGCGGGGCAGTGGTTTCAGGGGTCATGGGCCGGGATCGGGAACGGGAGGGTGCCGATGCGTGTGGTATCAGCCGCACGGGCATCACGGGAGCGGACGGGAGGCAAGCGTAGACCGCGGCTGGCCCCCCGTCTCTCGCGATAGGGGCGGCTGTCGTCGCAATCAGGGCAGGCAGCCACGCCATATTTGCAACTAATTGGATGTCGCAGGGCGAACGCACCGCATAAAGTAAATGCCTGCGAAGTGACCGGCTACCACGCACGAAATCGCATCAACGGCTCTACGACGAGGACATCGGATCATGAGCAGCATCTGGATAGGGCTTGCCATCTTCTTGAGCAGCTGGACACTCATCGCAGTCACGCTGGGAGTATTGACTGCCCGCTGGATGGGCATGCAAAAAACGATTGAAAGGCAGGCGGCACGATCCAAGTGATCCCGCGCCGCTGCATAATCCGTCCGACTGCCGGGTGGCAGCCCAGCGGAAAGGAGCACAGGATGTTGCTGATCAGAACACTCATGGTGGTGCTGCTTCTCTTCAGTACCTCGACCTGGGCCAGGGTGCCCACCGACCCTGCGCAGGCCGAGCAGATATTCCGCCGCTGGCTGGCGGCCTACAACGCCGGTGACAGCCAGGCGCTGCAGGCGGTGTTGTCGAGCCACGGGATCGACCACACCGCGCAGCGGTATCTGGACATCCGCGAGACCTTCGGCCCGTTTGACGTACTGACCAGGACCGTCGATACGCCCGATACGATCGCCGCGATCGTGCGCGGCACCTCAAGCGATCGCGGGATCCTGATCACCGTGGCCATCGATCCTGCGAACCGGCCGTACCTGAAGACGCTGCAGCTGGAAGGGGTGGAGATACCCGACGCATTCAAACCCGCGCGCCTTGAGATGCCCGCGCTCATCGCGCAGAGCCGTGCCCGTCTGGACACGCTGGCAGCACAGGACAAGCTCTCCGGCACCTTTCTACTGGCGCAGGACGGCAAGGTGCAGATGGCGTGGCAGGGCGGGCGGGCCGACCGGGAGCAGGGCATTCCGGTCGATAGCTCCACGACATTCAGGCTCGCCTCGTTGAACAAGATGTTCACCGCGGTGGCGATCCTGCAGTTGGCCGAGGCTGGCAAGCTGACACTGGACGATACGATTGCCCGCCACCTGAGGGACTATCCCCATCAGGCGGTCGCGACATCCATCACGATCCGGCAGCTGCTCAACCACACCAGTGGCCTGGGAGAGATCTTCGACGAGGCGTTCGAACGCCGGAAAGCATCACTCAAGACGTTGGCCGACTACTGGGAGGTCTATGGTGCTGCGGCACCGGCCTTCCAGCCGGGCACCCAGGACCAGTATTCCAACTACGGCTACATCCTGCTGGGCTCGATCATCGAGGCGGCATCGGGACAGTCGTATGACGCCTACGTCGAACAGCACATCTTCGGGCCGGCGGGCATGACCGCCACCGGATCGGCGCCCGAGGCGACCCTGGTGCCAGGCCGCGCGGTGCCCTACACGCTGAGCGACGGCCGGTGGGTGCGCGAGACCAAGACCCTGCCATTGCGCGGTACGTCGGCGGGCGGCGGTTACAGCACCGCCCACGATCTGCTCCGGTTCGCCGAGGCGTTGCGCAGTGGCAGGCTGATCCCGGCCTCGGCATTGGACGCGGCCACCTCACCGCAGAACACCAAGGGGTGGTACGGCTACGGCTTCATGGTGAGCGGCGAGGGCGAGCAGCATCAGTATGGCCACGAGGGTGGGGCGCCCGGTGCGAACGCCGCGCTCATCGTGCTGCCGAGCCACGGCTACGTGGTGATCGGGCTGAGCAATGTCGATCCCGATGCGATGGAGAACGTGGTCAACTTCGTCGGCAACCGTCTGCCGTTGTCGCAGCGCGGCCTCAGCGCCCGCCCAGCAGCGCCGGCAACGACGAGGCGAGCAACGCGATCCCCGACACGGTGAGCAGACTGAGCACGATCTGCCGGAACCGCAGGTCGCTGATGCCGATGTAGAGGCGGGTGCCGAGCAGGGTCGGGATCAACATGGCGGGTGCCACGATGGCGAACATCGGCAGCATCTCGCGGGTGACGATGCCGGTGCCGACATAGGTGCCCATCGTCACCAGCAGCATGGACAGGTTGAAGTTCTGGACCACGGAGCGCTGCACGTCACGCTCGTAACCGCGCAGCGTGCACCACAGCGTCGGCAGGGTGCCGGTGAAGCCGCCCAAGCCGCCCATGATGCCGCCGGCAAACCCCACCACGCCATCCGCCGCGCGCCCGCCTGCCGTGACCCGTGGCAGCTGGCGTGACAGCAGCATGGCCGGGCACCACAGCACCAGCAGAGTGCCCAGGATCGCTTTGAGCCAGTTCATGTCGAGCATGGGCAGCAGGTAGACGCCCAGCGGAATGCCGGCCAGCCCACCCAGAACAAAGGGCAGCAGGGTCTTCAGATTGAAGCCGCGGCGCACGGTGAAGGCCGCCAGCAGTTGGCCGGTCAGGGCGCCGAACACGGAGAGGGTGGCCGCGAGCTTGGGATCCAGCACCCAGGCCCAGAAGGACAGGGCCACCAGCCCGAAGGCGAAGCCCGACAGCCCCTGCACGAAGCCCGCCACGATGGCGCCCAGCGCCACCATCAGGTAGATCGAATCCACGACGCCTCCTTACTGGCGCTCTGCGAACGCATCCGTCGCGCGCACCAGCGCATCTGCCGTGGCGGGTTCCGTCGCACTGTGGCCTGACAGCACCATCTGCAGCGAGGCCTCGGGCCAGGCACAGGCCAGGTCCCAGGCACTGCGCGCCGGGCAGATGATGTCGTAGCGACCCTGCACGATCACGCCGGGCAGATGCCGGATGCGGTCGATATCGCGCAGCAGCTGCGCATGCTCGAGGAATGCGTGGTTGCGGAAGTAGTGCGCTTCGATGCGCGCCTTGGCCAGGGTGTGCAGTGGGTCATCACCCGACACGGCATCGACGTCGTGTTCCAGCGTGGCCGCGTGATCTTCCCACCCCAGCCAGGCCTGGGCGGCGGCGATGCGGGTCGCTTGGTCCGGACTGTCCAGACGACGCCAGTACGCGGCGATCATGTCGCCGCGTTCGTCTTCAGGGATATGTGCCTCGTAGCGCGCCCAGCGCTCCGGAAACACCCAGCGTGCACCGCCATCGGATTCGGCGAACCAGCGGTTCTCTTCGGCACGGCCGAGATAGACCCCGCGAAGGATGATGCCGGTTGCACGTTCCGGATGGGTCTGGGCGTAGGCGAGTGCCAGCGTGGAGCCCCACGATCCACCGAACACCAGCCAGCGCTCGATACCCAGCAGGGCGCGGATGATTTCTACGTCCGCGACCAGGTGCTGTGTCGTGTTGTCACGCAGCTCACCGAACGGCGTGGAGCGACCGCTGCCGCGCTGGTCGATCAGGACGATGCGATAACGCGACGGATCGAAGAAACGCCGGTGGGTCGGCGATACGCCTGCGCCGGGCCCACCATGCAGGAACACCACGGGGATGCCGTCAGGATTGCCGCACTCCTCGACGAACAAGGTGTGCAGGTCGTCGACCGCCACCTGATGGGTGAGGAAGGGCGTGATCGCTGGATAAAGCGTGCGCATGGGGGCGTCCTACGGAAAACTGACGCCACATGATACCGCCCGGGTTCGTCGAGCCGCGTCCGTGACGCGTCACAAGGGTGGGGGGCTGTCCCTGTCGCGCTGTACCCGCGTGCGGTACGCCGCCACGTTGTCTCCGCGGATGCGTCGCTCCTGCGTGCCCGTCACGGTATCGACCTTTCGGTCCGCGCCCGTGACCGGCTTGGCCTCGATGGCGGTATCACGCTCGAACGCATGCGATTTGTCGGTATTGCGGTAGTACCGGTACAACGCCCAGTACAACGCCGTCGCGCCGGCGGGGCCGGCGGCAAGCAGCCAGAGTCCACTGTCATCGCTCATGAGGCAGCTACCAGGAAGAAGAGAACGAGGGCTTCAATGATCGTGCCGGTGGTGAGCGCGGCCAGCAGCAGCTTCCACTGCTGCACCGGCACGCTGCCCATGGTTTCACCGGTGCGGCCATTCACCGCGATGTAGTGCAGCATGCCGCCATTGCGGCCCGGCTGGTGGTACGAGTACAGCCAGACGGGCAGGTACATCGATACCCAGCGCGTCCCGTGCACATCCACGCGCTCGCGTTCCCAGCGCACGCCACGATCGTAGCGGCGTACCGAGCCCTCCACCTGGGCGCGGGCGATCGACAGCAGCTGGTCTTCCAGCCGTGGGCGCAGCTTTTCCACGTCGAGGTTGCGCTTTTCCGAGGTGAAGCCGGCCAGATAGGAGGCGTTCCACTTCAGGGCGTTCTTGGTATCGAACGGCAGGATCGCGTTGATGATGTTGTTGGTGTTGGTCTGCGTATCGAGGTTGCCACGCTCGGCCGAGGATTCCAGGGTGAGATCGTCCACGGTGAAATCCACCTGGCGATCCACCTGGTACACGTCGGCGTCGTAATACGTCTTCTTGTTCTTCTCGGTGCCGCGGGTGTACTGCCGCGTCTGGATCTCGCCCTTGCCGGAGACGCTGGCGCTGACATTGCTGTCCACCACCATGTAGGGCAGGTAGACGCCGGAGACATTCTCGGGCGTGAACTGATCCTTGAACGCCTTGAGCGCGAACAGGCGGCGCTTGTCCACGAACTGGCGGATCCGCGCGACCGCATCGTCCTTGCTGATATGGAACGGCAGTACCGCATCGGGCACCGCGCCGTTGGAGATCTGCTCGTTGACCCCGAACACATGCCGGCACCAGTGGCAGCGGGCGGTCATCGTGCTTTCGGTATTGATCGTGACTTCGGCGCCGCAACCGGTGCACTTGAAGCTCATCAGGCTGGCGGTATCGGCGGCGATGTCACGCGCGCCCGAGGCGATGACGGTGCCGCGCAGCTGGTCGATGCCTTCACCAAAGCCGAAGGCCTCCTCAACGCGCTCGCCGTGCCATTCGTGACGGCAGAACTGGCAGACCAGCACATCGGTGCCCAGCTTGAGCCGGATATCGCTGGAGCCGCACTTCGGGCAGCGGTTGAGGCCGTCCTTGAGTTCGGCCGCGGCGGTGTCCAGCGCGACCGGATCCGGGGCCTGCACCTCATCGCGGATGGGCTGGGGCAGGGTGGCCGGATCCACCGGGAAACTGCCCGGCAACGGCGGGACCTCCCGGGGCGAGCCCGGGCCGGAGACCGGCGCCGCCGGAGAGGGCGGCAACGGTGGCGGAGCCGCCGGGATCGGCGGTGGCATCTTGGGGTCGGACATGGTGTCGATGCGCTCGGTGTCTTACAGCCCCAGCGCCTTGGCCTTGAGCTTGTCGTAGTCGTCCTGGGTGATCAGGCCGAGGTCGAGCATCTCCTTGGCCTTCTTCAGCTTGGCGACCGGATCATCCGCCGCCGGAGCAACCGGCTGCTGCATGCCGCCGACCCCGAGCATGCCCGAGGCCATGCCCACGCCGACCAGGCCGGCAGCACCGCCGTTCTCGCCCGCCGACTGGATGCCCTGGGCAACACTGGCCTGCAGGTTGGAATTGCCACGCGAGCCGGCCAGCGCATCGGCGCGCTGCACCGTCTTGAGCAGCTCGCGGGTGTTGGCGTCGTACTCGATCGAGACAATGGCGGTCTTGACGATGGCCAGGCCACGGTCGGACTTCCACTGGTAGCCCTGCTCGACGGCAGCGGACAGGCTCTGCGCAAAGCCGAGCGAATCCTGCTGCAGCTTGGTGATGCGGTTGCCCTTGCCCGGGTCGTTCGTATACAGGCTGAAGGCTGGCGCGAGCGAGCCCACCACTTCATTGAACAGCTGGCTGGCGGCCGCGTTGTCCAGATCGGTGAAGTCGAACACCTGGCCCGGCTGCAGGTAGCTGGCGGGTACGAAATTCTTCACGAACAGGATCGGATCGACGATCTTCAGGGTGTACGAGCCGCGCGTGACCGCGCCGACCTGCGTGCCGAGGAAACCATCGTCCCAGTAGATTTCGGACTGCGTGCCGAAGCGGTTGTCCGGCAGTTCCTTCAGGGAGACGAAGAACGCCGCCTGCTGCGACCCCGGCTGGCCACCGAACTTGAAGCGTTCCCAGCTCTGCTTGATCAGCGGGCTGACGAAACCGTCGCCGGCGAAGATCGACTGCGAGTTCAGGTCATCCGAGCGCCATTCATAGCCACCCGGTTCGGCGACAAAGCCGGTGATGGCGCCGTCCTGGAACAGCAGCAGGCCGTACCCTTCGGGCACGACGATCTTCGAGCCGTTGGTGATGATGTTGGAGGAGGCGCTGGTGTTGGAGCCACGACCGGCATTGGTGCCGCGCGGCACCGCCGCAAACAGCGCTGCCGTGGAGGGCAGGCCCGTCGGCACGGTGTAGAAATCCTTCCACTGGTCGGCCAGAGCGCCACCGACTGCCCCTGCCACTGCCTGACGAAGACCCATGACCCACTCCCTGCGATTCGTGGACGGGCACCGTGCCCGCCATGCTCGGCTGACTATATCAGCAGCCGGTGTATCGACAGTGGCGCCTCTGGCCCGGCCGCGGTGCCGGGTCCGGTAGCGGCTGCATCCAAACCGCGCGGCCGTCCGTACACACGTCCATGAAGCCCATGTCCCCGATCTGCCGGAACTCGCCTACGATGGACACTGACCCGTCCACCGCCAGGATGACGCCCTTCGAGGCAGCCCGGATGATTGCCGTTCCCGCTCAACCCGGCCCGGAGCTGAAAACCTGGGCGGCCGACATGGCCGGCGTCGCCACGTCGCGCGATCGGGAGTGCTTCATGCGCATCTACGATCATTTCATGCCGCGCCTGTGCCGCTACCTGAGTGGGCTGGGGGCGCCCGATGGCGTGGCCGAGGATCTGGCCCAGGAAGTGCTGCTGAAACTGTGGAACCGGGCCGAGCTCTATGATCCGGCGCGCAGCAGCCTGGGCACGTGGCTCTACCGGGTGGCGCGCAATCTGCATATCGACCGGGTACGTCGCGAACATATCTGGGTGCATGCCCATGAGGTGGTCGAGCAGGCGGCGGAGGAAGAGGATGGCGGTGGCTCTCTGGCCGAACGGCATACCGAGCACGTCAGGCTCAAGCAGCGGCTGGACGAACTCTCCGCAACGCAGGCCCGATTGATCCGGATGTCCTACTTCGAAGCAAAAACCCACGCCGAGATCGCCAACGAGCTGCATATGCCACTGGGCACTGTGAAATCCCATATCCGACGTGCGTTTCTTCAGCTGCAGTCCTTGATGGGAGAGCGGCAGTGAACCCTCGTCACCATCTGGACCCGACCACCGTCCTGGGCTTTGCCACCGGCACCTTGGCGCCGGAAATGTCCGTGGTCGCTGCCGCGCACCTGGAAGCCTGCGCGCACTGTCGGCAGCACCTGCGCTCGGCCGAACGGGTGGGCGGACTGCTGCTGGAGCAGCAGTTGTCGCCGCCTTCGGCAGAGGATCGCCAGGCCGCACTGCGGCAGACCATGCTGGAGCGCCTGGATACTGCCGCGCCTGCGGGTGGCGTGCATGACCAAACGGTGGCCCGCAGCGCCGCTGGTCACGATCCGGATCAACTGCCGGCCGCGCTGGCACCGCATTTCGGGACGTCCTACCGCTCGCTGAAATGGCGGTGGATGGCCCCGGGTGTCCACTGCATCCGTGCACCGGCGCACCCCTCGTTGATCATGCTCAAGATCGCCCCCGGCAAATGCCTGCCCATGCACAGCCATGGCAACAGCGAGCTGACCCAGATTCTCCGCGGCGCCTATGACGATTCCCTGGGGCATTTCGCCCCCGGCGATGTGGCCGATCTGGACAGCGACGTCGAGCATCAGCCCGTGACCACCCCCGGTGTGGCGTGCATCTGTGTGTCAGCGCTGGATGCGCCGCTGGTCTTCAGCGGGTGGTTCGCGCGCAAGCTGCAGCAGGTGTTCAAACTCTGACGGGGCGCGGTGTGATCGCGGCCTGTTCGAACACCTGCATCACCGCGGCCGGCGCCATGGGCCGGGCAAGCAGGTAGCCCTGAACTTCGTCGATCCCCATGTTTGCCAGCACGTCCATCTGCGCCTCCTGCTCAACTCCTTCGGCCACGGTCAGATAGCCCAGCTCGTGCGCAAGATGATGGATGGCCGAAACTTTGGCGCGGGCGCGCGAGCTGCTGGCGATGCCATCGACCAGTGACTTGTCCAGCTTGACGGTGTGGATGGGAAGGTCGGACAGGTAGCTGAAATTGCTGTAGCCACTGCCGAAGTCATCGATCGCCACCGTGATGCCGGCCTGTGCCATCGCCGCGATGTGGCCGATGGCCGGCGACCCCGGACGCAGCCATTCGCCTTCGGTGATCTCCAGTTCGATCATCGAGAACGGCAGCGCCCTGTGCTCAAGCTTGCTGCGGATGTCCTGCCAGGCCGAGGCATTGGACAGATAGCTGCTGGACAGGTTGATCGAGACCGGAATGTCCTGCCCTTGGGCGCGCCACGCCCGGACCTGATCCAGCGCCGTGTCCAGCACCCAGTTGGTCACCTCATCCATCAGTGCGGTCCGCTCGAAAACCGGAATGAACTCGCCCGGGCTGATCGGCCCCAGGGTGGGGTGGTTCCACCGGATCAACGCTTCGGCCGAGACCGGGCGCCGACCGTCAAGGGTGAAGCGCGGCTGGTAGTCCAGATGGAAGTCGCCGTTCTGCAGGCCGCGTTCGGCATCCGAGGCCAGACGGTAGGCGCGGTGCATCTTCTCGTCGCGCTGTGCGGAATACCAGCAGAATGGCTGCCGCGCATCGAACGCGCCCTGCATGCTCACCAGCAGCCGCCGCAGCAGGTCATGGCTGTCCTGCTCATCCGTATCGACCGCACAGATACCCGCATGGAAGCGGGGGGACATCGGGACGGCGGCGGCCATCAACGGACGCAACATGCGCGTCCTCAGCTCCAGGACCAGGCTCTCGACGTGGCCTGCCGTCGGCATCTCGACCACGAAGGCAAACCGGGTCACCCCGACGTGGTACACGGTCGCCACGTCCTCCAGCGCGGTGCGCAGCCGGACGCCGGCACGCCGGATCAGTGCTTCCAACGGGCGCAGGCCCAACACCTGGCCGACCTGGCTGGCACGCGGAATATCCAGCACGTCCACCGCGACGGCGTAAGCCGTCCCTTCCGCGCAGCGCGAAAGAACGCCTGGCAGATCCGTATGAAACTGGTGCCGGCTGGGCAGGCCACTGACCGGGTCGAGGTTGCCGGAGAGGTTGCGTAGTTCGAGTTGCGCGATCACCAGCTCGGCCAGAGTGGCCAACTGCTCCTGATCCCGCTCGTCAAAGGTGCGCGGGCGGGTGTCCATGACGCACAGCGCACCGATGGCCACGCCATTTTTGGCCACCAGCGGCGCGCCCGCATAGAAACGCAGGTGGGGACTGTGCGTCACCAGCGGGTTGTCGCGGAAACGCGGATCCTGCTCGAGGTCCGGGACGACCAGGACGCCGCCGGAGGTGACGGCGTGGGCGCAGATCGACGAGCGGATGTCGGTCTGCGCCATGGGCAGACCGATCCGGGAAATGAAGCGCTGCTTTACATCCCCCAGGACCGAGACGAAGGCCACCGGCGCGTTGAACGTGTAGCCGGCAAGCGCGGTGATCCGGTCCAGCGCGGGCAACGACGCCACGCCGTCGACCTGCATGGCGCAAAGCACCGCGCGTCTTTCATCCAGGGGGGAGGGTGGGGGGCTCATTTCGTATCGACTGGGGGCCGGGCGCAAGCGGCCCGCTGTCCACTCTATACGCACCGAACGCGGTTCCGGATGCAGTTACCAGTCCGTGGGCGCGTAGTCCTTCAGGAACTGGCCCCAGACGTGTTCGCCGGTGTTGAACCCGTGGATGATCGGATCGACGATGCGCGCGGCGCCGTCGACGATATCCAGCGGCGGGTGGAAGCGTTCTTCCTTCACCTTCTTGGCCGCGATGTCCGCCGGATCCTCGTCGGTCACCCAACCGGTGTCGACGCTGTTCATGTGGATGCCGTCGTTCTGGTAATCGGCCGCCGAGGTGCGCGTCATCATGTTCAGCGCGGCCTTGGCCATGTTGGTATGCGGGTGGCGGGTGGTCTTGAAGTTGCGGTAGAACTGCCCCTCCATCGCCGAGACGTTCACGATGTGCTTGTCACGCTCGGGCGTGCGCAGCATCAGCGGCTTCAGGCGCGCATTGATGATGAACGGCGCGATGGCGTTGACCAGCTGGGTTTCCAGCAGCTCGACCGACGGCACTTCGGCCATCAGCATGCGCCAGGAGTTGCGACCGCGCAGATCCACCTGCTGCAGGTCCTGATCCAGCCGGCCATCCGGGAACAGGTGCTGCTGGGCGACCAGCTCGTCCTCCAGCAGCGGCACCTGCGACAGCTCGGCGGCACGGGTCAGGCCATTGGCGGCGTTGAAATCGCGCCCCTGGACCACCGGCAGCGCGGCCGAGGCGGTGGTGCCGAGCAGTTCGGCACTGCGCAGCCCCTCGTAATCGCCGATCAGCTTGCGCAGCGTCTCGGGTACCTCATGCAGCGCGGCGGTTTCGCCGGCCATCATGTGCGCATAGAACTGCGGCGGTCGGCGCACGGTCTGGCAGGCGTTGTTGATGATGAAATCCAGGCGCGAACGGGTGGCCAGCAGCTCGTTGCAGAAGGCCTCCACGCTCGGGGTATGGCGCAGGTCCAGGCCGTACACCTGCAGGCGGTGGCCCCACACGCCGAAGTCCGGCTCTTCGGCGTAACGCGCGGCCGAATCCCGCGGGAAGCGCGTGGTCACGATCAGCTCGGCACCGGCCCGCAGCAGCTTCAGGCCTGCATGGTAGCCGATCTTGACCCGGCCGCCGGTCAGCAACGCGACGCGCCCGGTCAGGTCCGCCGTCTCGGTGCGCTTGACGAAGTTCAGCTCGGCGCAGGCCGGGCACATCTGGTCATAGAAGTGGTGCAGCTGGGTGAACTTCTGCTTGCACACGTAGCAGTGGCGCAGTTCCGGGGAATGCACCGGTTCCGGCGTGGCTGCCGCATTCTCGCCGTTGGAGGCGTCATGCAGACCGGCCGCGTGCGGCGGGAAGTAGTTCGGGGTGCTGAATACCGGCTTGCGGCGCAGGGCGCGGATACCGGTCTGCGCCAGCAGCGCCTCGGATTTGGCCACCTTTTCCTGATGCCGCGCCTTGGCCTGCTGCTTCAGCTTGGCCCGGCGGGCCTTGGGCTCGGGGTGATACACCTTGGCCACCACCTGGTGCAGGCGGACGCGATCAGCCTCGGGCAGCGTATCGAGCACGCTGCGGTCGGCTTCGATGGCCTCCAGCAGGTCCAGCGCGGTGCGCAGGCGGTCGGTCAGGGGCAGGTCGTCGTCGGCAAGGGGCAGGGCGGTGGTATTCAATTCAGATCCGGGAAAAGCGGCAGGATGACGGGCATGGGGCGCCGCGCGACGGCCCCTGAGGGGGCATCCGCCAGCAGCCCGGGGCATACGGTGGGAGGCTATTGTCCCTGATCCTGGGATTTGGTGCTGATCAGGCGGCACCCATGCAGCCCGATGTGCAGATGGCCATGGGGGTCATTGCAGCTGGTTGCCGCCGGCCTGGGGGCTTCAGCGCACCTGGAGCGAAGCCTGCAGCGCCGTCGCCAGCGCCGCGTCACCATTCACCAGCTCGGTCCACTTCAACGTGAGGCCGTTCCGTTTGCCCTTGGACACCAGCTTCATCCCGTCTGGATCGATGGTCAGCGTATAGGTCTCGTCGCCGATCTGGACTTCCCGGCGCAGTGGTTTATCGAGTGGCGTCATGACGTGCTACGGCTTCGGCGGCGCTGCGTGTTTCGGCTCCGCGGAGCTCTCGGTGCCATGGCCGGAGTCCTGCTCCTCGGAGGCCGCCGTGCCGCTGCCACCCCCGGGCACGTTACGCGCGGCCTCACCACCCGCAGGCGCCGTCGCGGCGGCAGGCTGCTCGATCGCATCGGCATGCTGGCCTTGCTCGTTACGCTCATCCTGGCTGCAGGCCGACAGCGCGAGGGTCGCGAGGGCACTCAACAACACGATTCGCATGGCGATTCTCCTGCAGTGATGACGAATCCGGTTTGTAGCGCCGACGCCGTTGGCGATGCGTGATCACCCCGTTGATCACTCTTTGACGACAACCGCATGGAGTACCCTTGCCGCCGTCGATGCTTAGCCGTTCCGTGGTCTACGGGCGGGGAGCCGGCGTGTTACGGAGCAGAGTTCACATCATGAGTATTCCCGAGGGATTGGACGGGCGTCGTCGGGGGCAGGGCCTCACACGACGAGGCTTCCTTCTTGCGGTCGGTTCGGTGTCGCTGCTCGCGGCCTGCCGTGACAAAGCGCCTGCGGTGGCAGCGCCGGCTGCCACATTGCCTGCGGCAAAGACCGACACCGCCTTCCTCGACCTCTCTCATGCCCTGACCGGCAAGACCGATCTGGACCCGGCCACGGCCGACCGGATCGAACAGGCGTTTGCCACCCTTCAGCCAGCGCTGCATGCGCAGTTCCCCGCCTTGGTCACCCTGGCAGGACAGGTCAGTGGCGCGCAGGCGCTGATCGCGGCCGCTGGCGATGCCAAGCCCGCGGCCCTGGCCATCATCACCGCGTGGTACACGGGCACCGTTGGCAAAGGCGTGCATGCCGTGACCGTGTCCTACCGCGATGCGCTGATGCAGCGCTGCGTGGATGACGGTCTTTCACCGCCGACCTACGCCCAAGGTGGCCCCGCCTGGTGGACCGCTGAGCCGCCGGCCCCGATTCGCGCCCACGCCTGAGCCTGCGCGGTCCTTTTTTCCCTGTTATCGATCTGGAACCCCTCCCATGAAAGCTCCGGTTTTCCGTGATGGCGACGCCGATGCCGACGTCGTGATCGTCGGTTCGGGCGTTGTCGGTGCATTGATCGCCCACCAATTGGTGCGCGCCGGCAAATCGGTCCTGGTCCTTGAGGCCGGCCCCCGTCTGAACCGTTCCGACGTGGTCGAGAACTGGCGCAACGTCAGCTTCGAACGGCGCATCGGCAGCGATTTCCAAGGGCCGTTCCCGCAATCGAAATTCGCCACGGCGCCACTGTACTTCCCCGCCAACGACTACGTCGGCCTGACCGGCCCCGATGCCAGCAGCTTCCATCAGGGCTTCATCAAGGCAGTCGGTGGCACCACCTGGCATTGGGCTGCCTCCTGCTGGCGCCATCTGCCGGTCGATTTCAAGATGCAGTCCGCCTACGGGGTCGGGCGCGATTGGCCGATCAGCTACGAGGACATCGAGCCGTACTACTGCCGCGCTGAAGAGGCCATGGGCGTCTCCGGGCCGAACGACCCCGCGCAGCAGAGCCCCTCGGAGCGCTCCAGGCCGTACCTGGCCGACATGATTCCGTGGGGCAACGGCGACAAGGTGTTTGCCGAGGTAGTCAATCCGCACGGCTACAACCTGGTGCCGATTCCGCAGGGGCGCATGATCAAGCCCTGGAATGATCGCCCCGCGTGCTGTGGCAACAACAACTGCCAGCCGATCTGCCCGATCGGCGCCATGTACAACGGCGTCCATACCGTGCATGCTGCCGAAGCGCTGGGCGCCAAGGTGCTGGCCGAAGCCGTAGCGTACAAAATCGACACCGATGCGCAGAACCGGGTCACCGCCATCCACTGGTATGACAGCGACAAGGTCAGCCACAAGGCTACCGGCCGCAGTTTCGTGATCGCCTGCAACGCGCTGGAAACGCCACGCCTGCTGCTGCTCGCTGCCAACGAACAGAACCCGAACGGCATCGCCAATTCGTCCGACCAGGTCGGGCGCAACATGCTGGACCACTCCGGCTTCCACTGCTCCTTCATTGCGGACCGCCCGATCTGGCTGGGGCGTGGCCCGGCGCAGTCCAGCTGCATGGTCGGGCCACGCGATGGCGCGTTCCGGTCGGAGTATTCGGCGACCAAGATCATCCTCAACAACATCAGCCGGGTGGCGATCGCCACCGACCAGGCGTTGAAGATGGGGCTGGCCGGTGAGGCGCTGGACGCGGAAATCCGACGGCGCGCGATCTACGGCGTGGACCTGTCGATCAGCCTGGAGCCGCTGCCCGACCCGACCAACCGCCTGACGCTGTCCACGACCCGCGTCGATGGCCACGGCCTGGCGTGCCCGGACATCCATTACTCGCTGGGCGACTACGCGCGCAAGGGCTACGACAAATCCTGCGAGCAGCTGCGGCACATCGGCAAGCTGTTCAACGCCGAAGAATTCGTGATCACCACGGCGCTCAATGCCAACAACCACATCATGGGCTCGACCATCATGGGCGCGGACCCGCGCGATTCCGTGGTGGATGGCGATTGCCGCGCGCATGATCACCCGAACCTGTGGCTCCCAGGTGGCAGCGCGATGGTCTCGGCCAGCGTCGTCAACAGCACCTTGACCATGGCCGCGCTGGCCCTGCGCGCGGCCGATGCCATCGAGCGTGCGGCATGAAGACCTTCCTGCTCATCGCATTGGGCCTGCTGGCCGGCGTCAGCCACACCGCGCGCGCCGACGACGCCGTCGAACGTGGGCGCTACCTGTCCGTGGCCGCGGACTGCGTGGCGTGCCACACCAGCCCGAAGCAGGGCAAGCCCTACGCCGGCGGCTACGCGATCGCCTCGCCGCTGGGTGAGATCTGGGCGAGCAACATCACCCCGTCCACGTCCCACGGCATTGGCAACTACACGGAGGCCGATTTCGCCAAGGCGGTCCGGGAGGGCGTGCGCAAGGATGGTGCCCGTCTGTATCCGGCGATGCCGTACACCTCGTACGCCAAGCTGACCGACGAGGACATCCACGCGCTGTACGTCTACTTCATGCAGGCGGTCGCCCCGGTCGATGAGGAGGCACGTACCACCGAACTGCCATTCCCCTTCAGCGTGCGCTCGTCCATGGCGGTGTGGAATCTGCTGTTCCTCGACAAGACCCCCTTCAAACCTGATCCGGCGCAGAGTGCCCAGTGGAATCGGGGTGCCTACCTGGTGGAAGGGTTGGCGCACTGCTCCAGCTGCCACAGTCCACGCGGCCTGATGATGCAGGAAGTGGGCGGCAAGGCCTTTGCCGGTGGTTCGCTGGGCGATTGGTACGCGCCCAACATCACCTCGCATCCGATCAGCGGGATCGGCGGGTGGACCGATGACGAACTGGCCCAGTACCTGAAGACCGGCCGAGCTGAAGGCAAGGGGCAGGCCGGTGGCGGCATGGCCGAGGCGGTGACGAACAGCCTTTCCAAACTGCGCGACGAAGACATCAGCGCGATCGTGACCTATCTGCGGACGGTGCCGGCGGTGGCCGACAAGGACGCCACCCGCGCGGCCTTTGCCTGGGGCGATGCCGCCACGGCGCCGGGCGAGCCCGCGATTCGCGGCACGGACGCGCCCATCGCCTCGGGTGCGGTGCTGTATTCCGGCCTCTGCGCCAGCTGCCATGGCTCGCGTGGCGAGGGCAGCAACGACGGCTACTACCCGTCGCTGGTGCACAACAGCACCGTGGGCATGGTCCGGCCACAGAATCTGGTCGCCACCATCATCGGCGGCATCGACCGCGAAGTGGATGGCGAACATGTACTGATGCCGCATTTCTCCGAGGGCTCGTACGTGCAGGCGCTGAGTGACGCGGACATCGCGGCCGTCGCCACGTACGTGCGGACCACCTTCGGCCCGGGTGACCAGGTCACCGAAGCGCAGGTCGCGTTGATCCGCGACGGCGGTGAGAAGCCGCTGCTGGCCAAGATCGCGCGCCTGTGGCTACCGTTGCTCATCCTGGGGCTTGCGGCTTTCGTGGTGGTGATCCTGCTGGTGCGACGCGCGTGGACCAGGCGCAAGCAGCGGAGGGCTTCGGCATGAAGCGCACCTCCTTCGTTGTAAGCCTCGGGCTGATGGCCTCCGCGGCCGTCTTGCCGGCATGGGCGGCTGAACCAGAGGTCCCCAAACCCAAGACCGTGGACACCATTGCCCAGACACCGCTCAGTGCGGACTGGGCGGCCCGCATCTGGCTGCAGGACCGTGGCGTGACCCCGAGCGCCCGCATCGTGATCGCTACGGGCGTCAACAGCGACGGCTACAAGGGCACCGGCTGGTCCACCGCCGAGCACGTTGATTTCGGTGCCATGATCGATACCGGCAAGGCCTTCGGTTTCGACGGCACGATGCGGGTGGTGTTCTCCGACCGCTTCGGCAATGCGGTCAATGACCGCTCGACCGGTTCCTACGTGCAGAACCAGGCGTTCTATGGCCAAGGGCAGAACCTGCGCTTCAACGAGCTCTCCTACGAGCGCTGGCTGCTGGACAAGCGGTTGAGCCTGAAGGGCGGCTTCTACTCGATGGGCAACGACTTCGGCGGCTTGCCGTACACCTGCAATTTCAACAACAACGGCCAGTGTGGTCATCCGCTGGGCCCGATCTACAGCTCCGGTTGGCTGGACAATCCGACCGGCCAGTGGGGCCTGCGGGTGAAGTGGGCTGATCCCTCGGGCTGGTACGCACAGACCGGCATTTACGATGTCGTGCCGATGCGCAAGCAGGAGGGCAGTGGCTTCCGCGTGTCCGACCGTGGCAAGACCGGCCTGTTCCTGCCCGTGGAAGTGGGCTACAGCCACGGCAACACCGGCGAGCATTACGGTGGCACCTACAAGGTCGGCTATTACCTGGACACGTCCAACGCGGACGACATCGGCAATCCGGCCGCACCGCGCGCGTCGCATCGCAGCGGTTCGTACATCCAGCTGGCGCAGCGCGTGCTGAAGCCCGAAGGCGACACCGTGCGCGGTCTGTCGGTATTCGGCGTGGCCACGCGTGCGGATGCCAGGACCGGCCTCATGCGGTACTCGTGGGAAGCCGGCCTGAGCTGGCGCGGTGTGGTGGCATCCCGCGAGGATGATGTGCTGAGCCTGGCGTGGACCCGGCTGGACATCTCCGACCGCCTTGCCCAGTACCAGCGCATCACCGGCAAGGACGTGCAGAGCAACGAGCAGTTCGTGGAGCTCAATTACGGTGTGCAGGTCACTCCGTGGCTGATCCTGCGGCCTGCGGTGCAGTATGTAGCCCGTCCCGGGGCGTATGAGAGCCGCCCGGACAGCTGGGTGTTCACGCTGCAGGCGCAGGCTACGCTCTGATCACACGACACGGTCGTCCAGTGCACGCACGCTCCACAGCGGGCTCACTAAAGTGGGTGCCACTTCATCGAGGCTGGCACGCGTGAACCTGCAGACGACCGTTTCCCTTCCGTTCCCCCGTCGCGCGATGCCCGACAGCTGCCACTTCGACCTGCTGGATGTGAGCGCGCTGCAGGACCCCTGCAGCGGCCGCATCGTCCACCTGTATTCGATGGTGGCGCGCTGCCTGTCGTGTGAGGTGATCTTCAAGGCGCAGGAAGGCGCTGGCTTTGTCAGTACCTCGGCCGCGCGGGTACTGCGTTGCCCGACCGGCTGCGGCGAGCAGTCGCTCAAAGCCGCCACGCTGCGCCAGTGGACCCCTAAAGCCGCCTGAGCGTGTCGGCGTCACGGCATTGCCGCGACGCCACGCGATCATCAGAGCAGCAGCAACGCCGCGATCAATGCCGGTGGCATCACCAGCATGCCCAGCTTGAAGAACTGCAGCGCGCTGACGTTCTCGCCCTCCCGACGCAGCGCGACCAGCCACAGCATCGTCGCCAGCGATCCCGTCACCGACAGGTTCGGACCCAGATCGACACCGATGAGCAGCGCCGCGCGGGTCTGCGCCGGCAGCTCCGCCATCTGCCCCAGCGAGCCGGCCACCAGCCCGATGGGCAGGTTGTTGGCCAGATTGCTCGCCACCGCTGCCGCGATCCCTGCCACCCAGCTGGCTTCCGAAGGCGAGGTCCGTGCCAGCGCATCCAATGCGTGCGCCGCCGTGCGGATCACCCCGGTCTGGGCAACGGCTTCGACCAGCACGAACAGGCCAGCCACCAGGGGCAGCACCCCCCAGGCGACGTGACGCAGTATCGGCAGCGGGCTGCGACGCTGGCGAAGGCGAACCGCCGCCAAGGTGAGCGCACCTGCGCAGAAGGTCGTCACGCCGAGCGGGCCGTTCATCGCCGAGGTCACCAGCAGCACGATGCCGGTGAGCCCGACACCGATGGCGCACAGGCGACCGCCCTCGGACAGGGCGCGGTGCTCGATCCGCTCCGCCAGGGGGTGCGCGATCTCACGGCGCTGAGCCAGGCGCAGCACCAGATACGTCATGGTGATCGCCGCCAGCGACGGCAGGCTGAACTGCCGCAGCCACTCAGGCAGCGAGGGCATGTGGCTGCCGAACACGACCAGGTTGGCGGGGTTGGAGATCGGCAGCACGAAGCTGGCTGCGTTGGCAATGAAGGCGCAGACGAACAGGTAGGGCAGTGGATTGGCGCGGGCCGCTTTGCAGGCCGCGTAAACCGCCGGTGTGAGCACCACGGCGGTGGCGTCGTTGGACAGGAAAATGGTCACCAGCGTGCCAACCAGGAAGACCAGATCAAACAGGCGCCGCCCGGATCCCTTGGCGTGCTGGACGGCATACATGGCCAGCCAGTCGAACAGGCCTTCGTGACGCGCCAGCTCGGCCAGCACCATCATGCCGATCAGGAACAGGTAGACGTCGCCGCCTTCGGCCACCGCCCCGATGGCAGTGGGGATGGGCACCAGACCTGTCGCCACCAGCACCACGGCAGCGCCCAGTGCCCAGACATACTCGGGGATCCGCCAAGGACGAAAGATGACACCGCTGGTGGCAACGGCGGTCACCATCCAGATGATCAGGGAGGTTGTGGGGACGTGCATGCATGGCTCAGGAATAACGCAGTGGCTGGCGTCAGGTCGCGTCCGTCGGTGCTGCCACCGTGGAAGCGCGGCCTGTGTGAGGTCGGGTCTCCGGCATGGCCATTGCCAGCACGAAGGCCAGGGCTGCAATCGCCGCCAGGGTCAGGAACGCGACATCATACCCAGCGGACTGCACGATCACCCCGGCCAAGCCCGGACTGAGCGCAGCACCCAGCCCGAAGACCGTCGAGACTGCACCGAGCGTGACGTTGAATCGGCCGGTTCCCTGGGTCAGATCACTGACCATGACGGGGAGCAGCGCCCCGAAGATACCCGCACCGATGCCATCCAGCAGTTGCACGCCCAGCAGCCATGCCGGCGCATCGGACAGTGGGTAAAGCACGCCACGGATCGGCAGGATCAGAAAGCCGGCCAACAGCAGTGGCTTGCGTCCCCACACATCGGCCCGTGTTCCGACCAGCATCGCGGCCGGCACCATGACCAGTTGTGCCGCGACGATGCACGCCGCCGTCAAGGTGGTGGCCAACGCAGGGTTGGTATGGGAGAGTTTCTGACCGACCAGGGGCAGCATCGCCGCGTTGGCCAGGTGGAACAGCGCACAGCACGCTGCCAGCATGAGCAGGGTACGGTCGCGCAGGAGCATGCCAAAGGAGGATGGCCCCGGCTGTCGCTCCGGTGCGGCCGGCGATCCGCGCGCCTGCTCATGGTCAATGGCTTTGGCCGGCACCATCAGCACCGCGGCCACGCTGGCCAGGGTGAGTGCGGCCATCAGGTAGAACACCACGACCGGGCCTCCGATGTACGCCAGCCCCCCGGCCAGGACCGCCGCAACGGCGTTCCCTGCGTGATTGAACGTCTCATTGCGACCCATGCGCCGCGCGAACGCCCGTGGCCCGACGATGCCCAGCGAGATGGCCGCGATCGCCGGGGCAAAGACGGTACCCGCGACGGCGCTGACAGCCTGGGTCGCGGCCACGAGCGTGAACGAGGTGATCCACGGCAGCACGACGCAACTGCCGGTGACCAGAAGGGCAGCGATGACGACCGTGGCCCGCTTGGCGTTGACCCGATCCATCAGCGCGCCTGCCGGCGTCTGCGCCAGCAGGGCAGCGAGTCCCGCCACCGTCATCACCAGGCCGATGCTGGCTGGGTCCCATTTGTGCACGGCCAACAGGTAGATCGCAAGATACGGCCCCAATCCATCGCGGACATCGGCCAGGAAAAAGTTCACGGCGTCAAGCGCGCGATCAGCCGAGCGCACGGGCAAGGGGGCAGGGGGAGGTGGGTTCACGTGCGTTGGCTCGATGCTCGCTGGGTCAGCCCCGATGCCGGTGGGGCGCGCATGTTATGCGCGTCCGCCTGTGATGGTCGTGTGGCGCCACACGCAGAAGAGCCCCGGAATCTCCAGGGCTCTGGGTACCATGTGCTTCAGACCGACCGGGTTTTACAGCCCCCACTTCTCCGGGTCGGCGTGCTTCTCTTTGTAGATCACACCCGAGAAGTCCACATGGAGCTCGGTCCACTCGCCACCCTTACGGCGTGCGAGCACTTCGAAGTGCTTGGGCTTGCGCGCGGGTTCGCCGGTTGGCGTCCAGCCATCCTTCTTCACTGCGGCCACGGCGACACGAGGATCCGCCGGCCCCTCCGGGTGACGATGCTTGGGGCCGTGATGCGGCTTCTTGTGCTCCACCTCTACAAAGCTGCCGCCCTTCCTGGCGATACGGGCCACTTTGATTTCCGACGGACGCTGTTCCCCTTCCAGCCTGACGGCAACGCCTTCCTTGAGCGCAAACGCCTCTGCCCCTTTGGGGCCGAGGTCTGCCAGATACGCCTGATCGTTGCAGATCAGGGTGAAGCGGTGCGCGAACACGTGTTCGATGACGCCGGCGAGGGCGACCTTTTCATGGTGCGGCATGCATTTCTCCTGAGAGCGCCCAACCGCGGGCGCTCTGGTTCAATGCGTCTGTCCGCCACAGATTCAAGCGGCGCGCCCGCGGCGTTCAGGTGGCCGCAAGCCGGCCCACCGACCCTGTCGGCGTGAACACTGCGCCAACGCGTTAAAATGGCACACCGCCGACGCCGTTCCAGGGCCCATCGCAATGCCATACACCACCCGCGACGCGATCCAGCGGCTGCGCGAGCAGATCCCGACCTTCCGCTGCATCGTGGGGTGTACGGACTGTTGTGGCCCGGTCACCGCCTCAAGTGAGGAAGTGGCGCGGCTGCCGGTCAAGAGCGATGCCGAGCACGCTGCCGCGCTGGCGGAGCTGAGCTGTCCCTATCTGGGCAAGCAGGGCTGTGAGGTCTACGAAGAACGCCCCTTGATCTGCCGCATGTTCGGGACGACCCCCAGCCTGCGTTGCCCCAACGGCCAGCGTCCGGTCTACATGCTGGATGAGTCGGTGGAGAAGGAGATCCATCAGTTTCTTCGCAGCACGCGGCAGGTGCTGATCTAGCAGCGCTGGGCCACCAGCGAGGCTCAAGGTCAGTCCGGCCTGCGTGCGCCCAGCCGCCATATCGCCAGACCACCGTAAAGCGCCAGCAGCGCGAGCAGGGTCCAGAGCTCGTGGCTGACTTCACCCAGGCTGGCATCCATCTGATTCAACCGCACCATCAGGTTGATGCCGGGCGTGGTCGGCAGCAGGTGGGCCAGGGCCACCAGCACGGGCGGGGAGGTGACCGCCGGCCAGGACAGGTTGGCCAGGAAGAACAGCGGGATGGAGCAGGCGACGACCACCTGGAAGGCACGTTCTCGGGTCGCGAAAAAGCTGCCGATGAACAGCCCGAACGCCACCGTGGCGGCGATGAACAACGTGCCGCCCAGCAACTGCCCGAGTGGATTGCCACCACGCGGGTAGTCCTGCACCCACGCGGTGAAACCGGCGTAATACAGCAGCCCGAGCAGGCCGATGGCACCGAAGCCAATCGCCATGCCGGCCAGTGTCGGCATGTCAAAGCGCAGGCGCCGGCCCAACGCCAACCGTCGCGCGCCGAGCAGTACGCCGATGCCCATGAGCAGCGTCTGATGCACGATCAGCTCGGCCACGCCGGGCACGATGGCGCTGCCGTACCCTTCCTGCGTATTGAACAGCGGGCGCTGCACCAACGTGATCGGCGGTGCCTGCGGCGCCCCCATGAACGCCGCTTGGGACACGGCCGCCTCGCGCGCGAACGCGGTCAGGGCCTCGGCCACGCCGCCGAGCACCCAACTGGCGCGGCCCAGGTAGGCGCCGTTGCCCATCAACACCAGATAGCCGTGGCTGCCGCGCAGAATGTCGCGTTCAAGGTTGGCCGGGATCAGCAGAATGCCTTCGGCCTTGCCGGTTTCCAGCACATGGCGTGCCTGGTCGATGCTGGCCGGCTGATCGACGATGCGGACCGTGTGCAGCGCGTCCACCCGCCGCAGCAATTCTCGACTGGTGGCACTCTGGTCGTGGTCAACCACCACGATGGGCAGGTTGCTGGCTACCTGATGGCGGTAGGCCGCCGGGTAGAAGAACGAGTACAGCACCACCGCGCCGACCATCAACACGACGGCATACCGGTCGGTGAGCACCGTGCGCAGGGTCAGGCGCAGGCTGTCGACGAAGCGGCTCATGCACCGGCCTCGCGCGGTGCGCCCGGCAATGCTGGATCGGCGCTGCGCGCGGCAGCAATCAGCCGCCAGCCACCGATGCCACCGGCCACCACCCCCATCAGCAGCAGCGTGCCCAGCGGCCACAGCGAGACACTCCAAGGCGCGCCGACGAACTGCTGCTGGGTCTGCAGTTTCACGTAGGCGGTCAGTGGCAGCAGGAGATTCCAGACCCGGGTGAACAGCGGCGCATCGACCACCGGGAAGGTGGCGCCGGAAAATGCCAGCGCGGTGCCGATGCTCAAGCCGATCGCGGAAAGCGATGTGCCCATGTCCCGGGTGAGCCCGACAAACAGCAGGGCTACCGCCGCACAGGCCAGGTAGAACACCGGTTGCCCCAGCATCAGCAACAGCGCACTGCCGGCGATGCCATCGCCACGGAGCAGGGCAAGGTAGAGCACCCCAAGTGCACCGTACATCGAGAACAGCAGCACGTATGGCACGACCTTGCCGGCGATCGCCGACCACGGGGTGTCGCCCAGCCAATCGCGCAGTTGCCCATCACGGACCTCACGGCCCAGGCTGGCTGCCACGGCCAGTGCCAGCCCCAGCGACAGGATCGCCGGGAACAGCAGTGGCAGCAGGAACAGCTCATAGCTGCGTGCCGGGTTGTGCAGGATGTCCGACTGCACGGCGATCGGCGGGGCGCGCAGCGTGGCCGGGCCGACCTGCTTGCCGATGCGCTCGCCCAGCAGCCGCGCATTCCAGGCGCTGACGGCTTCGACGATATCGCGCACGGCGGATTGGCCGGTGGTGAGGTAGGTGGCGTTGTAGTACGCGAACACCGTGCCCTGTTCACCACGCAGCGCCTGCCGGGTGGCATCGCGCGGCACCAGCACCACCGCGAACACCTCCAGCCGGCGCAGCTGCGATTGCGCTTCGGCCAGGGTGGACGGCTGGCTGGCAATGGTCACGCCGGGGCTGGCATCCAGCATGCGGGCCAGTTGTCTGCTTTCCGCGCTGCGGTCGAGGTCGACCATGGCGATGGGGATATCGCGCATCACCGAGGCGGCAAACAGCCATGCCATCAACCCCAGCATCACGGCCGGCAGCAGCGTGACCAGCAGCAGATCGGCACGATCGCGGCGCAGGTGCTCAAGCTCGCGCTGGAACGAGGCTCTGGCACTCGCCCACACCGACCGGCTCATCCCTGCGGCCACCCGAACAGCACACTCATGCCGGGGCGGAAGCCTTCCACCGGGGCGACCGGGCGCAGCCGGATCTCGAAGCTGCGCACGTCATAGCCGGACGACTGCCGGGTGGCACGCCACGTGGCGTAGTCACCGGCAGGATTGATGAAATACACCTCGAACTCGGCATCACGATCCAGCGCGGGTACGTTGCCGCGCAGGCGGGTACCCACCTTCAGGCCCCGCATCTGCGATTCGCGCAGGTTCACCGACACCCACATGCGGTCGATGTCGACCAGGGTGAAGACCGGGTAGCCGGCCGGGACCAGCTCGCCGATATCCGACATGCGCTTGTTGATCTCACCGGCCATGGGCGCGCGGCCGTTGATCTCGTCGCGGGCCGCATCCACCTCGGCCACGGCGCCCTGCGCCTGGCGAACCTGGCCCTGCGCGGCGCGCTTGTCCTGGTCGCGCGCGCCGGCCAGCGCCTGGTCGTACTGCGCCCGTGCGGCATTGGACAGCTCGCGCGAACTGCGCGCCTGGGCCAAGGCCTCGTCACGTTTCTGCCGCGTCATCACGCCTTCGTTGTACAGGTTCTGCACGCGCTGATAGGTGGCATCGGCAAGGGTGGCACCCGCCTCGGCGCGTTTCCAGTTGGCCTGCGCAGCACGGATGTCCTCGCTGCGTGCCCCTTGGTCGGCCTTGTCGGCCACCGCACGCGCCGCTTCCAGCGCGCCCTGGGCCTGCTGCTCCTTGGCTGCCACTTCGGGGCTGTCCAGCACGAACAGCACCTGGCCGGCGGTGACCCGGTCGCCCTCGCGCACCTTCAGCTCGGCCAGCCGCGCGGTGATCTTCGCCGCCACGTTGACGGTGTCGGCATCGGCCATGCCCTGCAGCTGTTCGGCCGGCGTGCGCCAGGCCAGCCACAGCCCGACCACGACGACGATCGCCAGTACCAGCGCGATGAGGATGCCGGCCTTGCGTTTCTTCGGCGGCGGCGCGTCGGCCGGCGCCTGCAATGTGTCATTCATGCGCGATCACCTCGTCGCCCCGGCGGCGGAATTCTTCATATCGGTCCATCTGTCCACTGATCTCCAGCAGCTGTGCCAGCGCCACGTCGTACTGATACGCGGCCTGCGCGCGTTCCACCTGTGCGCCGCCCAGCCCCAGGCGCGCATCGATCACATCCAGCGAGGTGGCCTGGCCCTCGCGGAAGGCCAGCTCCTGCAGCCGCAGGTTCTCGCGGTTCTGTTCGATGCTGCTGTCCAGCAGCAGGAACTGTTGGCGGGCGGTATCCAGTTCGTACCAGGCCTTGCGCACGCCCAGCGTCACCTGGTTCTCGGCTTCGCGCAGGCCGGCTTCGGCCTGATCCTGCTGCGCGCGGGCGGCGCTGATCTGGGCAGGACGCGAGGTGGGCGACAGGAAGGTGTACTTCAGGCCGATGCCGAACGCCCAGTCCGGGTCGGTCAACATTTCGTCGCGGCGGCGGAAATCGTACTGGCCGAACAGGAACACGGTGGGCTTGAGCTTGGCCTGCTGCACGCGCACGCCTTGCTCGGCCTGGGCCACCAGGGCCCGCAGGCGGGCAATCTGCGGTTGCCGGGCCTGTGCATCGCGTTCGAAGGTAGGCAGCGCACCGATCGGCGCGCGATGCACAAACAAGGGCGACAGCGGGCGGACGTCGCCACCGCTGCGCAGCAGGGTGGCCAATGCGGCCTTCAGCGTCTGCAGATCATTCAGCGATTTCTGGTACTCGCGCTCGGCCTTGTCGCGGGCCACATTGGCCTGCAGGCGCTGCGCGCGGGTGGCAAAGCCTTCGCGTTCCAGCTTCAGGGCATCATCGAGGTGACGCTGCAGCCCATCGCGCACCTCGCGGCGCACGTCCACCGCCTGCTCGGCGAGGCGCTGGCCGAAATAGGCCTGGACCAGTTGCACGCTCAGTGACTGGCGCTGCGATTCGCGCTCGGCGCTGGCCTGATCGGTCGCGCCGGCAGCGGCCTGTTGGGCGGCGGGGATCAAGCCACCGGTGTACAACGGCAGTACCGCAGTGACCACCGGGCGGGTGCGCCAGTCGCGCTCGGTGAACTGCAACGGCGAGTCGATGCCGAAGGCCTCAGCGACCGGCGCCAAGGACCCCAGCGGCAGGGTGAGCGTCTTCTGGAACTGCAACCGGCGCACTTCACCGGTGATCTCGGGCAGGCGCAGCAGGCGGGTGGCGTCCTGCAGGTCCTGCTTGTTGCGCACCGACGCATCCGCCGCGGCCAGGGCATCGGACACCTGTTCCAGCCGCTGCTGGGACTGCTGCCAATCCAAGGCGGGGACCGTGGCGCCGTCCGGTACGGGCTGGGCGATGGCAGCGCCACTCATGCAAAGCAGGGAGAGACAGGTAAGTCCTTTTAACGCGCGCGTTGGCGGCCAATGCCGGCTCACGAGGGGGCAGCTCCATGGGGTGTGACGGCAAGAGGGTAGTGTGCGCCGCGTGAAGTGCGGGTCTTCACGTCCGTCGCCAGCCACGGGTGGCGAGGTAGTCCAGCAGCCCCACGACCAACAGCGACAGGCCCACCAGCGGGAACACCACGCCGCCGATGCACAGCAGCACGAAGACACCCGCCACGCTTCGCCCGTGCTTCGGCAGTGGCGGCACGCCGATCCCGCCGATGGGCCGCCGCTTCCACCACATCACCGCACCGCTGAGGCAGAGCAGGAGGATCGCTGCGCACGCGATGATCAGCACCACACGGTTGACCGTGCCGTACTCGTTGCCGAGATGGACATTGATGCCCCATTCCAGTCCTCGCCCAAGCGCACCGTAATCGGCGTAGCCCATGTCCAGCAGAACCCGGCCGCTGTACTGGTCCAGATGCACCACCCGCTGGCGCGACAGATCCTCCGGATAGACCGAGGCGGTGTAGACCCCCATGGGCCCACGCGGCAGCGCGATGCTGTAACCCGGTGCCAGCCCCAGTGCGCTGAACCGGCGCATGGCCGCGTCGATGCCGAGCGCACCGGGCTGCGGCGACAGAACCCCGAGTGGACCGCCGCCATGTGCGGCATGCCCGTCATCGGCAGCGGCGTGCTGGGCATGCGGCACCGCTGAGACCGGTAGCTGTGCCTGCGCCATCGACCAGGCTGGCGTGGTGGTGTCGGCAAGCCGATGCGCGGACATCGGCACGTCCACCCGCACCCCGGTCGGGTAACCATAGTCGTGACCGTTCGCCCAGGCATTGACCTGATGGCCCCAGACCACCGACCAGGGCATGCCGGTCACGGCCAGGAACACGAGCACACCGCCGACCCAGACGCCGGTCACCGCATGCAGATCGCGCCAGAACAGCCGCTGTCGCGGCTGCCCGCGAACCGTGGTGTTCCCACCGTTCTGCCCGCGCGGCCACCACAGGTACACGCCGGTCGCCACCAGCAGGATGGCCCAGCCAGCGGCGATCTCGATCAGGGCACTGGCGTAATCGCCGAGCAGATCGAGGCTGTGGAGCTGCCGCACCACGCCCGAGAACGTGCCTTTGTCGGGCAGGTGCCCCAGCACCTGCGCGGTGCCCGGGTCGACGTAGTAGACCTGCCGTCGACCGTCGGCCTCCTGGACGCCGATCTCGATGGTGCCGTCGGCGTAGTCCGGCGTGGTGTAACGGAAGATCTCCCCGTGACTGACGGCATTGACGGCCGCCAGCTGGGCGCTGGCAGGCGAGGGTGGCAGCGCTGCGGTCTCCACGACCTTCAGATCGTGATGGATCCAGCGATCGATCGGCTTCTGGTAGACGTACACGGCCCCGGTCAACGCCAGCCAGGCGATGAAGGGCAGCACGAACAGGCCGGCATAGAAGTGCCACCGCCACACCGCGCGGTAGAAACGCCAGCGATCCGATGCACGCGGGGTAGCGGGGGTTGGCATGTCAGAGCTCCCGGGTCCAGCTCAGGTACAGCGCCCGGCCATCACCGGGTGAGTAGCCCGAGGAACCGCTGTCGTACCAGGCATACACGTAGAAACGATCTGTCGCGTTCTTCAACTGCAGGGCCAGGCTGTTGCGGGCGTCCAGGCGGTACGTGGCGCTCAGGTTCAACAGTGCATAGCCGCCGTAGCGTCCCAGCGTGTTGGTTCGTTCCACGAAGTAGTCGCCCTGGCCATTGCCCCAGGCGCTGAAGGCCCAGTCGGCCGTCGGGGCGTAGTCCACCCCCGCGCTGGCCAGCCAGTTCGGCACGTTCTCGATCTGCCGCCCGCGGGTCTGCGGCGCACTGGGGTCGGGCACCTCGATCACCGCCTTCTGCCGCGAGTACGCGGCCCAGGCGCGCCACTGGGCGCTGGCCTGCCATGTCAGCTGGGCGTCCCAACCGCGGCGCAGCGTCTGGCCCACGTTGCCGACCTCATTGGCCCCGACCACGCCATTGACGCCCAGGACGGTGGCGACCTCATCGCTGGCCCGCTGCTCCCAGTACGCGATCCGGGTCTGCAGCCCCTGCACGGGCGCCCATTTCATACCGGCCTCCCAGCCCTCGTTGAGGGAGGGAGCAAGATCGTTCACCTGCGTGCGATACGCGCCATTGCCGCTGCCGATCTGGAACGTTCGCCCCCAGTTGGCGTACACGACCGTGGTTGGGCTGAGATCGTAGGACACACTCAGCTTGGGTTGTTTGATCAGGCCATAGTCGTAGACCGGTGCGCGCAGGCCGGTCGCCCCATTGTGGAAGTCGCCATACACGCGATCCACCCGGTAGGCGGGTACGATCTTCAGCGCGTCCATCGGCCGGATTACCGCCTGCACGTAGGCACCCCGGGTATCGAGGGTGTAGTCCCAATCGCGCAGGGTCGCCTGGCGCTCGCGCGCGACGGTCCTGTAGCGGCGGGCCGTGTTGTCCTGCCACTGCCCATCCACGCCGGCATCGAGGACGAACTCGGCCAGCCGCGAGTCCGGGCGCCAGGTGGTGTTCAAGAGCAGGCCGCGATGGGTCTCATCGTTGAAACGTTCCTGTTGAGCGCCTCCCGCGGTGAACGTCACCCAGCGCTGGTTGCGATAGTCGTTCTGGTAGGCCTTGGCGTTCCAGCTCCAGTCGCTGCCCAGTGCGCCATCGATGTGCATGGCGGTCTGGACCGTCTCGCGCTCACTGCGGTCATCGCGTGCGTAGGCCGGCGATTGCGTCGGATTGGCCTGCACCTCCGGATAGCTGAGGTAGCCGGCTTCCAGTGCGGCGTTCTTGTAGTAGCGGCTGGTCAGCCCTGCGCGCCACCGGCCGTCAGGGTCGGTGTAGAACCACTTGCCGACGAAGCTGCGCTGGGTGCCATCGGCATGGTCGCGCTCGCCGTCGGACGTGCGCCAGCCGACGAAATAGTTCTGTGACCAGGGGCCGCGCTCGAACCCTTTGGCCAACTGCACATCCTGCGTGCCAAAGCTGCCAGCGGTGATGCTCAGCTGGCCGTCAGTGCCGCCCTGGCGGGTCAACACATTCACGTCACCGGCAATCGCATGCAGCCCGTAGCGGGCATCGTTGGTGCCGCGCACGATCTCGAGCGCGGCGATGTCCAGCGGAAACACCGCATCCAGGTAGGGCATGCCGCCCGAATTGTCATTGCTCGGAATGCCGTCGATCAGCAGCTTGACCGCGTTGATGCGGCCCTCGCCATTGAAACCCCGGAACGAAAAACGGCCGGCGTCGGTGCCCATCTTGAACTGGGTGACCTGCACGCCCGGGGCATTCATCAGCAGCTCCCAGCTATGGTCGACCTTCTGCGGTTGAAGGACATCGCCGCCGATGAGATCCACCGAGGTGAAGACCGAACGGGCCGACAGCTCGCGCTCGGCGGCCGAACGCGCCTGCACGGTGCCCAGGGTCAGCACGGTACCGTTCTGGGCGGCGACGGTGGCGGGAAGGAGAAGGGCAGCGGCAAGCACGGCCGTGATGGCCTTGGCCAACGGTCGATACGAAAAAGAAGTTGTCATGGTCCACAGCATCGGTCGCCACGGTCAGATCGACCGGGGCAGGAACAAGGTCCGGCAGAGACGCCGGATGGCGCGGGGCATCGGTTCCAATCCGGCATCGCCTGGCCCCACCGGACACGATGGATCAGCAGACAGGGCAGGGGGCAGCAGCGCTGCACCTGGTCAGGACCGGATCAGCAGGCCAGCAGCGGCGGGCCGCGAGCTCCCAGCGTTCCCCGTGCGGGGGCGCGGCGACAGTCGACCAGACCCGACAGCGATCGAAACACGGCCGGCCATTGCGTCAGCAGCAGGAGCAGAGCCACGAGCAGGCTGATGAGACGGGCCGCAATCAGGCAGTACTCGCAGTCCACGCCCATCTCATGGCTGGCATGCGGATCGGCAGGCGCTTCGGCAGCGGGGCTGGCCTTTCCCTGATCCCTATCGTGATGCGCGTGATGGCCCGCATGCGCGTCGGCATCCGTCATGGCGTGATGCGCCGCATGCGGATCGGGTGCCGGCGAGGCCTCCATGACGGGCGCGTTCACCGGCGCCAATGCCCGGCTGACCATGGGCGCCACGATCACCAGCGCAATCGCCAGCAAGGCCCATGAATGAAGCCAGCGGTGGAGGAGGGACGCACGCACCGGCCCGATGGTAAGGCATGTCTGTCGGGATTCCCGGCGAAAATGCCCGGTTCGTGCTCGATTGCGACGGTTTGTCGCAGTCTGGCGCTGGGCAGCGTGCCCTCCGGAGTGGCCCATGGGCTGGCCGCGCGCCCCGCACTGCACATTGACAATTCTCCAAATAGGACGCTTATATCCTATATGGGCCTGAACCTGTCCCCGGTCGTTTGCGTTGGCCGGGCAGGCAGGTCACAGGATTCTCAACCGCCTGCGGCGCAACGCAGGCTTCAGCACGCCATTCAAGAGAGCACGACATGACAGCAGTGAAGGGTTGGCGGCGGTTTCGTCGGTGGGTGAAGTGGATCGCGCTGGGTCTGCTGGCGGTCGTGATCCTGATCACCCTCATCGGGGTGGTCTACGAGGCCTTGGCACGCCGGAGCGCGGCGACCGATCATCCACTGCGCGGCCAGATGGTCGATGTCGGCGGACGCCAGATGCATATCGAGTGTCGCGGCAGTGGCACCCCGACCGTGATCTTCGAGTCCGGTCTCGGCACGGGCGGCACGATGGACTGGACCCGGGTGCACGACCGGATCGCCCGCTTCACCCGCGCCTGTGCCTACGACCGCGCCGGCATCATGCGCAGCGATGCGAAGGACACCCCGCAGCGTGCGTCGGCCGTGGCCGATGACCTGCACGCCCTGTTGAAAGGCGCGGGCATCACCGATCCGCTGGTGCTGGTCGGCCATTCCATCGGCGGGCCGTACATCCGGACCTATGTGGGGCGCTACGGCGATCAGGTCGCCGGGCTGGTGATGGTCGACCCCTCGCACCCGGATCAGATCGCCCGGCTCGGCAGCGTGGTGAGCATCGATGTCCACCCGAAGAAGGTGTCGCTGTTGATGCATACCGCCACGGCACTGTCACGGACCGGCCTGGTGCGCTTCCTGTTCTCGCGCGCCGATCATGGTCCACGCCCGAAGGATGAGGCCGCGGAGATCACTGCCTTCTCCAGTGCCTCGGTCACAGGCGCGACCGCAGAACTCGACGGCTTCGACAGCACCATGGACGATGCCCGCGCGGTTACATCGTTTGGCGACCGCCCGGTGATCGTGCTGACCGCGTTGAAGCCGTTCAGGCCCGACGAGCTGAAGAAGATGGGCCTGACGGCGGAGGAGGGCGCCCGGTTCAAGCAGGAATGGCGCACCTTGCATGCCGAGCAGGCCGCCCTGTCCAGCCGCGGGCAGCAACAGATCGTGAGCGATTCCGGCCACTACATCCAGATCGATCAGCCTGATCGCGTGGTGGATGCGGTTCGCGAGGTCGTGGATGACGTGCGTGCGCAGGCGCGCACCAACAAGGAGATGCAATGATGAAGCGCACCCTGCTCTGGGCGGGCGTATCGATGCTGTTCGCCGCCAACGCGGCCGCGGCCGACTATGACCTGGTGATCCGCGGTGGACGCGTGCTCGACGGTGCCGGCAACCCGTGGGTCCGTGCCGATGTGGCGGTCAAGGAGGGGCGCGTGGTCCAGGTCGGCCAGGTCCCCGGCAAGGGCACCCGCGAGATCGACGCGACGGGGCGCTATGTGTCGCCGGGCTTCATCGACATGATGGATCAGTCCGGCGCGGCGCTGCTCAAGGACGGCGCGGCCGAGAACAAGTTGCGGATGGGCGTGACCACGCTGATCGGCGGCGAGGGCGGACCGCCGGTGCCTGCGGCGGGGATGCCGGGCTACTTCAAGCAGCTCGAAACGCAGGGTATCGCGGTCAACTTCGGCACGTACTACTCCTCCACCCAGGCCCGCGTGCACGTCATGGGCGATGCCGCTGGTGCGCCGACCAGGAAGCAGCTCGATGCCATGGGCGAGCAGGTGAAGATTGCGATGGAGGCCGGTGCGTTCGGTATCTCCAGCGCCTTGATCTATGCACCCAGCAGCTTCCAGAGCACCTCCGATCTGGTCTCGCTGGCCAAGGTGGCCGCGCAATGCGACGGCTTCTACGCCACGCATATGCGTGACGAGAGCGAGGGCGTGGTCAAGGCCATTGAAGAGGCCATCGAGATCGGCGAGAAGGGCGGCGTCAAGGTGGAGATCTTCCACTTGAAGGCTGCCTATGCGCCGGAGTGGGGCAAGCTGATGCCCCAGGCACTGGCGACGATCAATGCAGCGCGGGACCGCGGCGTCGATGTTGCCGCCGATCTCTATCCCTACACCGCCGGCGGCACCGGGCTGGAGATCATCGCGCCGAGCTGGGTCTGGGCCGACGGGCTTGAGAAAGGTATCGAGCGCGTGCGCGATCCGAAGGTGCGCGAGCGCATGAAAAAGGAGGTTGCCGCCGGTTCGATGCCGGGCTGGTCCAACCTGGTGCATGCGTCGGGTGGCTTCCAGAACGTGCGCCTGGCCAACAGCTTCAGTGAGAAGTACCGGCGCTTCCATGGCAAGACACTGGCCGAGATCGGTGCCGAACTGAATCTGGACCCGGCGGATGCGGCCTGGGACATCGCGCTTGAAGGGTTGCCCAATCGGGCGGTCGCGCTGTATTTCATGATCAGCGAAGAGGATGTGCAGCTCGCGCTGCGCCAGCCCTGGGTGAGTATTGGCAGTGACGCGGCCGCCGCGGTGAACTACGGCAGCGACGGCGCCATCGGCCTGCCACACCCGCGCGCGTATGGCACCTTCCCGCGGATCCTCGCCGAGTATGTGAAGCGGCGTCATGTGCTGACGCTGGAAGACGCGATCCGCAAGATGACCAGCTGGCCCGCACAGCGGATGGGGTTGAGCGATCGCGGGCTGATCCGCGAGGGGATGCGCGCCGATATCGTGCTGTTCGATCTGGACACGGTGGACGATGTGGCGAGCTGGGACGCGCCCGCCGGCGCGCCGACCGGCATCGAAACCGTGATCGTCAACGGTGTGGTGAGTTTCGAGGGTGGCAAACACACCGGCGCCCGGGCGGGCTCGGCGCTGCGCCACCCATGCCGCACGCGCTGATCCACGTGCGCGCTCCAACAAACACAGGACACACCTCATGATCCGACACGCCTCCGGCTGGAGTCTTCTCTCTCTGGCGCTCGCCGCCTCCGCGCCAGCACTGGCCGCCGCACCACCGATCACCAGCGCGGAGGATCTGGGCACCGCGGTCTCGGCACAGATCGCCTGCGCCGGCATCTTCGTGGCCAACCGCGCCGAGGCCGACGTGCTGCGCGACGACATCCACGCACTGGCGCCATTCACCAGGACGGTGGCGCTGGCGGTCGATCGCAAGGCAGGGACGGTCACCGCCTCCGCGCCTGGGACGGCCAGCCGGACCGCGTTGCATCGCCCGGCGGTCGGCTGCACGCTGACCACGGGCGACGTGCAGCTCGCGGCGCTCAAGGCCCAGGCGGCCCAGCTCACGCCACTATCGCCACTGGCGGCGCGCCCCTGGCCACAGGGTGACCGGCCTGTGCCGGCGCTGCAGGCCGCCGCAGAAGGGAAGCTCGACCGTGCCGCACTGGACGCGGCCGTGAGTGCGGCCTTCGATGAGCAGAACGTGGGCGGTTACCCGGACACCCGTGCGATCGTGGTGGTGCAGGGTGGGGCGATCGTTGCCGAGCGTTACGCGCCTGGCTTCAACCAGAACACCCGCATGTTGGGCTGGTCGGCTACCAAAAGCATCATGGGCACGCTGGTTGGCCTGCTGGTGGATGACGGCGTGCTCAAGCTGGATGACCCCGCGCCGGTGCCGGAATGGAAGGGCGAAGGCGATCCGCGCGGCGCGATCACGCTGCGCCAGTTGCTGACGATGTCGAGCGGGTTGGCCTTCGTGGAGAGCTACAAGCCCGGTAACGAATCGATCAAGATGCTGTTCGAGGCCGGTGACATGGGCGCGCTGGCGGCCGCGATGCCGCTTGAACATGCGCCAGGCACGCACTGGAGCTATTCCTCGGGTACGACCAACATCCTGTCGCGGATCGTCTTCGAGGCCACCGGCGGCACCCTGGAAGGCATGACCCGATTTGCACAGACACGGTTGTTCGAGCCGGCCGGCATGCGCAGCGCGCTGATCGAGCCGGACGAGTCCGGTGTCCTGGTCGGCAGTTCCTACGGGTATGCAACGGCACGGGATTGGGCGCGCTATGGGCTGCTGCATCTGAACCACGGCGAGGCCGGTGGCAAGCGGCTGCTGTCGCCGGAATGGCTCCAGTTCGCGGTGACGCCCACGCCAGCATCACCGCGCCCCTCATACGGCGCGCAGCTGTGGTTGAACCGGGCCGCGGCTGCAGAAGAAGGTCGGAAGGTGCTGCAGGACGTGCCTCCCGATGCCTTCATGGCGATGGGCCACAACCATCAGATCATGGCGGTGATTCCCTCGCAGGATGCGGTGATCGTGCGTCTGGGCTGGACACCGGAAGGGCAGAAGTTCGACTGGAACAAGTATCTGTCGCAGATCGCGGCCGCACTGGCACCGGCCCCGGCCCCGGTAGCTGCGAAGTAATCCGTAACGCGGCACGAGGGAGGGGCGCCGGACACGGCGCCCATTGACAGTTCTCCGCGCGGAGAACTAATGTCTCGATGTGAGAATTACTCACCTTGAGGCAGGGAAAGCAGATGTGCTCGATCAAGCTGTTGGCAACGCCCGCTGTGGCGCGTGACATGGCCGCATCCGGAGTGAACGCCTGATGGCCCGCCTCACCCTCGGCATCGCCGTCGACGCGCTGCGTCTGGCCGCACCGTTCCGCATCGCCAGCCACGTCTTCGACAGCCGGCTGGCCTGCCTTGTCACCCTGGATGACGGCACGCACGTCGGCCGCGGTGAGGCGACCGGCGTCTATTACCTGGGCGAAGACATCGAGACCATGCGCCTCCAGCTCGAAGCCGTGCGTGATGCCATCGAGGCACACCCCACGCGCGAGGAACTGCGCGCGATCCTGCCAGCCGGTGGCGCTCGCAACGCGGTTGATGCTGCCCTCTGGGAGCTGGAATCGAAGCAGGCAGGCAAGCCCGTATGGGCGCTTGCAGGGCTGCCGCCGCCGCGGCCGCTCCCCACGACCTTCACGGTCGGCGCCGATGAGCCGACGGCGATGGCGGCCGCCGCGGTCGCGTATCGCCAGGCGCGTTCGATCAAGGTCAAATTGACCGGTGATCTCGACCTGGACATCGCGCGCGTCGCGGCGATCCGTCAGGCGCGGCCCGAGGTATGGCTGGGGGTCGATGCCAATCAGGGTTACCAGGTCGGCGATCTCGAGCGGCTGGTGGCAGCCATGGTGGACGCCGATGTAGCGCTGATCGAACAGCCGCTGGCCCGGGGGCGCGAAGCCGATCTGGACGGATTCGTGTCGCCGATTCCTCTGGCCGCCGATGAAAGCGCGCTCACCCTGGCCGATGTCGACGCCCTGAAGGGTCGCTTCAACGTATTCAACATCAAGCTCGACAAATGCGGCGGCCTGACCGAGGCGCTGCTGATCGCCGCCGCGGCGCGCGAGGCCGGGCTGGGCGTCATGGTCGGGTGCATGGTCTGCAGCAGCCTGGGCGCTGCGCCGGGCTTCGTGGTCGGGCAGTTGTGTGATCTCGTCGACCTGGACGGGCCCACCTTCCTCAAGCAGGACCGCACGCCCGGGGTGCTCTATCGCGACGGCACGATCTGGTGTGACGAAGCGGTCTGGGGCGCCGGACGCTGAGGTCCGGGGCGGGCCTGGCGCATGAATTCATGTCAATGCTGCGACGCAGGATTGACAGTTCTCTGAACAGGACTATTGTGTCCTACATGGGCTTACGCATAGCCATTCATCCCAGGAGCGTCACTGCCAGGCCGGCCCCCACCCCAGCACGACGGGGTGCCCTGACTGCCGCATTCCGTGCCCATTGCCGTGGGCGTCCAGCTTCGCTACCGAGGTCTCATCACATGAGTCACTGTTCGCTCCGAATGAACGCGTTGTCGCTGGCCTGCACTGCAGGCATCCTGGCCCTGGGCTGCAGCGCCACGGCACTGGCACAGGTCGCCGCCGAGAACCCCAACCGCGACGACGTACATACGTTGGGCACTGTGACCGCGACCGCGCAGAAACGCGTGGAAGTGGTCACCGATATCCCGATGTCCATCAGCGTCATCAGCGAAGAGCAGCTCGACCGCCTCCAGGTCAACAACATGAATGACCTGGCCGGGCTGGTTCCCGGCCTGCAGATCACCAGCCTCGGTGCGCCGGGCCGCTCGACGATCTCGATCCGCGGCATCACCCCGATGGGCAATACCGCCTCGACCTCGATCTACGTTGACGACGTGCCGCTCACCGCCAATGGCTCACTGTCCGGTGCGACCTCCGGCATGTTCGACCTGCTGCCGTACGACGTGCAGAACGTGGAAGTGCTGCGCGGCCCGCAGGGCACGCTGTACGGTGCCAGTGCGCTGGGCGGCGTGGTCAAGTACGTCACCAAACGGCCGGACCTGGAGTACTTCTCGGGCCGCGCCGGCGCCACGATGCGCGTTGTCGACGATGGCGGCCGGGTGGGCCATTCCGAGCGCGCCGCCGTCAATGTGCCACTGGTGAAGGGTCAGTTGGCCCTGCGCGCCAGCTACGCCGAGCAGACCAGTCCGGGCTGGATCGACAACAGCGTCCTGCATCGCCGCGACACCAACGATGTGTACCAGAACGCCGGCCGCCTTTCGCTGCTGTGGAAGGCCTCCGATACGGTGGACGTGCTGCTCACCGCGATGCGCCAGGAAAACAAGGGCGACAATTTCGCGACGGTCGCGCTCGACCCGGCCACCTTCAAGCCGAAGCTGCCCGGCTACTCAAACGAGTATCTGTTCCTGCAGCCGAGCACGATCAAGTACGACGTGTACGGCCTGACGGTGGACTGGGATCTGGGCTGGGCCGACTTCACCTCCGCCAGCAGCTGGATGAAATCCAATTCATGGCGCCTGCAGGACCAGTCGGTGGAGTACATCCCCTTGCTGGGGCAGAAGCCCGGCGTGGGCCCGGTGATGGCGTACGCCGGCCTGGACACGGATATCGAGCTGAAGAAGTGGACCCAGGAATTCCGCCTGACCTCCAAGGGCGACAGTCGCCTGCAATGGCAGCTCGGCGCGTTCTATACCGATGAAGATGCCGCCTACATCGAGCGCGGCAGTGCACTGAGCCCGGCATTCAATCCGGTGCTTGATCTGTTCACCGCCTCGGTGCTGACCACGTATAAAGAGAAGGCCCTGTTCGGCAATGCCACCTGGAAGTTCACCGACCGCTTCGATCTGGCCCTGGGCGTGCGCCATGCGCGCAACGACCAGGAATTCCGCCAGACACTCGGCGGTCCGTTGGGCGGCGATGGCGTGCAGCGCATCACCGACTCCTCGGAAAGCGTGACCACCTGGAGCGCCAGCCCGCGCTTGTTCCTGGGCGAAGACACCATGGCCTACGTGCGGGTCGCCACCGGCTACCGCGCCGGCAGCCCCAATCCCATCCTGCCGGCCGCCCCGGAGGTGCCCGCGCAGGTCAAGTCGGATACGTTGATCAACTACGAAGCCGGCCTGAAGAGCCACTTCTGGGATCGTCGTGCGCTGGTGGAAGTGGCGGCATTCCGGATCGACTGGGACGACATCCGCTTGAACCTGCTCACGGCGCAGGGCATCTCCTATGGTGTCAATGGGGGCGAAGCACGCAGCCAGGGCGTTGAATTCACCGGCGCGCTGATGCCCGTCGACGGCCTGCGCCTGAGCGGCAGCCTGACCTACACCGACGCCACGTTGACGGCTCCGATTCCCCCGGCCCGTCCGGGCGGCCCGAACCAGGCCGAATCCGGCGCCCAGCTGCCGCAGGTGCCCGAATGGGCCGGCAGCCTGCAGGCCGACTACCAGTTCCCGACGAGCGGCGAATGGGGCTGGAGCGTCGGTGGCGCGCTGCGCTATTACGGCGAGCGTGCGGCATCGGTGGCCTCAACGCAGTCCTTCGACCTGCCCAGCTACACCACCGTTGACCTGACTGCCGAAGTGAGCAGCCAGAACACCACCGTGCGCTTCTTCATCACCAACCTGACCAACAAGGACATCTACGTCGCCGCTGGCAGGACGATTCCTGCCGCGGGCGCGCAGCAGTACCGGCGCTGGAATGCGGTGATGATGCAGCCGCGTACCGTGGGTGTTTCGTTGGATTACAGCTTCTGATCCAGCGGGGCAGGGCAGTGCGGCCCCTTTGGGGCCGTGCTGCCCGGTAACCGTGGCCGAAGCGGATATGCTTGCACGGATCCCATCCCGACCCGCAGGCAGCAGCGCGATGCACGCCAGAACATGTTCCGTCCTGCTTTCTGCTGCGCTGCTGCTGTGTGCAGCGCTGCTCACCGCTGGATGTGCACGCACCCAGCGGGAGACCGTGTTTTCGTCAGACACGCTGAAGGTCGTGGCCGTGACGGAAAGCAGGCTGGATATCAACAGCAGCAAGTACCAGCACCACACCACGTACGCCGTTTACGAGAATGGCAGTGCGCTGTCAGATAAGGACTTCGCGACGCTGCTGCAGGATCATGCCGCCACAGACGCCCCGTTTGTGCATACCGATGCGGTGGTGCTGGACGAAGACGCAGTTCTGATGGCATCGCACAATCGTGACAGCTCACGCTGCTGGACAACGCGGCTTTCCGCGAGCCGCGGCAGGGCGACGCTGGAGAAGATCACGGCAGGGACCGTCGACTGCGGCATCCGTCCGGCACCGCCGGGCTGGCGGGCGCTCTACACAGACCGCAGTGATCTCATCCTGGTCCGTGAACACCCGTTCCAGGTCCATCCCATCGCGGGGTACGCGTACGTCCTGTGGATCGATGGCGATATCGCCGCCCTGTATCACAAAGACCGGGACCATGAGCGACTGGTCGTCAGGCTGGCGAGGATTTCGTCCGACACGCCCCTCGCCGAGCAGGCACTGCCGATGCGGACCTATGCGGAGCCGGACCTTCTGTATGCCTCGCCTGAGCTTCGCCGCCAATGGCTGTTCGATAACTTCACGGTGGCCATGGGGGCGTCCCCCTCGATCCAGCTGCGCCCCGATCATCGACTGGAGACGATCACGCCCGAGGTGTGGGCGCAGTACCAGGAAAACGACCGGCAGAACAAGGAACTCGATGCCCAGGCACGTGCCGCCGGGGACGCCTGGATCGAGGCCCAGCGCCGGGAGCTGATGGAAGCGGACGCGACGGCGCGCGACGCCACGAAGTAACGCTGTCCGGCCCCTCGTCGAGCATCGCTGACGAGCAGCAGCATCATGACCAGTCCCTCCAGCAGGCGCCTGCTGGCGCGCTCTGGACAACGTAGAGATTTGGTATGTTGAACACCCTCAATTCCGGCATTCCAGAGGTCTGGTGTTTCAGTGATAGAGACCCGTCTGCTCCAACAGTTCATTGCCGTGGCCGAGGAGCTGCACTTCAATCGCGCCGCCGAGCGGCTGCACATGGCGCAGCCGCCGCTGAGCCAGGCCATCCGCAAGCTGGAGGGCGCCGTCGGAGCCCCGTTGTTCGAGCGCACCCCTCGCAGCGTCGCGTTGACACCGGCGGGGGCAGCCTTCCTTGAGACCGCGCGCCGTACCGTGCAGTCGCTGGAGGAGGGCGTCGCCCAGACGCGCCGCGTGGCCCAGGGCATGGAGGGCCACCTGACCCTGACCTTCATCAACATCGCCCCCTATGCCTCGTTGCTGCAGGCGTTGCGCCACTTTCGCGAGCTCAACCCGGGCATCGCCTTCACGATGCGGGAGGCCAGCACCCAGGAGCAGGTCAACGCCCTGGAGCAGGGAGAGGCGGATATCGGCTTCATGCGGACACCGGGCACCACGACGCCGCACCTGCGCATGGAAAGGCTGCTGAGCGAACGGATCTGCGTCGCGCTGCCGGCCGGTCATCCGCTGGCGGCGAAGGCGGGCATCGACCTGGCATTGCTCAGGGACGAAGCATTCGTCGCCTCGCCCCGGACACTCGGCAAAGGATTTCATGACCAGCTGATCGGCCTGTGCCAGACAGCCGGGTTCGTGCCCGACATCGTGCAGCACGGCCGGCAGATGCAGACCTTGATTGCCTTGGTGGCTGCGGGGTTCGGTATCGCGCTGCTGCCCGCTTCGCTGGCGACGGAAACGCGCGAGGACGTTGTGTTCCGTCCGCTCCAGGTGGAAGCGGCGGAGGACGTGTCACGGCTGGAGCTGTTCATGGCGTGGAACGAGACCCGGACCTCAGCGATCCGCGACCGGTTGATACAGGCGATTCTGCAGAACCGTTCTCTGCCCTGAGGTGACAAGACGCGCGGCGTCTTGCTGCAGTATGTAAACCGTCCTTCACCCGCAAATGGCCAGGCACTAGGCTTCCGCAGCTCTGCTGGATAGGACCTGCGATGCCTGCTGCCATTTATGTGTTTTCCCTGTGCGCGTTCGCGTTCGGGCTCTCCGAGTTTGTGGTCGCGGGATTGTTGACCACCATTGCCGATGACCTCGGGGCGCGGATATCCCTCGTCGGTACGGCCATTGCCGCCTATGCACTGGGCGCGGCCATCGGCGCACCGTTCATCACCGCGCTGGTCGCGCACTGGCGGGACCGGCAGATCCTGCTGCTGGCCACGGCGTTGCTCGGACTGGGCAGCCTGCTGATGAGCGCCTCGCCCAATCTGGTCACACTGCTGGCCATCCGCTTCGTGGTCGGCCTCGGCCACGGCGTCTTCATGGCGGTCGCCTCCGACGCGGCGACCCGGCTCGTGGACCCGCAGCGATCCGGCCGGGCGCTGTCGGTCGTGTGGATCGGGTTGACCCTCGCGCTGGCGTTCGGCGTTCCGATCGGCACGTACCTGGGCAGTCTCTGGTCGTGGCGCGTAGTCTTCCTGTCCATCGGCGTCCTCAGCGTGGTCGGCATGCTGGGTCTGGCGCTGTGCATGCCGAGGGGAGCTGCCGGTTCGGCCCCGTCCCGCGGCGGCGCATGGAAGGGCATCCAGGCCATCATCCATCCCCAGCTCCTGACGACGGCCGGCATCGGCGCGCTGGTGAGCGTCGCGACGTTTTCGTTCTTCACCTTCGTCTCGCCGTATCTGCAGCAGGTCACTGGTGTGGACGTGCAGTGGCTGAGCCTGGGCATGCTGTTGTTCGGCGTCTGTGCGATCGCAGGCAACCTGCTCGGGGGAGCGCTGGGCGACGCGATGGACGGGGACCGCAGCCTTCAGTTGGCACTGTGCGCGTTGGCGTTGAATCTGCTCGGGCTCTACGTGTTCGCCAGCATGCCGGCCATGATGATGCTGCTGATCGGCACGCTGGGCATCTGTTTCTTCTGCATCGTGACGCTGCTGACGCTGCGTCTGCTCAAGCAGGCGCAGCGCTTGATTCCCGCCTACAGCCCGGTCGCGGCCGGGTTGAACATCGCCTCCTTCAACCTGGGCACCGCGCTCGGGGGCGCCATGGGCAGCCTTACGATCAGCTATGCAACGCTGGCATCGGTACCGCTGACAGGGGCCGTGGCCGCGGTACTGGCTGGCACCGTGTTGTATCGCCTTGCTCGCCGCAGGCACGGATCGCCTGTTTGAAGTGGTGGATCACGTCCGCTGCCGTTCAATACCCTCGAGATGCTCTGGAGCAGTCACCTCACTCGAAGCCGGCTGCCTTGCAGGCATCGACGAACGTCGCGCCTTGTTTATCCATGGCCGTTCTCACGCGCTTGCTGGCGTTCACAAGCGCCCCGCTGGGGGTGGCCCATTGCGCTTCCGGCAATGCCTGGGACCAGGCTTCCACCACGGCCGGCAGCGAAGGACGGCCGCGGCGATGGACCCATTCGGCGAGCAGGTAGGGCAGCTTCCAGAAGGTAAGGACACGCCACGCGTACCAGCGACGGAGCGGCCAGTAGGAGCGTTTGTCGTAGCCATACTTCTCCCGTTGTTCCAGCGTCAGATCATCACCGCCATCGTCGAGCGAACCCATCGCGCGAGCATCCTCACGCTCGATCTCAAAGGTGTGCATGCCCTCATACGGCTTCAGTCGATCCTTGGTCGGGACCAACCCCAATGCCTGGAACCATGGGTTGGGTGCATTGAACAACTGCCCGTCCTCCATGTAGTTCCGGATCGACGCCCACAGGCCCAGTGAGTGCGAATCACTGGGTTGTGGCAGCAGGACAAACTGCACGGTGTCGCGCTCTTTATCCTCCAGGCCCATGCCGAAGGTGTACTGGCGCGTTGTGCCATACGGGGTGATGCCTTGTGAATTGGACACCCAGGCAACGATGCTCTCCCAGGGCACGATCAGGGCACGGCCGCTCTCGCGGTCGATGTAGCACACCTCGCGACGCTGACGGTTGAAGCGCACCGGATAGGGCTTTGCGCGTTTGAACTCATCCGAGAACATCCCGTAGGCGAATGCCCCCAAGGGGAGGATGCCGAGAAGCGCGCCGGCAGAAAACACTTGAATGAACATCTTCAAATCCGCCCATGGCGTCGGGAAGTTCTCCGGGTAGGCGAGCACCAGGTAGAGCATGATGAGCGCGGGCACGATGAACGCGAGCACGAACAGGCCGACGATTCCGCCGGCAAGCATTTTGCCGCCCTCTACGGTTCCCCAGTTGCTCCCTCCCAGGTCCAGGAACACATCATTGATGTCCGAAAAATGGCGACGGGAGGATTGCACCTGCCCGGTGTACACCGGCAAGGGAGACAGGAACAGCGTCTCGGTCGCGCCTTCAACCCGGATCTCGCCCGCTGAAGGGCGTTGACTACGGACGTCGAGCGCAGCGGTCGCTGCCACAGTCGTGCGGCTCTTCCTGAAGAATCGTTGAAACATGCAAGCTCGCCGGGCGGACAACCGCGCATGATTTCACAGGCACTATCGGCTGTCACCATCCCCTGGAATCACAGCGTCTACCAGTTCCACCGCATGCCCAGCTTGCCGTTCCACGCGTTCTCGTCGCCATTGAAGCTCCAGCTGTAATCGAGATCGGCAAACAGGTAGCCGGTCTGGGTGACCTGCCAGGTTCCGCCGATGCCCACTTCGCCCCATGAGCCGCCCATATCCACGGCGAACGGCACGTAGCCGCTGTTGGTGGCGAACGCGGCGCGGGGCGTGCCGCGTAACTCGTGCCACACGTTGGCGCGCAGCCAGGCATTGCTGCTGCGGGCCTCACCCTGCGCGGTCTCGTGCTGGCCGGTGCGATTCAATCGCGCGCCGATGCGCCCGACCAGCGAGTCACCGTCGCTGAAGTGCACCTGCGCGGTGTGATCATCGAGGTCGTCGACGTCGATCTGCTGCCAGATCACCTGCGCCTGCGGCTCCAGACGCCAACGCCCGTCCTCGCCGGAGGACCCGTCGCCCTCGTTGAGGATGAACGGCCAGCCGCCTTCCAGCGACAGCGCCAGCCCATCGGCATCGACAAAACTGTCGGACGTGCGCGGGGACTGCAGGCGCATGTCATACCAGGTGTACTGGGCCACGGCGTCGATATAGGCGCCTTTGGCGGAGAACGCTGTCCAGTAGCCGCCGACCGAGCCGGCCTTGAACCGGTCAGTGCCAGCATGGAAGCGGTAATCCAGGAGGTTGTGCCGCACCTCGCCCTTGCCTTTGCCATACGCGAGGTAGACACCGGCGTGACGGCGGCGCAGGTCATCGGCATCCACGCGCCGGTAGAGGTCGGTACCGATCTGCAACGCATCGAAACGGTAGTCGAAGTCGGGCCCGCGATCGCCATAGATGCCGCGCCGGCCACCATCATGTTCGCCGTCGTGGCCGAGATAGCGCATCCAGGCGCCATTGAATCCGCTACGTTCGGTATCCAGGTCGCCGCGCTGATGCAGCAGCTGCTCATCGCCGACCCGTTCGTGCAGGGTATCGATCAGGGTGCGGCCGTACACCTGGGCCATCGCCGGTACGGCCGCGATCAGCGACACCTCCTGGCGATAGGCCGGGGGCGGCGAGGGGCTGGGCGGTTCAGGGGGCACGGGATCCGGCGGAGCAGGATCCGGTGGCGGCGGGAGAGGAGGGGCGGGGCAGGGCGGTACCGGCGCACCCGGGCTGGCGCAGTCGATCACCGAGCGCAGGTACCAGCTGTTCTCCACATCCGCGCCGGAGACCGTGGCCGCGCCACCGCGGAACAGGAAGTACTCGTACGGACCCGCCACCACCGGTGCCGCCAGCGCGAAGTTGTCGGGCGTGCTGGTGGCGTTGCTTGCCTGCACCACGCGGATGCCATCGGCCAGCGTCCGGTCGCCACGTCCGCCGGTGTTGTGTATCTCCAGCACGCCCGGGCCACTGCTGCTGCCATCCACCACGACCAGCTGGTCCGAGGGCGAGGCATCGTCGCCCAGCCAGGTGTTCAGCGCGAGCGTGCCATTACCGCTGTAGCGCGACACGGTCAGGGTTCTGTAGCTGGCCACTTGGACGGGATCTCCGCCAGGCACCGCGAACGCGATCCGGCTGCGATCATTGAGCAGCGTGGTGAGCGTGGAGCTGCCGGTCAGGTTCCACAGCGTGTCATGCAGCGCCACATTGGAGAGGCTGCCGGGCAGGGTGGTCGCGGCGCCGGTGAGCACGCTGCCGGTCGCGGTGATGCTGGCAAGGGTCGGGGTGTCGGCGGCCGGCAACACACCCTGCGGCGCCGGTAAGGCCATCGGCAGGGGCACTGGCGGATCATCGGGCGGAAGGTCCGGGGGAAGGAGCGGGACAGCGGCGTCGAGCCCGTCGAAATCGGCAATGGCACCGACCTTGAGCCACAGGTCGCGGCCTTGCACCGTGGTGCCGGTCAGGTCGATCTGCGCCGCACCGATGGCGCCCACGCCGGGGCCGTCCGCAGCGGATAGCGTGGACTGCGTAACGAACGCCGAGGCTGGGGCGGGGTCGCCACGGACCAGCAACGCCGCCGCGCCGGGACCGGTCGTGGCCAGCGTGGTATCCGCCACGTCCACCCGACCGCCGTTCCATGCCACCGCTGCGTGGGCCAGCGCACCGCGGGTAGTGACATGGCTGCCGCCGCCCAGCAGCAGGTGCCCGTTGTCGGCCCAGGCAATCAGCCCGTGCGCCTGCACGCCTGTGGTGGCGATGCTGCTTGCCGTCGCAGTCAGCAGGCTGTCGGCATACGCGGCCAGCCCGTAGCCATGCAACCCGCTGGTGGTGACGGTCATGCCGCTCGTACGGATCTGCCCAGCCCCCGCCGCGCGTGCACCGATGGAATCGGTGCCGCGCGTGGAGACACTCACATTGGCCAGGGTCGCGATCGCATCCACGCCCTGGATGTTGAAGCCTTCGCTGGCGTTGCCCAGCGTAGTGATACTGCTGCGTGCGCCGTCGGCCTGCCCCGTCACCGGAGTGACGTTCATCCAGACCCGCCCCCCGGCCGTGCCCACATACACCCCGTGCCCGGAGATGCCGGACGCCATGAAGGCAGCGGGGTCGGTCACCGGGTTGCCGCCTGCATCGATCGGCCTGCCAAAGGTCGGCAGCGCCAGGTCGGTTCCCAGCAGGACGCCGGTACGGATCGTGTCGCCACTGGAGATCAGCGTGCCCGCGGTGCCACCGCTGGCGTTGAGCGTCATCCCGGGGCGGCCTGAGTTGATGATGGTCGTTCCAGCGCTGTCGATGGTGCCGCCGGTGGCGTTCAGCCCGATGCCACCCGCGCCACCGCCGCCGATGTAGAGATTGCGCGCGGTGATGCGGGTTGCCGCGCCATCGGCACGGATACCGCCCCCGCTTCCCGAGGTGGTCAGGATACTGTCGGTGACGCTGACCTGCGCGCCAGCCTGGCCATACACGCCGTTGGCATTGAGATCGGTGGTGCGCGTGTCCAGGCGCAGCAACGCCGCCTGTGGTCCGACCCCGCCGACGGCGCCCTGGACCAGCACGGCGTTGGCGTTCATCCCGTGCGTGGTGATCACCGTGTCTGCTGCCTGCAGCCGCGAGGTCGCGGAAGCCGCCTGGGCTACCAGCACGCCGGTGCTGTTGTTGCCGTAGGTCTCGATACGGGTCGTGGTGCCCAACGCTGAGCCATCGGCCGCCACGTCCAGCCGCAGCGTGCCACCCGTGGAGGACACCTGCGCGCCGTTCGCCCCGGTGGTGCCGGTGGCCACATACGCGGCAGGATCCGTGGTGGCATTGCCGCCGGCATCCACCGGCAGGCCATAGCTGGCGGCGGCAGGATCCGTGCCGAGCTGTACGCCGGTCAGCAGGGCATTGCCTTGGCTGACCACGGTACCGCCGCTGGCGGCCTGCAGGCCAACCGCCGCGTTGCCGCCGGCAATGCCGGAGGTGTAGATCGCACTGCCGCTCAGCGTGAGCGTGCCTGATGTCAGCGCATGGCCAGCGATGGCACCGTTGAGCAGCGTTGAGAGGCGCAGCCCGTTTGCCGTAAGCGCGCTGCCACCGCCTTCGGCGCGCAGCGCATTGCCGGTCTGTCCTGCAGCGATGACGACACCCGGCGCTCCTGCCAGTGTGACCGTGCTGCCGCTCCCGGCCAGCACGCCGTGCGCATTCTGCCCGGCCACGCGGATGTCCAGCCCATCAACCTGCACCTGGGAGGTGCCGGTGGCCGACAGCCCGTGCGCGGTGATGCCGGTGGCGTTGATGGTCAGCCCGGACAAGGTGCCTTGCGCATCAGCGAACACCAGGCCGGTCGCGCCGGTGCCGGTGGTATCGATGGAAAGCTGGGATGCCTGGAGGCGCGAACCGGTGGCAAAGCGTCCACCACTGTTGTTGTTGCCGCGGGTGAGGATGTTCACCGCATGCACGTCGAACTGCGCGCCGCTGGCGCCGAGCAACCCGTGACTGCCATTGGTTGCACCGGCGCCGGTGCCGAGGATATGGATCGATGTGGTGCCACCTGTGGGAACGCCGGCGCTGTCCACATTCAACCGGACGGTGCCGTCAATGGCACTGATGCCGTGGGCCGCCGTTGCGGCCTTGCCCACGTAGGCATCGGGATCGGTGACGAGATTGCCGCTGGCGTCCACCGGCAGACCGTAGGTGGCGGGATTGCCGGGTTGCGTCCCCAGCAATACCCCGGTGGCAATGACATCGCCGCTGCCGGTGAAGCGGCCGCCTGCGACCTGGATGCCTTCACTGTTGGCCAGGGACGTGTAGAAACGCGTGCCGTTGGAGGTCAGCGTGGTGCCTGCCTCCAGGCGGGCAGCAGGCCCCCCGGCGCCCAGCCGGCTGACGGTGGAGCCGGCCGCCAGGAAGTTGACCGCGCCCGCGTTGGTCGAGCAGACCGTGGACGTGTTGGCGGCACTGGTGATCAACGCCACCGCGCCGGTAGCGTTGATCACGCCGGCATTGGCGGCATAGAAGGCCGGTGCACCGACGGTGGTCGGCGCGTAGGTGCCGCTTGCGACCGTCAGGACCGTGCCGTTCGCGCGGACCTGCTGGGCGGGTACGCTTGCCGGTACCGTGATACAGCTGGCCGCGTCCACGCTCTGCGCCAATGCGCACCAGGGCGCCGACGCAGCCAGCCCGACCACGAGCAGGCTGCCGCGGATCGATTGCGGTGACACGAACGTACCCGCACACGTCACGCCGGAGGCTGCTCGGCGACCAGATCGGGAAGTCTCCACGTTTTATCCATGATGTGCTGTGTTGATCTACATGCACGACGTCGCCACGCATGGCGGGCACCGGGTGTGACTCGAGTCTGGCCACAGCGCTCCACGTGCTCAACCGCAATACGTGCGGGGTGAGGTCAGTAAAACTACCGGCACCCGCGGCGCACAGCCTCCCGCAGACATCCGACGCAGCGCTGACATCGGCCCGGGTATAGTGATCCTGACTTCACCGTAAGGATCGAAGCTATGCAGAAGGGCTCGGATCTACTGGTCAAGGCGCTGGAGAACGAAGGCGTCGACCGCATCTTTGGTGTCCCGGGCGAGGAGAATCTGGACTTCCTTGAGTCGCTCCGGACCTCGCACATCGAGCTGGTGCTCACACGCCACGAGCAGGCGGCCGCGTTCATGGCCGCCACCCACGGCCGGCTCACCGGCAGGCCAGGTGTATGCCTGGCCACGCTCGGCCCGGGCGCGCTGAATTTCTCCACCGGCGCGGCCTATGCCCACCTCGGCGCGTGGCCGATGATTCTGATCACGGGGCAGAAGCCGGTGATGAGCGCCAAGCAGGCACGGTTCCAGATCGTGGATATCGTGGCCTCGATGAAGCCGCTCACGAAAATGACGCGTCAGATCGTCAGCCCGGCCGCGATTCCGGCCACGGTGCGCGATGCCTTCCGCGTGGCCATGGAAGAGCGCCCAGGGCCGGTGCATCTGGAGCTCCCGGAGGATGTCGCCGGCGAGGAGGTGGAGGATATCCCCGTCATCCCGGTTCATCCGCTGGAGCGTCCGATCGCACCGCCTGCCGCGCTCGACCGCGCAGAAGCGGCCATCCTGGCCGCCAAACGGCCGCTGGTGATGATCGGTGCGGCGGGAAGCCGCCCGTGGCTCGCCGAGGCGCTTTCCGCGTTCGTCACGCGGACCCGCCTGCCGTTTTTCAACACGCAGATGGGCAAGGGCGCCGTCACCGGCGGTTTCAACCTGTACATGGGAACGGCCGCGCTCTCCGAGGGCGACTATGTCCACGAAGCCGTTGCCCGTGCTGATCTGATCATCGCCATTGGCCATGACACGGTCGAAAAGCCGCCCTTCCTGATGAAGAGCGGCGGCGGCCCCAAGGTCGTCCATATCAGCTTCCAGTCCGCCACGGTGGAGCAGGTGTATCACCCCGATATCGAGGTGCTGGGCGACATCGGGGCTTCGGTGGATGCCCTGGCCGGGCGGCTGGAAGGCCGCTTGGCGACTGACGAAGGCATGATCGAGCTGCGCCAGAAGATCCTGGCCCGTCTCAACGACCGTGCCGAGGAGGACCGCTTCCCGGTCACGCCGCAACGGCTGGTACATGACGTGCGCCAGTCCATGCCGGACGACGGCATCGTCTGCCTTGACAACGGTATGTACAAGATCTGGTTCGCGCGCAACTACCGCACGCATGTCGCCAACACGTTGCTGGTCGACAATGCGCTGGCCACGATGGGGGCCGGCCTGCCGTCCGCCATGATGGCCGCGATGCTGTACCCGAAGCGGCGCGTCCTGGCCGTATGCGGTGACGGCGGCTTCATGATGAACTCGCAGGAGATGGAAACCGCCGTGCGCCTCGGACTCAACCTGGTGGTGGTGATCCTCAACGACAGCGCCTACGGCATGATCCGCTGGAAACAGGCGGTGGATGGCTTCGAGGATTTCGGGATGCGCTTTGGCAATCCGGATTTCGTGAAGTATGCCGAGGCCTACGGCGCCAAGGGGAGCCGGGTGACCGCAGTAGGCGACCTGGTGCCCATGATCGAAGCCGCCTTCGCAGGCGGCGGTGTCCACGTGCTGGATGTGCCGATCGACTATGCCGAGAACACCCGCGTGCTGGTGGACGAGCTGCGCAACCGCACGCCGGACGTGGGCTGCGCGTGATCGCCCTCGCTGACCCTTCCGCAAGGAGCTCAAGATGTTGACCGTCGTACAGGCTTTTGACTGCGCCCCTATCGCTGAGATCGGACTGGATACCGCCGCCGCGCTGGAGCGCAAGCTCAGTGCCGCCGAGCGGGTTTTCAAGAACCGCGACGGCTGGCTCGCCCCGCACCAGCGTATCGCCATTCTGCGCAAGCTTGCCGCCCTGATGGATGCCAAACGCGACCACCTCGCCCTGCAGATTGCACGCGAGGGCGGCAAACCGCTCCCGGATGCGATCATCGAGACGACACGTGCGATCGATGGCGTCCACAATGCGGCCGACGAGCTGCGCAACTTTGCCGGCCGCGAAATCCCGATGGGTCTTTCCGCAGCGTCCGAAGGCCGCTGGGCGTTCACGACCCGGGAGCCCATCGGCATCGTGGCGGCCATCTCGGCGTTCAATCACCCGCTCAACCTGATCGTCCATCAGGTCGCGCCGGCCATCGCCGTGGGTTGCCCGGTCATCATCAAGCCGGCCTCGGCAACGCCACTGTCCTGCCTGGAATTCGTGGCGATGGTGCATGAGGCCGGGCTGCCCGAACCGTGGTGCCAGAGTTTCCTCCCCGAAGGCAACGACCTGGCCGAGGCGCTGGCCACCGACAGGCGCATTGCCTTTCTGAGCTTCATCGGTTCGGCGAGGGTAGGGTGGTCGCTGCACGCCAAGCTGGCACACGGCGCACGTTCGGCGCTGGAGCACGGCGGGGTTGCGCCCGCCCTCGTCGACCGCAGTGCTGACCTGGCCAGGATCATCGAGCCGATCGTCAAGGGCGGCTACTACCATGCCGGCCAGGTGTGCGTGTCCACACAGCGCATCTTCGTCCACAACGACATTGCAGACGCCTTCACCCAGGCCCTCGTCGCCCGGGTTGAACGGCTGCGTACCGGCGACCCGACCCTGAAGGACACTGAGGTGGGCCCGCTGATCCAGCCGCGCGAGGCCGACCGCGTGGCCGAGTGGATTGACGAAGCGGTGAGCGGCGGTGCGCAGCTTGCCACCGGCGGCAAGCGACTTTCCGAGACCACACTGCAGCCCACCGTGCTGCTCGATCCGGCCAGCGACGCGCGGGTGACCACGCAGGAAGTCTTCGGCCCGGTGGTGGCCGTTTATCGCTACACCGACCTCGACGAGGCGATCGCGCGCGCCAACGCCCTGCCCACCGCCTTCCAGGCCAGCGTGTTCGCGCAGGATATCGACATCGCCATGCGCGCCGCCAACCGGCTGGATGCCTCGGCCGTGATGATCAATGATCCGACTGCGTTCCGCACGGACTGGATGCCTTTCGCCGGCCGCCGCGAATCGGGCTATGGCACGGGCGGGATTCCGTACACGATGCGGGACATGTCGCAGGAGAAGATGATTCTGATGCGGCGGAGTTGAACCTCATATGGTCAGGTCGGTATCTGCAGAAAAGCAGCGTGAGTACGACGAACTGAAGCGCTTCTTCGTTCACTGGGAGACACATCTCACGCCGCAACGGGTGTTGGGGCTCGAGCACCCGCACAATCCAATCAATGTGCTTGCGGTCTACGAGCGCCAGCTGGGTGTTTCACGTGTCCTGCCAGGCCTGAAACAAGCGGTCAATGACATCCTGGAGGACTTCGGGGATTTCTCGCCACAGCAGATCGCTGCAGCAGATGCCTCGCTAGCCGGGGCTGGTGCACCGACGATGAGTCAGCTCTGGCAGCGCCGCTCTCGTCACTACAAGGCCCTCCTGCGGCGTGGCCGCCTCCGCAATGACACCGAGTACTATCTGGCCTCGTCGATTGTGTGTGATACCGCCTCGCCAGTTCCTCCCAACGAACTGGACCTTCTGGACAGGATGGTGGCCAACTATGAGTTGCAGCGGACCTGACCCTCTACACGCGCCATGGCTCGACGCCAGGGAAATGATGGTCGTACTTACTGATGCCTGACACCTGTCACTTGTGATGGGTCGGTGCAAAGCGAGAATGGAGCCATTCCCGCGCGGCGTGCATCGTCGGCACCCGCCCACATCAAGGACTCCCCGTGATCATGCTGCAGCACCTCATCTCGAACACCCCTGTGTGGGTCTGGGCGCTCCTGGTCTTCCTGGTCAGCCGCGGCATCGCTGCCATGAGACCCGATGAAACCTCGCTCACGAAACTGGCCATCGTGCCGGCGCTCTTCACCGCCTGGGGGGCCTGGTCGCTCGGCCACCGTTTCGGCAGTTCCTGGGAGGCGTGGGGGGAATGGGTGGTCGGCATCGGTGCGGGCATGGGCCTTGGGTGGATGCTGCTGCGACGGGCAACGCTCACCGTCAACATATCCACGGGGAGGTTGTGGCGCAGTGCGGACTACACCCTGCTGCCGCTGCTGCTGCTCACGTTTGTGGTGAAGTACGGCTTCGAGGTAGCGCTTTCCGTCTCCCCTTCGCTCAACCTCGATGTCGGCTTCCGCGCCGCCTATCTGTTGTTGTCGGGCGGGTTCACCGGCGTCTTCATCGGAAAGTACCTGCGATCCCTGCGCGCCTCGCGGCTTGCCATGCCGCGCTCGGCGCTGGAAGCGGCCGGCTGAGGCCACCTGGCGTTACACGCCCCGTCTCTGCGATGCCAACATCGATCTCGCGAGAGGCTTGGTGTCTGCCACCGATGGCGGCACACTGCTGCTGGTTGTGGCGTAGCGCCACCAGGCAGGAGAGGTATGCGTGACTGATGCAGCAAAACAAACACTGACGATGCGCCGCGCCAGCGTGGCCGATGCGCCCGCTGTACTGCGGTTGTTCGACGAGGTGATTGCCTGGTTCGTGGCCATCGGCAACCCACAGCAGTGGGGTAGCGAAGCGTGGTCATCGATTCCACGCCGTATCACCCAGGTGACCGACGCCTGCGCGCTGCCGGGTGCGTGGGTAGCTGAGACCGCACAGGGCGAGGTGCGTGCGTTCCTGGCGTTGGGAGACGCCATGCCTTACGTGCCGGCAGCGGTCGAGCCAGAGCTCTACGTGCGTGTGCTGATTGCTTCGCGCGATCCGCGCGTGCGCGGTATCGGCCGCCGGCTGATGGCGTTCGCCGACGAGCAGGCACGTGCCGCGGGTGTCGCTTACGTGCGCGTGGATTGCTATGCCGGGGGCAGTGGCGACCTGGTGCGTTTCTACGAATCGTGCGGTTACGAACGGTTGTCGATCTTCAACATAGACGGTTGGCCGGGTCAGGTTCTTGACCGCCGTTTGTGAAGCAGTCGTCGGCTAAAGGGCCAGCAAAGGCCTCGAAACAGACGCCCGCGTGATCAACTGGTAGGGCAGCACATGGTTCACGGTGGCGCGCGCCGAGGACGCGGGATGCCGGATCGCGCGCAGCAGGATATCGATGGCCGTGTCCGCCATCGCGGCCACCGGCTGATGGATGGTCGTCAGTTCCGGCCACACCATCGTTGCCGCGGAGGTGTCGTCGAAGCCCACCACCGAAAGATCCCCTGGCACCTCCAACCCGCGGCGATGGGCGACGGAAACCACGGCCGACGCCATGTCATCGTTGCTGGCGAAGATCGCGCTGGGCGGCTGGGGCAGCGTCAACAACCGTTCGGCCGCCTCCAGCCCGGAGCGGTACGTGAAATATCCCGGCTGGACGAGCGTGTCGTCGTAGCCGATGCCGGCGTCAGCCAAGGCATCCCGGTAGCCTTGCCAGCGGTGCGCGCTGGCGGTCTGATTTGGATCGCCGGTGATGTAGCCGATGCGGGCATGCCCGTAAGCGATCAGATGCGACACCATGTCGTGGCTTGCCTGGCGGTCATCAATGCGCACGCACGACAGCCGGTCGCTGAAATGGCTGGATGCGATGGAGACGACGGGAATGCCGGCGGTCACGAAGGTGTCGACGATGTCCTGTGATTCGCACAGGGGCGGCGGAAGAATCACGCCCGCCACGCTGTTGGACAATTGCCGTGCTGCCTCGCGACGTTGCTGGCTGCCCAGTTCATCCCAGGTGGCGATCACCAGCTGTGCCGCTGCCCGGGTGGAGCCACGCAGCGCGCCCACCAGCAGTTCGCGCAGGTAGCTGGAGCTCGGATTGGTGTAGATCAACGCGATGCAGGTGTGCTGCGCCGCGGCCAGTGCGCTCGCCGCAAGGTTGGGGCGGTAATCCAGTGCGAGCACGCTGCGCATGACACGCTCCCGGTTGCCGTCACGCACCCCCGCATGGCCGTTGATGACGCGCGACACCGTCATGGCGGACACGCCGGCGTGCGCTGCGACGTCGTCGATGGTGATGGCGCTGGCTTTCCGACGCACGGCTTTCGGGCTGTTTTTCAGGACACGCGCTCCTTTGTTGCGCTGCATGATGACAAGCGCGACCCCGGATGATTAGTCTGCGGCCGTGACGTGATGGTAGCGCTACCACTTGGCCGGGGTAAGGGCCAACGGGTACCCCCCCTTTACCACGCGGCTGTTCTGGCAAGCCTGAAAGCGAGTGTAAGTCGCAGCACGCGCACAGCGCGCTGCGATGTTCGGTGTGGAAGACGGGCATCGCCCGTACGTGCCCCCAGGAGGGGCGGTGCATCCATTCGATCGTTATGTCAGAGGGGAGAGTCATGAGCGCTTCTACGTTCCGTCGTACCCAATGCCGGGGGGCTCGTTCATGAGCCGCACGCTGGCGAAGTTCACCTCCAGGGCCATGTTTACGTTTGTCGGTGGCGTCCTGGTCATCAATCCCGTGTTTGCACAGGACGCGCCAACGCCCGCGCCCGTCGCCCAGCCGCAGGCCCAGCCCAGCCCGACACAGCTGGATACCGTGCAGGTCACCGGCATCCGCAACAGCCTCAGCCAGGCGATGGACATCAAACGTGACTCGGCCGGCGTGGTGGATGCCATCAGTGCCGAGGATATCGGCAAGTTTCCGGACACCAACCTGGCCGAATCGCTGCAACGCATCACCGGCATCTCCATCGAACGTCGTGATGGTGAAGGCGCGCAGGTCACGGCACGCGGCTTTGGCCCCCAGTTCAACATGGTCACGCTCAACGGACGGCAGATGCCGGGCGCAGATGCGTTCGGTGCCTCTGGGCAGGTCGCCATCGGCGGCGTCGACGGGGGCACCCGTGCCTTCAACTTCGCCCAGCTGGCCGCCGAATCCATCAATGGCATCGAGGTCTACAAGACCAGCCAGGCCAATGTCCCCAGCGGCGGTATCGGCGCCACCATCAACATCCTGACCGGACGCCCGTTCGATCATGACGGCACCGTCGCCAGCGCCGGTGCCAAGGTCGTCTCCGACCAGAGCCAGCCATTCGACAGCGACCTGACGCCTGAACTGTCCGGCATCTTCAGTTACAGCAACCCGGACAAGACCTTCGGCGTTGGCGTGAGTGCGAGCTACCAGAAGCGCAAGGGTGGCTCGGTGCAGGCCACCAACAACTACTGGAACATCCAGCCGTGGACCGGCACGATGCCCGGCAACCCGACCGTGGTCAATGCACCGGCGGTGGGCGCGCTGTACGGTCGTCCGAACGACCTTCGCTATGCGTTCTCCGAGTTCGAGCGTGAGCGCATCAATGGCCAGGCGGTGCTGCAGTTCGCGCCGACCGACGCGGTGACCCTGACCCTGGACTACACCTATTCGACGAACGAGATCACCGAGAATCGTGGCGAACAGGGCATGTGGTTGCAGAACAGCAACTACACCGATGTCACGTTCGACACCAGCGGTGCGGTTGCGACGCCGGTCTATATCCGTGAAATCGCGGGCACCAAGGATTTCGGGCTTGAGCAGCAGCGCAGCATGCAGAAGTACAAGCTGGGGTCCCTCGGCTTCAATGCACTGTGGAACGTCACCGACCGCTTCAAGCTGACCTTCGACGCGCACAATTCAAAGAACGAGAGCCGACCGAACGACCCGCTCACCGGCGGCGGCTCCATCTTCAGCAGCATCGCCGGCACCAACAACTGCACTACCGGGCCGCATTGCGGTGGGTCGTGGGTACAGGAGATGAACTTCAACAACGGCTTGCCCGTGGGTACCCAGGTCTGGTACCCGAGCACGGCCGATGCCATCGCCAAGACCAACGGCGTGGTCAACCCGGGCTTCGTGCCGGGCGAAATTGGTTCGCAGGTGCTGCGCATCAATTCGCAGACCCAGGTCAGCGAGATCAAGCAGGGACGCGTCGACGGTGAATGGAGCTTCGACCGGGGGCGCTTCCAGTTTGGCGTGGACTCCAGCAAGCAGACCACCCACCGGATCCAGGCCGCGGAGAATTACAACACCCTGGGCGACTGGGGCGTGGCCAACGTTGACGGGGATGTGGCCAACGGGCTGATGGACCTGCTGCAGCCGGTCAACATCGTCGGGTTGTTCAACGACTTCAATGCCAACAGCTTCACCGCCTGGCGCGGCGATGCGGGCCGCCTGGCGCAATGGGCCGCGGACAACTATGGCGCCAGTCTTGGCGTGAGCCCGCAGCGCGCCGCCGACAACCTGGTGGAAGAGAAGACCAAGTCGGCCTATTTCCAGGTCGAGCTGGACGGCGAGCTGGGCGGCCTGCGCACCAATACCCGCCTGGGCGTGCGCTATGAGACCACCGATGTGGTGTCGACGTCGGTCATCGCCATCCCGGAAGCCATCGAATGGCAGTCCAACAACGACTTCCGCGTGGTGTTGTCCGATGAGCAGCAGCCGTTCACCGAGAAGAACAGCTACAGCTACATCCTGCCCAACCTCGATTTCAGCATCGACCTCATGGACGATCTGAAGGCACGCGTCTCGTTCGGCAAGAGTATCGCGCGCGCGCCGATCGGCAACCTCTACGCAGGCCCGACCGCACAGCAACCGTTTGGCTCGGTGCTGATCGATCCGTCTTCGCGGGCCAGCGGCACCGCACAGAACCCGCAGCTGAAGCCGCTGGAGTCGGACAACCTCGACCTGGCACTGGAGTGGTACTTCGCCGATGCGAGCTACGTGTCGTTGACGTACTGGAACAAGTCCGTCAACAACTTCATCGGCAACACCATCGTGCAGGAGAACCTGTATGGGCTGAGGGATCCTACCGCCGGCCCGGATGCGCAGGCCGCGTTGGCGTTCCTCAACAGCGGCGCCTGTATCACCCAGGTCGGCGCGGCCAATGCGGCGGCCTGCTCGGCCAACGATACGGCCCTGTTCACCGCGCTGGCCTTGCTGCGCAACAATCCGGCCGGACTGGGCGCCTACAACGGTACCGACGCGCAGGTCCTGGCCACCGAAGCGGCCTATGACCTGTACGGGGAGGGCGATGATCCGCTCTACCAGTTCAGCGTCAACCGTCCCATCAACCAGAACCAGGCAAAACTGCACGGTTGGGAGCTCGGGGGTCAGTACTTCTTCGGCGATACCGGCTTTGGCGTCCTCGCCAACTACACCCTGGTGGATGGCGATGTCGGCTACAACAACGGGGGCGACCCGGGCATCGACCAGTTCTCGTTGACCGGCCTCAGTGACACCGCAAACGCCGTGCTAATGTACGAAAAATATGGTTGGTCGGTGCGTTTGGCGTGGAACTGGCGCGACCAGTACCTGATCCTCGCCAACCAGGGGACCAGTCGCAATCCGTACTACGTGGAAGCGTACGAACAGTGGGATCTCAGTGTGAACTACACCCTGGATGATCACTGGTCGTTCGGTCTTGAGGCGATCAACCTGACCGGTGAGGACGTCCGTTGGCGCTCGCGCACCTCGCAGATGATCGTGAAGCTGGCTGACCAGAGCCCGCGTTACATGCTCGGCGTTCGTTACAGGTTCTGACGTGTGGGGGTGCCGCTGCCCTGGCAGCGGCACCCGTTCAAGGGTCCTGATGGGGTTGGAAGAACACCATGCCGCGTTACGAAATGCTCAACAACATCGCCCACCGCGATCTGCGCGTGGCCACCGATTTCGGGTCCGCGTTTGGCGATGCGGTCGGCATGGTGCCGGCCTACCCGAGCGAGTTCGCCGAACTGCAGCGCGAATACCCCATTTTCCTTCGCAGGGACGCCGCCACGGGTGAGTGGCAGTCCGTGGTCCTGCTTGGGTTTGAGCAGCACGAGAATCTTTACCTGCAGGACGGCCGCTGGAATGCGTCCTACCTGCCCGGGGCGGCGGCCAAGGGGCCGTTCCTGATCGGCTTCCAGGAAAACCGGATCGATGGCACGCTCACCCAGGAAGCGGTGCTGCACGTGGATCTGGATCACCCGCGCGTGACGGCGATGCAGGGCGAGCCGGTATTCCTGCCGCAGGGGGGAAACACACCTTATCTGGACCACATCGCAGGCGTGCTGCGCGGTATCCACGAGGGACACGCCTTCGGGGCGGCGATGTTTGCCGAGCTGGATGCTAAAGGCCTCATTCACCCGATCACGCTCGACGTGCAGGTTGCCCAGGAGCATCGGGTCGGTGTCAACGGCCTGCACGCCATCGACCGTGACCGGCTTGCCCAGCTGGACGGTCCGGCGCTGGCCGAACTCAATCGCGCCGGCTACCTGGAAGGGGCGTACCTGATGCTGGCGTCGCTGCACAACATGCGTCGCCTGATCGCAGAGAAACAGAAACGTCTGCGTCTGCAGGATGCCGCCGCTGCGGCGGGCAGGAACTGACCGGTGCTGGACGGCATTGCCATGCGGACACTGGAAGGCCTGGCGCCTGGCGCGCTTCCGCTGGAGGCACTGGTGGCCGCTGGCGAGCCGGTGATACTGCGCGGCATCGCGCGCGACTGGGCGCTGGTGCAGGCCGGGTTACGCTCCACGCAGGCGGCACTGGGCTATCTGCGCGGCTTCGAGGCAGGTGTGCCGGTCCCGTACTCCTTCGGCGGGCCTGAAATCGAGGGGCGCCCGTTCTATAACAAGGATTTCACCCGGTTGAACGTCGAGGTCCGGCGCGGATTGTTGACGCAGGTGCTGGACGAGATTGAAGCCACCCTCGAGGCACCGCGGCCGCCCACCTACTATGTCGCGTCCTTGCTGATCGATCGAGCACTGCCCGGGTTCGCGCAGCACAACGATGCCGGCCTGGCCGGGCAGGGCATCGACGCTTCGGCAAGCATCTGGATCGGCAACCGCGTGACCGCCTCCTGCCATTTCGACACGCCCGACAACCTGGCGTGCTGCGCCGTAGGTCGGCGCCGGTTCACGCTGTTTCCGCCGGAGCAGATCGACAACCTGTATCCCGGGCCGCTGGAACCCACCCCGGGCGGACAGGTAGTGAGCGTGGTGGATTTCGACCGCCCGGACTTCTCGGTCCACCCGCGATTCCGTGATGCATTGGCAAGCGCACAGACCGCCGAGCTGGAACCCGGCGATGCGATCTTCATTCCCAGCCTGTGGTGGCACCACGTGCGCAGCCTCGCGCCTTTCAATGTGCTGGTGAACTACTGGTGGCGCAGCTCGCCGGCCTTCCTGTCCTCGCCGCTACCGGCACTCCACCACGCGATGTGGGCCGTGCGCGACCTGCCGGCGCGCGAGAAGCAGGCCTGGGCAACGATCTTCGAGTACTACGTCTTCGGCCCGGGTGAGCGTGCAGGACACCACCTGCCCGACGCCGCCCGGGGCGACCTGGCACCGTTCGACGAGCCGCAGGCGCGCCGCATGCGCGCCCAGCTGCTGGCTCGACTCAACCGCTGATGGGAGCACCGCATTGAACGTGGCGAACACAACGCAAGGGCGCATCCGCAAGGTCGTCATCGCCGGTGGCGGCACCGCCGGCTGGCTGGCCGGCTGTGCGCTGGCGCACCAGTTCCGTGATCAGTTGGACATCACCCTGGTGGAGTCCGAGCAGATCGGCACGGTGGGTGTCGGCGAGTCGACCGTGCCCCCCATCCGCACGTTTCACCGTTTTCTGCAGATCGATGAGCAGGAGTTCCTGCAGGCCGTCGCCGGCACGTTCAAGCTCTCGATCTCGTTCGAGAACTGGCGTCGCCCCGGGGAACGTTTCATCCATCCGTTCGGCACGATCGGGCAGGGCACCTGGGCCACACCGTTCCACCATTTCTGGCTGGACAGCCTGCGCCGCGGCATGCCGTCGGACCTGGGCGATTTCTGCCTGGAAAGCGCGGCCTCGTGGCATGACCGGTTTACGCTGGAGACCCAGCCCCAGGTCAACTACGCCTATCACTTCGACGCCGGGCTCTACGCGAAATTCCTGCGCCGCAAAGCCGAAGGCCACGGGCTGCGACGGGTCGAAGGCAAGATCCGCGAGGTCCGCCAAGATGCCCACGACGGCTCCATTGCCTGCCTGGTGCTGGAAGACGGGCAGGTCATCGAGGGCGACCTGTTCATCGATTGCACGGGCTTCCGCGGCCTGTTGACCGAGCAGACCCTGCATACCGGCTATGAGGACTGGCACGAATGGTTGCCCAGTGATCGTGCCGTTGCGGTGCAGACCGCATCGGTCGCGCCGCCGGTTCCGTATACCCGCGCCATCGCGCACGAAGCCGGGTGGCGGTGGCATATCGCGCTTCAGCACCGGGTCGGCTGCGGGCTGGTGTTCTCCAGCCGCCACATGTCCGATGACGAGGCGCACGCCAAGCTGCTGCGCGACGTTGACGGCCCGCCCCTGCGGGACCCCTGGCTGGTGCCGTTCCGCAGCGGGCGCCGGTTGAAGGCATGGAACAAGAACGTGGTGGCACTGGGGCTTGCCAGTGGCTTCATCGAGCCGCTGGAATCGACCAGCATCCACCTGACCATCAGCGCGGTGGTGCGCCTGATCCAGCTGTTCCCGTCCGACGGCATCAGCCCGGCGCTGGTGGACCTGTACAACGAGGTCAGCCGGCAGGAGATGGAGCACGTGCGCGACTTCATCATCCTGCACTACCACGCCAACCAGCGCGACGAGCCGATGTGGAAGGCCTGTCGTGACATGGACCTGCCCGAATCGCTCGCGGTCCGGCTGCGGGCCTGGCGCGAACGTGCGCATGCCTGGCAGGACCCCGGCGAGCTGTTCCGGGTCGACTCCTGGACGAGCGTGCTGATGGGGCAGGGGATCCAGCCGGGACCTCCGCATCCGCTTGCCGCTGCCATCAGCGACGCGGACCTGCGCACGCTGTTGATGCGGATCCGCCAGCCAGTGGAGCAGGCGGTCGCGACGATGCCGTCGCAGGCAGCGTTCATCGAACGCTACTGCAGGGCGGCGCGGGACGTCTGGCCACGGGTCTCAGCCCTGGCATGACGGGGCAGCTCGCTGTTGCACAGAAATGGTAGCGCTACCTCCATACACCCACGGGATGAGATAGATGGATCTGGTTGCAGGAATCGATGCAGGTACGCAGAGTCTGAAAGTCGTGGTGTACGACCCTGCCGGGCGGCATCTCATTGCCAGCGCGAGCTCACCTCTGGAGCTGGCGTCCGCCGCCGATGGCAGCCGTGAGCAGCAGCCGGCCGCGTGGGTCGCAGCCCTTCAGGCCTGCTTCCGTGCGATCGATTCCAAGGTGCGTTCCCGCATCTCCGCGCTGGCGGTCTCAGGGCAACAGCACGGCTTCGTACCGGTCGATGCCGCGGGTGAGGTCCTGGCACCGGCCAAGCTGTGGTGCGACACCAGCACCTCGGCCGAGTGCGTGCAGATCATGGACGCACTCGGCGGACCCGCGCGCACGATCGCGCTGGCCGGCAACCCCATCCTGACAGGTTACACCGCGTCCAAACTGCCCTGGACGAAGACGCATCGGCCCGACGCCTACGCCCGGCTCGCAACGATCCTGCTGCCGCACGACTACCTCAACTTCGTGCTGACCGGCCAGCGCTTCTGCGAGTACGGCGATGCGTCGGGCACGGGCTGGCTGGACGTGCGCACCCGGACCTGGTCGGCCGCGCTGCTGCGCGCGACCGATCCGGCGCGCGACCTGGCCCTGTGCCTGCCGCGCATCGCCGCACCCGACGAGCTGTTCGCTATCGATCCGGCCACGGCGGGCGTACTGGGGCTTCCCGGGACGGTGAAGGTTGCGGTCGGCGGGGGCGACAACATGATGGCCGCCATCGGTACCGGCTGCGTCGTGCCCGGCCGCCTGGCGATGAGCCTCGGCACCTCGGGCACCTTGTTCGCCTACTCGGATACGCCCGTGGTCGATCCGGACGGCGCCTGGGCCGCGTTCTGCTCGTCCACCGGTGGCTGGCTGCCGTTGATCTGCACGATGAACTGCACCGTCGTGACCGAACAGGTCGCCGACGCCTTCGGTTTCAGCACCCGCTATGGCGATGGACACCTGCGGGCGACCTCGCCCGGTGCCGACGGCCTGGTGATGCTGCCGTTCCTCAATGGCGAACGCACGCCGGACCTGCCGCTGGGCAAGGGCGTCCTGGCGGGCCTGGACACGACGAACATGACCCCGGCGCACCTCTACCGCGCGGCCATGGAAGGCGCCACGTACAGCCTGAAGTATGGGTACGACGCTTTTGTCCGCGCGGGCATGCGGTTCGACCGCATCGTGCTGACCGGAGGCGGCAGCAACAGCGCGCAGTGGCGGCAGATGGTGGCCGATGTCTTCGGCCTGCCGGTGGACGTACCGACCCAGTCCGAGGGGGCGGCGTTCGGCGCGGCATTGCAGGCCCTGTGGGCGCTGGGTCACGCACGCGGTGACGCTGCCTCCATCGCCGACATCGCGGACCGGCACGTTGCGGTCGACCCGCTGCAGTCCGCTCACCCGGATCCGATGCGTACGCACGCCTATGCCGCGGCCTATGCACGTTTCCTGCGACATCTCGACGCGCTCACGCCGCTGTATCGCGGCTGATCCCTCTACGCACCACCTCGCACAACGACAGGAAGACGCACCATGAGCAATCAACCCTTCATCGGCGCCAAGGAATACTTCCCCGGCATCGGCCGCATCCCCTTCGAAGGCCGCGGCTCGGACAACCCGCTCGCGTTCAAGGTCTATGACGCGAACAAGGTCATCGGTGGCAAGACCATGCAGGAGCATCTGCGTTTCGCGGCCTGCTACTGGCACACGTTCTGCAACGCCGGGCATGATCCGTTCGGTCCGGGCACCCGCAATTTCCCGTGGGAGACCGGCTCGCCGATGGCGACCGCCGAGGCGAAGGTGGACGCGGCGTTCGAATTTTTCACCAAGCTCGGCGTGCCGTACTGGTGCTTCCACGATATCGACCTGGCGCCGGATGCGGACGACGTCGGCCAGTACGAGAAGAATCTGAAGCACATGGTGGGCCTGGCCAAGGCGCGGCAGGATGCGACCGGCATGAAACTGCTGTGGGGCACAGCCAACCTGTTCTCGCACCCGCGCTACATGAACGGTGCGTCCACCAATCCGGATTTCGCCGTGGTGGCGCGCGCCGCCGTGCAGGTGAAGGCCGCCCTGGAGGCGACGGTTGAACTGGGCGGCGAACACTATGTGTTCTGGGGCGGCCGCGAAGGCTATGCCTCGCTGGCGAACACGCAGATGAAGCGCGAGGTCGATCACTTCGCGCGGTTCCTCACGATGGCGCGCGACTATGGCCGCAGCATCGGCCTGAAGGGCAACTTCCTGATCGAACCCAAGCCGATGGAGCCGATGAAGCACCAGTACGACTTCGACAGCGCGACCGTGGCGGGCTTCCTGAAGGAGCATGGCCTGCACAAGGACTTCAAGCTCAACATCGAGGCGAACCACGCCACGCTCTCCGGCCACACCTTCGAGCACGATCTGCAGGTCGCCTCGGACCGCGGCCTGTTGGGCAGCATCGACGCCAACCGCGGCAACGCGCAGAACGGCTGGGATACGGATCAGTTCCCGACCGACCTCTACGACACCGTGGGCGCGATGCTGGTCGTCCTGCGGCAGGGCGGCCTGGAGGGCGGCCTGAACTTCGACGCCAAGCTGCGTCGCGAATCCACCGACATGGAAGACCTGTTCATCGCCCACATCGGCGGCATGGACGCGTTCGCACGCGGGCTGGAAGTGGCCCACGCGCTGATCAACGACTCCCCGCTGGAACAGTGGCGCACGGCGCGCTACGCCAGCTTCGACACTGGTGCCGGCAAGGAGTTCGCGCAAGGCGCGCTCAGCCTCACGGACCTGGCCGCACTGGGTGCCAAGGGCGGTGAGCCCAACCAGACCAGCGGCAAGCAGGAACGCTACGAGAACCTGCTCAACCAGTACCTGCTGCGCTGAGCGCGACAGCTCGCAGCGATGACACCGAACCGGGGAGGGGCAGGGCAATGAACCAGGCAGTGAGCGGTAGGGAGAACACCCGGCTGATCGTATTGATCAGCGTGGTGGCGACGATTGGCGGATTCCTGTTCGGCTTCGACAGCGGCGTGATCAACGGCACCCAGGACGGCCTGCACCAGACGTTCCGGTCAGGCGAGTGGATGCAGGGGTTCGAGATCGCCTCGATGCTGTTGGGCTGCGCCATCGGTGCCTTCAGCGCCGGGCGGCTGTCCGACCGCCTGGGACGCCGCAACGTGTTGATCGTCTCGGCGGTGTTGTTCCTGCTGTCGGCGATCGGGGCAGGCGCGGCGGCGTCCTCGACCCTGTTCATCATCGCGCGGGTGTTGGGGGGCTTTGCGGTCGGCGCAGCCAGTGTGATCTCGCCGGCGTACATCGCCGAAGTTGCGCCGGCGCGTTACCGTGGCCGCCTCGCGACGGTCCAGCAGATCGCCATCATCAGCGGCCTCACCGTCGCGTTCCTCTCCAACTATCTGTTGGCGGCCACCGCCGGTGCCTCGACCGAGGCGCTGTGGGGCGGGTACGCGGCGTGGCGCTGGATGTTCTGGATGCAGGCGGTGCCATCGCTGTTGTTCCTGGCGCTTCTGTTGACCATTCCGGAGAGCCCACGCTACCTCGTGGTGAAGCGCCGCAAGGACGAGGCGCTGCACGTGCTGACGCGGCTGTTCGGCGGTGCGGAGGCACAGGCCAAGCTGGCCGAGATCGACGCCTCGCTGTCGACGGACCACCATCGCCCGCGGCTGTCGGACCTGCGCAGCAAGGTCACCGGGAGGATGCGGCCGATTGTCTGGGTCGGCATCGGCCTGGCCATCTTCCAGCAACTGGTTGGCATCAACGTGGTGTTCTACTACGGCGCCGTGCTCTGGCAAGCGGTCGGTTTTTCCGAGAACGACGCACTGCTGATCAACGTGCTGTCTGGTGCGCTCAGCATTGGCGCCTGCGTCGTCACCGTGCTGCTGATCGACCGCATCGGGCGCAAGCCGCTGCTATGGATCGGCTCGGCCGGCATGTCGGTGTCGTTGGCGCTCCTGGTGGTCGCCTTCGCGAGTGGCTCGCTGGCCGATGGGCGCCTGCAGCTGCCCGGGAGCATGGGCACGCTGGCGCTGGTGGCGGCCAATGCCTACGTGGTGTTCTTCAATCTTTCCTGGGGGCCGGTGATGTGGGTGATGCTGGGCGAGATGTTCCCCAACCAGATCCGCGGCTCGGCACTGGCCGTGGCGGGTGCGGCGCAATGGACCGCGAACTTCGCGGTCACGGTGACGTTCCCCATCCTGTTGGCCGCCATCGGGCTCGCGGCGACCTACAGCCTCTACCTGGCCTCGGCCATCATCTCGGTCTTCTTCGTGCTCAGGTACGTGCGCGAAACCAAGGGCAAGGAACTGGAGCAGATGGAAGGATGAACACGATGACGAATCGACGCCTTGCCCACGCCCGCCGTGGCGTGCTGCTGGCCGCGCTGATGGGGGTGTTGGCTGCCTGCGGGAACGATGACAAGGCCGTTGCACCGGCGGCGGCCGATGCGGATCCGTGGCCGCAGGTGACCTGGCCGCTGCCCCAGGATGCCGCGCTGGAGAAGCGGATCACCGACCTGATGGACACCATGACGGTGGAGGAAAAGGTGGGTCAGCTGGTGCAGGGTGACATTGCCAGCATCACGCCGGAGGACCTCCGCACCTACCGGCTCGGCTCGATCCTCGCGGGCGGCAACTCCGATCCCGGCGGCCGCTATGATGCCTCGCCTGCCGAATGGCTGGCGCTGGCCGATGCGTTCTACGCAGCCTCGATGGACACCTCGCAGGGCGGCAAGGCGATTCCGGTGCTGTTCGGCATCGACGCCGTCCACGGGCAGAGCAATATCATCGGCGCGACCCTGTTCCCGCACAACATCGGCCTGGGCGCGACCCGTAACCCGGAGCTGCTGCGCCGTATCGGTGAGATCACCGCGCTGGAAACCCGTGCGACGGGCATGGAGTGGGCGTTCGCGCCGACCGTGGCAGTACCGCAGGACGACCGCTGGGGGCGTACCTACGAGGGGTACGCCGAGTCGCCCGAGGTGGTGGCCAGCTATGCCGGCGCGATGGTCGAGGGCCTGCAGGGCAAGGTGGGCTCGCCAGGCTTCCTTGACGGTCGCCATGTCATCGCGTCGGTCAAGCACTTCCTCGGTGATGGCGGCACCACCGACGGCAAGGACCAGGGCGATACCCGGATCAGCGAGGCCGAGCTGGTGCGCATCCACGCGGCCGGGTATCCGCCCGCCATCGCGGCGGGCGCGCAGACGGTGATGGCCTCCTTCAACAGCGTCAACGGCGAAAAAATGCACGGCAACAAGCCGTACCTGACCGATGCGCTGAAGGGGCGCATGCACTTCGGTGGTTTCGTGGTGGGCGACTGGAACGGCCACGGGCAGGTCAAGGGCTGCACCACCACCGATTGTCCGGCCACGATCAATGCCGGCCTGGACATGGCCATGGCGTCGGACAGCTGGAAGGGTTTCTACGAGACCACGCTGGCCGCGGTGAAGGACGGCTCCCTTCCCCAGCAACGCCTGGACGACGCAGTGCGCCGGATTCTGCGGGTCAAGATGCGGCTGGGCCTGTTCGAGGCGGGCAAGCCATCGTCGCGCGCGGTCGGTGGGCAGTTCGCACTGGTCGGTGCGCCGGAGCATCGTCAGGTTGCACGCCAGGCGGTGCGCGAATCGCTGGTGCTGCTGAAGAACCAGGGCGGCGTGCTGCCGCTGTCGCCGAAGCAACGCATCCTGGTGGCCGGTGACGGTGCCAACGACGTGGGCAAGCAGGCGGGCGGCTGGACGCTGAACTGGCAGGGCACCGGCACCACCCGCAAAGACTTCCCGAACGCGGACACGATCTACGAGGGCATTGCGCAGCAGGCCACGGCCGCTGGCGGCGAAGCGCAGTTGGCGGTGGATGGCGCTTACACCACGAAACCGGATGTGGCCGTGGTGGTGTTCGGCGAGAACCCCTATGCGGAGTTCCAGGGCGATCTGGCGACCCTTGCCTACAAGCCGGGGGACGACGCGGATCTGGCATTGATCAAGCGGCTCAAGGCCGACGGCATCCCCGTGATCGCGGTGTTCCTCAGCGGACGCCCGCTCTGGGTGAATCGTGAGATCAACGCCACCGATGCCTTCGTGGCGGCCTGGCTGCCCGGTTCGGAAGGTGCCGGCATTGCCGATGTGCTGCTGCGCAGGCCGGATGGCAGCGTGCAGCACGACTTCAAGGGCAAGCTGAGCTTCAGCTGGCCGCGCACCGCGACGCAGTACGCCAACAATGTCGGGCAGAAGGACTACAACCCCCTGTTCGCCTTCGGCTTCGGCCTGACCTATGCCGACAACGGCGATCTGGCCGCGCTGCCGGAAGCCTCGGGCGTGACGGGCAACGAAGGGGCCGCCGGGGTGTTCTTCGCGCGCGGGGATGCCGGCTCCGGCATGGCCCTGCGGTTGGAGGGCAGCGCCGGGCAGGGGGTAACCGTCACGCAGGTGCCGGAATCCCTCGAGGGCGACCTGCTGAAGGTCACCGGCGTGGATCACCTGGCACAGGAAGATGGTCGCCGTCTGGCGTGGTCGGGCAAGGGTGAGGCGATCGTCGCGCTGCAGTCGCACACGCCGCTGGACCTGCAGCGCGAGAGCAACGGCGACCTGATGCTGTTGACGACGATGCGCGTCGACGCCGCACCCCAGGGCGAGGCGTGGTTGTCCGTGGGCTGCGGCACGGGTTGTTCGGCACGCGTCGCGCTCGGACCGGCGCTGGCAACGCTGCCCGTGGGCCAATGGACCCGCGTGGGCGTGCCCTTGAAGTGTCTGGCGGCGGCCGGCGCGGAGGTCGGCAAGCTGGATCGCCCCTGGTCGCTCGGGACGGCAGGCGCGATGACGCTCTCGGTGTCACGCGTTGCCCTGGGCGCCTTGAATGAAGCGGAGGCCACCATCGCATGCCCCGGCGCGTGACGATGCGGCCTGCGCCCTCAGCGCTTGGGCGGGCGCGCGACCGAGTCGCGCACCACCAGCCGGTGCGGCATGACGTGATCGGTCAGCACGCGCGTGTCGTCGCCCTTGCGGCGGATGGTACGCAGCAGGATATCGATGGCGGCGTCGGCCATCGCGGCGATGGGTTGATGGAGGGTGGTGAGCTCGGGCCAGACGGTCGTTGCCGCCGAGGTGTCATCGAAGCCCACGACCGACAGATCGCGGGGCACCTCGAGGCCGCGTCGGTGCGCAACGGAGATGGCCGCCGCGGCCATGTCATCGTTGCTGGCGAAGATGGCCGTGGGCGGCCGACGCTGGGACAGCAGCTTCTCGGTCGCGGCAAGCCCCGAACGGTAGGTGTAATCCCCCTGTTCGACGAGGCCGGGTTCGACCTGCAGCCCTGCCTCCTGCAGGGCGGTGACAAACCCATCGTAGCGACGCGCGCTCGCACTGAGGTCGCTGCGGCCGCAGATGAAGCCGATCCGTCGGTGCCCGTGCTGGATCAGGTGTTCGGCCATCTCCTTGCCCGCATGGAAGTCGTCGATGCGGACGCAGGAAAGATCGTCTCTCAGGTGCCCCGATGCGATCGCGACCACCGGGATGCCGGCGCTGACCAGTTCGGTGACGGCCGCCTGCGACTCGCACAGCGGCGGCGGCAGGATGACGCCATCCACACGTCCGGCCAAGGCGCGTGCAGCGTTGCGCTCGGCCTCGGGGTCGAAGTTGTCCCAGTAATGGATGACCAGCTGGATGGCCGCGTTGGACGCGACACGCAGCAGGCCCACCAGCAGCTCCCGCAGGTAGGCGCCACTGGGATTGGTGTAGATCAGCGCGATCCGCGTGTGCTGCGCCGCGGCCAGCGAACTCGCGGCCAGGTTGGGCGTGTAGCCCAGTTCGCGCACCGCGCGCATCACCCGTTCGCGCGTGACATCGCGCACCTTGCCTTGGTTGATCGCGCGCGACACGGTCATCGGCGATACCCCGGCCAGGGCAGCCACCTCGTCGATCGTCACGCCACTGGTTTTGCGGCGGACCGATTTCTTCGGCTTGTCCAATGCGTGTTGCCTTTCTTCTTTGTGACGCTGCCGCGAGGCGGGCACATCCCCAGCTTACAAGGTTTGCTGGCGACGCTGCTGCTGCGCCGGAATGTCGAGCGGTGTCACTGGATGCTGGGTGTCGCCGTGGCGCTTTTCGCCTGCTCGGGCACCGTGCGCGCAGAGGACGGTTACGCCCTATGGCTGCGCTACGCACCGCTGGAACCTGCGCTCGCGGCGGACGCCCGGGCACGGCTGGGCGGGGTCGTGGCTCCCGATCAGACCCCGACGCAACGCGCCGCGCGTGAGGAACTTGTGCGTGGCCTCACCGGCCTGCTGGGTCGCGCGCCGCGGATGCAGATCGCGCCAAGCGCAGACCCCACCGTGGTGCTGGGCACCCCGGATTCGTCGGCCGTGATCGCGCCCCTCCGCCAGGAGATTGACTCACTCGGCGACGATGGCTACCTGCTCAGGCGTGCGCACATCGGCGGGCGCGAGGTGTTGCTGGTAGCCGCGCGCCGGGATATCGGCGTCCTGTATGGCGTGTTCCATCTGCTGCGACTGCTGCAGACCGGCGCGTCACTCGATGCCCTCGAGGTTCGCGAATCACCCCGCCTCCGACTGCGCGTGCTCGACCACTGGGACAACCTGGACGGCTATGTGGAACGCGGCTATGCGGGCCGCTCGCTGTGGGACTGGCAGACCCTGCCGGAGTGGCGGGACCCACGCTATACGGACTATGCGCGTGCCAACGCCTCGCTCGGCATCAACGGCACCGTACTGAACAATGTAAACGCGAGCGCGCAGAGCCTTGCGCCGGCATATCTCATCAAAGCCGCCGCGCTGGCAGACAGGTTCCGCCCGTACGGCATCCGCGTATACCTGAGCGCGCGCTTCAGCGCGCCCATCGAGCTGGGCGGGCTGAAAAACGCCGATCCACTCGACCCGGACGTGCAGCGCTGGTGGCGCGACAAGGCTGACGAGATCTACGCGCGCATTCCGGATTTCGGTGGCTTCCTGGTCAAGGCCAATTCGGAAGGACAGCCCGGACCGCAGGACTATGGCCGTTCGCATGCGGACGGGGCCAATCTGCTGGCGGACGCGCTGGCACCGCATGGCGGCGTGGTGATGTGGCGCGCCTTCGTCTACGCGCATGAACTGCCCGAGGACCGCGCCACGCAGGCCTACAACGAATTTGCCGGGCTCGACGGTGACTTCCGCCCGAACGTGATCGTGCAGGTAAAGAACGGGCCCATCGACTTCCAGCCGCGGGAGCCGTTCCATCCCCTGTTCGGGGCCATGCCACGCACGCCGCTGATGATGGAGGTCCAGATCACCAAGGAGTATCTCGGCTTCGCCACGCATCTGGTCTACCTGGGGCCGCTGTACGAGGAGGTGCTGCAGTCCGACACCCACGCACGCGGTGCGGGCGCCACGGTCGCGCAGTTTCTGACCGGGATCGCCGGCGTCGCCAACATCGGCAGCGATCGCACCTGGAGTGGGTCGCACTTCGACCAGGCCAACTGGTACACCTTCGGCCGTCTCGCCTGGAATCCGGCCCAGTCTGCCGGCGACATCGCGGCGGACTGGGCCGCGATGACGTTCGCGCCGGATCCCGAGGTGGTCGTGCCCATCGTCGAGATGATGATGGTCTCGCGCGAGGCCGCGGTGAACTACATGACGCCGCTGGGTCTGCACCACCTGATGGCGCGCGGGCACCATTACGGGCCCGGCCCCTGGGTGGACGGCGGTCCGCGCGCGGACTGGACCGCCGTGTACTACCACCGCGCCGACCGCGATGGCATCGGCTTCGATCGCACCGCGAGCGGCAGCAACGCGGTGGCCCAGTACGCCCCCGAGGTGGCCACCGTGTACGGCGACCTGGCGCGGGTGCCGGAGCCGCTCCTGTTGTGGTTCCACCATGTCCCGTGGAATCACCGCATGGCCTCGGGACGACCGTTGTGGGACGAACTGGTGGGGCGTTACTCCCTGGGTGTGCGTCAGGTGGAAGGAATGCAGGCCACCTGGGCAGGCCTCCAGGGCAGGGTGGATGCGCAGCGGCATGCGCAGGTCGCCGCCTTCCTCAGCATCCAGCGGCGCGAAGCGCAGTGGTGGCGCGATGCCAGTGTGGCGTACTTCCAGTCGATCAGCGGCAGGCCCTTGCCTGCGGGCGAAACCGCGCCGCCACACGCGCTGACCTGGTACCAGCGTTTGCAGTTTCCTTCCGCGCCGGGAGACGGGCGATGAGTCGGACACGGGTGATCGTCTGGATGCTGGCGACCGCCGTGGCATGCGCTGGCATGCCGGCGGTGGCACAGGAACCGGCCACACGGCTGCTGCATCCACTGTTCCAGGACCACGCCGTGCTGCAGCGCGACCAGCCGATTCCGGTCTGGGGCCATGCTGCGCCCGGCACTCCGGTTTCCGTGGCGTTCGCGCGACAAAGCGTCACCACGCGCGCGGATGCCGGCGGCCAGTGGCATGCAACGCTGAAACCCATTCCCGCTGGCGGCCCTCACGACATGAGCGTCCGCGCAGGGCACGCCACCCGGAACGTGCATGACGTGCAGATGGGTGATGTCTGGTTGTGTTCCGGGCAGTCGAACATGGACCTGCCGGTCTGGCGCGCGCTCGACGCAGACAGTGAGATCGCCTCCGCCACGCACCCGACGATTCGCCTGCTCACCGTGCCCAAGGCCGAAGCCGTTACGCCGCAGAGCACGTTCCCGGCGCCGACGGCGTGGAGGCCGGCGTCGCCAGCCGCGGTGCGGGGCTTTTCCGCCGCCTGTTACTACTTTGCGCGTGAACTGCAGAAGACCGTCAACGTCCCGATGGGGCTGATCCAGGCGGCGTGGGGCGGCTCGCGGATCGAGGCGTGGACCAGCGCCGACGCGCTGCATACGCAGGGCGGCATGGACCCCGCGCTTGACCTGCTCGCGCTCTACGCAAGCAACCCTGCGGCGGCAACCGCGGGCTGGGGCGAGGTATGGCAGCAGTGGTGGTCGACGCGCGACGGAGCCCGGCAAGGCGACACTCCCTGGCAGCCAGGCGCAGACAACACGGCATGGCACAGGGCCCCCGCCGCGCTGGGGGCATGGGAGCGTTGGGGCGTGCCGGACCTTGCCGCGTACAACGGCATGGTCTGGTACCGCACCCAGGTCACGCTGACCGCCGCGCAGGCGGCGCAGGGTGCACGGCTTGCGCTGGGCGCCGTCGATGAGACGGACATGACCTGGGTCAACGGCGTGGCGGTGGGCAGCCAGTACGGTGCCGGGGAGGCGCGGCGTTACACACTTCCGGCCGGGCTCTTGAACGCCGGTGAGAACACGGTGGTGATCAACGTACTGGATACCTACGGCGAGGGCGGGCTGTCGGGACCGGCCGACGCTCACGCCGTGCAGCTGGACGACGGCACGCGCATCGTCCTGGACGCACCGTGGCACTACCGGGTGGCGCCCGGCACACAACCACCGCCGCTGGCGCCATGGCATGCCGCCACCGGTCTGTCGACGCTGTACAACGGCATGATCGCACCGCTCGGCGGCTATGGCCTGCGTGGGATGCTCTGGTACCAAGGCGAGTCGAACACGGCGGACGGTGCCGCTTATGCCAACCAGCTGCGCAGCCTGCGCGATGACTGGCGCAGCCGGTTCGGTGCGCGGTTGCCGTTGCTGGTGGTGCAGTTGGCCGGCTATGGGCAGCCGCCCCAGGCGCCGGTGGAGAGTGGCTGGGCGCAGGTGCGCGAGGCGCAGCGTCGCGTCGCGGCGGAAGACCCGCTTACCGGGCTCGCGGTGGCCATCGACATCGGCGATGCGTACGACATCCACCCGCCCAACAAACAGGAGCTGGGCCGGCGCCTGGCCCGGGTGGCACGTCACGTGGCCTACGGCGAACGGGCGCTGGCACCTTCCGGCCCGACGGTTCGCACCGTGTCGCGCGGGCAGGGCGAAGCAAGGATTGCGTTCGACAATGTCACCGGCACCCTGGTCACGACCGGTGCGAACGGCCCCATAGGATTCGAGCTCTGTGACGCCGATGCACGGCACTGCCGCTATGCCGACGCGGTGCTGGAGGGGCGTGAGGTTGTGTTGGATTGCATGGATTGCGTGGAGCCGGCCAGCGGCCGGCACGACCGGAGCGGCGCGTTGCGTGTGCGCTATTGCTGGGCGGACGGTCCGGTCTGCACGCTGCGCGACAGCAGCGGTGCGCCGGCCGGGCCCTTCGAGCTTTCCCTTAACGCTGCGGAGATTCGCTGATGCGCCTGCTGATGGCCACGGTCGTTCTGCTGTTGTCGGCGACGGTGTCGCCACTGGGCGCTGCGCCTGCGCCTGCGCCACCGGTTTATTTCGACTGGTTCGACTATTCGGGTCACGACGCGGCCTTTGAAGCACCGCTGCCCGCCGGTCACTACCGCAACCCGATCCTGGCCGGCTTCCATGCGGATCCCAGCATCGTCCGCGCCAACGACCGCTTCTATCTGGTCAATTCGAGCTTCACGTTCTTCCCGGGCATTCCGGTATTCGAGAGCATCGATCTGGTGCACTGGAAACAGATCGGCAACGTGATCGACCGCCCGACGCAGCTGGACTTCGATGGATTGAACGTATCGCGCGGCATCTTCGCGCCGGCGATCGAGTACCACGACGGCATGTTCTATGTGGTCACCACGGCCGTCGACAGTGGCGGCAACTTCATCGCGACCGCGCGCGACCCTGCCGGCCCCTGGTCCGACCCGCACTGGCTGCCCAGCGTGGAGGGCATCGACCCGTCGCTGTTCTTCGACGAAGACGGCGCCGTCTACCTGGTCAACAACGATGTGCCACCCGGTCCGCAGCGCTACGAAGGCCACCGCGCCATCTGGATGCAGCAGATCGATCTGGCCGCGTTCAAGCCGGTGGGGCCGCGCAGGGTGCTCATCGACGGCGGGGTGGAGCCGGCGAAGAACCCGATCTGGATCGAGGGTCCGCATGTCTTCAAGCGCGATGGCTGGTACTACCTTTCCGATGCCGAGGGTGGCACCGGGCCGCAGCATTCCCAGGTGGTCCTGCGCAGCCGCGAGGTCTGGGGGCCCTACCTCCCGTATGCGGGCAATCCGATTCTTACCCAGCGCGACCTGCCGGACGACCGGCCGCTGCCGATCACCAACGCCGGCCATGCCGATCTGGTGGAAGGTCCGGACGGCGCCTGGTGGGCGGTGTTCCTGGCCAGTCGCAATTACCAGACGCGCCACTACAACACGGGGCGGGAGACGTATCTGCTGCCCGTGCAATGGCGGGATGGCTGGCCGGTGATCCTGCCGGCCAACCAGGCCATTCCGTACGTGGTCAAGGCGCCGTCGTGGATGCAGGGCGATGCCTCGCAGGCCCCATCAACCGGCAACTTCGTCGATCGCGACGGCTTCGATGCACCGACGCTCGGCATGGGATGGTTGCGGGTACGCGTCCCCAAACAGGCGTGGGCAGACCTGGGCCTGCGTCCGGGTAGCTTGGCCGTGCATCCGTTGCCGGAGAACCTGGATACGCTGCGCAACCCCGCCTTCCTTGGCCGCCGTCAGCAGCATCTGCGCTTCGAGGCCAGCACCGACATGACGCGGCCGGCGACGGGTGTGGCGGCGGGCCTTGCTGCGTTCCAGAGCGAGCGTTACTGGTACTTCCTGGGCGTGCGCAGCTTCGGCGGGGATCGCGTGGCGATCTTCCTGGAAGGGCGCGATGGCAGCGGCGTGACCCGCACCCTGGCCACGCGTACCGCGACGGCGTCCACGTCGCTGCGCCTGAAGATCGCAGGTGACGGGGGCCGCTATGCGTTCGCATTCGACACGGATGATGGGCAGGGCTGGCAGACGCTCGCCGACGACGTGGACGGAACGGTGTTGAGTACGGATCGCGCAGGCGGCTTTGTCGGCGCGCTGCTGGGACCATTCGCGCGCGACGAGCGCGCCTTGAGGAGCAAATGATGACGCGTGCGCCTTACCTCTGCAGTGGCCGTCGTGGCCCCACCTTCCGCACCCTGGTGCTGTGCGCTGCCATGGCAGCGGCGACCGCCGGTCATGCCGCGGAAACCCAGCCGTGGCTGGACACCTCGGCCAGCTTTGAAACCCGCGCCGCCGCGCTGGTGGGGCAGATGACCCTGGAGGAAAAGGCCGCCCAGATGCAGAACGCCGCGCCGGCCATCGAGCGCCTTGGCGTTCCGGCCTACGACTGGTGGAACGAGGGCCTGCACGGTGTGGCGCGGGCAGGACAGGCCACGGTGTTCCCGCAGGCCATCGGGCTGGCCGCCACGTTCGATGTGCCGTTGATGGGGCAGGTGGCCACCACCATCAGCGACGAGGCACGCGCCAAGCATCACCAGTTCGTGCGCGAGGGCTCGCATGGCCGCTACCAGGGCCTGACCTACTGGTCGCCGAACATCAACATCTTCCGCGATCCGCGGTGGGGCCGGGGCCAGGAAACCTACGGCGAAGACCCGTACCTCACCGCGCGCATGGGCGTCGCCTTCGTTCACGGCCTGCAGGGCGACGACCCGGTGTACCGCAAGCTCGACGCCACGGCCAAGCACCTGGCGGTACACAGTGGTCCCGAGGCGGATCGCCACCACTTCGACGCACGGCCCAGCAAGCGCGACCTGTACGACACCTACCTCCCGGCCTTCGAGGCACTGGTCAAGGAAGGCCAGGTCGACGCGGTGATGGGCGCCTACAACCGGGTGTACGGCGAGTCCGCCAGCGCCAGCAAGTTCCTGCTGCGCGACGTGCTGCGCCGGGACTGGGGCTTCAAGGGCTACGTGGTGTCCGACTGCTGGGCCATCGTCGATATCTGGAAGCATCACAAAATCGTGCCGACCCGCGAGGCCGCCGCGGCGCTGGCGGTCAAGAATGGCACCGAGCTGGAGTGCGGCCAGGAGTACGCCACGCTGCCCGCAGCCGTACGCCAGGGCCTGATCAGCGAGGCGGAGATCGACGACGCGGTGACGCGCCTGTTCACCGCGCGGATGCGGCTGGGCATGTTCGATCCACCCGAGCGCGTCCGCTGGGCGCGGATACCCGCGTCGGTGAACCAGGCCCCGGCACACGATGCGCTGGCGTTGAAGGCCGCCCAGGAATCGCTGGTGCTGCTGAAGAACGATGGCGTGCTGCCGCTGTCACGCACCCTCAAGCGCATTGCCGTGGTCGGCCCGACTGCCGATGACACCATGGCACTGCTCGGCAACTACTTCGGCACACCGGCGGCACCGGTGACGATCCTGCAGGGCATCCGCGACGCGGCGAAGGGCATCGAGGTGCGCTATGCACGCGGCGTGGATCTGGTCGAAGGACGCGATGATCCCAGCGCGACGCCGCTGATCGAGGCGGCGTATCTGCGACCCTCGGCCGACTCCCCGGAACGCGGCCTGCGCGGCGAGTACTTCCGTACGCCCGATCTGTCCGGGACACCGGCGCTCGTCCGCACCGATGCGCAGATCGGCTTCCGCTGGGACCGCGGCTCGCCGACCGACAACCTGCTGGCCCGCGGTGAAGCGGCGCCGGGGCAGGGCATTCCCAACGATGGCTTCAGCATCCGCTGGCGTGGCCAGCTGCTGCCGCCGGTCTCGGGCCGTTACCGGATCGAGGCGGCCGCCGATGACGGCTTCCGTCTCTACGTGGATGGCAAGCGGGTGCTGGACCATTGGGCCAACAGCGATCGCCTGCGCAGCGACGGGGTGGACCTGGACCTGCGGGCGGGCCGTGCCTATGAACTGACGCTGGAGTACTACGATGCCGAGCGCGACGCCGGCGTGCGGCTGGGTTGGCGCATGCCCGGGGCGAAGCCGCCGTTCGAAGAAGCCGTCGATGCCGCCCGCAGCGCGGATGTGGTGGTGTTCGTCGGCGGCCTGACCGGCGACGTGGAAGGCGAAGAGATGACGGTCAACTATCCGGGCTTCGCCGGCGGCGACCGCACCGACCTGCGCCTGCCCGCCACCCAGCGCGCCCTGCTGGACGCGCTGCACGCCACGGGCACGCCGGTGGTGATGGTGCTGACGGGAGGATCGGCGCTGGCGGTGGAGTGGGCTCAGGCGAACCTGTCCGCGATCCTGATGAGCTGGTATCCCGGGCAACGCGGCGGCACCGCCGTGGGCGAAGCGCTGTTCGGCGACGTCAACCCGGGCGGCCGGCTACCGGTAACGTTCTACAGCGCAGACCAGGTGATGCCCGCATTTGATGATTACGCGATGCAGGGCCGCACCTACCGCTACTTCCGCGGCACGCCGCTGTATCCCTTCGGCTACGGGCTGTCCTATACCCGTTTCGACTACGGCAAGCTGAGCCTCGATGCGCCGCGCATCGCCGACAAGGGCGCGCTCAAGGTGCAGGTGGAGGTGGCCAACACCGGCGAGCGTGCGGGCGATGAAGTGGTGCAGCTGTACGTCCGGCGGTTGGCGGCCGGCGCAGGCGATGCGCAACAGACGCTGCGCGGCTTCCAGCGCGTTCATCTGGCGCCGGGCGAGCGGCGCACCGTGGCGTTCGATCTCGAGGCGCAGCAGGCGCTGCGCGAGTACGACGACGCGCGCGGCACCTATGCCGTGCCGCCCGGGGCGTATGAGGTACGGATAGGCGGCTCAAGCGCCGATGCCCGCGTGCGGAGCCGCTTCACCGTGGAGGCGAATCGTGACTGATACCCGCCACGGGGAGACCCCCGAGCACACGCTGTCCGTCCGGGAGAAGCTGGGCTACAGCTTGGGCGACCTCGCGGCCAACCTGATCTTCCAGACGCTGATTACCTACCTGGCGTTCTTCTATACCGATGTGTACCGGTTGCCGCCCGCCACGGCGGCCACCATCATCTTCGTGATCGGCCTGCTGGGTGCCTTCGTGTTCACCCCGCTGATCGGCATTGCCGCCGACCGCACCGCCAGCCGCTGGGGAAAGTTCCGGCCCTGGATCCTGTGGACGGCGATCCCGTTCGGCGTGCTGTCACTGCTCGCCTTCAGCACGCCGGACCTGGGCGCACAGGGCAAGGTCCTCTATGCAGTGGTGACCTATGGCCTGCTGATGTTCGTGTACGCGGCCAACAACCTGCCGTACTCCGCGCTCAGCGGCGTGCTGACCGGCAGCATGGCCCAGCGCAACAGCCTCTCGGCCTACCGCTTCGTGGCGGTGATGATCGCGCAGTTCATCATCCAGGTCCTGCTGTTGCCGCTGGTGCTGATCCTGGGCGACGGGGATCGCGTGCAGGGGTTCGAACGGGTGATGACCGTGTTCGCGGTGGTGGGCACGCTGTTCTTCCTGATCACCTTCGCCACCACCCGTGAGCGCATCGTGCCGGCGAAGGAACAGACCGGCGGGGTGCTACAGGACCTGTCCGACCTGCTGCACAACCGGCCGTGGAAGGTGATGCTGGCCCTGACGGTGCTGGTCTTCATCAACCTGGCCCTGAAGGGCGGCACCTACATCTACTACTTCCAGTACTACATGAGCGAGGCCGCGCTGGCGGGCTTTCTCGATGCTTCCGGTTTCAACCGTTTCATCGGCGGATTGAACGCGGCCCTCAACGGATGGGGCCTGTCCGGCTTCACCTGGCCGGAGGATCCGGCGACCTCGGCCTTCAGCCTGTTCAACGCCTGCGGCATCCTTTGCATGATCCTGGGCATTGGGGTCTCCCGGCGCCTGGCCGACCGCTTCGGCAAGCGTGATGTGTTCGGTGGCGCGCTGCTGGTCTCGACCTTGTTCCTGCTGGTGTTCTACCTGTTTCCGCCTACAGCGGTGGGGGTGGCCTTTGGCGCCTTCATGCTGCACGGGTTCTGCTACGGCATCACCATCCCGCTGCTCTGGGCGATGATCGCCGATGTGGCCGATTACTCCGAATGGAAGAACCATCGCCGCGCCACGGCAATCATCTTCTCCGCGATGCTGTGCGGGCTGAAGATCGGGCTCAGCATCGGCGGTGCGCTGGTTGCCGGCATTCTTGCGCACCACGGCTATCAGGCCGGCGCGGAACAACAGCCCCAGGCCGTGGTGGACGGCATCCGCCTGACCGTAAGCATCTACTGCTCCCTGCCGTTCCTGGTCGCGGTCGCGCTGCTCTTCTTCTACAAGATCGACAAGCGCATGGAGACGCGCATCGAGCAGGACCTGCACCTGCGTCGGCAGGGACCCACTCTTGATCAGCTCAAGGCGCATGCCATCTCCCCGCCGCTGGTGACCCACATCTACACGGCCGACCCCTCGGCCCATGTATTCGAAGGGCGCCTGTACATCTATCCGTCGCACGATATCGACGGCGGCGCGCCCTTCGACGACGAGGGTGGCCACTTCCGCATGGAGGATTACCACGTGCTGCGGATGGACTCCCCCGAGGGCGAGGCCACCGATTGCGGCGTGGCGCTGCATGTGCGCGACGTGCCCTGGGCCGCGCAGCAGATGTGGGCACCGGATGCGGCGCATCGCGACGGCCGTTACTACCTGTACTTCCCGGCCAAGGACGCGCAGGGCATGTTCCGCATCGGCGTCGCGGTGGCAGATCACCCAGAGGGCCCGTTCACTGCGGAGCCCGAGCCGATGGAGGGCACGTACTCGATCGACCCGGCCGTGTACGAGGATGATGACGGCACCCATTACCTCTACTTCGGCGGCATATGGGGCGGCCAACTGCAGAAGTACCGGGACAACCGCTTTGATGTGGCGCATGAGGAGCCCACCGGCGACGCGCCGGCACTCGGCCCGCGAGTCGGCCGGTTGGACGCGGGCATGACACGGCTGGCGGAGCCCACGCGCGAGATCGTCATCCTGGACGAGCACGGACAGCCGCTGCGGGCTGACGACCATGCGCGTCGGTTCTTCGAAGGGCCGTGGCTGCACAAATACCAGGGGCGGTACTACCTTTCGTATTCGACCGGCGATACGCATCTGCTGTGCTACGCCATCAGTGACAGCCCATATGGACCGTTCACCTATACCGGCGTGATCCTCAAACCCGTGGTGGGCTGGACCACGCATCACTCCATCTGCGCGTTTGGGGCGCAGTGGTACCTCTTCTATCACGACGCCTTGTTGTCCGGCGGCGTGACCCACCTGCGCTCGGTCAAGTGCACGCCGCTGCAGATGGAGGCGGACGGCAGCATCCGGACGATCGATCCGTATGGCGCTTGAAACCGCATCACCGAAAGACGATGCGCAGGCGCCGTTGCCTGCTGGGCGCCTGTACTGGTTGCGGGCAGGAAGGCTGGAGGTCGCGCTTGCACCGGACGCCGGTGGACGCGTTGCCCAGATGCGGTACGACGGTGTGGACTGGCTGGTGGGCGAGCAGGAGGGTGGGGCAGCTGCGATCGGATGGGGGTGCTATCCGATGGTGCCGTGGGCGGGGCGCCTGCGGCGCGGGCGCTTTGTGTTTGATGGAAACCGATATGCGCTGCCGACGAACTTCGGCGGGCATGCGATCCACGGGGTGGGTTTTTCACGGCCGTGGCAGGTCGACAGTCTCGGGGCGGATAGCGCCATGTTGTCGCTGGAGCTTCCTGAGGATCGCTACTGGCCGTTCGGGGGCACAGCGACACAGGCCATCCAGATGCGTTCCGACGGCCTCGATCTGCATCTGGCCGTGCAGGCTGGCGACCAGCCCATGCCATCCGTACTCGGCTGGCATCCCTGGTTCCGCAAACCGGACCGACTGCTGTTCGCTCCCAAGGCGATGTACCCCCGGGACGGGGAGGGCATCGCTACCTTGCCCTGCGTGCGTCCGGCGCCCGGGCCATGGGATGACTGCTTTGTAAGCCCCGTCGACGTGGTACTCGTCTCAGCCGGCCAGCGGCTGCGCATGCGAGCGGACACCGAACACTGGGTGGTCTACGACGGCGCCGCGCACGCCACCTGCGTGGAGCCACAGACCGGCCCGCCCGATGGGTTCACGCTGGCACCGAACCACCTCCAGCCAGGTCAGCGGCTGGCGCTGACGTTCGAGCTGACATGGCAGATCGACACCGGCGATGATCGGGCGCCCGGGGATCGGTAGCCGGGTCACTGATCGGCTTGTTTCGCTGCTGCTCCGCCGTCGGTCGTTCTGATCACGGCGGGTGTGGTCCAGCGGCCCTCCAGCAGCGCCGGCTGCGGGCGGTAGTAGCGCATGAACATCACGAACGGTCCCTTGGGAGCGGGCAACCAATTGGCCTGCCGCTCCTTGCCGGGCGAATCGGCCTGGATGTAGATCGTCAGACCACCGTCGGGATCCTTCTTCAATCCAGCCAGCATCGGCGAATTGATCAGGTAGCGGTTGATCGGATTCTTGACCAGCAGCTGCTGCGGCAGCCCGTACATGGTGACCGACCAGAAGGCGTCCACGGGCGGCAGCTGGTCCTTGGCAAAGCGCAGGGTATAGGCGCCTTTGCTGCCGTCCAGGGGCTGGCCTTCGGAATCCTTGTCCAGGATGGGGTACATCGCCTCTTCGCGGGAGTTCGCACCGATGCCCACCTGGGTCCCGGTGGCACGGGCGACGTAGTCGTTCTTCAGGAAGTCCCGACTGCCGAACAGGGCATCGGTCTTGCCGCCAAGCGATGCGCGCTTGTCATCGATCTGCTTCTGCCCTTCCGCCATGCCCTCCTTGAGCGCGGCCTGCATCGGCGGCGGCAGGCGGTTCGCATCAAAGGGCTTGCCCGGCTCGATACCCAGCGTGGCGAAGCGTTCGCGCAGGGCAGCCTCACTCAGGTGCGGCGGCTGCGCGAACTGCAGCAGGAACGCCAGCTGGTTGAAGAACTCCAGCGATGTCCGATCCTGCGCAGGCGGCGTGGGCGTGATCCATGCGATGGCGGGCGCCGGCGGCGGTGCGGGCGTCCCGGCGAACGCTGACAACGGCTGTACCTTGTAGCCGGCCTGGATCTTTTTCACGTTCTCCAGGTCTGCCGCATTGAAGAGCTGGGTGCGGCCAACCACGCTGACCAGGTCGGTCTCCGAGCGGATCACCTTGGTGATGCCCTTGGGCGCTTCACCCTTCCAGCCCGGCCCGGCGATCAGGAAGCTGCCGCCGTCATTGCCGGTCGTGCGGCTGCCGATGTAGTCGAAATTAAAGGTGTACAGATCCATCAACTGGAAGACGAAGTAACGCTCCTTCGCCATCCTGGGCACGGTGATCACCACCGGCTCTGCCCGCAGATCCAGCATGGCAAAGGAGTAGGGCGTGTCCGAATTCGGCGTCACGAATGCAGTGTCGTCCGGGGTGAACACCCGGGCGATATTCAGGATGGCGTTGAACGGCCCCTTGTACTGCGGGTTGGAGGTGTCGACGTTGAACGCATAGACGGTCTTGTACGTGTCCACCATCGGGACACCGTAGACGTAGGCGTCGCGCGCGATCGTCCTGGCTTCTTCCAGCGCGGCAGTGTCTGCCGCTACGGCGGAAGCAGCAGGGGATGCGGCGGGGGCGTGACCTGCCGCGGCGTCGCGGTCCTTCTCATTGTCGGACGATCGCTCGCCGCAGGCGCTGAGCATCATGCCGCTGGCCAGGGCAAGCAGCATCCCGATTCCCGTAGCCGATCGAATTCGATGATGGTACATGCATCTCTCCTTGAATCAGGGGGTCGGGTTCGGCACCGGCTGCAGGGGAGGCAGGTTCCACTTGCCTTCGATGGCGGTGCGGCTCGGGCCGTAAACACGCCCGACAGCGCTGTAGGGGCCGGCCGGCGCCGGCAACCAGTTGCTCTCCTTCTCCTTCCCGGGGGAGGCGTGGCCGATATACAGCGTCAGCCCGCCGTCGGCGTCGTACTTGAGCCCGGGGGTACGGTCGCCGATGGAGTAGCGTTTCAGGTCGTTGGCATACAGGAAACGGTCCGGAAGCGCGTACAGCGTGACCGACCAGAAGAACTTCGCCGGGGGCAGGGCATCCTTGCTGAAGTGGATCATCGACAGCGCGTTGCCGTCGCCGACATACCCGCCATACCACGCCTCCTCGATCGAGTTTCCATACAACCCCTTCTCGGCCCCGATGGCACGGGTGAGGTAGTCGTTCTTCAGGAACGCGCGCGAGCCGAACAGGCCATTGGACGAGAGCGTCGCCTTGGCCTTCTCGGCCATCGCCGCCTTCGCGTCGGCGACGCCGGCATCGATGGCGGCCAGACGGGCCGGGCTCAGCGCAGCGGCATCGAAGGGCTGCCCGGGACCGATACCGATCTTGGCGAAACGCGCCATCAGCCCAGCTTCGTCCGGATTCGTCGGCTGGGTGAACTGCAGCAGGAAATTCAGATAGCGGATGAAGTCGTGCGAATGCGCCTTTTCAGCGTCATACGGGGGGAACTCGATCTGCGGCGCCGCCGGAGGCGCCGGGGTCTTCAGGTAACTGCTCAAAGGCTGCAGCTTCATCCCTTCCTGGATCTTCTTGACGTTGGCGATGTCCCCAGGGCTGTTCAACGCGGTGCGCGTGAGCGTGAGGACCAGCGATGTTTCGGATGGAAACACCTCCTTGATGCCCGCCGGCTTGTCGCCTTTCCAGCCCGGCCCGGCAATCAGATAGCTGCCCGCCCCGTTGCCGGTCGCGCGCGAACCGATATAGGCGAAGTTGTAGGTGAACAGGTCCACCCACTGCTGCACGTAGTAACGCCCCTCGGGCACCTTGGGCACGGTCACGACCCAGGGTTCCGCGCGCAGATCCAGCCAGGCCCAGGAGTAGGGCGTATCGTTGTTGGGCGTCACCACGTCGTGGTTGTCCGGCGTGTACAGCTCGGAATAGTGCCGGAACCTGCCGAAGCCGCCGACGTACTCCGGGGCCTCGGGCGAGGCCACCTGCTTGTAGAGCGTGTTGTAATTCTCGAGCATCGCAAACGCATAGATGTAGGCCTCCTTCGCAATCGCGCGCGCCTCTGCCTGATCCTGGTCGTCAGCTGTGGCGGGGCGGGACTCCGGTGACGGCGCTGGCGCGGCTTCCGACCGGGCAGGCGGGTTCTCCTGGCGCTGGCAGGCGGGAAGCAGCAGGATCGACATCAGCGAAAGCGAGGACACGCAAGGCATCAGGCGCATGGCAATGGGCTCATAAGGTTCCATGACCACTGTCGTCTGCATGCCGCACCGCGACAAGCGCGTATCCACTGTCCTGCGGTCAGTATTTTTACTGAGATGCCAGGCAACGATGCGAAACACACCTGATGCTCCCGTCCCGAACGCACACTGAAGCAATGCGAGCCAGTGAACTTCCAGTGATGCGCGTCGCTGAAGAATTCACGGCAGAGGAACTGCACGAAAGCGACCCTTTACGGACCGCCTTTTGAAGTGAAGAGTCTCTTTCCATGCCCAACAAGCAACTCACCACGATCAATCCGCTGACCGAGGAAGTGGTCGCCACCTATTCCTACATGTCTGACGCCGAAGCCGCCGCCGTTGTGAAGGCAAGCCATGAAGCGTTTCTGCAATGGCGTCTGCGCAGCCTGGATGAGCGCGCAACCGTGATCGCTGGCATCGCGAAAGCACTTCGCGAGCGCAAGGAAGAATTTGCACAGCTGATGACCGACGAGGTCGGCAAGCTCATTGAAGACAGCCGCACCGAGATCGAGCTGTGTGCCGGTATCTGTGACTACACCGCCAAGCAGGGGCCGGTCGTGCTGGCCGATGAGGAGCGCGATGTGGAAGGTGCCACAGGCATCGTGACCCACGCGCCCATCGGCGTGGTTTACGGCATTCAGCCGTGGAACTTCCCGGCCTACCAGGCGATCCGCTATTCCATCGCCAGCCTGATGGCAGGCAATGGCGTACTGCTCAAGCATGCCGAGAGCTGCACCGGTAGTGGGCTGCTGCTGCGTGACATCTACGAGAGTGCCGGGCTGCCCAAGGGGCTGTTCGGGGTGCTGTTGATCAGCCACGACCAATCCAATGACATCGTGGAAAATGATCTGGTGCGCGCGGTGACACTGACCGGCAGTGAGGCGGCAGGGCGTACCGTGGCAGCCAAGGCCGGCGCGGCCCTCAAGAAGACCGTGCTTGAGCTGGGCTCCAACGACGCCTATCTGGTGCTGGACGACGCCGACCTGGACTTGGCCGTGGCGACCTGCGTCAAGGGCCGCCTGTTCAACAACGGGCAGACCTGCGTCAACGCCAAGCGCTTCATCGTGACAAAGAAGAACTATGACGCCTTCGTCAGCGGCTATGCAAAGGCGTTCGAAGCGATCCGCATGGGCGACCCGAATGCCGACGACACCCAGCTCGGCCCAATGGTCTCCAAGGCGCAGCGCGACAAGCTGCACGAACAGGTGACCAAGAGTGTCTCCCAGGGGTCACGTCTGGTGGTTGGCGGCGAAGTACCAGACCGCACCGGCTGGTTCTACCCGGCCACGGTGCTGGCGGATGTGGCGCCGGGGCAGGTGGCCTACGAAGATGAGCTGTTCGGCCCTGCTGCGGCCATCATCCGCGCCGAGAACGATGAGGATGCGATGCGCATCGCCAACGACAGCCGCTACGGCCTGGGCGGCGGCATCTTCAGCCGCGACGTGCAGCGTGCCCGGGAGCTGGCCACCAAGTACTTCGACACCGGCATGATCTTCATCAACACCTTCGACGTGGCATCGCCAGCGCTTCCGTTTGGTGGTGTGAAGGCGTCGGGCTATGGTCGCGAGCACGGTCCGGAAGGTCTGAAGGAGTTTGTGAACGTCAAGTCGATCAAGATTGCCGCGAAAGCATCGGCTTGATTTCAGCACAGGCGCATGGCCAAGGATGGCCAGGGCGTCGATGGCGGTCAGACATCAGTGGGACACGGCAGGGATCAACTGCTCCCCCTGTTCGCTGAAACGGGCAAGCAGCGCCGGGGCTACTGTCGACACGGGTCTTCGCTAGATGTCATTGGGTACGCAATAGTCAGTGACCTGCCTGACGGCCTCGCGTGCGTAACGCGTGACCCCAATCAGCGTGGCAGAGGCCATACCATTCCAATCCCCGTATCCCAACAACCAAACTGAGGGCATCGCCACCGCGCGCAGGCCGCTGCCGTCGACCTCCACCCGGCCCTTCGGGGTTACAAGGTCCAAACCCTTCAGGTGCGACAACGCCGGGCGGAAGCCGGTGCACCAGATCACCGCATCAAACGGCCGTTCGGTGCCATCGGCCCATTGCATGCCGGCGGGGGAGAAGCGGGCAGGCGGTGGGACCGCGGCGAGTACCCCTCGCGCCCGCGCGTCTAGCACCGGCGGCACCATCACGATGTCGCCGAAACCACCTGTCGGCAGCTCGGGCTCCCTGCCTTCTTGCTGCGCCTTCCATCGCTCGGTGGCGCGTTCGAACAGCACGCGGCCATCGACGTCATCGGCCAAGAAAGCCGGTGCGTGCTGGGTGATCCAGGTGGTTTCAGCCAGCATCGATACTTCAGCCAGAATCTGCGCACCGGAATTGCCACCGCCCATGATGGCCACCCGCATTCCGGCAAAAGGCGTAGCGGTACTGTAGTGGGCAGAGTGCAGCTGGATCCCGGCAAAGGAGTCCAGCCCCTCGTACTCGGGCGTGTAGGGTTCTCCCCATGTTCCGGTGGCGCTGATCACCGCCCGCGCCAACCATTGCCGACCGTCGCTGGCCTCCACCCGCAGCCGTTCGCCGACGCGGGTGATTCGTTGAACGCCGATGGGGCGAATGATCGGCAGCGCATATTTCTGTTCGTACCGCGCCAAGTAGGCCAGCACCTCCGCACGCGCAGGGTAGGGGCCTTGGCTGGCGGGCATGGGCCATCCGGGAATGGAGCTCCAGCCCGCCGGGGAAAACAGATGCAGCGATTGCCAGGCATGCTGCCATGCGCCGCCGGGCGACGCTTGTGCATCGAGAATCACATAGGACAGCCCGCTGCGACGCAGGAAATAGCCGGCTGAAAGACCCGACTGGCCACCTCCAATTACCACCACATCAACGCTGTCCATCTGTGCTCCCTCGCGCCGCCGCGCTCAGGCGGCGTTCTTACGCTGCTGTTGATCGGAGATTTTGACTGCATCCAGGTAGCGCTCGGCATGCGCCTGCATGCGGCTCATCAGGTCCGGGCCCATCAGGCCGTGTGCATCTCCAGGCCAGTTGTCCACCTCGGTGGTGGTCATCAGCTGGCCGCCCTGCTGCAGGCCGGTGATCACGACGGGCTTGAGGTTGGCGCGCGCGGCGTAGACGGCGGCGGTCCAGCCGGCCGGGCCGGAACCGAGGATCAACAGCGGGATGTGTCGGGTCGTGCTCATGACTCAATGACTCCGTGCGTCGGCAGGAAAGTAGCGCTTGCCCAGCCGCAGGGCGACATGGACCAACAGGATCAGCACCGGCACCTCCACCAACGGACCTATGACTGCAGCGAAGGCGACCGGCGAGGCCAGACCAAAGGCGGCGATGGCGACGGCGATGGCCAGCTCGAAATTGTTGCCAGCAGCAGTGAAGGCGATCGCGGTCGTGCGCGGATAGTCCTTGGCAATGAACTTGCCCATGAAGAAGCTCAGCACGAACTGAATGATGAAATAGAGTGTCAGCGGGATCGCGATGCGCACTGCGTCCATCGGAATGCGCAGCACATCGCCCCCCTTCAGGCTGAACATGGCAACGATCGTGAAGAGCAGCGCCGCCAGCGTGATCGGACTGATCGCCGGCAGGAACTTATCTTCATACCAACGCACGCCCTTGCGCGTCTTGAGCCAGCGGCTGGTGAGGAACCCGGCGAGGAAGGGGATGCCCAGATAAATCAGCACCGCCTCGGCAATGGTCCAGAAGCTGACGTCGATCACGCTGCCCTGCAGCCCGAACACCGGCGGCAGCCACGACAGGAAGAACCACGCATACACACTGAACAACGCGATCTGGAAGATCGAGTTGAAGGCCACCAGGCCGGCCACGTACTGGCTGTCGCCGCGTGCCAGCTGGTTCCAGACCAGCACCATGGCAATGCAGCGTGCCAGGCCAATCAGGATCAGGCCGGTCATGTATTCGGGGTAGTCGCGCAGGAACAGCACCGCCAAGCCGAACATCAGGAACGGACCGATGATCCAGTTCTGCACCAGCGAGAGCATCAGTACGCGCTTGTCGGCGAACACCTTGGGCAGCTCTTCGTACTTCACCTTGGCCAACGGCGGATACATCATCAGGATCAGGCCAATGGCGATCGGGATGTTGGTCGATCCGATCGACAGGCTGTGGAGCGCGCTGGGCACGCCTTCGAACATCGTGCCCAAGCCGACGCCCAGGGCCATCGCCAGGAAAATCCAGAGCGTAAGGTACCGGTCCAGGAAGGACAGGCGGGGGGAATCGGTAGTCATGGCAGGTCTCGGAAAAGCGCTTAGTCAATCTGCGCGATCGGGTCGAGGCGGGCCTTCAGCGCCACGCGGTCGTCCCAGGCGCTGTCAGGAATCTCCAGGAAGGCCTGCAGGCGTCGCTTGATGATCTGATGGGCACGATCAAAGGCTTCTGCCTTCTGGGCATCCGAACCTTCCACGCCGGCCGGGTCGAACAGGCCCCAATGCACGCGGGCGAAGTCACCAAACACCACCGGGCACGCCTCGGCGGCCGCGCTGTCACACACGGTGACGATCAGGTCCATGGCAGCGGCATCGGCTTCGGCAAATTCGTCCCAGGACTTGCTACGCATGCCCTCGACCGGGAATCCTTCGCGCTCCAGCTGGGCAATGGCAAAGGGATTGACGCGACCGGCCGGCTGGCTGCCCGCACTGAAGGAGAGATAGCGGCCTTCGCCCCATTTTTTAAGGGTCGATTCGGCAAGCACGCTGCGGGCGGAGTTGCCAGTACACAAGAACAGAACACGACGGGTCATTTGAGCGATCTCTATGACGGGGGAAGGTCAGCAGCCAGCAGGACGTTCGCAGGCTTGTTCGTCGGCGCAGCAGTTTTCGGTCAGGTAGGCCACCAGCGCGCTCATTGCCTCGAACTCGGCCCGGTAGCAGATGGTGCGACCGCGCTGCTCGGCGGTGATCAGGCCAGCGGCCAGCAACTCCTTCAGATGGAAGGAGAGGGTGGCGCCGGGAAGGGAGAGGGACTGGGCGATGTCGCCGGCCAGCTTGCCGCCACTTCCGGCCTGGACCAGCAGGCGGAAGATGGAAAGCCGGGTGGCGTGACCCAGGGCGGCCAGGGCGTGAGTTGCGTTTTTATGTTCCATGATTCTAGAATAGTCGAATCGAATAAGCAGGACAACCCCCCATGCAACACCTTCCCAATGTCGTCCCGGGCGCCTTGAACCCTCCGGTGGCCGAAAAGCTGAGCGAGCCGAATGCCGCGCCGCACCCGGCCTCGCATCCTGATCTTGTACGGTTCCCTGCGCCCGCAGTCGTTCAGCCGAAAGCTGGCGTTGGAGGCACAGCGGTTGCTGGAACATCTGGGCGCAGAGACCCGAGTGTTTGATCCGCATGCGCTGCCGATGCTCGATTCGGTGCCCGCCTCCCACCCCAAGGTGCAGGAGCTGCGTCAGGCCTCGTTGTGGTCCGAAGGGCACGTGTGGGTCAGCCCGGAACGGCACGGGACGCTGACTGCCGTGTTCAAGAACCAGATTGACTGGCTACCGCTGGAAGAGGGCAGCGTACGCCCGACCCAAGGTCGCACCCTGGCAGTGATGCAGGTCTGCGGTGGCTCCCAGTCCTTCAACGTGGTCAACGCGTTGCGCGTTCTCGGCCGCTGGATGCGGATGGTCACGATTCCGAACCAGTCCTCGGTGGCCAAGGCCTGGCAGGAGTTCGATGACGAGGGGCGCATGAAGCCTTCGGCCTACTACGATCGCGTCGTGGATGTGATGGAAGAACTGGTCAAGTTCACCCTCCTGGTGCGTGGCCGCAGTGACTACCTGGTTGATCGCTACAGCGAACGAAATGGGGCTGTCGAAGCGGCCGCGCTCACCGCCGCGGCCGGCGTCGTCGAGACCGCATTGAATGACAAGGAGAGCGCATGAACGCTGTCATCTATCACAACCCCAGGTGCGGCACCTCGCGAAACACCTTGGCGTTGATTCGCCACGCCGGCATTGAGCCTGAAGTCATTGAGTACCTGGTCAACCCACCCAGCCGAACGCGGCCTGTCGAGCTGATTGCCGCCGCCGGATTGGATGTTCGCGGTGCAATCCGCCAGAAAGGCACACCCTATCTGGAACTGGGGCTGGACGATCCCGCGTTGAGCGAGGACGCACTGCTGGATGCCATGCTGGCCAATCCTATTCTCATCAATCGCCCCTTCGTCCAGACCACCATGGGCACGCGCCTGTGCCGGCCCTCCGAGGTGGTTCTGGACATCCTGCCAGCAGTGCACGAGCCCTTTACCAAGGAAGATGGCGAAGTGGTGATCGATCAGGACGGCAAGCGCGTCCGCTGAGTTGCTAAGTGGCAGGGAGAGTTCGCGAGCATGCAAAGCGCGTCCAAGCAGCCGCAAAAGCTGCCCCGGCTGATCGTTGCGCTGGGAGTGGGCCAGATCATTGCGTGGGCCAGCAGCTATTACCTGTTGGCCATTCTGGCGCTTCCCATGTCCAGAAGCACTGGCTGGATCGAGCTGCCATTGTGGGAACACAAACGAACTGCTGCGCCGTCTTTGAACGCACTTTGCTTGAAGTAATTGCAGATTTACGTGGCGCCGGGTTGCAGATTTACCTGCTTCGTCAAGGGAGGCAAGGCTCGGATCCACAGCCAGACCAGTCTCAGACTGCCAAACGGCATTTCGCATAATGTATATTATGTTAAACGTTGGCCGGTACTACGCGGGCCTGATCCGCCTGCTGCTGGCATCGCTCTTGCCTCTCCGTGGTTCCAAGGACAAAGCGAGCATTGATGCATGTGCCAGTACCTGACCGGCCCCTTCGCGGGCTGGAGCGTCAGAGGCAACTACCTAGTCAGCCCTGACGGCGACCGCATGACCCCCGAACGGATCGCCGGGCTGGCATGGCGCGATCAGATGGAACTCAGGGTCGCCGGGTTCGCCTCCCGGCGCAAGGCCGAGGCCGGACAGCGAAAAGCCGGTCAGCGCCAGATGGTGAAGGTCGTCGTTGTAGACCTGGGCGACTTCCGTGACCGGCACTTCGGGCGGTCTGCTGGCTGAGAGCGTCTCCGTAGGGGCGCCGCCCCTACACCCCGGCTAGAATGCCAGCAGGATGCAATCTAGGGGGATTCATGGACAGAGAACGGCAAGAGCCGACATTCAGCGCGCCGGACGTGACGGACCTTCAATTTCGCAGCGACCGGGTTCGTCATGTAGCGCAGCAGACAAGCGGCCCGCCTTGGGGATACATCGCCGGGGGCGTCGTGGCCGCCATTCTCATCATCATGGGCTTGATCGAATGGAATGCCCGCAGGCAGGCAGCAGCGATTACGGCGGAGCTGACCCGGCCCATGACAAAGGCCGAACAGGCGAAATTCGACGCAGACGTAGCGAAGCTCACCCGGGAAGCGGAGGCGGAAGCTAGGGCGTTCCGTCGCTCGATGGAACAAGCGTTCGACAGGACGCCCGTGTACGTGGCACCAAATCCGCTACGGCAAGGCGAACGATGCATTAGCGGCAAAAGGCTTCAGCGAATCCAGGGTGGTTGGCGGGACGTACCCAACGACCCATGCTAGCTGCCGCTGTAGCGGTTCTGCACCGATTCGGGGAACGTGCCGATGGGACGCTCTCCAACGGTAATTATCGCGTCGCCGCCTGTCGGCATCACCGGAACGGGAACAGTCGCAGGCTGGGCCTGTGCAGAGGCGGGCAAGCCTGCCGAGGTTTGCATGTCGCGCTGCTGCTTGTACGGGTTGTAAACAGGCCCGTAGCGCGCAAGGGTGCGGCACTCAGGCTGCGAAAGGTCGTACCGGGTGCCCTGCTCTGTCATGCACGTACACGACGCCTCAGAGCGCTTTCCATTGCCGTCAAGGCCTTCCATGCTCGACATGCAAATCAACTGCGGATCGGTTGTGATCGCACGCTGATCGTAGATCGGCGCTGTCCAGGGCATGGTTCCGATGCGGGGCAAGTGCGCCTTTGCGTACTCGGCGGTGCTTGCGTAGGTCACTGGCCCACCCGCGCCCGCCCCCGCTTCGCTGGCGGCAGTCACGGGCAGTCCAGCGCCCATCGGTTGCTGAGCGGCAGGAACAGCCGAATAGTCCTCGATCTTTTTCTGCAATTTCCATTTGATGCCGAGCAGAATCACAGCAAGCACCAGTGTCGCAACCACTAGCCAACGCATCCACATCGGCATACTTCGCTTGGTGGTTACCAGTGTGGTGCTCGTGTAATAGTCAAAGACGTACTTTGGCCTCACCCAGTCAACGACGTCGCTGCACTTGACCTGCACGTTAGTTTGATACTGGTTCCAGCGCTTGAGCTTTGTCTTGCTGCGCATGATCGAGGTCTGTCGGACATGCACATGCTCTTCGTATAGGCCGCGCAGAAATGGATCAAGCTGCAACCCCTGTTGCGCGATCATGATGAAGTCAAAGCCGCGATGCCTGTGCGTGGCCATAGCCTGCACGTGCGCAGGTACAGCAGCGCCCGGATTCCGATTCGGGAAAACCGTGTAGCACTCATCGAGCAAGACGACAGCGCCATCGGGTAGCTGCTCCCACTTCTTCGGGTCATCGACGTACGTCCACCCTGCCTTGGCATAGTCGAGGTCTTTTACGCCGTGAGCGAAGATCGCCCTCCCCTCCTTTTGGAACTTGAACGCCTTGTCCAGCGCATATGCAGTCTTGCCGTGTCCTGGCTGGCCGGTAACGAGATAGAGCGCCATTACTTGCTCCCCAGCTTGCTTAACACGGCCTTCTGCGCGCGCCCGGCAATCCATGCAGAAAGGATCATGGTCACGGCCACGCCAATGCCAGTTGCACCCCAATAGGCCTGCAGGACAGGTGGAAGCGCGCCGAACTTCGACTCAACCAATGATTTGAGCGACGGCATGGCAATCTCATGGGTAACGAAACCGATTCCGAGGGCGAGAAGGATTCGGCCAGCGATGCCGGGCAGATACTGCCGTGCGGCCGAGACAAGAAGGGCTACGAGGGCCGCAATGATCTGAGGCATTAGTTACCACCTCGCGCGAGGATGACAGCCGCGGCGACCGCAGCAATGGTGATGATCAGGGCCTTGATCTGCGCGATGTACTGGCAGAAGAACGGAGGGGGCGTGGAGATGGCCGACATGAACCCGGAGGTGATGCCATTGCTCCCGCCGGAGGCAAAACCCATACATGAACCTCCACCGCCGATGCCGGACTGATCGAGGTCAGAGACGCTAAGGGTCTTTGTGGTCAGAACCTTCAAATCATCAGGTGACGATCCTGCACCGGGATCGGTGGACATGCCCCCGACCTTGGTCCATTCCGGCTGGGCGCCTCCGTTTCCATTGTTGCCCTGGGCAAGTTTCTCGGTAGCGCAGGCAGTGCGCCACTGCATGAGCAGACCGCTGTACTCAAGCGCGTCGCATTTTTCCCCAGTGCACACCGGAGGCGTCGTACACGCACCGCCAGCGATGTTGCGATTCCTGCGGGTGTTGCAGTCAATGCGCCACTGAATACGTGCCTGCCCGCACATGATTGGAGAACCGCTACACGTGGGCGGCGTCTTGCAATCGTCACCGCCGGAGAATTCGTCTTTCTTCTTACCGTCCGAACCCTCGCCGCCTTCTTCCCCATCGTCAGGCTGACCGTCGCCGTCACTGTCCTTTTTGCAGGTGCCATCCTTGCCGCGCACTTCACCTTCAGCGCACTGGCCGTCGCCGGGCAAGCACTTGCCGTCAGGAGACTTGATCTGTCCTGCTGGGCATTCGTTGTCCTTGTTCTTGCATGTGCCGTCAGGCTGCTGCGCCATGCCAGCGGGACACGGCTCCGGCGCACACTGACCGAGCGAATTCTGAGGACGACCGACGCACTTTCCTTCCGGCGGTTCGCACACGTTGAGAGTGGCGTTCCAGTAGTAGCCGTCCGGGTAGTTTTCGCAGTTGGTCTTTTCATTATCCGGACAAGACTGGCCCGTGCCCGACCACGTCATGGAAGAATCTGCGTTGCGCGACCACATCCCGTCGCAACCGTTGCGACAGCCGAGGCTACCGTTCTTGGCGCTTCCACCGCTCGACCACGGGCCGGTACCGGTGTAGGAAGGTTCTGCGCTACACGTTTTAGTGTAGAACCACTGCATCTGGGCCGGCGACACAGGTGACACCTCGCTAGCTGGCACACCCTTATCGAAGCAGCGAGCATTAACGACATAGAAGCCGCGAGTTGACGACTCAGAGGTTCGCACAGTTTGATTAGGACCAGCAGTACCCGTGGGACCAATGATGGCCCTACAGCGAGCAGCAGCACCGTTCCATGCAAGTGCCCCCTGCTTTGCTGCCCCCTCGGTGCACTGGTCATCGTAAGAAGCGCAGTTGGCGGCACTGGCCTGCTCAACGCCGAAAAGCAGACCACCTATGGCGACAACATATCCAAGGATGATGCTCAACCGTCGAGTGCAAGCCATAGACCCCCCAGAAACCCAATCATCACGAAATACCCGGCGTATGCCATGACCCATCCCCTGAATAGAAAAAGGGGCGGGTTTCCCCGCCCCTACTGTTGACCTGGCCTCAGCCGCCAGCCGCTTTTCGGCCCGCACGAATGAGCGCGATCACGCCGGCCATGGTGAGAACGGCGACGCCGATAAGGCCCAGTTCCGCCACATCCATGCCATCGGTAGCGGCCCCGGCCAGCGGACCAGCGAACGCCGGAACGGAAACCAGTGCAGTGGTGACGACCGCTGCGGCCTTGATGCTGACGTTGCGGACCTTGGAACGCAGGTTGATGCTCTTGTTCATGACTCTCTCTCGATGGTGGTTAACCGCCTGAGACCCGGCGGGCTTGCCGGATCATGTATCCGACGCCCCACATACCAGCAATTGCGGCTGACAGTGCGAGGCCTTCGGCAACGTCGATGGGCGGAAGAAGCATCGGCGCTGGTCCATAGAAGGGATACGCACACTGCCCGGTCGAGGCATCGAAATCAGCCTGTTTGCAGTACAGCGTGAGAACGGTCTCTTCCATGGGAACTCCTGAAAATTACGGTTGCGGCTTGATCGGGCCGGGCGTGGGCGACGGCGTCAGCAGTCGAATGCGGCGACCGAACTCCAGACCGCCGAACTTGCTGTTTTCCAGCGACGTGGGGCACAGATCGTAGACGCCCGCCTTGTAGGGCTGCTGGTCTTCATCCAGCGTCATCTTGAACGGAAGCGGGTGGTCGCCCGGGCGCAGCACTGCGGCCTTCTGCTCACGGAACACCGTGGCTGCTTTGCCCTCGCGGGCGGGGAACGAACGGACGGCGATGTTTTCGCTGATGACTTCGACTTTCATAGTGGGATTACCTTCCAAGCGATGGTCCGGCCGAATGCAAAGGTCACTCGCCATGGGGACGGCCAGAACTCCCCTGTGAGCTTGTCGAAATAGCCGCCCTGGCACTTACGGATGTCGGCTTCAGTGCCGAGCGCTTCACGTGCCGATACGGGGGCTTTCCACCACCGCAGTTCGCGGCGGGATTCTGTGTCGAGGCCACCGCAACCATGCGTGCGAAATCCCTTGGGGAACGCAGCAGCAATGACGCTGGTGAACTTCGATGCGTACTTGGCGAGATACCCCACCGCGTTGCGCGCTTTCTCAATCTGGCTGCTGCCGTGCGGCCACCAACCGCGGTGATCGACCTTGCCGAAATAGATGCCCTTGGGCACCCAAATTAGGAGGTGGTAGTGGGGTCGGCCACGCTGGGTAAGCTCACCGACCCATAGGTAACGGAACACCTCACCCGCGAACCGTCTGGCCCGAGCGACAATTCCATTGAAGTGCCCCCGCATGCGTTTAAGTAGCTCGCTAACGTCACGAGGGCCGCTACGGCTTCCGTCTCGGTAGGTGAGCGTGAGCATGTACCACGCCCCACGGCGCGATCCCTTCTTGGCTTCTTGGTCATGGAGTCGTGCACTCGTGATTACGGACTTGCGCAGCCGTTGCGCCCGCGCCAGCAGCGGGTCGATTTCGATGGACAGACGGCCGTGCTTCGGCCCGTTGTCACTTGTTTTGTAATGGACAAGCCCAAGGGCCAGCGCTTCGCGCCGGCCCTCAGCGGTCAACGCGACCGGAGCCGCTGCGAGGTACGATTTGAGCGAAGCACCAGACGCGCGCTTGTTGCGCTGCATGGCCTCTGAGGCCATTTCGGTGCGGCGTGCGGAGGCGTGCATCACGCCGATGGCGTCATCGAACGCGGCAAGCTCCGGGCGCGGCGCAGGCGTCATCCCTTCCAGCTTGATACGGGCGTTCTTGCCGGTGCAGGCAGCACAAAGACCGCCTGCGAAGAAGTAGACGGTAGGCTCGCCGCAGAAGTTGCAATGGCCGGTCATTCGAACGGACCCCGGCCGCTGCGTATGTACCTGTAAAGCCAGATAAGTGCCGGGACACACAGGACGAGGATGAAGATCACCGGCGCACCTCGGCTGACGCCTGGGCGACGAATGCGGCGTCACGGATTGCCTTGGTGCCCTGCTCTTCCCTGCGGTCGATAGCCCAAGAGCCAATACGTACCACGCCGAGGGCGACGCAGATGGAAGCCCCAATCAGGGTGCCGACGCAGACGACGGCGCTCATGCGAGAATTCCGATATCTACGGAGAAGCCACGAGGGCGCGCATGAGTGAGGTTACGTCGGAGGGATACAGAAGGAACCTTCCCGCTTTCATCGCGGTGAGCTTTCTTGCTGGATCGATAGTCACTTGGACTTTGCTTGGTGCAGAAGCTGGCAGCAGGGCGGACTGGGTAGCTGCATTCGGCACGTGGGTTATCGGCATTGCGGCTTGCACTCTCACTTACCGCGAGGGAAAAGCGCAAAGGGATGCGAAGTACGCTGCCCAAACAAGGCAGTTGCGGGTTATGAGCCTCCAAGCCGGATCGCTCAAGCGGTTCGCTGGACGCTTTTTGGAACTGGACAAAGAGGGGAACGCAGGGAGGAACGCAGCAAGAATTGTGGCTATCGCAATCGAGTCGAGATGCGGGGGAATTAAGCTCGACCTGACGAATGTCGATGCGGATAGCGAATTGGAGGCCGCTGCTGGGAAAGTAGAGTTTTGGGCGTTTGCGCTCTCCGCCGTCGCAACTGAGTTTCTTGCCTTGGAGAACCCCCCCAAGCGCCTGGCCCGGGGGAACTGCATTCACTACGACTGGATGTTGGACAACGCGGCGCGCCTTTGCGATGGCGTTGATGCGCTTGCTGGTGTCATCGCGACAAGGATTGAATCGGTCATTAAGTGAGCCGGGTGACACTTTAATCACGCGCATCGTTGCCATGACATGCCCCTCCCCCAGCCCCTAGTACCCCGCCACGGCCTAGGGGAGCCGGGACGGGGTGTATCCACACTCGTGGATACTGAGCACTGTATAAACGGACGTGGATGCCAATGTCAACAGGCGTGGATATGACGACCCAAGAAAAATTGATCGAAGGACTGCGGCAGGCCTTCCCGGCTGAGTCACAGGCAGCCCTAGCCCGGCGTGCAGGACTGAGCGTTCAGAGGTTCAACAATTACTGCACCGGCATCAGGACGATGGACGTGGACGCGGTGATTGGCTGCGCCCAAGCGCTGGGATGGGACGTGCGAAAGGCCGTCGCAGACCATGAGATTGAGACGGCCCCCACCCCGCGAGTCAAGGCTCTATGGCGAAAGCTGGCGGCAACGGCGATGGTCGTAACGATCGCTGCCGGAATAGCCGCAGCGCCTACTGCAGCAACGGTTTTGACGGGTTCAGCTAAGGCCGGAATGTATATTATGTAAAGACGCAGTCTGGCTGATGGGCTACTACGGCGGCTGTTCCTAATTCGTGTCCTTGTCGGCCACGGTGATTGTCTGCCATCTGTATTGCCGCCGCAGTGGCTGAGTGTGCCTTTTCGAGGCTACCCAACATCTCTGGCCACGGCGTTGGCGAGCCGTTCCGGCGCCATGTACACGGTGGAATCGACGAAGGTCGCGTTTGCAGGGGCATAGGCGGCGCCTGGCCCGCTGAACACGGTGATGGGGCTGAAGTAACTGCCTGCGGGACGTTCGGCAACCGCCTGGTAGCCGGTGAATGTGGCGGTGGTGCCATAGGCCACGCGCACCACATCCCAGACGGTCTGGGTGATGGCCCCATCGGGCAGGTTGTAGGTGCCGCCATCGCACAGGGAGAGCCCGCGCGGATTGGTGGTCACGCCAAAGCAGCCCTGCGGTGCACCTGGCGTGGTGCCGAGCAGAGTGCCGCTCCCGGTTACCTCGGGGACGTCTGGCGGAGGCGCGTCAGGCGGTGGGGCTGCTTGGGCCTGTTGACTGAGAAGATGTGCCAACGCGATTGCAATCGATACCGCAAGGGACGCCGGACCACGCGACAGAGAGGGTTTTCGGGTCAAGATAGGCTGCAACATGGCGCCACTCCTTGTCACGGCACTTCCACAATCGGGCGGTCCTCTGAACAGCGTCAGCTGACCGATCAGCGTTGCGTCGGCTGTTTGAGCAACTCTGGCGGGTAGTAGGTTCCGTCCTTCACTCCCAGCTTTGGTCCATAGAATCGGAAGGTGAGACGGTAGTCCTTGCCTTTGGGTGTGGGCAGCCAGTTCTGGTCCGGCGCATCACTGGGCTTCTCGGGTGCAAAATACAGCGTCAGCGAGCCGTCGGCATTGTGCTTGAGTCCGGATTCGCGGTTGAGCAGGAACCGGTTCTTGGGGTTCGGCAGCACGCGGGCGAACACCGGATCCACTGCGATCACGGACCAGAAGTAGTCGGCATAACTCGGTGGCAACGCATCCTTCGGGAAGGTCATGGTGTAGGCATTGTCCCCGTTGAGCTGGGTGCCGGTGCTATCCAGGTTCCCCTTGTAGTACACCACTTCGTCCATACGGTTGGCCCAGATGCCGCCCATGTTCACCAGCGTCCGGCCAAGCCAGTCATCTCCGTAAGTTCCGGCCACTGCGGGCCTGGCCCAGCCATTGCGCAGGGTGCCGTGGCCGACGGTCGGCGACGCCTTCAGCAGATCTCGCTGTGCCTTCTCGCGCACTACCCTCTCAACCCGTGCCCGCTCTGCTGGATCCTGGATGCCGGCGCCGATGGCGCGTGCCTTGGCGGCCACCGGCTCCATGCCGGGGTTGATGTCACGTTCGCTATCGAGCACCTGCACCACGTTGTCGAACGCATCCGCACCCGGCAGGTGCTGTTGGTCGAAGGCAACCACGGGTGGCAGAGAGGGGGTGCCCGGGGCGCCGGTCGCGCGCAGTGCGAACTTGTGCTGCAGCGAGACTGCCTGGTTCCAGTCATCACCCAGCTCCACCCGCGCCAGCATGCGCATGTACTTCACCGGCACATCGATGCGGGTCACGCCCTTCGGCAGCGCCGCGGCTGCACCGGTGAGGCATATGGCGAACTCCCCGGAGGGCTGTGCCGGCTGGGTGCGTTCATTGATGTTTGCCACCGTCTCACCCCAGCCGTTGAGGAACTGCACGGTGTAGTAGCGACCACTGATCTTCGGCACGGTCACAACCGTGCAGCTGTTTTCGTCAACGGCAACCCAGGCTTCCGAGTACGCAACGTCCAGGTTGGGGTTGGGCCAGTCCACGGCACCCGGCTTGCGGTGGGCAATCTCGTTCCACTTCATGCCCTCGGCCAGGTCCGCCTTCTGCTGCCGCAGCACCAGCAGCCGGCCGAGCAGGTAAATCCAGGCATCGCTGATGTCCTGGTCCGAGTAGGCGCGGGCTCCCGCCGGTTTCTCCGGTGCGGTGGTGGCGACGGGCGCCGGCTTGGGCGTGCTGCTCTGTTGTGGACTGCGGTTGCAGCCGGTCAAGGCTACGGACAGCATCACGATCAAGGAGGCGCAGGCGGTTCCGTTCATGCGGTTTTCTCTCCAGCGGGGACCACGGCGGGAGGCGACCACGCGCCATCCAGGATGGCCGCATCCGGCCAGTAGGTGCGCACATACAGCGAGAACGGAGCCCCCCTCGGCGATGGCAACCAGTTGCCTTGCAATGCCGGGTCGCTTGGCGGGTCCGGCTGCACATACAAGGTCAGACTGCCATCGGCCCCGCGGACCAGGTCCTGGTTCTTCGTGCCCAGTGAGAAACGGTCAACCAGGTTGGGAAAGAAGAAGTGCTGGGCGTCGTACAGCGTCAGCGACCAGAATCCTTTCACCGGGGGCTCGCCCTTGGCGAAAGTAACGGTGTAACGCTGGGTTCCGTCCAGTCGCGCGCCGTTGGCATCGAGGTCCTGGTAGAAGTAGGTCGCTTCGTTCGGCTTGTTTACATAGATGTTCGACTTGGCTACTGCAGTGCGGCTGAAGTAGTCGGTGCCGAATCGGGCGCCGTTGCGGATGGTGGTCCAGTTGCCCGGCAACGGAATTCCGAAGTTGCGGAACTCGAGCAGCGGTGCGATCAGTTCGCGCTCGGTCCGTACAGCTTCGTCGGTGATCGTCGCCTTGAGGGCGGGGTCACGTGCAGCGGCATCGACCAGCGCCAAGGCCTTTGCGTATTGGGCCTGCTCGCCCGGAAGCGGCGTGGTGTCGGCCAGCACCGTGGCCAATTCATCCCAGAACGTGGCCGGGTCCACCTTGGGCGCTTCGCTGCCATCCGGTTGCGGCGGGGGCGCGGGAAAGTCCGGCGTGCTGCTCCAGTCGCGTGTCTTCATGCGGCCATCGAACTGTGACAGTGGGTACATGTCGATCTGGCTCAACAGTGCCTGCACCGCTTGTCGATCTTCTTCAGTGTCGTCAAGGAAGACGCGTGGTATGGCGTAGCCACTGAAGGTGGTGCTGCGGAAGACACGGTTGATCTTCTCCGGCGGCTCCCCCTTCCAGTCTGGCCCCACCAGCAGGTAAAACCCCGGCGGCGTTGCGTACATGCTGCCCAGCTCGGCGAAGCTGTCGGTCCGCGTGTCGACCACCTGGTACACCCAGAAGCGGGTGCCGAAATCCGGCACCTGCAGGACGACCGGTTCAATGTCCAACGCCAGTGGACCGCCGCCATACACCACGTCCTGGTTGGGGCACGCCACCTCACGTTCGCTCGGTGCGACATAGTCGGTCAGCATGCTCAGCTGGTTGGGGGGCGCCGCCGGCAGGACCCCTCCCAGCCGGCCCGGGCCAGGGAGTGACTGGAAGTTCACCCGACGGTTGTAAATGTTCACCATCGGCCATGCCCAGAAGTACACGTCTCGCGCCGCCGATCGGGCATAGGCTTCGGTCAGTCGCGTGCCCGGCATGGGGCCCGCGGTTTCATCTGATGCAGACGTGGGCGAACGGTGCGTTTGGTCTGCCATGGCAGTTCCCGTGCGGTGGGCCGATGCCACGATGCTGGGGTATGCGCAGAGCGCCCGCCTCTGGTGTTCTACGCAGGGGAAGCCAGTAAAAGTACGGTGTCTCCTGTACCTGATTAACCAGATTTCGCCGAAAAGCTTATCTCTGGTCACCCAGCTGCCGAAATCTCACCGCTAATCTGCCGAGTCCGCTTTCGGCCAGTAGAAGACCTCTGCCCTACCCCTGATAACGAGCCCTAATCACCGTGATTAGATTTCGCTCTTGGCTGCACGGAGAAGCCCGCCAAGATCCGTTCACCCCTCTCGGCAAGGCGGCGCTACGAATTGAAGATGGCGGGCTGAGTCATCGCTCCCTTGCGCGCTCTAGGGTCACAGCCGCTCTTTCAAGAAGAGCTGCGATAAATGCTAGTTATCGCCCAGGTGCGGTTATCGAACCGCATGCTGACCTCCTACACGAAACGCTGGGCAATTCAGTTCGATGTAGCCGTCTACGGATAGACCTCGATCGACAGCTCTAGTGAAAGCTCGGCCAAGCGCCTCATATCAGCAGTTCCAAGCGTGAAGCCGCTGGATCCTTCGACAAAAACGCCGACGTACAGCTCGGTTCGCCCGCCAGTAAAGGCGATATGGTGGAAAGTGCTTTGGTTATTTTCCAGCTGATCGAGCAGTGGTGCGAGCGCCTCGGTAAAATCACCAGGGGCTTTCCTTAGAAGGCCGAATGTGCAATAGCTTGTTCGATAGAATCCATCAAGAAGTTCTCCCAACGGATTCGTCCTCCTTGATCCTACGCTGTAAGCTATATCTGGCTCCAGACCTATGGCTGCAATAAGAGTTTCAGCGGGCATAAACGGATGCCATGTTCGTATAGAAATAGTGAAATATTCAGTGTTCATAGCCCACCCGGCAAGTATGGACCATAGTGTCCGTGATTTGGATCCAGCGAGTACTGCCGCTGCATGATGCGACGATTGCCTATGCCGCTGCGAAGGCAGCGTTGTCCACTTACAGCAAGGCCCTATCCAAGGAAGTCACTCCCAAGGGGGTGCGCGTGGTCCGCGTGTCGCCGGGCTGGATCGAGACAGACGCTGCGATCGCATTCGTCGAGCGGATCGCGTCCAATGCAGGCACAGATTATGAGGGTGCCAAACAGCAGGTCATGCAGTCGCTGGGAGGCATTCCGCTGGGGCGCCCTGCCCGGCCGGCCGAGGTAGCCGATCTGATTGCATTCCTGGTCTCGCCCCGCGCGTCGTCCATCTCCGGTGTGGAGTACACGATCGATGGCGGCACCGTACCGACAGCCTGAGGCCGTGAGGCGACCTTACATCGCCCCGGTAAGCTCGTCCTCGGTCACTACGCCTTCAAAACGCGGACGAGCAAGCCAGTATCCCTGCATCAGCTCGATGCCGAGATCGGAAAGGCAGCGTGCCTCGTCAGCGGTTTCTATCCCTTCGGCGATCACATCAATTGTCAGCGCTGCACACATGGACACCACACCGGCAACGATGGCGCGCCGTGAGGCGCTCCGGTCAACGCCGCGGATCAAGCCCATGTCCAGCTTGACCATGTCGGGCTGGAAATCGGCCAGCAGGTTCAGGCCGGCAAAGCCGGCACCGAAATCATCGATGGCCGTCTTGAAGCCGATCCGTTTGTACTCGGTGAGGATCTCGGCCAGCCACTTGCCGTCATTGATCTGCTCGCCTTCAACGGTTTCGAAGATGATCCGCTCGACCGGGAAGTCGTGTCGTTGCGCGGCCTCGAGGGTGGAGCGGATGCACAGTTCGGGCCGGTAGATGGCGTTGGGCAGGAAGTTGATCGACAGATGCGACGGCATCCTCAACCGCGCGGCGATCTCGATAGCCTTGGCACGGCATGCCTGGTCGAACACGTAACAGTTATCGGCGGTGACCCGGGACAGCACCGAGTTAGCAGGCTCGCCTGCCGGTCCGCGCACCAAGGCCTCATGGGCGAAGACCTGTCTTGTGCGCATATCGACGATGGGCTGGAACGCATAGCTGAACGCGAACGACAGCGGCTCGGCGTCGCGACACAGCGCGCATTGGGTACGCTTTCGGGTGGAGGGCATGCGCTGGGTTCCTGCACGCGATGGCGAGCGAGCATAGCCGACGCGTGTCAGGACCGCGTCGACGCCCGCTAGGGCATCCCACCACGCTCCCGGTTCCTGTCGATCGCTTTGGCCAATCGGATGTTCCGCACCAAAGCCGGCAGGTAGAACAAAGTGAACACCGCAACCACGATCGCCGACCACATCAGCAGGGAAAGACGCACACCGCCGTAAGCAAAATACATGATCAGATAACTCGCAAGCGCGAAAGCAATGGCCTGCAGGTAGTAGATACCCGCCGTTTTTGCGATCTCCTTGTGGACCCTGTTCATCGTGTTTTCTCTTTCTCAACCCGTGGCTTGAGATCCGGGCTTGAGTTTACCGCTGAACCCAGAACGTTGGCGGCCGTCCGGGAGCGCGGCCCCGGTACCTACTTCTCCCACCGAAGCTGTGCGCCCTTCCCGAATTGCATTTGCGTGGAAAGTGAGCGTACCCACGCCGGCCGTGCCAATCCATGTAGCGTTGCTGCATCTGGCTCAATCCAGTGGCCCATCCCTGACGTGCCCGGCATAACCTGGACCATCCGGGGTACTGCTGCCAACGACCGCTCCGTAGGCTTCATGGAAGGTCGGCAGAGGATGCCTGCCCTCTTCACGCTGAGGGAGGCGATCCTGGAGCGTTGCGTGCAGCGGACCGCAACCAGTGGGCTCCGAGCCCCGCCTTCACAGCAACCACGCCACCCCGAATGCAACTATGCAAGGACGCGACCTCCCCCCTCGGTAAACCATGCCCCACTTTCGCCGTCTTTTTGGTCGTTGGCTCCGCCTGCGTCGTCTTGTCCGTTGGCGCTGGCGTGAGCGCCAGGCTTCGGTCCCGGCCATCGAAGCCACCGAGGTCCCCCTGCGTGCCGCGCTGTACAGCGTTGAACAGATGGAGGTGTACGGCCGCGCCCTTGCGCGCCAGCATCGGGTACGGATGCGACCTGGCGCAGAGCGCCTGCTTGATCGCCTGCAGGCCAACGAGCGTGTCCTGGAAGACGCCAATACGTTGCTCAGCAACGTAGTGCGCGAACAGCGGCCGGTGACCCCGGCCGGGGAATGGCTGCTCGACAACTACTACCTGATCGAAGAACAGATCCAGACCGCGCGACGCCACCTGCCGCGCGGCTACAGCCGGCAGTTGCCGTCGCTGGTCGCCGGCCCCTCGGCCGGGTTGCCGCGCGTGTATGAACTGTCGATGCAGGCGATCGCGCACGGCGATGGCCGCATTGACGGCGATACGCTGGGCCGCTTCATCGCCTCGTACCAGTCGCTCGCGCCGCTGAGCCTGGGCGAACTGTGGGCCGTTCCGATCATGCTGCGCCTGGCCCTGCTGGAGAATCTGCGGCGCATGGCGGCGCGGGTGATGCGTGACGGCACGGACCGTGGCCTGGCTGCCCAATGGGCGGACAGCCTCAATCGCGCGGCATCCGACACCCCGACCGATGTCGTCCTCGTGGTGGCCGACATGGCACGCTCCGAGCCACCCTTGACCGGCGCGTTCATCGCCGAGCTGACCCGCTCGCTGCAGGGGCGCGGCGGCGCGTGGGCCATGCCCATCGCCTGGCTGGAACAGTGGGCCGCCGCGGCTGGGCAGCGCATCGACGAACTGGTCGCCGCCGAGGGGCAGCAACAGGCGGCTGACCAGGTCTCCATCGGCAACAGCATCGGCAGCCTGCGCTTCCTCTCCACCATGGATTGGCGCACCTTTGTCGAAGACATGAGTGTGGTCGAGCAGCGGCTGCGGGAAGACCCGATGGCCGTCTATCCGCAGATGGATTTCGGCACCCGCGACGCCTATCGCCACGTCGTAGAGAAGATCGCGCGCGGTAGCCGCGTCGCCGAAGAGCGCGTTGCGACCATCGCGCTGGACCTGGCGCGGGCGGCTGCGCCGATCGATGGGCCACGTACGCACGTCGGCTATTGGCTCGTGGGCGAAGGCGTGAGCGCCACCGTGGACGCGGTGGCCGAGGCGGCACCGCGCCATCGCAAGGCACGGCGACTGGCGCACCGCGTGCCACTTGCCCTGTACCTGCTGCCGATCGCCCTGCTGGCGGTGGTGGCCACCGCTGGCCTGCTGGCCTCGGGCAGTGGCTCGGTGCCCGTGTGGCTGGCCGCGCTGTTCGGGCTGCTGGTATTCAGCGAGCTGGGCATCGTCCTGGTGAACTGGACGGCGACGGTACTGGTCACGCCCAGGCCGCTGCCCAAACTCGATTTCAGCGAAGGAATCCCGGCCGCCTGCTCCACCGTGGTCGCGGTCCCCTCGATGCTGTCCAGCACCGACGGCATCGATGTCCTGACCGAAGCGCTGGAGGTCCGCTTCCTGGCCAACCGCGACCCTCAGCTGCGCTTCGTGCTGCTGACGGACTTTCTCGATGCCGCGGCCGCCGAGACGCCGACGGACGACACCCTGCTCGCGCACGCCGTGGAGCGGATCGAGGAATTGAACCGTCGCTACGCGGCCGAGCGCGGCGATCGCTTCTACCTGCTGCACCGCCCCAGGCAATGGAACCCGGGCGAAGGGGTGTGGATGGGGCACGAGCGCAAGCGCGGCAAGCTGGCAGCGCTCAATGCCCTGCTCCGCCAAGGCGATGCTGCCGCGTTCATGCGCACCGTCGGTGACACGGCGGCCCTGATCGGCGTCCGCTACGTCATCACCCTGGATTCGGACACGCAGCTTCCGCGGGATGCCGCACGCGCCTTCGTCGCCACCCTGGCGCACCCGCTCAACCGCCCGCGCTTCGATCCGGCGCTGCAACGCGTGGTGGAGGGCTACGGCATTCTGCAGCCCAGCGTCGGCACCAGTCTGGGCACGCGCCGTACCTCGCGGTTTGCCCGGATGTTCGGCAGCGAGCCCGGCATCGATCCGTACTCGCGCATGGTCTCGGATGTCTACCAGGACCTGTTCGACGAAGGTTCGTTCGTGGGCAAGGGCATTTATGACGTCGAAGCGTTCGAGCATGCGCTCGAGGGCCGCCTGCCCGAGAACCGCATCCTCAGCCACGATCTGCTGGAAGGCTGCTATGCACGTGCCGGCCTGGTCAGCGATGTGCGCCTGTACGAGGACTACCCCGAACGCTACGCCGCCGATGCCAAGCGCCGTGCGCGCTGGATCCGCGGCGACTGGCAGCTGTTGCCCTGGTTGATGCCGTGGACACCGCGCCCGGGATCGGGATGGGAACGCAACCGGCTCAGCCTGCTGTCGCGCGGCAAGTTGCTGGACAACCTGCGCCGGAGCCTGGTGCCGATCGCCGCCTTGGCCTTGCTGGTGGCGGGTTGGCTGTATGCCGAAAACCCGGCTGCGTGGACGGCATGGGTGCTGGCGCTGTGGTTCGCGCCGCCGCTGATCGGCATGCTGCGCGATGCGCTGAGCGTTCCGGACGACACGCCGCTGGAAGCGCACTACATCATGGTCGGGCGCGGCACGCTGCAGTCGTTGCTGCGCGCGGCCACCCAGGTCGCGTGTCTGCCCTACGAAGCGTTGCTGGCCGGTGGCGCGGTGCTGCGCACGCTCTGGCGCATGACCGTCACCCGCCGCCATCTGCTGCAATGGAACCCCTCCAGCGAAGTCGAGCGCCGCCTCGGTAGCGACCGCGGCGCGGAATGGCGGGTGATGGCACCGGCATCGTTGCTGGCAATTGCGCTGGCGGCCGTTGTGGCCAGCGTGGCTCCGCAGGCGCTGCCTGTCGCCCTGCCCCTGCTGTTGGCGTGGACCTTCGCGCCCGCGTTGATGGCGTGGCTGGGCCGGCCGCCGGCCGCAAGCGTGGCCGAACTGTCCGTGACCCAGCGGGCATTCCTGGGTCGGCTGGCGCGGCGCACCTGGTCGTTCTTCCAGGCGTGGGTGCGCGAGCAGGATCATTGGCTGCCGCCGGACAATATCCAGGAGCACCCGACGCTGGTGGTGGCGCGGCGCACCTCGCCGACCAACATCGGCCTGTCCCTGCTGGCCAATCTGTCCGCGTGGGATTTCGGCTGGCTCCAGCTGGGCGCGGTCGCGGAACGTACCGCGCTCACGTTCGATACGCTGGACCAGCTGCCGCGCCACCGCGGCCACTTCCTGAACTGGTACGACACCGAAACCCTGGCGCCGCTGCAGCCGCGCTACGTCTCCACCGTGGACAGCGGCAACCTGGCCGGCCACCTGCTGACGCTGCGCCAAGGCCTGCTCGCGCTGGTAGACGCGCCGGTGCTGGCGCCGCACACGTTCGACGGCCTGGCCGATACGCTCGGGGTGCTGGAAGAGGAGCGGCAACGCCATCGCCCCGCTGACGCGACACTGGGCGAGGCGCTCAACCACCTTCGCCAGCGCTTGGCATCAACGCGTACCGACCACCCCCGTGGGACCGCGCAGCTGCTCGCCCGGTTGCAGGAGCTGGCCGGTCTGGCCGACGCCGTGCTGGCGCAATGGCCGGCACCGGAGTCGCCGGAAGAAGGTGCGCTGCACTGGCCGGCCCTGTTCGCTGCCGAATGCCATGCCGCGCACGCGACACTTGCCAACCTCCCGGCCGATGCCGGCGCGGACGACGAGGCGCCAGTACCGAGCCTGCGCCAGCTGGCCGCCCTGCCCGGTTCCGCCGGTGCGGACGCGCGCGCGCGCATCGAGCAGCTGCAGGCGCTGGCGCACCGCGCCGGGCAGTTCTCGCTGATGGAATACGGGTTCCTGTTCTACCGCACCCGCAATCTGCTCTCGATCGGCTACAACGTCGACGACCATCGCCTGGACAACAGTTTCTACGACCTGCTGGCGTCCGAAGCGCGGCTGTGTGCCTTCGTCGCCATCGCCCAGGGCCAGTTGGCGCAGGAGAGCTGGTTCGCGCTCGGGCGGATGCTCACCGAGGTCAACGGCACACCGACGCTGTTGTCGTGGAGCGGATCGATGTTCGAGTACCTCATGCCGCAACTGGTGATGCCCAGCTATCCGGACACGCTGCTCGACCAGACCGCGCGGCATGCGGTGGAGGCGCAGATCGTCTACGGCCGCACCTTGAACCTGCCGTGGGGCGTGTCCGAGTCGGGCTATAACGCTGTGGATGCGCGCCTGAACTACCAGTACCGCGCGTTCGGCGTGCCCGGGTTGGGGCTCAAGCGCGGCCTGGGCCAGGATCGGGTGATTGCGCCCTATGCCAGCATGATGGCGCTGATGGTGGCGCCGGAGGCGGCGTGCCAGAACCTCCAGGCACTCGAAGGGCTGGGGTTCTCCGGTCGCTTTGGCATGTACGAAGCGATCGACTACACCCCCGCCCGGGTGCCGCCGGGGCAGGAACACGTTCTGTTGCGTTCGTTCATGGCCCACCACCAGGGCATGGGCCTGCTGTCGTTGGATTACCTGTTGCGCGACCAGCCGATGCAGCGCCGTTTCGTTGCCGATACCGAGTTCCAGGCGACCTTGCTGCTGCTGCAGGAACGCATTCCGCGTATCGGCGTGTTCCATCCGCATGAGGTCGAAGCCCTGGGCGAGCACTCCGCCATGGCCGAGCACGAGACGTCCCTGCGTGTCCTGCGCGACCCGGCCGGCCCGCGCCCGGAAGTGCAGCTGCTCTCCAACGGGCGCTACCACGGCATGCTGACCCATGCCGGCGGCGGCTACAGCCGCCACGGTGACCTGTCGCTCACCCGCTGGCGCGAAGACGGCACCACCGATGCCTGGGGGTCGTTCTGCTACCTGCGCGACGTGGACAGCGGCGAGTTCTGGTCTGCCGCCTACCAGCCCACCTGCGTGGCGCTGGACCATTACGAGGCGATCTTCTCCGACGCCAAGGCAGAGTTCCGGGGTGCCCGCCGCGGCTGCGAGAGTCATCTGCAGGTCGCCATCTCCGCCGAGGACGACATCGAGCTCAGGCGCCTGCGCCTGACCAACCGCGGCCGTCGCCAGCGCACGGTGGAAATCACCACCTATGCCGAAGTGGTGCTGGCGCCCGCAGCGTCCGACGATGCGCATCCGGCCTTCAGCAACCTCTTCGTGCAGAGCGAGATCCTGGCCGCCAAGCAGGCCGTGCTCTGCACGCGCCGGCCCCGTTCGCACGATGAGGTACCACCGTGGATGTTCCATCTGGTCGCGGTGCATGACGCCGAGGTCGTGTCGATCTCCTACGAAACCGACCGTGCGCGCTTCCTGGGCCGTGGCAACACGCCGCGGACCCCGCAGGCGTTGACCACCGATATCGACCTCTCCGGCACGGACGGCTCGGTGCTCGACCCGATCGTGGCCATCCGCGTGCGGGTGGTGCTGGAGCCCGAGCAGACCGTGCAGCTGGACATGGTGTTTGGCATCGGCGCCGACCGCACCGGTTGCGAGGCGATGGTCGACAAGTACCGGGATCGCCGCCTGGCAGACCGCGTCTTCGACCTGTCCTGGACACACAGTCAGGTGGTGCGCCGGCAGATCAACGCCAGCCAGGCCGAGGCCTCGCTGTACGAGCGCCTGGCCAGCCACGTGCTGTATGCCAATCCGCTGCTGCGCGCGGGCGACGCCGTCCTGCAGCAGAACCAGCGCGGACAATCCGGGCTGTGGGGCCATGCCATCTCGGGCGACCTGCCCATCGTCCTGCTCAAGGTCACCGACGCGGAGAACGTGGAACTGGTCAGGCAGCTGGTGCAGGCGCACGCGTATTGGCGCCAGAAGGGACTCAACACCGACCTGGTGATCTGGAACGACAGCAAGGCCGGCTATCGGCAGGAACTGCAGGACCAGATCCTGGGGATGGTGGCCGCCAGTTCGGAGACGGGCCTGCTCGATCGCCCCGGCGGCATTTTCGTGCGGCCGGTGCAGAACATGAGCCACGAGGACCGCGTTCTGCTGCAGGCCGTGGCACGGGTGGTGCTCAGCGACGAGGACGGCACGCTGGCGGCGCAGGTGGGGCGCCAGCCCCTGCCCGTGCGACGGATTCCGGCCCTGGTGCCGCAGGCGGAGCAGCAGGAACTGGCACTGGCGATGGAAGCGACGCCGGGGCTGCCCGTCGTCGCCGACCCGGGCCCCGAACCCGGCCTGCCCCCGGGCGTTGAGCATGACGAAGAGGTGGACGACCCGTGGCCGTTCCTTCCGTACCGCGGCGCCGGCCGATTCGACAACGGCACCGGCAGTTTCAGCGAGGATGGCCGCGAGTACGTGGTGGTGGTGCGCGAAGGTGCCCCGACCCCGGCCCCGTGGGCGAACGTCATCGCGAACGCCCGCCTGGGCACGGTCGTCAGCGAAAGTGCACCGGGCTATACCTGGTTTGAAAACGCACACGAATTCCGCTTGACGCCCTGGCTCAACGATCCGGTGTCCGATACCGGCGGCGAAGCCTTCTACGTGCGCGATGAGGACACCGGCCGTGTCTGGTCGCCGATGCCGCTGCCATGCCGGGGCACCGGGGCGTACCGTACCCGCCACGGCTTTGGCTACACGGTCTACGAGCATATCGAAGACGGCATCGCCAGCGAGTTGTGGGTCTTCGTCGATGTCACCGCACCGCTGAAGTTCTCGGTCCTGCGCTTGCACAACCTCTCGGGCCGGCCACGGCGCCTGTCGGCCATCGGCTACGTGGAATGGGTCATGGGTGACCTGCGCCCGAAGTCGCGCATGCACGTGGTCACCGAACGCGACCCGCAGACCGGGGCGCTGCTGGCGCGTAACAGCTACAGCACCGAGTTCGGCGGCCGGATGGCCTTCTTCGACACCGATGCCGAGGGCTGCGGCTGGACCTGTGACCGCCTGGAGTTCATCGGCCGCAACGGCGGCCTGCACGCACCTGCGGCGCTGCGTCGCGAGCGTCTGGATGCACGGGCCGGTGCGGGCATGGATCCCTGCGCGGCGATCCAGGTGCCGCTTGAGCTGGCGCCGGGCGACCGCAGTGAAACCACGTTCCGCCTTGGCGCGGGGCGCGACCGCGAGGAAACGCTGGCGTTGGCACGAAGCCGCCAGGGCAACCAGGAAGCCATCGATGCGCTGGACGCCGTGCGCATCCACTGGCGCAACGTCCTGGCCACGGTGCAGGTCCGCACGCCGGACCCGGCGTTCGACGCACTGGCCAATGGCTGGCTGGTCTACCAGACCCTGGGCTGCCGCTACCTGGCACGCAGTGGCTACTATCAATCCGGCGGCGCGTTCGGCTTCCGTGACCAGCTGCAGGATGCGCTCGCCCTCGTACACGCGCGCCCGGACCTGACCCGCGAACACCTGCTGCTCTGCGCGGCACACCAGTTCACCGAAGGCGATGTGATGCACTGGTGGCACCCGCCGCAAGGTCGCGGCGTGCGCACCCGCTGCTCGGACGACTATCTGTGGCTGCCCCAGGGCGCATGCCGCTACCTGGAGGTCACCGGCGACGCCAGCGTGCTGGACGAAGTGGTTGGCTACATCGAGGGTCGCGCGGTGACGCCGGAGGAGGAAGGCTACTACGACATGCCCACCCTTTCGGCACAGCGCGGCACACTCTATGCACACTGCGTCGTCGCGCTGGAACGCGGGTGCCGGTTGCTCGGCGAACGCGGGCTTCCGTTGATGGGGAGCGGCGATTGGAACGATGGCATGAACCGCGTCGGTGACCAGCAGCGCGGTGAAAGTGTGTGGCTCGGGTTCTTCCTGCATGACACGCTTCGCCGGTTCGTCGGGCTGGCCAACGCGCGCGGCGATGCCGCCCGTGCGCAATGGTGCGAAGAACAGGCCGAACGCCTGCGCCAGAACCTGGAACAGCATGCCTGGGACGGCGCGTGGTATCGCCGTGCCTGGTTCGACAACGGCGCCATGTTGGGCTCGTCACAGAATCAGGAGTGCCGCATCGATTCGATCTCCCAGAGCTGGTCGGTGCTGTCAGGCGTTGCTGCGCCTGAGCGTGCCAGCCAAGCACTGGATTCGCTGTACACGCATCTGGTGCGAAAGGACGCCAAACTGATCCAGCTCCTCGACCCGCCCTTCGACCAGACCACGGAGGACCCCGGCTACATTCGGGGTTACGTACCGGGCGTGCGCGAGAATGGCGGCCAGTACACCCACGCGGCGGTGTGGGCGGCGATGGCATTCGCACAGCAGGGCGATGCAGTGCGTGCCTGGGAGCTGGCCGGCATGATCAACCCCCTCAACCACACACTGGACGCCGAGGCGGTCCAGACCTACCGCGTCGAACCCTATGTGTTGGCCGCCGATGTCTATGCCGTGTCGCCGCACGTCGGGCGAGGCGGCTGGACGTGGTACACCGGGTCGGCCGGTTGGATGTATCGCCTGCTGGTGGAATCCCTGCTTGGCATCCGTCGCGACGGCGATCGTCTTTCGCTTGAACCTTGCCTGCCCGATCATTGGCCATCCTTCGAACTGAGCTACCGCTTCGGGCGCAGCCTGTACGAGTTCGTGGTGACCCGCACTGCGCAGGGTCAGCCGACGCTGCATGTGGATGACGTCCTGCAGCCGGACCTGACCGTCCTGCTCCGCGACGACGGCCATTACTACCGTGTCGCGCTTGATCTGGGTGCACCTCCGGGATGAGCGTTCGTCCCGACATACAGGTGCAGCTTGATGCGCTGGCCGACAAGCTGGACCACTGGGTGGCGCGAGTGCGCCACCCAGCGCAATTCTGGCCGCAGTTTGAACAGCTGACTGGTGAGATTCTCGACCAATGCGCGAACGCGGAGAGGGACCATGCGCGTGCGTCTATACAGGCCATGCTCGAACACCATGCGCTGGAACTCCCATCCTGGCACGAACGAGGCGACACCCTGCCGCCGGGGAAGCCGGGTGCGTGACAACGGATCCCCCGTGCGTGCTCAGGATCAGAAGCTGTACTTCACGTGCGTGTGCAGCCGATTCAGATCGCCGGCCTCTCCATTCTCCAGGCGGCGCTGGGCGTGGCTCAGCTCAGCGCCGAGGTCCAGCTTCGGGAAGGGCGAGTAGATCAGGTTGACGCGCCAGGACTGCGCGCGCTCGGTGACCAGCGCTCCGGTCCATTGCGCATCGTTGTCGAGCCAGGCACCGGAGTAGACGAGGTTGCCGCGCAGCTTGGGTGAGAACGCGTGACGCCACGCCACGAAGCCGCCGTAGCCATCCTGGGAATGCAGCTCCCCGTCGGTGTCCAGCACACTGTCGGCACCGAGTGCGAAGCCCAGGTAGCGACCAATGCCCTGCCCGCCGCTGACCATGTAGCGCAGGTCGTCATTGCTGCCTACATTGACGCGCCCGGACAGGCTTGCCGCAATCCCGGTGTCGGTACGGCCGTCGTAACGCAGGTTGCGCACCATGGCCGCCACCGTGAAGTGGCCCCAGGCACCGCGCTGCGCCCAGCGGGCGGTGATGTCTGGCACGGTGTCATCGCCACTGTTGAGGCGGGTGCCGTTGCCCCGGTAGGTCGCCACCGTCGTCTGCGGATTTTCCAACGAGAACGACCACGGGCCGCGCGTGTAGCGAAGCTGCGCCTGACGGTTGAAGATGGTGCCCTCGGACGGACCGGTGAAGTCCACCGTGTCCGGCAGTGCCGCTACGTCCTGGAAGTTGGACCAGGTCTGGCCAGCCAGCCAGTGGTTCCAACTGACATAGGCATGGCGCAGGGTCAGCGAGTAGGTATTCGTGATCACTTCGTTGCCGGCGAAGGCGTTGTTGCCGCCGCCATACATGTCTGCCTCGATGTAGGCCTTGAGCGTGTCGCCACGTTCGGTAACGGTGTCGGCGCCCAACCAGAACCTGGAGAACTGGGCATGCACGTCGGTGTAGCTGGCGCTATTGCCGTTTCCATCCGCGGCGACCGGGGTACCGGCCGGGAAGTAGAACAGACGGCCGGCCGAGCCATCGGCAATGGCGCCGTCGCTGGTCCGCGTGGTCATGGCATCGAGTTTGATGAAGCCGCCTGCCGTGAAGCGGGTGCCGGGCATCGCCCCGGGCAGGATCGGCGTTGCGGCTTGCGCGGGCGGCGTTGCAACCGCCACCGTCGGGGTGTTCTCGGCCGCTTTGGCATCGCGCTGTTGGTACTGCTGCAACAACCCTCGCATCTGCTGCATCTCTGCTTCCAGCTCGGCCATACGCGCCTCCAGCGTGGCGGTTTCCACGGCCTGCGCCAGCGCCGTGTGCGGTAGTGCGGACAACGCCAGCCACAACGGCACCGAGGCCGCTGTTCTCCTCTTCATTCCAACCATGATTCCCCTCCCAGGGCATAGCGATGCCGGCACGGCCTGGGTGAACAGGCCGTGCGGCGTTGACGAACGGGGTGGAGCGTTCTAGATGAAGCGCATGGCGACGGTACCGATGCCGTCGCCGCGGACCAGGACGTTGTCGCCCGCCTGCACGGCAATCGCCGCGGTGATGGCGCCCGACAGCACGACCGCGCCCGCTTCCAGTGGCTGGCCATGCTCGGACAACATGTTGACCAGCATGGCCACTGCAGCGGCAGGGTCGCCGAGCACGGCCGCACCGGCCCCCACCTCTGCGACCTGGCCGTTCTTCTCCATCACCACCCCCAACGTCTGTAGATCGAGCGTGGCCGGGTCCGTCGGGCGCGAACCCAGGACATAGCGCGACGCCGAAGTGTTGTCTGCGATGACGCTGGGCAGGTCGAACCGGAAGTTTTCGTAGCGCGAGTCGATCAGCTCGATGGCTGGCACCACATAGTCCGTCGCAGTGAGCACATCACTGACGGTGCACCCTGGGCCTCGCAGTGCATCGCGCATCACGAAAGCGATCTCGGCCTCTACCTTGGGATGGATCAGCACGCTGGTGTCCACTGCCGCGCCATCATCGACGGCGTTATCGCTCCCAAGGAAACCGTAAATGGGCGTGTCCACGCCCATCTGCTGCATCTTCGCATGGGAGGTCAGGCCCATCTTCATGCCCACGATGCGCACCCCTTCGGCCTGCTTCAGCGCACACAGGCGTTGCTGGATCCGATAGGCGTCAGCCACATCGAGCCCGGGATGGCTGTCGGTCAGTTTGCCGACGTCACGCACGTCGAGTTCGGCGTCGCGCAGCAGGCGGGCGCAACGATCAAGGGTTTCGTTATCAAGGCTCATGCGGGTTCCTTTACTGCGGCCGCATCACGGCGGCGCAGCATGTCCAGGGCGACGTCGACAATCATGTCTTCCTGGCCGCCGACCATGCGGCGCTTGCCCAGTTCAACCAGGATGTCGACGGTATTGATGCCAAAGCGCTGCGAGGCAGCCTCGGCGTGGCGCAGGAAGCTGGAATAGACGCCGGCATAGCCAAGCGCCAACGTTTCACGGTCCACGCGCACCGGGCGGTCCTGCAGCGGTCGCACGATGTCATCGGCCGCGTCCATCAGGGCGTAAAGGTCGCAGCCATGCGCCCAGCCCAGGCGCTCGGCCGCTGCAATGAACACCTCAAGCGGTGCATTGCCGGCACCGGCACCCATGCCTGCCAGGCTCGCATCGATGCGGATCGCACCGGATTCTGCCGCGACGATGGAGTTGGCCACGCCCAGCGACAGGTTGTGATGAGCATGGATGCCGATCTCGGTATCGGGCCTCAAGGCCTGGCGTAGCGCCTGCACCCGATCACGCACATCATTCATGCCCAGCGCGCCACCGGAATCGACCACGTACACACAGGACGCGCCGTAGCTCTCCATCAGCAGTGCCTGCTCAGCAAGGGCGGCAGGGGCGATCATATGGCTCATCATGAGGAAGCCGACCGCATCCATCCCCAGGGCGTTGGCCGCCTCAAGGTGCTGGCGCGAGATGTCCGCCTCGGTGCAGTGGGTGGCCACACGCACGATCCGCGCGCCCGCAGAGTAGGCGTTCTTCAGGTCGTGTACGGTGCCGATGCCGGGCAGCAGCAGCGTGGCGATGCGCGCATGGCTGACCGAGTCGGCCGCTGCTTCGATCCATTCCAGGTCGCTGTGCGCGCCGAAGCCGTAGTTGAACGAGGCGCCTTGCAGGCCGTCACCGTGGGCCACTTCGATCGAGTCCACGCGCGCCTTGTCCAGTGCGCCTGCAATGGCGCGCACCTGCGGGAGGCTGTACTGGTGACGCACCGCATGCGAACCATCGCGCAGGGTGACATCGGAAATGTAGAGTTTGCGTTGGGTCATGAGCGTCTCCTCAGGCGCCTGCCGGCTGGGCCAGCAGCGATGCGGCCATGCGCTCGGCAGTGGCCAGTGCCGCCGAGGTCATGATGTCGAGGTTGCCGGCGTACGCTGGCAGGTAGTGAGCAGCGCCCTCCACTTCCAGGAAGATGGAGGTCTTCAAGCCCGTGGTGGGGCCGATGCCGGGGACGTTGAGCGGTTCGTCGATGACGTCGAACTGGACCTGCTGCTTGAGACGATACCCAGGCACATACGCAGCCACCCTCGCCACCATCTCGCTCACCGCGGCTTCGACCTTCGCCGTATCGACGGCCTCGGACAACACATACACGGTGTCGCGCATCAGCAGCGGCGGATCGGCCGGATTCAGCACGATGATCGCCTTGCCGGCGCGGGCGCCACCGACGCTCTCGATGGCGCGCGAGGTGGTTTCGGTGAACTCATCGATGTTGGCGCGGGTTCCCGGGCCTGCCGACCGGCTGGCAATGGACGCCACGATCTCGGCGTAGTGCACCTTGGCCACCGAGGCGACGGCGGCCACCATCGGGATGGTGGCCTGCCCACCGCAGGTGACCATGTTGACGTTCAGCGCGGCCAGGTTGGCCTCCAGGTTGACCGTGGGCACGCAGTACGGCCCGATGGCCGCAGGGGTCAGGTCGATGACCCGGATCGACGGCCGCGCCTGGCGCAGCAACGCATCATTGCGGACATGCGCCGACGCGGACGTGGCATCGAAAACGATGTCGATGTCGGGAAATACCTCCGATGCGATCAGCCCTTCCACGCCGGTAGCGATGGTCGGGACGCCGAGCCGGGCCGCACGGGCCAGGCCGTCGGAGGCGGGGTCGATACCCACCAGCGCGCCCATTTCCAGGTGCCTGCCGTTGCGCATTACTTTGATCATCAGATCGGTGCCGATGTTACCGGGACCGATGATGGCGACTTTCAGGGTCATACCGCACTCCTGTGGGGATACGTGGGGGGATGAAGCGGGATCAGGCAAAGTGCACGTCGGCGCTGCCCAGGGCGCCCATGCGTACGCGCATGTGGTCGCCGCGCTGCACCGGGATGAGTGGCACCAGGGCACCGGAAAGGATCACCTCGCCCGCCTTCAGCGAAGTGCCGAGGCGGCCGAGCGTATTGGCCAGCCACACCACGCAGTTGATCGGCGACCCCAGCGCAGCCGCGCCAGCGCCGGTCGCGACGAGCTCGCCGTTTTTTTCCACCACCATGCCCAGCGTGCCCAGGTCCAGGCCCTTGGGTGGCACGCGCAGGTCACCCAGGACGAAGGCGGCAGCGGAGGCGTTGTCGGCCACGGTGTCGGTGATGCCGATCTTCCAGTCACGAATGCGCGAATCGACGATCTCGAAACACACCGAAACCGCCTCGGTAGCCGCGATCACTTCGTGATGGGTAATGCCAGGCCCGCACAGGTCGCGCTTGAGGTGGAAGGCGATCTCGCCCTCCGCGCGTGGTGCGATCAGACCATCAAGCGACAGCGTGCCGCCGTTGCGCACTTCCATGCGGTCGGTGAGGAAGCCAAAATCCGGCTGGTCCACCTTGAGCATGCGCTGCACTGCCGCGCTCGTTGCGCCGATCTTCTTGCCCACCACGCGCTCACCGTCGGCCACGCGCCGGGCGAGCAGGTTGCTGGAGATCGCGTAGGCGTCCTCGATACGCAGCCCGGCAATGCGCTCGCTGAGCGGGTCCAGGGGCGCGCCTTCACGCAGCGCACGGTACAGCTGCGCGGCCTGCTCGCCGATGTCGGCCGGGGTCAGGGCGGCGCTCATGCGGATGCCCCGGTCGGGGAATCGCTCTTGAGTACATCGCCCACCGCGAAGCGCTGCGGCGGCACTTCATTGACCATCACACGGATGGTCTGCATCGGCGCGCCCAGCTGCTCATGTGCAGCGCGGGCTACCGCGCGGATGAAGGCCTGCACCTTCTGTTCGTCGCGCCCCTGCACCAGGGTTACTTGGATGATTGGCATGTCAGTCTCCAGGGTGAATCAAGTCAGTTCCGCGCCCTTGGTTTCAGGCAGGAACAGCAGCACGATCAGACCGGCCAGCGCGAAGAAGCCGGCGGTAGCGAGCAAGCCGCTGCCCACGCCATGCCGGTTGGCCAGGTAGCCGATCAGCGCCGGTGCGATCGCGGCGATGGCACGGCCGCCGTTGTAGACGAAGCCCTGCGCGGTAGCGCGGATGGACGTCGGGAACATTTCCGCGAAGGTGGGAGCGAACCCGCTGTAGAAGCCAGTGCCGAAATAGGCCACCACGATGCCGAATGCCATCAACAGCCCCGGCGTGTGGATCATCACGAACAACGGCACCGACAGCGCCGAGCCAGCGAAGAAGATCAGGAACGCCTTCTTGCGCCCCAGCCGATCGGCGATGTAACCAAAGGTGACGTAGCCCAGCGCCGCACCCACCTGCATGATCACGATCCACACCGTGGACTTGACCAGGTCCAATCCCGGACCGCCCTCGGCGACCGGCGTGGCCAGGTAAGTCGGGATCCAGGTGAAGAGGCCCCAGTAGCCGCACATGGCTGCCGTGGTGAACGCCAGGCCGATCAGCGTGTTGCGCCGATGGACACTGAACAACGCGCCCAATGTCTCAGTGAAGCTCAACCGTCTGGTCTGGTTGACCCAGATCTCCGGCTCCTTGACGTGACGGCGCACGTAGAAGGCCAGCAGTGCCGGCAGCAGGCCGACCGCGAACACCCAGCGCCAGCCGTACATCGGCACCACCACAGCCGCGACGATGGCCGCCGCCGCATAGCCTGCCGCGAACGCGCTCTGGATCCACGCCATCACCTTGCCGCGGTGCTGGGCTGGCCAGGTTTCGCTGACCAGCGCCGAACCGGCCGACCATTCCCCGCCGACACCCAGGCCGACGATGACCCGGAACAGCATCAGCTGGCCAAGCGTGTCGGAGAGCCCGCACAACGCAGTGCCGATCGAGTAACAGATGATGCTGAGGATCATCGACTTGGCGCGCCCCATGCGGTCGGCCAGGAACCCGAACAGCAGCCCGCCGGCGGCGGTAGCCAGGAGGGTGGCGGACATCACCATCCCCGCGTCGGACTTGTCGAACCCCAGGTCGGCACTGACGTGCTTGATGACCATGGCAAACAGCATCAGATCCATGATGTCCAGCGCCCAGCCGAGATAGGCCGACCGGAAGGTGCCCCACTGCTGCTGGGTGGCGCCTTGCCACCAGCGCTTGTTGCCGGCGTCGCCTGATGGCGACGTGGACGTACTACTGGCCATTTGTTCCCCCTCCGGAATCTTTGGCGGTTGTGATGTATCGGCAATCGATACCGAAGGGCGACTATAGACCACATTTTTGAGAAACGGAACATATACGATACACGAGTATCGCTGTACGATACGCCCACACTTCCAAAGGATTACGCCATGTCCGATCTCATCCTGCGCCTCTACGAAGACCGCCTGCCGGCAGGCTGTCCGCCGATCCACCTGCCGGCCCTGCCGCGTGCGGTGTACGTGCGGTCAGGTGGACTGGCCGTCGACGCGCACGACCAGGGGCAGTGGCTCGGCGAAGGCCACGCTTCTGTGGCGCAGGACGAACTCACCCTGATCAATGGCACCGAGGAAACGGTGCTGTGGCGCTGGGAACTCACCGGTGCTGGACAGCCTGGTACCGGCGACCTGCCCTCGGCGCCTGCGGCCACAACCCTCTTGAAACTGGAGGCGCCAGTAACGTTGGATCCGCGTTTCAGCTGGCTCATGCGCTGCGATCGCGTCGAGTTCCCGCCGGCCGGAGTGGCACTTACCCACGTGCATCAAGGACCGGGTATCCGCATCTGCCTGAATGGCGAAATCCGTATCGAGACGCTCGGCGAAACGCATGCCTATCCCGCCGGGGAGGCGTGGTTCGAACTGGGCCACGCACCGGTACTGGCTCCCACCACGGAGCGCGAATCGACAACATTCATCCGCTGCTTCCTGCTTCCTCGTCAGGTCAAAGGCCGCAGTTCCATCCGCTATGTTCATGCCGCCGACGCCGCAGCCAAGAAGGTTCAGCAGTACCGCGTTTTCGCAGAGCGATACATCAACCTGCCATGACCCTGCTTACCGTGAGGTAATCTAGCGCCTGCCTCACGTCCCTCACGTTCGCCAGAAGGTTCCCATGCCCCGTCATACGCCCAGTGCCATCAAGGAAATCAATGCCAGCGAAGGCGTGGACGTCATCGAATCGGGCGCGGCGGAGCTGAGCGCTGAACAAGGGCTTCCCACCGCCATTGTCTCGCTGAAAGTGATCGAGGCACTGGCCGCGGCCCCTGCGGGACTGGGCGTCACGCGTCTTGCTGAAATGCTCGGCATGCCCAAGGCCCGCATCCACCGCCATTTGAGCATGCTGCGCGAGCACGGCTATGTCGGCCAGGACCCGCGCACGAACCAGTATCGGGTCGGCTGGCAGATGTTCCTGCTGGGGCGTGCCTGCACCAGCCGTTTCGACGTGATGTCGCTGGCCAAGCCGGTGCTTGAGCGCCTGCGCGACCAGGTTGGGCAGACGGTTGTCATTGCCACCTACTCGGACAATGAGGTGGTGGTGATCGACTTCCTGCGCGGAACCGCGCCTGTGGAGATCAGCCTCCGGCCTGGGACGCGGTTCCATCTGAACACCGTCGCCCAGGGCAAGGTGGTACTGGCGTTCGCTCCGCAAGGCGTTAGCCAGCAGTTCCTCGACCAACCACTGCAGTCCTGCACGCCTCGCACCATCACCGACCCGGATCGATTGCGTGCCGAGATCGAGCTGGTGCGCCGCCGAGGCTGGGCCGACGCACCTGAAGAGCTCTATATCGGTGTCAACGCGCTGGCTGCGCCGCTCCTGCAGGCCAACGGGGAGCTGTTCGGAACGGTGGCGATCATCGGCTCGATCCACTACCTGCCCGGAACGCCAGAGCCAGCACACGTCCAGGCGTTGCTGGACGCATCACGGAAAATCTCTGAACTGATGGGACACGACACACGATTACAAGATTGAAAACGCGCCTGGATGAATGCATCACTCCCTCTGAAGCGCGGTTTCAAGCAGGCTGACGTAGGTGTCCAATCGAGTTCGCAACCCGATAAGCATCCAGCCCGCCACGTACAGCACCACCATCATCCAGATGATCAGGCCCGCAACAGGGTTCACGTCGAAGGCGGCGGCCCAATCGCCCCACGTCCAGTTGCGGAACTGTAGATAGAGCGCCACCAGCACCGGGAATATCCCAAGTTGCTGCATGCCACCGAACACCAGCCCCATGCGCTCGTTCATGCGCTGACGCAAGCCAGTTGAGAAGCGAAGCATTTCCTCACACTGCGCGCGCGGGAACGTTCGAAGCTCACCCACCAGATATCGCCAGTAGGCGAAATCGAAATCCATGTCCACGGCATGCGTGCGTCGCAACTTGAGCGCCTGGGGGAGCTCACGCTTCGCCATGAGAAGCAGGTGCAGCAGAAAGCCGGCCAGTTCCACACCCAGACAGATGGAAAGCGTCATGGCCGCCGGCGCTTGCGCGATGACACGGGGGCTGAGCGCACCGGCCAGCAGGCCCAGGCCAGCTGCGCCCAAGCCAATCCAGAGCGATGCACGTTCCACGCGGGACGGCTTCGGGTAACGGCTGCGGGCCACGTAGGCAGCGACGTTGTCGTGCAGCCACGAGAAGCTGAGCACTGGCTCAGAACCGGCCGTTTCAGCTGCTGCCGCAGCTTCCGGTACCCCAGCTGCCGTGGCCTCCGCCATCATCTCCATTCCTGATCTGCTCCGCTTCCCCTGCGATGGCCGATCATAGCGCCACCGGCCGGGCAATGGCTCCTCCCCACACTGCCCGGCCATTCGTCACCTACACCGCTTCGGCCTCCATCGCCGCCCCACCCCGCCGCTGCTCCCGTCGACGATGCACCCAGTAGTACAGCGTCGGCAGCACCAGCAAGGTCAGCAACATCGCCGACAACAGCCCGCCAATCACCACCACCGCCAGCGGCTTCTGGGTCTCAGCCCCAATCGCATGCGACGTCGCCATCGGCAGCAGGCCGAACATCGCCAACAGCGCCGTCATCAGCACCGTCCGCAGGCGCTGCAGTGCGCCCTGCACCACGGCGTCGTAGAGCGCCATGCCCTGCTCGCGCAGCTGGCCGAATCGCGTCAACATGATCACGCCGTTGAGTACCGCTTGCCCAAACAAGGCAATGAAGCCGATCGCCGCCGACACCGACAGCGGAATCCCGGTCAGCAGCAACGCCAGGATGCCGCCGATCATCGCCAGCGGAACGTTGGCCAGGATCAGCGCGGCGCTGGTGACGTCCTTGAAGGCATCAAACAGCAGCACGAAGATGATCAGCACCGACAGCGGTACCACCCAGCCCAGGCGGGCCATGGCGCGCTGCTGATTCTCGAACTCGCCGGACCAGTCGATGCGGTAGCCTTCTGGCAATTGGATGGTGGCATCCACCTGCTTGCGCATATCGGCAACGACGCTGCCCATGTCGCGCCCGGCGATGAAGATGCTCACGGCTTTGACGCGCTGGGCGTTCTCACGCGAGATGTTGATCGCACCGCTGGCCATGTTGAAGTCCGCCACATCTCCCAGTGTCACCGTCTGGCCTGAGGCCGTACCTACCGGCACGGTGCGCAGGCGCTGCAGATCGCGGTCGGCATCGGACAGGCGCAGGCTGATCGGGAACTGGCGCTCGCCCTCCCACAGCTGGCCGACCTCGCGGCCGCCGATGGCGGTCTCGATCACGGCATCGATATCCTGCACGTTGAGGCCGTAGCGCGCTGCGCGATCACGATCGATATCGATGCGCAGCTGCGGCAGGCTGCCGTCGCGGTCGATGAAAGCACTCTCCACGCCCTCCACGCCTCTGACCTGCGCCAGGATCGCCTGGGCCTGGCCGGTCAGCACGTCCAGATCTTCGCCGCTGACCTTGATCACCACCTGGCCCTTGATTTGGGAAATGCTTTCCAGGATGTTGTCGCGCACCGGCTGGGAGATCGAGAACTCGGGGCCGGGAATACGCGCTTCCAGCATGCGCTGCATCTGCGCCACCAGCTCGCGCTTGTCGATCTTCCGGGTCCATTCGGATTCGGGCTTGAGCGCCACCAGCGCTTCGATCTGGTTGGCGCCCTTGGCATCGGAGCCATCCTCGGGGCGACCGAGCTTGGCCACCACCGTCGAAACCTCGGGCAACGTCCGCACCAGGTCACGGATGCCCCGGGACTGGGCCTGCGCCTCGGCCAGGCTGGTGCTGGGGTCGAGTGTGGCGGTCAGCCAGATCGAGCCTTCGTCCAGTTCGGGCAGGAATTCCGAGCCCAACCGCGTGCCCAATGCCAGCGTCACCACCAGCATGGCCACTGCCGCAAGCACCACCGCACGGGGCCGCGCCATCGCCCCCTCCAGCCACGGGCGGTACCAGCCGACCAGCCGGTTCATCACCGGGTTCTCGCCCTTCAGCCGCTCGCGCCGCAGCCACCAGAAGCACAGCAGCGGCACCACGGTCAGGGCAAGGATCAGTGCGCCGATCAGCGCCGACGTCACCGAATAGGCCATGGGGGCGAACATCCGGCCTTCCTGGCGCTGCAGGGTGAAGATCGGGATGTGCGCGGCAATGATGATCAGCATCGAGAAGAAGGTCGGCCGCCCCACCTCCGACGCAGCCGACAACACCGTCGCCATGCGCTCGCGCCGGGTGCTGCCGGGCGGCATCTTCGACATGCGCGAGACGATATGCTCGGTCACGATCACCGCACCATCGATGATGATGCCGAAGTCCATCGCGCCCAGTGAGAGCAGATTGGCCGGCACGCCCCACAGGTGCAGGCCGAGGAAGGTCGACAGCAAGGCCAGCGGCATCATCGCTGCCACGATCAACGCCGCACGGGCGTTGTAGAGGAACAGCCACAGCACCAGGAACACCAGCACCGCACCCTCCACCAGGTTGCGGAAGACGGTCTTCAGGGTGGTCGCGACCAGCCAGGAGCGGTCGTAGAACGGTTCAAGCGTGACGCCATCCGGCAGGTGATCGGCCTCGATCTCGGCCACGCGCGCATGCAAGGCATCCAGCACCAGGGACGGGTTCTCGCCCTTGCGCATCAGCACCATGCCGAACACGGCGTCGTCGTTCTCATCCTGGCCAACCAGGCCCTGTCGCGGCAGGCCGGTATCGACGATGCGGGCCAGGTCGCGCACCAGCACGGGGGTGCCTTGCCGCTCTCCCACGACAACGGTGCCGATGTCGGCCGGCGAACGCATCAGCCCAACCCCGCGGATCAGATACTGCTGCTGCCCACGCTCCACATAGCCGCCGCCGGCGTTCGCACTGCCCCGCTCCAGCGCCTCGGCAAATTCCTCCAGGCTGATCCCGCGGTCACGCAGCTTGCCCAGGTCCGGCTCCACCTGGAAGGTCCGCGCATAGCCGCCAAAACTGACCACGTCGGCCACGCCCGGCACGGTACGCAGGCGCCGCTCCATGACCCATTCCTGCACGGTGCGCAGCTCGGTGGAGCTCATGTGTGGTGCGTGGAGGACATAGCGGTAGATTTCGCCCACCGCCGAACTCATCGCCTCCATCTCCGGCTGCACGCCGTCGGGCAGATCCACGCCCTGCAGGCGCTCCATCACCTGGGCGCGCGCGAAATAGTCGTCGGCACCGTCGTCGAAGGTCAGGATGATCATCGACAGCCCGAACTGGGTGTGCGAGAACACGCGTACCGAGTGCGGGATGCCGGACAGCGCCACCTCCAGCGGCATCGTGACTTCGCGCTCAACCTCTTCGGCCGCGCGCCCCGGGTGCAGCGTCACCACGGTGACCTGGGTATCGGAGACGTCCGGGAAGGCTTCTACCGGCAACTCGCGGAACGCGGCGAACGAGGCGCCGATGAAGATCAGCAGCGCCAGCATCACCATCAACGGCTGACGCAGGCAGTACGCAATCAGACGATCGATCATGGGGCAGCCTTGGCGGCCGCCGCACCACCGGCGGGTGCGTCAGCGCTGCCAACGTTCTGGTCGAGCACCTGCTGCAGCAGCAGACCACCGTCCACGACCACGCGCGCGCCAGCGGCCAGCCCCTGGCCCACCCACAAGCGCCCCTGGCCCAACTCCTCGGCCTGCACGGATCGCCGCGCGAACCGGCCCTTGCCCTCGTCGACGAACACCACCTGCTCGCGCCCGAGCAGCAGCACCGCCCCCTCCGGCAGCGATACGCCCCCGTCCATCGGCACCGTGATCGCAGCCCGTACGTACTGACCCGCTTTGAAGCGTCGCTCACGGTTGTCCAGCTCGGCACGCGCCTGCACCACGTGGCGCTCGGTGTCGATGTAGTCATCCACATGGCCGAGTACGGCGTGCGCTGCCTCGCCTTGGCCGGGCGTGAGGCTCACGGCCATCCCGGGCTTGAGGCGACCCGCAAGCGCCTCGGGAACATCGACGATCAACCATAGGCGGTCCGGATCGCTCACCACCGCCAACGGCAGCTCGGCATCCGGCGACACGTTCATGCCCGGGCTCATCCGGCGCTCGACCAGGATGCCGTCGATGGGCGAACGCAGCGGCATGCGCTGGTCGATGCTGCGGCTGCTGCCGAAACCGCGGGTCAGCGCCCGCAGGCGGGCATGCTCGGCCTCGTTGGCCGCCAGTGCGGATTCGGCTTCGTCCAGTTCGCGCCCCGAGGCGACGCCGGCCTCATGCAGTTCGCGGACGCGGGCCATTTCGTTGCGTGCCTGGCGAAGCTCGGCGGCGCCACGGGCGCCCTCGGCCTGCACCTGCCCAAACTCAGGCGAGGTCACCCACGCCAGCACCTGACCCGCCTTGATCTTCTCGCCGGGCGCCGCCTCGATACGCGCCACCTGGCCCGGCAGCGGTGAGCGCAGCTGGCTGGAACGCGTGTCATCCCAGGTGATGCGCGCCGGCAGCTGCAGGACCGAGGCCGAGCCATCGGTCACGGCTTCGCTTCGCAACACCTTCAGTTGCGGGCTGTCGGCAGCGAAGCGGATGGTGGCGCCGTCGACCGTCGGGGCCGGCACGGCCACAGGTCCGGCATCGCGCGCGCAGCCACCGGCCAGCAAGGCGGCCACGAGCAACGAAAGCAGCCGGGCCGAGCCGGCGGTGCGGGAATACATCATCGGGGGTGTCCTTCGGAAGCAGTAACGGCGGCATTCCAGCGCGCCAGGGCGGAGGCATGCGCCAACCGCGCATCGATCAGATCGGATTCGAACTCGCGCCAGCTGCGCCTTGCGTCCAGCAGATCCGTCAACGTGGCGGCACCTCGGCGATAGGCCAGTTCCAGGCCGTCCAGGCTCTGCCTTGCCGCCGGTCCCTGCAGCTGTTCGTACTCGGTGCGGCGCTGTGCGGCGGCGGCCAGTGCGTGCTGCAACTGATCCAGTTCGGCGGTCGCTGCGCGCCGCAACTGCTGCCGTTCCAGGACAGCGGCGTCGTAGTCCGCCTCCGCTCGCTGCTGCTCGCCCCGCCAGCGCTTGGCACCGCCCAGCGGCACGCTCATCGAGACGCCCCAGGTCACCCCGCCGATATCGGCTGGCTCGCGCTCGGCTTCGAGGCCGAACTGCACATCACGCCGGCGTTCACTGCGGGCCAGTGCACGTGCTGCGTCCGCCGCGATCACCCGCGCCTCGGCGGCACGCAGATCAACGCGCTCCTCCAACGCGGTCGGTGCGGGTGTCGCGGGTGTCGCGGTCGCGCCCGCGCGCGGCCACGCATCGTCGGCGCTGAGCGCAGCATCGATGTCGTTGCCCAACAGCAGCGCAAGCACATGGCGTGCCTCGCGAAGGCCACGCTCGGCCTCACGGGCGGCATCGGCCACCTTGAGGTCATCCACCGCCAACCGTGCGCGCTCGATCGGGGCCAGGGCGCCGGTCGCCACCTGCTTGTCCGCTGCAGCCAGGCTCTCCGCCGACGCACGGCGGTCCTCCGCCGCGATGCGTTGCAGTTCCTGCGCAGCCTTCAACCCGAAGTACGCCTCGGTGAGCGCCACCTGCTGTTGGCGTCGCCCGTCGAGCAGGCTGAGGTTGGCCGCCTCGACCAAGGCGTCGGCCTGACGCATGCGCCAACCGCGCTTGCCACCACGCTCCCAGGTCCAACCCAGGCCGAGGGTGGAATCCACGCGCTTGTCTTTCCATCGGCCCGGGCCGATGCCCTCCTGCCGGCTGATCTTGGAGGTGCCCACGCTCAGCTCCGGGCTGGGGCGTCGCGATGCACTCACGGCATCGCCCTGCGTGCCGCGCAGCGCGATCGCTGCCGCGAGCAGATCCGGGTTATGCGCTGCCATGGCCTGTTCCGCCTGGGCCAGCGTCAGTGCCGAAGCGGTGGCCGGCGCAATCAGAAGTGCGGCCATCAGGGCGGCACAGCGGGTGGTGGTATTCATTGCCGACACGGTAAGGTGCAGCGCTTTCGTCAAACTTTCCCGAACCTTGCGTCAACCTTGCAATGCGCATTCTGCTGATTGAAGACGATGCCGCGCTGGCCGATGGCCTGGTGCGCGCACTCACCCGTGCCGGTCATGCCTGCGATCATCTCGCCCGTGGCCTGGCCGCGCCGTCGGCGCTGGCCGCCGTCAGCTACGACCTGGTGGTGCTGGATCTTTCCTTGCCCGACATCGATGGATTGGATCTGCTGGCTCGGTTACGGCAGGAGGGCTTTTCCGTCCCCGTACTGATTCTCACCGCACGCGATGGCGTGGAGGACCGTATCCGCGGGTTGGATAGTGGCGGCGATGACTACCTCGCCAAGCCCTTCGCCCTCGGCGAACTCGAAGCGCGCCTGCGTGCGCTCGCCCGTCGCCAGTCCACGGCCCCTGCCCTGCGCCAGCTGGGCGCCCTGCGCCTGGATACCGGCACCCGCGAACTGCGTGTTGGCGATCAACCGCTGGAACTTACTGCACGCGAGCTGGCCCTGATGGAAATCCTGCTGCAGCAGCCGGGGCGCATCGTGGCCAAGCAGCGCCTGTTCGATGCGGTCTACAGCTGGGATCACGAGGCCAGCCTGTCGGTGATCGAAGTCCACATCAGCCGCCTGCGCCGCAAGCTGCAACTGGCCGATGCCAAAGTCGGCATCCGTATGCTCCGTGGTCTTGGCTACCGCCTGGAGGCCAGTGATGGCTGAGGCGCCGTACAGCCTGCGCGGCGTCCTGCTGCGGCGCCTGTGGCTGCCACTGCTGGTGCTGCTGCTGGCCAGTGCGGTCGGCTCGTTCGTGTTGGCGCGGCACTACGCCGAACAGGTGTACGACCGCTGGCTGCTGGATTCGGCGATGTCGCTGGCACAGTTGATCGAGGTGCGCGGCGAGACCGTCCACATGGAGATTTCCCCCGCCGTCTCGCGCATGTTCACCTGGGACACGGTGGATCGGATATATGGCGACGTGACCCGCGCCGATGGCACGCGACTCTACGGTACCGGCGCGCTGCCGAGGGCCACCGCCGCGCTGGCCGAGGACGCCGATGACAGCCCGGCGCGCAGCTACTATGACGCGCTGATCGATGGCCGCGACGTGCGCGTCGTGCAGGTCGCGATGACTCCGCCGGGTTCGGCCACCCCGATTGTGATCCGCGTGGCCGAGACCCGTACCAAACGCCTTCGATTGGAGCATCGCCTGCTGCTGGCGAGCATTCCGCTGCAGGGCACGATCCTGCTGCTTGCCGCGTGGCTGGCCTGGTCAGGTACCGGCGCCGCAGCGCGGCATACCAACGGTGCCGCACGGCGGCTGGCCAGTGCTCCGCTTGATGCGTTGATGCCGCTGGACCCACAGGACGCCGCGCCGCGTGAGCTGTGGCCCGCCGTGGACGCCTTCAACCAGCTGGTGAGCCGGCTTTCGGCGATGCAGGATGCCCAGCAGCGCTTCATCAGCAACGCGGCACACCAGTTGCGCACACCGCTGGCCGGGCTGCAGATCGAGCTGGAGAGCGCGCTGCGCGAACAAAATCCGGCCGCACAGCGGGACGCACTGGCAGGCCTGCTGCGGGGGCTGACGCGCCTGCGCCACCTCACCCATCAACTGCTCATCTTGAGCCGTTCCGAAGACAGCGCCGGCGCGATGCTGGCGATGCGGCCGGTGGACATTGCCGAGCTGGCGCGCGAAGCATTGGAGCGCCTCATGGATGGCGCCGTGATCGCAGGCGTCGACCTGGGGTACGAAGGGCCGGATGCCGGTGTGATGCTGATCGGAGAACCGCAGTTGTTGCGCGAAGCGATCAGCAACCTGGTCGACAACGCGATGCGTTACGGCGCGCTTGAAGGCGTGATCACGGTGAGCGTGGAAACGATCCAGGGCGAGATCCGTATCAGCGTCAATGACAACGGCCCCGGCATCGATCCCACGCTGCGCGGCCGCGTCACCGAACGCTTCTGGCGGGGAGACGCCAGCGGTGATGGTTGCGGGCTGGGCCTGGCGATCGTCGCCGAGATCGCCGGCAGGCACGGCGCCACGCTGTCCATCGGCACGTCGCCACTGGGCGGCGCCAAGGTCATGCTCGCCTTCCCTGAGCAACGCGGATGACCGCCTTCACGGCACCCAGTACACCGCCGTGAGTGCGTCGGCCAGCCGTGTCGCGGCCTCCTGCTGCGTAAACGGCGGCGTGCGTGGCGGATCGTAGACCTCCGGGCGCGTGCCAGCCACGACCAGGTCGATCGCATAGCAGCTGCCGTGGTGAACCGCACGATAGCTCTCGGCCGACACGTAGTGGCTCATCGCCGCATCGCCCACGGTGAAGTGCGTGAACGGGACGCCGCCGATATCCACCGGTGCCGAGGCGGCAGGACCGGTCGCTTCTGCTGGCGTATCCAGGCAGGTGCGGACCGATGCGGCGTTGTCGCTGCGTCCGATCCGCAACTCCCCGGCAGTGACCCGATCCGAGCCTTCCAGCACCAGCGCCACCAAGGGCATGCCCACGCTGTCCGGCGGCGCGAACAGCTTCCAGGTCGGGGACGCCAGGTAATCACGCTGGAAATCGCGGGCGACCCGGGTACCGACGACCGGGCCAACCGCTATGCCGGGCGCCGCGTCCTGATACACCGGTGACGGGCGCCCGGCCGTGGCCGCGGCGGGACCCGGATCAGCGGCCTTCGCCGCCCCCGGGTCCGCACCGCTGGGCTGCACCACGGCTGTGGCACCGCCTTCGCCCTGCGGCGAACAGGCACATAGCAGGGCCGTCAAACCGACCGCCATCCACCCTGGGTTGTTCCGGATCTGCTTTTGCATAAGGGGCTCCCCTGACAATGGCCCCAGACTGCCTCGCGATCCGTGAACGTCATGCCATACCGCCGCTCGCGAGGCACCGCTCAATAGTCATAGCTCACGCTGACCCGCAGCGATCGCGGCGCCTGCCGGATGGTCGCTGCGCCATACAGCGGATCGGGCTGGCCCGGATCCAGCTCGGAGTACGGCGACTTCCACAGCGCCACCTGACTGTTGAACACGTTGAAGACGTCCAGATTGAAGCCCAGCCGCCCCTCGGCCACCGCGGGGCGGTAGGACACCCCCAGGTCCAGCTGCTTCAGCCACGGCAGGCGCCCCTGGCTGCCCGGAGGCGCCGGCTGCCCGTTGTAGAAGTGATACGCGATGCCATAGCCGGAAGGGTCTTCGTAGTCCGGCCCATACGAGCCCAGCGCACTGAACGGCGAGCCGGAGAGCACCTTGAGATTGGCCGAGAGCAGCCACTCCGGCGTCAGCTGGTAATAGCCGTGCAGCTTGAACTGATGGGTGTGATCGTTGCTCTGCGGTCCGTTGGTGTGCTCCATCAGCTGGGCGTAATCCCATGCCTGGGTAGTGGACACGGCGGTCTGGCCGATGCCGGAGAGCAGCTGCCCTTCGGTGGTGCCGTAGCTGCGCGACCAGGTGTAGTCGCCGCGGGCATACCAGCGGCCATCAAACGGATGCTCCAGCGAGAGGTTCACCGCGTAGTAGTTACGCTTGAACTGCGGGAAGCCCATTTCCGCGTTGCTCAGCGGGACGGTCACGTAATTGCCGCCGGTGTCGACCAGATTGAAGGTGTTGGCGCGCCCGGGGTTGATCAGCCAGCAGCTGACCGGGTTGCTGTCCTTGGTCACGTTGTAGCCCAGGCTGCTGGCCTTGCCGAGCACCGCATCGATATCGCAGTAGTCGTCCACGCCGCTGCGCAGCACGCGGTAGGTCGCCTTGGCCCCGTACACCCAGTTCTGGCCCAGTGCCTTGCTGAAGCCGAGGATGAACTCGTCCTGGTAGGACGGCTCGATGCCGGAGGTGGTCACCGTCTTCGCATCCGGCAGCAGGCCGTAGTTGTTGTTGGCCGACACCGCGCCGGAGAACTGGGTGAGGTCGGTCGGGTAGCCGTTGCTGTCGATGCCGCCGTAGGTGTAGTACGTCGAGGTGGCAAGCGTCGCACCCGCCGCATTGAAGGCCGGGTTCAGCGGCAGTGCGAGGTAGTAGCGCCCCACGTTGCCGAACACCTTGAACCGCCCATCGCCATCGACGTCCCAGCTGAAGCCAAGACGTGGCGCCCACTGACCGCTGGTCTGCTTGATGTAGGCATCGCCATCGCGGTTGAAGTTGGTGAACTGATCCAGGCGCAGGCCGAGGTTGAGCAGCAGGCGATCGGTCACCTGCCAGTTGTCTTCGATGTACTGCGCCCGCTGCGACGCACGCACCGAGGCCAGCGCACTGTAGATGTACTGCCGCACGTAGTAGCCGTCTTCGCCATTGCGGATGCCGCCGGTGGCCGGCACGCCCAGGCCGGTGTTGATCGGCACGTTCGGGTTGGACTGCCCGTAGATCCAGTAGTAGCCATCGGCCGAGGCGACCGAGCCACGGTTCAAGGCACGGGCGTTCTGGTTGTCGATGCCGACGGTGATGCTGTGGTCGCCCCACACGTAGTTGGCATCCAGCCGCAGGTTGTTGCTGCGGTTGCCCCGGTCCGGGTTGACCAGCAGCGAGGTGGTCTGCGCATTGGTGATCGGCACACCACCGGTCAGGGCCGGGTTCTGCAGCGTGGGGCTGTTGATGTACGTCAGGCTGCCGTCGTAGGCCGGGTTGCCGATGTAGTCATCCGTGCGCATTTCGCCGTACTGCGCGCTGACAGTGAGCCGATCGGTGAGGTACCCGGTGTACTTGGCCGTCCACAGGTCGCCACCGGTCTTGGTGGTGTCTTCCTTGCCGCGCTGGGCGCCACGGGTGAGCGTGTCGTAGTCGTAGGCGAAGATGTCGCCCCGGAAGACGTTGCGACTGGAGGCGCCGGTCAGTTCGAGCAGGTGGTTGTCGGTGATGTTCCAATCCACCTTGGCGTACCAGCGCGGGCGCTCGTACTCGTAATTGGAATACGCATTGGTGGCCTCGACATTCTTGACGTCGGTGCCCTCGCGGCGCTCCAGCTCGTAGGAGCCAAAGAAGAACAGCCGGTCTTCGATCAGCGGGCCCCCAGCGTAGATGCTCTGCGTGCTGACCCACTCGCGGTCCTTGCTCTCCGGCGCATACAGCGCACCGTCACCCGGATACCGCACGTCATCTTTGTCCGAACGCGCTGACGCCGGTTCCCAGGTCGCCTGGCCACCGAAGTGCCACGCATTGGTGCCGCGCTTGCCGACCGCATTGATCACGCCGCCATCGGACCGGCCGTACTTGGCGCTGTAGCCGCCGGTATAGATTTCCTGCTGGTCGATGCTGCCGTAGGGCAATGTCAGGCCGCCCAGGCCGCGCAGTGGGTCGGTGCTGTTGAAGCCGTTGATGTAGTACGCGTTCTCTGCGGCAGACGAACCGCCGAAGCTCACCAGCTGGGCGCCGGTCGGGCCGGCATACGTGCCGTTGCCGCTGTTGCCGATCACGCCGGGCGCGAGCTGGGCAATGGCCTCGGCCGAGCGGCCCAGCGGCAGCCGTTGCAGCTGCTCAGCCGTGATCACGGTGCGCGAATCCACGCTGCTGACATCGATGGCCGCCGCGGCGCGGTCGGCGCTGACCTGGACGCCATCCAGCCGGGTGACCTCGGCGAAGGAGACCTCGGTGCTGGTGCCGACGGTGAGCGCGACGTTCTGCCGGGTCTGCAGCACGTTGCCGTCGGCATCACGCGCCTCCACCGAGTAACGACCGAGCGGCAGCTGGGGGATGGTGTAACGACCGCGCGCGTCCACCGTCACTTCACGGGTAAGACCGGTGTCGCTGCGAACGAACATGCGCTGCGCCGATGGAGGCGCCTGACCGGCGATCGCGCCGGTGGTGGACTGTGCATGTACCAAGGGAGATGCGGTGGCGAGCAACACCGCCACTGCCAGCAGGTGCGGGCGCAGGGAAGAACGAGCTATTGTCATCGTGGGGCAATCGGTAGTGGGGGAAACGATTTCATTAATCCCGCTCCTGCCCCAATGCAGAAATGCGCAGGCGTTATGTCGTGTTCGCCGATGGCGATATCGCGTGCGACCAAACCATGACATTCGTCACCGCGCGAGCGGCATGGCAACGCTACGCAGGCGAAGCGCGCAGGCTGGCTGCACGCGCCTTATCACGGCAAGGCCTGCCGTCATGAGCAATCCGAATCAAGGGGATGCGGCCGGAGCTGCCCACGCTTCCTACAATCAAGCACGCCTCCTGCCCTGCCTCCCCTTCTGGATTCCTCAATGCGCCTTGCTCTGTCCCTTGGTCTGCTGGGTGTGGTCACCCTGCTACCTGCCTGCACCCCTGCCCCCTCCCCCGCTGCCACCGCCACGCCTGCTGCGACCGGGCAGGCGCCTGCGGAAATTGCCTGGCGCCACGGCGACGTGGACGACGCCTTCGCCGAGGCGCGCGACAGCGGCAAACCGGTGCTGCTGTACTGGGGCGCGGTGTGGTGCCCGCCCTGCAACCAGCTCAAGGCCACGCTGTTCAAGGATCCGGCCTTCATCGCGCTGACCCGGCAGTACGTGCCCGTCTATCTGGATGGCGACGAAGAAGGCGCACAGGCCTGGGGCGAGCGCTTCGGCGTGCGCGGCTACCCGACGCTGATCGTGCTCGACCCCGAGCGCAACGAGCTCACCCGCCTGGCCGGTGGCAACGACAGTGAAGCGCTGACCCGCGCACTCACCCTGGCCGCCGGCCGCCGCACGGCCGTCAGCGAGGTGCTGCAGCACGCCCTGAGCACACCCGGGGACGTCAGCGCCGACGACTGGCGCGTGCTCGGCGATTACGGCTGGGAAGTGGATGCCAATCGCCTCGCCGGTGAACGTGATGCAGCGTCATTGCTGCAGCAACTGGCCACGGCGGCGCCCGAGCCTGCGCTGCAGCGGCGGTTCGCGTTACTGGCGCTCGGCGCCGGCAAGCCGGACAAGACACCCACACCGGCGCAACGCACCCGCACCCGCACCCTGCTCGATGCCGTTCTTGCAGCACCCGCGGAGGTCCGGGCCAATCGTGACCTGCTGGGCTACCAAGGCCCTGCCCTGGTGGCGCTGGCCAGTGCCACGCCGGAACAGGCGCAGCAGCTGGGAGTGCAGCTGCTCAAGGCGCTGGATGCCGCCGACCACGCACTCGGCGACAAGGCCGATGCGCGGCTGGGCACGGTGATCACCGAACTCGCCCTGCAGCGCGAGCAGCACCCCGACCAGCCCATTCCGGCCGCGCTGAAGACAAAGGCGGCGCAACGCGTCGCCGCCGCCGATGCGGCCGCGACCACGCTGCACGAGCGCCAAGCGACGATCAGCACCGCGGTGTACGTGCTGCGCCAGATCGACGACGACGCTGCGGCAGAGAAACTGCTGCTCGCCGAGCTTGATCGGAGTGAGACGCCGTACTACTACATGCCTGAATTGGCCGACCTTGCCGAAGAACGCGGCGACAAGGCCTCGGCCATCGCCTGGCTGCACAAGGCCTACCAGGGCGCACAGGGGCCGGCCACCCGCGTGCAGTGGGGCGTGCTGTACGTGGAGGGCCTGCTGCGCCTGAGCCCGGATGATGCGGCGGCGATCGAGACCGCCACGGGCGAGGTGATCGCCGATCTCGCCGTGCAGCCGGCCGGCTACCACCAGCGCACCCGCCAGCGCTTCGAACGGCTCGGTACCGCATTGCAGGCGTGGAGCCGCGAGCATCACGGCGCGGAGAGCCTCACCCGGCTGCAGGCGCGGATGACCGCAACGTGCGCAAAGGCGGCCACCTCGGACGACGGCAGTGCGGGCTGCCAGGGGTGGCTGAAAAGCTGATGCGGGGCGTCGCCTAACCCTTGAGGCGCTCCTCCAGCGCATGCAGTCGCTGCAGATAGGGTGCGCCGGGCACCAGCTCTGCCTCCAGCAGTGGCTTGGCCTGCGCGATCTGCCGGCGCGCAGCCTCCCGCTCGCCGTTGGCCTGCAGCGCCTCGGCCAGCGGTACGCGGTACGCGGTAGCGTGCCACGGACGGCGCTTCTGCCCCGAACAACGCAACATTGCCCTCCAGCACCGCGCGCCAGCGCGTCGCCGCCAAGGCGGCCTGCCCGGCACGCAGCGCCGCTTCGGCCTGCATCTGCTGGTAGCGCAGCTGCAACGGCGGCGACATCGACGGTACGATCGGCGCCATCGCCAGCAGCGCCTGCTCTGCCTGCGCCGATTGCCCGCGGTGGATCATCCACTCGATCTCGCCCAGGTGCGAAATGCGCAGATCCGGCGCGTCGGCCGGGCTGATCCGCTGCCAGATCGGCAACACGCGCTGGATCAGCGGGCCGGCCTGGTCGGCACGACCGCTGCGCATCAGCAGCCGCGCCAGGTTCATCTCTGCCCGCAGGCTGGAAGGCTTGTCCGGCCCCAGGACCTGGCGGCGGATCGCCAGCGAGCGCCGGTACAGCTGCTCCGCCTTGCCCATATCGCCGCGGGCTTCTTCCAGGTTGGCGTAGTTGTTGAGGTTGATCGCGTGGTCGATGCTGTCTTCGCCACTGGTGAGCGCACTGATGCGCAGACAGGTATCAAAGCCCTCCGCACTCTCCGTGTAACGACCGAGATCCATGTGCAGCAAGGCCAACTCGCAGTACGCCAGGGCCGTGCGGGAACTGTCCTGTCCATACAGCTGCAGGCTGAGATCGCGCGACTGCAGCAGCAGCGGTGCAGCCTCGTTCGGCTTGCCGCCTTCCTGCAGGGTCATGGCCAGTGCGTGCAGTCCGTGCTGGTAATCGGCACTGGTCTCACTGCGGCGCCGTTTGATCTCCAGCGAGTCGCGCAGCAGCTGCTCGGACTTGTCCAGCTCACCGCGGTTGCGGTACATCAGCCCCATGTTCTGCATCACCGTGGCGGTGCCGCCTTCCGTGCCCGGCTCGCGGACGGTGCTGCGCATTGCCAGCGACTGCTGGAACGCCGCCTCGCTCTCGGGATAGCGCTCCAGCTGGCTGTAGGCCAGGCCCAGCGAGTTCAGCACATGTGCGCGCGTGCGTGCATCGTCTTCGCGATCAAGCAGCTGCAGCGCACGTTCGGCGTACTTCAGGCCTTCTTCGCCCCGCTTGCCGTTGCTCATCTCCACCGACAGATCGCTGTAGGTCTGCGCGGCCAGGCGCGCGCGATCGACCGACGGCGATGCCAGGCCTTCAGCCGCGCTGCGCAGCAGCGTCTCGGCCTGCTTGGGCAGGCCGATGTTCTGGTACGCGCGCCCCAGCACGCTCTGCAGGCGCGCCCGCAACGCCGGCGAATCGGCCAGCTCCGCATCGACCTGCGCCGCGCTGGCATCGAGCACTGCGCGTGCACTGACATCTTCGGTGCCGCGTGCACCGCGCTCGCGCGGATCGGCGGCATCGAAGGCGGCGACCAGGAACTCGCTGACCTGCTCGGCGATCGCCGCTTCTTCCTGAGCGCGCGCACTGGATTCGCTCAATCGCCAGACGAAGCCGCCCGCCATGGCCGTCACCGCGACGGCCACGCCGGCCGCCTGCCAGTGCCGACGCAGCCACCGGTGCGTGCGGTAGCCCGCTCGGCCGCCACGCGCCCGCACCGGGTGATGCGTCCGCCAGCGCTCGATGTCATCCGCCAGCGCCTCCACCGAGCCATAGCGCTGGGCCGGGTCACGTGCGCTGGCCTTGGCCGCGATCGCATCGAGGTCCCCCTCCAGGTGCTTTCGCCACGCGCACGATGGCCGCGCCCAGCGGCTGGGCAACGGAACCGCGGCACCCGCCGGCTGCCCATCATGGCCAAGCCGGCGATCGGCCAGCATCTCGACCAGGATCACACCGAGGCTGTACACGTCGGTGGTGACACCCACCGGCTCGCCCGCAATCAGTTCAGGGCTGGCGTAGACCGGCGTGTAGAAACGGTCGGCGCGGGACTCGGCTGCGCTGTCCAGCCAGCGTGCGATGCCGAAATCCAGCAGCACCGGCTCGTTATCCGCGCGCACCAGGATATTGCTGGGCTTGAGATCGCAGTGCACGACCAGGCGTGCGTGCGCGGCCTGCACCGTACGGCAGATCCGAACGAACAGCTGCAGGCGCTGGGAAAGATCGAGCGGACGGTCACAGCAGGCGCGGTCCAGTGGCTCGCCGTCCACGTACTCCATCACCAGATAGGGTTGGCCGGAAGGGGTGCTGCCACCGTCGTACAACCGGGCGATGTTGGGGTGCTCCAGCCCGGCCAGCATCTGCCGCTCGGCGGCCAGGCGCTGGCTGATCTCGGTCGTCGGCAAGCCGCGAAGCAACTTGATCGCCACCCGTTGCTGGTAGGTCTCGTCAGCGCGCTCGGCGAGGAACACCGCTCCCATGCCGCCACTGGCCACGCGCCGGGTGAGCCGCCAAGGACCGATCCGTTCACCCACCTGCACATCCGGCTCGGCAAGCTGGACAATCAACTCGCGCAGGGGGCGCTGCGCGCTGTCCAGCGCCATGGTCTGCGCTTCCAGCAGCTCGATCACCTCATCCAGCAGGGCCGGATCGTTGGTCATCCGCCCCAGCTCGGTGCGCCACGCGGTCGGCGGCAGTTCGCACGCCGCATCGAACATCGTGCGCAGCTGCTGCCAGCGGTCATCCGTCATTGCCCCATCCCCCTGTCACGATAACGCCCCCGATCAGGCCAGGCGCTGATTGAGCCAAGCCTTCGCAAAGCGCAGATCGCGGTCGACCGTCGGCACCGACACCTCCAGCACGACCGCGATTTCCTGGCGGTCCATCCCGCCGAAATACATGTATTCCACCGCACGTGCGGCGCGCTCATCGTGCCCGGCGAGCTGGTTCAACGCCTGGTGCAGCGCCAGGACCTCGTAGTCGCAGGTCGGCGCATAGGGCACGTCCTGATCAGCATGCGACAAGGTCAGGTTCCACGCCCCGGCCCCGCGCTTGGCTGCCGCGCCACTGCGCGCAAAATCCACCAGCACCGCGCGCATCTTCAAGGCCGCCAGCGCGAGGAAGTGCGCGCGATCCACGAACTCCACGTCCGAGCCCATCACCCGCAACAGCGCTTCATGCATCAACGCGGTCGGCCGCAGGGTCACGTCGGCATGGCGCTGGCCGATACGGGCTGCTGCCATCTCGCGCAGCGCGGGATAGATCAGATCAAACAGATGCGCCTGCGCCTGCGGATCCCCGCGCCGCCACCGGTGCAGCCACTGCGTGACATCGCCACTCATCATCCCCGCTCCCAAGACGCCAGCCTCTCCGGCCAGACGCCCCCGTCCCTGATGGCCGATGATAGCGCACGGGCGCCTTGGCACCAGCGCGCCGGCGGGGGGCGGGAAGGGGGCGATCAGGCGCGCGGATGGGCCAGGGCGAAGTCCAGGCCAGCGCATACCGCCGCGACCTGCGCATCGTTGCATTCCTGCGGCGAGGTCCGCGGGCTGTCCGGGTACACCTCGGTGGTGGTGGCGTACAGCGCGTCGGTGAACCCGGCGCAGGCGCCGATCGAACGCGATTCGCCCCAGACCACGCCCGGTGACTGCAGCGGCATGCCGATCAGCTCGCCATTGGCGTCGGCGGGGGCGATGTGCGTGATCTTCTCCACCGCGGCGATCAACGCCTGCTGGAACGCCGGCTGCGGATCTTCGCTGTTGCCGATCACGTAGAAGCCATCGGGAATGATGTCCGGCACCAGGGCGATGCCATCGCGGGCGCAGCGCGCCGGATCGAACTCATGCAGATCGCTGTCGGTCGTTTCATGCAGGTCCAGGTGCACCAGCAGATCATCGCCACGCGCGGCCATCCAGCGCATCAACGAGGCCGCTTCTTCGATCTGGCCCTCACCGCGGAAGCTGCGGTTGGGATCGATCGCATCGGGATTCCAGCGCTGGATGCGCTCATAGCCCCACGGGCTGACGCAGGGCGCGACGATCAGATTGATACGGCCCGCATACGCCTCGGCATGCTGATCCAGGAACTGCAGCGCGCCATGCACGCCGCTGGTTTCATAGCCATGCACGCCGCCGGTCACCAGCGCGGTCGGCAGTGCCGGATCCCACGCATGGCTGACCACCGCAAACAGCGGGTAATGATCCGGCGCGTAGTCCAGCTGGCCGTACTGCACCACATCGAAACGCTCGCCCAAGCGCTCGAGCGCGGCCACCACATCGTCGTGGTAGCTGCGCTGGCGCTGCTGATTGGCGCGCCACTGGGCCCGTTCGGCATCGCCCCACGGCTGGCCGGGGGTGCCGATCGGATAAAAATGCGTGTTGCTCATGGCCGTACTCCAAGGAAAAATCCGGTCGCTGCGGCCGTTGGCTGCGTGCGACATTGCGGCAGACATTCTAGCTGCGGGCGGGCATCCGGCGCTGTGCGGACTACCAACGCTGACACGGAAAAAGAGGACCGGTTGCCCGGCCCTCTTCTCGTTCCACATCGACGGTCAGGCCGTCTGCGCCGCCTCATACCCATTCAAGCGCATGTCGCTGGACGCGCGCCCTTGGGTCAGCGAACGCAGCGAGGTGGTGTAGCCACCCAGTCGCGCCAGCGGTGCATAGCCGAGCACTTCCGCCTGCCCATCCTGGTCCTCGATCGAGGCCACCCGCCCGCTGCGGCGGTTGAGGTCGCCCACCACATCGCCGACGTTCGCCGACGGCGCGTGGATGGCGATCTCCATCACCGGCTCCAGCAGCTGCGTGCCCGCCTCGGCCAGCGCGGCTTTCACCGCCTCACTGCCAGCGCGGTGGAAGGCCATGTCCGAGGAGTCCTTGACATGGGTCTGGCCATCGACCAGCGTCACCTCGATACCGACCACCGGATGGCCCAGCGGGCCTTCGCCCAATGCCGCGCGAACGCCCTTCTCCACCGCGTTGACGAACCCGCGCGGGATCGCACCGCCGACGGTGCGGTCGACGAAGGTCACCTCGCCATCCTCGCGCGGCGTCACATCGATCAGCACCTGGGCGAACTGGCCCTGGCCGCCGGTCTGCTTGGCGACCTTGCCCTCCACCCGCTGTACCGCGCGCTTCGGGGTTTCCTGGTAGGCCACGCGCGGCTCGCCGGTGCGGATGGCGACGCCCCACTCCGTGCGCAGACGCTCGACCATCACCTCCAGATGCAGCTCGCCCATGCCCCAGATCAGGGTTTCACCGCTGTCCGCATCGGTGTCGACACGGAACGACGGATCCTCCTGCGCCAGGCTGGCCAACCCTTGGCTGACGCGGATCAGGTCCGAGGCCTTCTCCGCCGTCAACCGCCATGCCAGCACCGCATGCTGCGCCTGGATCGTATCGAGCAGCAGCGGGCGCGAGGGCGCACTCAGCGTTTCACCACTGACCGCATCCTTCCAGCCCAGCACCGCGACGATGTCACCGGCCACGGCCTGCTTGATGTCGTGGGTCTGGTCGGCCTGCACCCGCACCAGGCGACTGACACGCCGCCCCTGCGGATGCTGTGAACTGGCCAGTGCATCACCCACCTTCAGCGTGCCCGAGTACACCCGCACGAAGCTCAGCGCACCGTGGTTCTGGTGCGTGATCTTGAACAGCAGCGCCGCAAGCGGGCCATCCGGGTCCGGTGGCAGCAGCACGTCGTTGCCGTTCTCGGTGGCCACCACCGCCGGCCGATCCAATGGCGAGGGCAGATAGTCGACCACCGCATCCAGCAGCGTCTCAACGCCCTTGCTCTTGAACGCGGCGCCGGCCAGCACCGGGACGCCCGCACCGGCCAGGGTGCCGCGACGGATCGCCGCGCGCAGCTGTGCGTTGTCGATTGGCGCGCCTTCCAGCCACGCCTGGGCCAGCACGTCGTCGGCATCGGCCACGGCCTCGATCAGCGCCTCGCGCTGCGGCATCCACTGGGCAGCCTCATCGGTCGTCCAGGCATGACGCAAGGCAGTGCCCTTGTCATCCCAATGCACGGTGCTGCGGTCGACCAGGTCCACCCAGCCGTTGAACTGGCTTTCCGTCCCGATCGGCACGCCGAGCGCCCACGGCGTGGCACGCAGCTTCTCGCGCAGCTGGGTCAGCACGCGTTCGAAGGACGCCCCGGTGCGGTCCATCTTGTTGGCGAAGGCAATCAGCGGCACACCGTGGCGACGCGCCTGGCGCCAGACCGATTCGGACTGGGGCTGCACCCCGTCCACCGCGGAGAACACCGCGACCGCGCCATCAAGCACGCGCAGGGACCGTTCCACTTCGATCGCAAAATCGATGTGGCCGGGGGTGTCGATCAGGGTCAGGTGATGGATCGGCTGGTCGCGCGGTGCCCAATGGGCCTGCACGGCGGCCGCGCCGATGGTGATGCCACGCTCGCGCTCGATCGCCGAGAAATCGGTGGTCGCCGCGCCGTCATGCACCTCACCGACGCGATGGATCTCGCCGGTTTTCCACAACAGCCGCTCGGTGAGGGTGGTTTTGCCGGCGTCGATGTGGGCAATGATGCCGAGGTTGCGCCGGAGGGTAAGGGTCTGGGTATGGGTGTTCATGGGATAGGTCTCGCTGCCAACATCGGGGAGCCGCACGCCGCCGTTGGCTAACGGGCGTGCGGCCAGGTTTGGGGCTCGGCGATCTGGTGCATGGCACGTTCTCCTTCAGACAGTTCTGCTACGTGGAAACGAAAAGAGCGCCCGGTGGGCGCTCTGCGTGGGGTCCAGGGTGACCGGTGTTCCGGTCAGCAGCCTCGCACTCCGATTGGCAGACGCGCCCGTGCCGCGACATCGCGGGTCAGGGTAAAAAACGTCAGAAGCGGCATCGAAGTCATGTGGGTCACCTGCGGTGTAGCCGGCATTGTAGACCTCTGATGGCCGGCTACAAGTCTTTATTCGCACCACCAGCGCAACACTGGGCATCAGTGGCGAACATGCAACCTTAAATTGGCACAATCAAATCGAGCCGGTCGCAGATATGCGAATGGTTCGCAATTGCGTATACACCGGAAATCCTTAAAATGGTGGCCCATGCGTCGCCTACGGCGACCCCCGCAAGGCTGACGCCGTACGACCACGAGACGGCACGCCAGCGCCCCCTTCCTCCGCGTTCTCGAGTTGTTGCCCATGCCCTGCTCCCTGCCACTGCCTCCGCGCCGGTTGCGCCCCAACCTGCTGGCCCTCGCCTGCCTGGCCACCGCATTGGTCCCCGCCGCATACGCCCAGACCGCCACCGATCTGGACGCGGTGCGCGTCAATGCCTACCGCGCTGCCAACAGCATCAGCGGCGCGACCAAAACCAACACCACGCTGGCCGAGACCACGCAATCGGTATCGGTGATCGAGCGGGCGGAACTGGATGCGCGCGGTGTGCAGTCACTCAACGATGCGATGCGCTATGTCGCCGGTGTCAGCTTGGAGAGCTCGGGCATCGACAACCGCGTGGATGACTTCCGCATCCGTGGCTTCGATGCCGGCAGCTGGGCGAACAACGTCACCCTGGACGGCATGCGCGCGCCGCAGGGCACGCAGTGGAACCGCAGCATGTTCGACAGCTGGAACCTGGAGCGGGTGGAAGTGCTCAAGGGCCCGTCGGCGGTGATGTACGGCCAGGTCGCCCCGGGCGGCATGGTCAACCAGGTGAGCAAGACGCCGACGCCGGATCAGGAGCAGCAGCTGCGCGTGGGTGTGGATGCCAATGGCCAGTACAACGCGGCGTTCGACGTCGGCGCCGGCACGGCCGACAACGACCACCTGTTCCGCCTGGTCGGCCTGTATCGCGACGGCGACACCCAGATCAAGCCCACCGCACAGAAGCACTGGTTCCTGGCGCCCAGCTACACCTGGCAGATGGCCGAGCGCACCCGCATCACCCTGCTCGGCCTGTACCAGAAGGATGACGGCGGTTCGACCTACCAGTTCCTGCCGATGGCCGGCACGCTCAACGCCACGCCGTATGGCCACATGAAGAACACCACCTTCATCGGCGAGCCGAGCTGGAACACGTTCGACCGCACGATGTGGACCGCAGGATGGCTGTTCGAGCACCAGTTCAATGATCACCTCACCCTGAGCCAGAGCGCGCGACGCACGCATGTGGATTCGCTGTACCGCGGCGTGGTCACCGATGGTGCGCTCAACGCCGATGGCCGCACCCAGAAGCGCCGCGCCACCTACGGCACCGGCGATTCCGATGGCGATACCCTGGACACGCGGCTGCAGGCACGCTTCGCCACCGGCGCGGTCGACCACACCCTGCTGCTGGGCTGGGATTGGCAGAAGGCCGATTGGGAAGGCGTGCGCGGCGCGATGAGCAACCCGGCACCGATCGACATCTTCAACCCGGTCTACAGCGGGTATACGCCGCGTGTCACCTCTCTGAGCCCCACCGAAGGCATCAACCGCCAGAGCGGGCTGTACCTGCAGGACCAGCTGGCGCTTGGCCGATGGCGCCTGACCCTCGGCGGCCGGCATGACTGGACCAAGGATGATTCCTCCAGCACCACCCGCAACCTGGTGACGGGTGCGACGGTGCTGCAGCCGCGCAGCGTGATCAAGAGCGAGGCGTTCTCAGGCAATGCCGGCCTGCTGTACGTGTTCGACAGCGGCTTCACGCCCGATGTCAGCTACGCAGAATCCTTCCAGCCCTCCACCGCGAGCGCGCTGCAGAGTTTTGATCGGCACGCGTTCGATCCGGTGTATGGCAAGCAGTGGGAGGCCGGCGTCAAATACCAGCCGGCCAGCATCGACGGCCTGATCACGCTCGCTGCCTACGACCTGCGCCAGGAAAACCTGGTCACCCAGGATCCCGATCTGAGCCACATGAGCTGCGGCAACACCGGCAACGCGCGGTGCTCGATCCAGGACGGCGAAGGCCGCATCCGCGGTGTTGAGCTGGAAGGCCGCGTCACTCCCACGCAGGGTTTCAGCCTGATCGGCGCAGCCACCTGGATGGACTCGGAGATGACCCGCAGCGATCAGTACAAGGGCAAGGAACTGATCATGGTGCCCGACTACAGCGCCTCGTTCTGGGCGGATTACACCGTCCAGGGCGGCGCCCTGCAGGGCCTGAGCCTGGCCGCCGGGGCGCGCTACAACGGCAAGAGCTACGGCGACAGCGCCAACCTGTATCTGATCCCGTCGTACACCTTGTTCGATGCTGCGATCCGATACGACCTCGGGCAGTTCGGCAGCACCCGCGTGCAGCTGGCCTTGAACGCCAGCAACCTGGCCGACAAGCGTTTCGTATCCACCTGCACCGGCGTGTCGTCGTGCTACTACGGCAGCGGCCGCACCGTGATGGCGACGGCGCGCTTCGGCTGGTAAAGGGTGGCGGCGCCGGGGTAACGCCCGGCGCTACGCGTCGGTCACCACCACCAACGGGACATCGCGCTGCGGATGCCGCAGCACCAGCACCGGCTGCTGGTAGACACGCTCGATGTGTTCCCGCGTCAGGACCTCGGTCGGCGTGCCATCGGCCGCTACGCGGCCCTGCTCCAGCAACACGATCCGGTCCGCATACGCAGCGGCCAGATTCAGATCATGCAGCACCACGATCACACAGGCGCCGGCATCGGCCAGTTCGCGCACCGCGCGCAGGGTGCGCTCCTGATGGCGCAGATCCAACGCCGCCGTCGGCTCATCCAGCAGCAGCAGCGGGGTGTCCTGGGTCAGGACGCGGGCAAAGGTCGTGCGCGCGGCCTCGCCACCGGACAGATGCTCCACTTCCCGCTCGATCAACGCATGCAGGTCCGCCCGCGCCAGCGCATCGGCGATGCAGGCGGCGTCTTTGACCGGATCCGGCGGATGCGGCAGCCGCCCCATCGCCACCACTTCATGCACACGGAACGCGAACCGCACCGCGTGCTCCTGCGGCATGACCGCGCGCTCGCGTGCCAGCGGCTTGGCTTTCCAGTCCGGCAGCGCCTGCCCACGCAGCAGCACCCTGCCCTGATCCGCCTCCAGATCGCCCGCGGCCACCGCCAGCAACGTCGACTTGCCCGCGCCGTTCGGCCCGACCAGCGCGGTGACCGTGCCCGGCACGAAATCCAGCGTGATGTCATCCAGAATGCGTCGTGCGCCGCGGCTCAACTGCACCGACTGCAACTGCAGCAGTGCGCTCATGCGCCGCTCCGGTGGCGCTGACGCATCACCAGCCACAGGAAGAACGGCGCACCCAGTGCGGCCGAGAACAGGCCCAGCGGAATCTCCGACGGCGGATCCAGCGTGCGTGCGGCGGTATCGGCGACCACGATCAACAGCGCACCGGCAACGCCCGAGACCGGCAGCAGCCAGCGATGGCCAGGGCCGACCAGCAGGCGCACGACGTGCGGCACGACCAGGCCGACGAAACCGATCGAGCCGGCGAAGGCGACGGCGGCACCGACCAGCAGCGCGCTGAAGGCAATCAACTTGAGCCGCGTGCGCTTCACATCCAGCCCGAGGTGCTGGGCCTGGCGCTCACCGAGCGCGAGCATGTCCAAGGGCGTGGCCAGACGCAGCAGCGCGATCGTGCCCAGCACGAACACGGGCGCCACCGCGACCACGTCCATCCAGTCGGCCTGGGCCAACGAACCCATCTGCCAGAACACCAGCGATTGCAGCTCGCTCTCGCTGGCGATGTAGGTCAGGAATCCGATCATCGCCGAGCAGAACGCCGCGATCGCAATGCCGACCAGCAGCAATGTCGCCGTGCCGGTGCCCTGCCCCGGCCGCGCCAACAGATACGTCAATGTGATCGCGCCACCGGCACCGGCGAAGGCCGCCAGCGGCAGCGTCCACGCACCGAAGGCGCCGGCACCGAGCACGATCGCCGAGACCGCACCCAAGGCAGCGCCCTGGGTCACGCCGACAATGCCGGGGTCGGCCAAGGGATTACCGAACAACCCCTGCAGGCTCGCGCCGGCCATCGCCAGTGCGGCGCCCACCATCGCGCCCAGCAAGGCACGCGGAATGCGCAGCTGCCAGACCACTGCCAGATCGCGGGTACTGACGCTGGCCGGATCGGCCAGCCCCAGCTTCACGCCGATCGCCTGCAGCACCTCCATCGGCGGCAGCCGCAACGGGCCCACCGCGAACGAGGCGATGACTGCGATCAGCAACCCCACCGCAGCCCAGATCAACACGGTCGCGCCGCGCCGGCGCGCAGGACTCAACACCGCCATGCCTCAAGCACTCACGGGCGTGGCACGGTTGCAAATGCCGCGGCCAGCGCCACCGCGCCACTGCCTGAGGCGACGCTGGCGGACTTCAACTCCACATCCGGCATCACCCACACGCGGTTGGCCGCACCGGCCGGCGTCTGCCGGAGCGTTGGATAGGCGCGCCACAGCCCGGCCTGGCCACCGAACAGGGCCAGATCGTTCTCGGTCACCAGAATCACATCGGGCGCCGCAGCCACCACGCCTTCGTTGCTCAGCGCGGAATAATTGGCCACACCGGCTTCGTCGCCGATGTTGATGCCACCGGCGAGCGTGATCAGCTTGCCCGAGGCGCTGTCCGAGCCCGCCACCGTCGGCGCGCCGCCGGCACCGGTCGCGGACACGTGGATCACGCGCGGGTGCCATGCCAACGCGGCACCACTGGCCTTGGCCGCATCCAGCTGCGACTGCACTTTCGTAGCCAGTGCTTCACCCTGCTCGGCCATGCCGACGGCGGCGGCGACCTTGCGCACCTTGTCCGCGGCCGGCTGCAGATCGTCGACGATCACCGCCGCTTCGCCTGCACCGCGCAGCTTGGCGGCCAGATCGGAATGGCGCCGCAGGCTGTTGCCCAGGAACAGGGTGCCCTGCAGGCTCAACACGCCCTCCACACCGGTGGTGCGGTTGAACAGAAATTGTTTGGGGGCCTTGCGGCCGGATTCGGTGGCCGAGCGCAGCGGCGCGGCGTACACCTGCTCGTCCAGGCCGAGCGCTTCGAGCACGGCGATGATGTCATCGCCACCGGCAATGATCCTGGAGGTATCGGTCACCGTGGTGGCCACACCGTCATCGGAGGTGACCTGTGCCGGCAACTGCTGCGTGGCGCCTTCAATGTCTGGTACGTCCACACCCACCACACGCTGCCAGCTCGCCGGCAGCGCTTCGGCGGGCTGCGCGGCCGATGCGGCGGCGGTATCGGCAGCCGGCGCGGCAGGCTCTTTCGAGCACCCGGCAATCACGGCGACCAGGGACAACGCCAGCAGGCTGCGGCGGACAACAATCGACTTCATGGCAGTTCCTCTTTCATCAGAACGGCGGGGCTGATCGCCCCGCCGCCAGTGCAACGCACTGCGCGAAACTCAGTTCGCGCGGGTGCTGATGCGGGTGATGCGGTCGCCCTTGGGATCCTGGGCATCACGCGACTTGTTGACGGCAAACACGTTGCCCTTGCCATCTTCACGCACATGGTTCGGGAAGGTGCCGCCATCCAGGTTGCCCACCACCTTGCCGTTGCCATCGACCACCGTCACCGTACCGGCACCGCGGTTGGTCACATAGGCCAGCTTGGACACCGGCTCGAAGGCCACGTTCAGCGCACCCGCGCCGACCGGCACGTCGTGCAGCACCTTGCCGCTGGCGACATCGACGATCAGCAGGTTGTCGGTGCCCTGCGAGGCCACGTACAGGCGACCGGCCGAGGCGTCATAGGCCACGCCGGAGGCGCTGATCGCGTTGCCCAGATCGATCACCTTCTCCACCTTGCCGGTGGTGGTGTCGATCACCGCCGCTTCCGGCGTGCCGATGCTGACGGTGAACAGCTTGCCGGCCGCTTCATCCAGCACCAGGCTCATCGGGACGAACTTCTTGTCGTCCACGCCCGAGGCCAGGGTGATCGACTCCAGCGGCTGCAGGGTGCGGGCATCGAATACCGAGAGATGATCTTCGCCGGCGGCCGAGGCGAACACCTTGCCATGACGCCCGTCGACCACGATGTCGCGGGCATGCGGCACCGCACCCACATCGAACTGGCGCACCAGCGACAGGTCCTTCTGGCGATACACGGCCACGGTGTCCTGGCGGGTATTGGTGACCCACACGTTGCCGTTGGCATCATCCACGCCCACGCCGTACACCGCGAACACTGCACCGCCCTTGCCGCCGGGCACTTCAGCCGGGGTGATCCTGGTCGTGACCTTGAGGGTCTTCGGGTCCAGCTTGAGCAGCTGCGACTGGGTGACCGGCGGGCGACCGACGGCAGCGGTGACGAACACCGCGTTGCTGGCCGCGCTGTACGCGGACTGGTACAGGCCCTGGACCAGCTTGGCCGAGGTCTGGCTGAAGTTCTGCTGGCCGCTCAGCGGCAGGTTCGGCGAGACGCGCAGCGACAGCACCGTGGCCGCGGACGGCTGGCTGGCGCGTACGATCACCGGCTGCTGACCGGGCACGGCATCGGCCGGAATCGCGACGCTGCCCTTGAAGTTGCCCTCGGCATCGACCACGTACGGCGTGGCATTGAGTACCGTCTCACCGCGCAGCAGGGTGACCTGCTGGCCCGGCACGAACTGGCGGCCGATCACTTCGGCGTCGCTGCCCGGCACCACGTTCTGGCCGCGGCTGACGACTTCACCACGGAAGCCGTTGGCCGGCGCATCGAACACCGGCTGGGCGAACACGGTCGGGCTGGCCAGCGACAGCGCGAGGGCCAGGGTGGCGACGCGCGGGAGGGTTTTCAGGGTGTACATCAGCAGACTCCTTCTGTTGGGGGCGCGCCGGTTGGCGCGTTGTCACAGTGCTTGCCTTGGCGTGGCCGCGGTCCGTTGCGGCGGTGGCACAGGGCCACGGAACTGCCTGGGGTAACGAAAAAATCAGGGGGCCGGCGCGGGTGTGCCGCTGCGATCGGTGATGCCATACAACTGGCTCAGCGTCGCCTTGAGCGATGCCGGCAGCATCGGCCCATGGCCAAGGCCGGGGAACTCGCGGTACTGCACGGTCAGGCCCGGCACCTTGGCCAGGCGGGCGGCCAGCTGCTGCGCTGCATCGGGCGTGGCGCCACCAATGCGGCGCAGATGCGCGACCACGCGCGGATTGGTCATGTCACGCACGCCCCGGTTGCCGGTGCGCTCGTCGCCACCCAGCATCACCGTGACCTGGGCCGGCTGGCCCTGGGCGTTGGCGATGAACTGGCGCTCCATGTCGCCCAGCGGGGCGCCCTGGCTCCACCACAGTGACGGGCTGGCCGACACGTAATGCTGGAACGCGGCCGGCCGGGTATACAGCGTGCTGACCACGAACAGGCCGCCCAGCGAATGGCCCCACAGCGACTGCTGCTGCAGATCGATGCGGGCACGGCGCTGCACTTCCGGCTTGATCCGGCGCTCGATCAGATCCAGGAACGCATACGCACCGCCACCGCTGGACTGCGACGTGCCGTTCTCGTCGTCGGCGGTATCGATCCACGCCGTGTAGTCGCGCGTGCGCGCCGGGGAATCGATGCGCAGATCGTTGTCGTAGCCGATGAACACCAGCACCGGCGCGGCATGCGCAGCCAGATCGGCAAGCATCGCCTGGTCGAGCACCATCGCCGCGGCGTTGCCATCGAGCATGTACAGCACCGGTGCCGGCGTGGCCGAGGCCTTGGCCGGCACACCGACATTCACCCGCCAGCGGCGGGCCTTGTCGGGGCTGTCGAGCACGAAGTGTTCAAAGCGATAGCTCTGCGCCGGCTGATCCAGCACCGTCTCACCGACCTTCTGCTCGGGATTGCGCTGCTGCGCCGAAGCGGGCGACAACGCCGCCATGCCGATGGCGGTCGCTACGCCCAGCGTGCGCAACCACGGCGATACGGAAGAGATCAGCGACGACGAAACAATCATGACTACCCGGAGCGAGGGACGGTGCTATCGCGCCAGTGTAACTCAAATGAGAATGGGTATCACTGACGTTGCGCCACCCGGTTCAGCGCGCGCAATCGCCCGAGGCCTTGCGCGCCGCACCTACCGTCGCGCCGCCCTTGCCACTGGCGGACATCCAGCCCTGCAACGACATCGCGTCCGGCACGCCCTCCGCCATGGGCGCCGCAGCGATCACCAGTTCGCGCGATGTCCCTACCGGGTCCAGTTCGGCCAGGCGTGCTGCCTTGTCACCGTCAGTATTGACGATGTCATCCGGACCGGAGGACGGCGTCCGGGTGGTGTTCTCCGTCTTGGTCATCTTGATCCGGATCTCGCCGCCGACCGCATGAGTCACCGCTACCGCGTACAGCTCCTTGCCATAGGCCCAGGACGTCTCGCGTTGCGCTGTCGATGTCTGTCCTTCGGCCGGCAGCGCCAGGGCATCACCCGTGATCCCCTGCACCATCGCCATCCCGCCCATCACCGCCATGTACATGCCGTATGCGCGCATCTGCTTCTCTTCCTGGGTCTTCGCCGCGGGCGCGCCCGGCCAGCTCGCCTCGAGATTCAGATGTGCTTTGCCCTTGCACAGGGTCAGCACGACCGGCTGACCCTCACCGTCGCCGAGGCTGATCAGGCTGTCGCCGTTGCGGAACTGCTGCACACGCCCGATCAGTGGTGCGCCGCTCACCGGCACCTGGTTGACCTGCACACTCGAGGCCGCCTCCAGGCGCGCATTCAACGAAACCGTCGCAGCGGTCGCAGCGGTCGCAGCGGTCGCAGGCAACGTCGCACCGATCGCGGCAGCAAGTACAAGAACAGGCAGGAAAACGCGCATGGCATCCAGTCCAACAAGGCGGGACATCATACGCGCCCGATCCTCGGCGGCGCCGCGCATGACACTGCCAAACAGACGGTAGAACGCTCAGCCGCGCGCAACCATCGCGGCGATCGTCGCCGCCAGTTCGCGCACGGCCTGCTCAGGGGTGATGTCGCCCGTCGTCGCCGCATACGAGAGCCCTTCGGCCGCGCCGAGCATGCCCCATAGGCCTGCCAAGGGCAGCGCGCCGGCCGGTGCAAACGGTGAGAGCAGCGCGCGGCACTGCTCGAGAAACACCACGTCGTACTCGCGCTTGATGCGCGCCAGCTCGGGCGAGCCGGCCAGCGCGGCGATCACGCCGGGAATCTCACGCCCCTGCTTCATCACACAGGCCACGTAGGCATCGGCGATGACCTGCGCCTTCTCCGCAAGCGTCGAACCGCTGTCGGCAAACCGCGCGTCCATCACCACGCCCTGGCGCGCATCGAAATCCTGGTACAGCGCCGCCAACAGTCCGGCGCGGGTGCCGAAATGGTCATACACCACCGGCTTGGTCACCCCGGCCTGCTCGGCAAGGCGCCCCAACGTCAGTGCGTCAGTACCCTCCTCGCGAATCAGACGCCAGGCCACCTCCAGCAACTGGCGCAGGCGGTCGTCGCGGCTCATCCGGCGACGAGGGGTGGCAGAGGCAGGATCGTGCGGACTTGACATTGCTATATACCAATCGTAACTTACGAGTCGTAACTTACCAAAAGTATACAGCCTCCGCCTCTTTCTGGAATCCCATGCACACCTTGATCGTCACCTCCCATCCCGACCCCGACGGACTGACCCACGCCGTCGCCCGCCGCATTGCCGACGGCATCGCCGAAACCGCCGGCGCGACAATCGAACTGGCCGACCTGACTGCAGAGGGCTTCGACCCCCGCTTCACCCAGGACGACCTGAAGGGCCATCATCGTCAGGCGCCCTTTCCCGCCGATGTTCTGGCCGAACAGGCCCGCCTGGACCGGGCTGACGCGCTGGTCCTTGTGTTTCCGGTCTACTGGTGGAGCATGCCGGCGCTGATGAAGGGCTGGATCGACCGGGTCTTTACCGGTGGCTGGGCCTACGACGACAGCAGCGGCCAGGGCGTACTCAAGAAACTCGGGCACCTGCCTGTCCACCTGGTCGGCCTGGGTGGCGCCGATGAGCGCACGTGGCACAAGCGCGGCTATACCGAGGCGATGAAGACCCAGATCGACACCGGCATCTTCGACTACTGCGGCGCGCCGGTACTGTCCTCCACGCTGCTGCTGGAAACAGATGCGGGCGATGCACACACCCATCTGCAGACGGCGCATGCGCTGGGGCAGCGCATTGCCATCACGCCCGGCGCGGGAGCCCACTGAGCCGATCCGATGCAACGGCAGGTGCAGCAGACCACGTTCGCCGATGGCAGCGCGACCGCGCGCTTTGCCGACGGCCGCACCGTCAACTGCACCTCGCTGACATTGCCGCAGCCCGGCGCATTGTCCAGGCCGGAGCGCGCCCACCACGCCGGTGAGCGCGCTCGCCTCCATTACTCCTTCGTTTCTTCCGCCTTCCAGGCCGCGACCTTCGCCCTGGTCTGGGCCAGCAGCGCATCCAGCGCCTTGCGGTCATAGCCTTGGCCACGCAGCACCACGTACTGGATGCTGCGTGTGGCCTCGATGTCTTCCAGCGGATTGCGCTCCAGCAACACCAGATCGGCCGCCTTGCCCGGCGCGACCGCACCGTAACGATCCAGCGTGCCGAACCAGGCCGGGCCCGCGCGCGTGGCCGCCGAGAGTGCCTGCGCTGGGGTCAGCCCTTCCTTGACGAACAGTGACAGTTCGTCATGCAGGCCGATGCCGGGGTAGTTGAACGAGTTGAGGAAGCCCGCATCGGTGCCGGCCATGATCGTGACCCCGGCCTGCTGCAGCATCGGCAGCACCGCGGCGACCTGGCGGTACTCCTGATGCCGCGCCTGGATCTGTGCCGGCGTGGCCTTGGCCGCACGCTCGACGCGCCAGGCGTAGGTGGCCTGCAGCTTTGGGCCGATGTAGGCCAGATAGGGATCGTCGCGATGGTCGTCCTGGTCCAGGAAGTCCAGGATGCGCCCGCCATTGAGGGTCGGCGTCACGAACACCCCCTTCGCTGCGAAACCGCGATAGGCGGCCATGGCGGTGTCACGGTCGAAGCCCGCATCCAATCGTGCGTTGGCCTGCGCGCGATCGATGCGCTTGGCCGCGAAGTCCGCCGCAATGGCGGCCTCGTCCTTGACGCCGGCCTTGTAGGCATAGTCCAGATGCTCGATGGAGCTGATGCCGGCATCGACGGCCTGCTGGACGGTCAGTGCCATCGGGATATGCCCGGACGCACGCAACCCGTTGGCGCGCGCGCCACGTACCGCGGCCAGGAACAACTCAGGCGTCAGCGTGCTGTCGGTGATCTTGACGAAATCGACGCGGTCGCGCTTGAGGCGCACGAACGCCGCATCCAGATCCGCCTGCGAACCGACTTCGATGGTGCCTTTCCAGACCGGCTTGATGCCTTCGATCTTGGCACCCGAGGTGAACAGCTGCGGGCCGGCCAACTGGCCGCTGGCGATCTCGCCGCGCCACTGCAGCACCTGCTCGGGCAGATCGCCGGACGCGTCACGGATGGTGGTGATGCCATGGGCGATGTACAGCGGCAGCAGCGCCTTGTTCTCTTCGATCAGATCCGGGCCGCCCCCGAAATGCACGTGCATGTCCCACAGGCCCGGAATCAGATAGCGCCCCTTGCCGTTGACCTCCTCGCGGGCCTTCCACGCCTTGCGCATCGCACGATCGCTGCCCATCGCCACGATGTCCTGGCCGCGTACCACGACGGTCTGGTCCGGCACGGTGGAGGCATGCTCCACATCGACCACGGTCGCATGCCGGATCATAAGGTCGGCCTGCTCGGCCGCGAACGCGGAAGGGGCCAGTGCAAGCAGCACGGGAAGGGCAAGACGCAGGGACATGGGCAGTGCACCGGAAAATGGAGAACCGGGCCACCTTACGGTCGGGCCCGGTCCATTCACCAGTTAAATTTTGGAATGCGCGTCATGCACATTCCCGATACACAGTACCCCGCTCAGACCGCGCCCTGCATCGCCGGCCGCGCCTGCACCTGTTGCAGCCAGGCGGCCACCGCCGGGTGCGCCTCCACCGCAGCGCCCAGATACGTGCCATAGCCGACCACCTGGCCAACCACCAGATCCACCAGCGAGTAAGCCTCACCGAGCATCCAAGGCTGCTGCGACAGGCGCGCCTCCAGCAGGTCCAGCAGCGCGGTGGCGGTGCGGATTGCGGCGGCGGCATGGTCGGCATCGCGCAGCGCATCGTCCGTGGTGGCCAGCCACACACGCCCGATCACCGCGCCATAGGTGACATATGCCCACGTGCACCACGACATCGCCTCCAGCCGCGCCGGTGTGCCGTCGTGCGGCCACAGACCCTTGGCCACGCCGAAGTGCTCGCCCAGCCACAGGTGGATCGCCAGGCCTTCGAACATCGGCGTGCCATCCACCACCAGGCACGGCACCTTGCCGTTGGGATTGATGGCCAGGTAGTCGGCCGTGCGCTGCTCGCCGGCGCGGATGTCGATCCTGACCCGCTCATGAGGGACGGCCAGTTCGGCCAGGACGCAGGCGATCGGGGTGGCGCTGGACATCGGGTGCCAATAGAAGACGAGGGACATCTGGAACTCCTTGAGTGTGGTCAGGGGTGCGACCGAAGTGGTCCTGCACCGTGGCCTCAAGGCTAGCCACCCTTGCGGACAGAACCCGCCCGCAATGGCTGCTACGCTTTCTCGATGCTGACCGCCTCCGCCCGCCTGCTGAGCCTGCTGTCCCTGCTGCAATCGCGCCCGCATTGGGGCGGCGGCATGCTGGCCGAGCGCATGGGCATCCATCCACGCACGCTCCGCCGCGACATCGACCGGCTGCGCCAGCTGGGCTATCCCATCCACGCCAGCACCGGTGTCGCCGGCGGCTACGCCTTCCGCCCGGGCCGCGCCCTGCCCCCGCTTCTGCTGGACGATGAGGAAGCCCTCGCAGCAGCGATCGCATTGCGGACGGCCGTGACCGGCACGATCAGCGGCATCGAGCAGACCGCGATCACCGCGCTGGTCAAACTTGAGCAGGCCATGCCCCCGCGCCTGCGCCCCCGGTTGGACGCGCTGCGCTCGGCGATCCTGCCGACGGACCAGATCGGCCCGCTGGTCGATGCCGGCCGGCTGACCACTCTGGCTGCCGCCTGCCGCGACCAGCTGCAACTGGCCTTCGAGTACATCGACCGCGATGGCCAGCCAAGCTCACGCCAGGTGGAGCCCCAAGGCGTGGTGCACACGGACCGGCGTTGGTATCTGGTCGCCTGGGATCCTGCACGCGACGACTGGCGCACCTTCCGCATCGATCGCATCACCAGCACGCCCGTGGTGGGCGCGCATTTCGCGCCGCGCGCCGGGCCCGGCGAAGGCGATCTGCGCCGGTGGGTCGCCCAGGCACTGTCGCTCGGGCAGTACCCCGACGAGGCGCGGATCATCCTGCACGCGCCCTTGGCTGCCCTGCGTCAGCAGATTCCCGCATCGACTGGCGTACTGGAGGTCGTGGATGCGGGGCGTTGCCTGCTGCGCTGCGGCGCCAACCCGCTTGGCTCGGTGATCTATTGGCTGCTGGCCATGGACCTGGAGTTCGAGGTACTGGGACCACCAGCGCTCATCGAGCGACTTCGCCAGACCGCCGAACGGGTGGCCCGCAGCCTGACGCAGCGCCCTGCCGATGCCGAGCCGATGCCCACGGGCGATTAGCCGCCCTGCATTGCCATGGCGGCCGCTGCCATTGCGCTCCACAATGGCAGCATGACCGCCAGTGAAAAACCGAATCGCACCCTGTTCGATCTTGATCTGCTGCGCGCGATGGTGATGGTGGCCGATTGCGCCAGCTTCACCACCGCCGCCGCACGCCTGCACTCCACCCAATCCACCATCAGCCAGAAGATCCGCCGGCTGGAGGAGATGGCGGGCCATCCACTGCTGGTGCGCGGCAACCGCGACGTGCACCCCACCGATGCCGGGCAGCTCGTCCTGGGCCACGCGCGTCAGCTGCTGGCGCTCAACGATCAGCTGCTGGAAGCGCTGGCCGGCACCACGGTGGCCGTCACGGTGCGCTTGGGCGTGCCGGAGGATTTCGTCAGCGCCGCGACCACCCAGCTGCTGGGCGCCTTCAACCGCGAGCACCCCCAGGTCAAGCTCGAAGTCACCAGCGGCCTCAGCCGCGACCTGGCCAATGGCTACGATCACGGCGAACTGGATCTGATCCTGGTCAAGCAGCGCCGCAACAGCCGCGCCGCCGTTGCCTGCTGGCCGGAGACCATGGTCTGGATCGACAGTGCCCGCAATGGCTGCATCGGCCTGGATCCGGTGCCATTGGTCACCTTCCCGCCGCGCGGGCTGTATCGCGACGACATCATCGATGCCATCGAAGCACTCGGCCGCCGCTGGCGGATCAGCTTCACCAGCTCCAGCCTGAGTGGCATCCAGGGCGCGGTAGCCGATGGCATGGGCATCAGCCTGCTGCCGGCACGCGCCCTGAATCGCGATCACACCGTGCTCGGCGCCGAACAGGGCCTGCCGCCGATCGATACGTTCGAGATCGCCCTGCTCCATCGCGCCACCGCCGACCCGCTGGTCAAGGCGCTGGCACTGCGCTTGGCCAAGCTGCTCAACCAGGAGCGGGCGGGCGCGCCTACTTGAGCTGCAGCGGGTAGCGCTGCCAGAGCACGTGCACCAGGAAACCGGTCAGCTCCGGGTCCTTGCTGGTGATCGAGGCACGGATCTTGTCCAGCAGCACCATGTCGCTGCAGTTGCGCACATCGGCGTGACCGGCCTGGCCGGCGCGGCGCGCACGGTAGCGGGCCGCACGCTGCGCATCGGTCATCGCGTAGCCGAACGTGGGCGGACGGCCGCGCTTGCGCGGCAGCGTCAGTTCCAGTGTTCCGGGGTCTTGTTCATCGCGCATGACGGACGAGGATGCAAACGGGGGCGCGCACGATATCGTGAGACATCACTTTAATCCAGCGTTTTCCGTGGATTTCTGCATTTGCGACGCAAGCGTCAGCGCCACGCCTCTGCCACGCGCGCGCCCGCCCACACCAGCAGCATCCCGCCGACCAGGCTCACCCCGAGGTACAGCGGCACCATCAGGCTGCGATCGGTACGGGTGAACACCAGCGACTCGAGCATCATCGAGGAGAACGTGGTCAGCCCGCCCACGATCCCCACGATCAGAAAGGCGCGCCAGTACACTGCGGCCGTGCCCCGACTCTGCAGCCAGATCATCACGTAACCCGCCACGAACGCGCCGACCAGGTTCACCGTCAGCGTGCCCCACGGGAAGCCAGTCCCGAACTGGCGCAGCATCGCATCGCCGATCATGAAACGCAGCGCCGCGCCCAGTGCGCCACCGGCCATCACCAGCCCAAGCTGCTGCCACCACAGGCCCAGGCCTTCCATCAGTCAGCGCCTTTCTCTGCCCGCGCCTGTGCCCGCGCCGCACGCAGGCGGTCCAGCTTCTCTTTCAGCTTGATCTCCAGCCCGCGCGGCACCGGTTCGTAATACACGCGCTCACCCATCGCATCGGGGAAGCCGGTCTGATCCAGCGCAATTCCCCCGTCCGCGTCGTGATCGTACTGATAGGTCTTGCCGTAGCCCAGCTCCTTCATCAGCTTGGTCGGCGCGTTGCGCAGGTGCAGCGGAACCTCCTGGGTACCGGTCTCGCGCACTTCCTGCTTGGCCTTGTTGAAGGCGGCGTAGCCGGCGTTTGATTTGGCGGTACTGGCCAGATAAAGCACGAGTTGCGCGAAGGCGAGCTCGCCCTCCGGGCTGCCCAGGCGTTCATAGATATCCCACGCCTCCAACGCCATCGACTGCGCGCGCGGATCGGCCAGGCCGATGTCCTCGATCGCCATCCGGGTCAGGCGCCTTGCCAGATACGACGGATCGCAGCCGCCATCGAGCATGCGGGTCAGCCAGTACAGCGCGGCATCGGGGTTGGAGCTGCGCACGGATTTGTGCAGCGCCGAGATCTGGTCGTAGAACTGCTCGCCGCCCTTGTCGAAACGACGGGTGCGATCGGCCAGCACCTGCACCAGCATCTCCGGACTGATCCGCCCGCCGTCGCCGCTGGCCAGTTCGGCCGCGATCTCCAACAGCGTCAGCCCACGGCGGACGTCACCATCGGCTGCGGTTGCGATCTCCAGCAACGCCTCGGGTGCCACCTGCAGATGCTCCGCGCCCAGACCGCGCTCGGTGTCCTGCAGCGCACGTTCCAGCGCCTCGACGATGTCACTTGGCGACACCGACTCCAGTACGTGCACGCGGCAGCGCGACAGCAGCGCCGAGTTCAGTTCGAACGAGGGGTTTTCGGTCGTGGCGCCCACGAACACGATCGTGCCGCGCTCGATGTGCGGCAGGAACGCATCCTGCTGGGCCTTGTTGAAGCGGTGCACCTCGTCCACGAACAGCACCGTGCGGCGCCCCTCGGCGAAGCGCTGCGCGGCCTCGGCCAGCACCTGGCGCACCTCCGGCAGGCCGGACAGCACGGCGGAGATCGCGCGGAACTCGGCATCGGCGTAATGCGCCAGCAGCAGCGACAGCGTGGTCTTGCCGCAGCCTGGCGGGCCCCACAGGATCATCGAGTGCACATGGCCGGACTCGACCGCCCGGCGCAGCGCGCTGCCCGGTGCGAGCAGGCGCTTCTGGCCCACCATCTCGTCCAGCGTCTGCGGGCGCATCCGCTCGGCGAGCGGACGCATGTTGTCCCGATCCACGGTCAGCAGATCGGGCCCATTGAAAGTCGTTCGGTTTCTGGCCACGTGTCTAGTGTATCGCGGCAGATTGCAGCGGGCATGCCGGCCAGCGGCCGGCACTACACCGTCATTCGCCGATGACGTCCACACCCTTGGCCGGGGTGAAGCTGAAGGTGCCCGAGGCGAAGCTCGGGTTGCGCTTCCAGCCAGTGAAGCTGATCACCGTGCGCTGGCCAACCGCATCCACGACTTCCATGCGGGCCAGGCCCTGGCCATTGAAGCCCAGTGCGGCGTACTGGAAGGCGGTATCGGTATCACGCTTCGGGCTCAGCGCCAGCCACTGCAGGCCATCACGCACGGCCGCCTCTTCGCTGACGTCGTACTGCTTGTCCAGCAGCGCCGGATTGATCAGGGCGGTCAGCGGGCTGTTCTGCTCTTCCTGGCCCTGCGGGCGCACGCTGGCCTGCTCCAGGTCCGGCTCATACACCCAGACCTTCTTGCCATCGGCCACGATCAACTGTTCGTGCGGCTTGATGTACTCCCAGCGGAACAGGCGCGGCGCGGACAACGCAACGCGGCCGCTGGTGGTTTCCTTGACCTTGCCCTTGCTGTCGAACACCTGCTGGCTGAACTGCCCGTCCAGACCTTTCAGACCCTGCGTGAAACGGTTGAGCTCATCACGGGCGCCCGCCCAGGCCGACGCCGAACCGACACTGGCGACAACCAGGGTGGCAGCAAGCAGGGAGCGGCGGAAAGTGGTGTGCATGCGGGTATCCAGGCGAATGGGAAGGATGGGAGGCAGTGTGCCCATTCAATCCTGAATGGGCGATCAGGGACACATTATGCGCTGGAAACCAGATCCATCCAGCGCCCTCACGGGCCAGCCTGCACCGTCTTCAGATCCCCGTACACCACCTGCCCACGGAACCCGCGCCGGACCTGCTGGTACAGCTCGCGGAAGGCGGCATAGTCCTGCGGCAGGCACAGCGCATCGGCCCCGCGCACGGCGCGCTGGTGCAGTCGATGGCGCGCGGTGATCACCTGCCCGTCGCGCGTCCACTCCACCTGATACTCACCGGCCGCGTTGGCGAAGTGCTGGCTGCGCGGAATCGCCACGATCGGCACGTTGGCCGGGAAGGTCAGCTGGTAGCGCTCATCGCGCAGACTGTCGTTGCAGTAGAACGGCGTGGCGTTGTCCGGCGCCGATGTGCTGGCGTACAGGTCGCGGAACGATTGGCTCCCCGGTGCGTCAGGCACCCCCATCCCGCCGACCGCGCCGAAATCGACGTAGTCGCTGGCCTGGAAGTCATAGCGGAAGTTGAACGGCCGGGTCAGGTCCTGCGGGTCGCCCAGCAGTGTCAGTGCGCCACTCCCGTCGAAGCCGGACGCGGCCATCATCGATTCTTCGGCACGCGCCCGGTTCTGCGCGTTGAGCCGCGCGAAGGCGCCGCGCATGCCAATTTCGGTCACGCCGCTGGGGTGCAGCACGGTCTGGCCAGACAGATTGCCCGCCGCATCGAACCGGAACGCCGCCTCGATCCCGGTGCCGTTGCGCGAGGCATCGTTGGCCGGGGTGCGCGCCAGCACGGCCTGGCGGGTATGCAGCACCGGCGCACCGAGATCGCCCTCGGGCAACTGGCCAACACGCGCATAGGGCGCGGTCGAGTCCAGGTACAGGTCGAACTCGGGGATGTAGGTGATGGCGTGGTCGAAACGGCCCAGCAGCGGAATCGCCGGCAGCGTCGGCCCACCGCCGGCACCGATCAGCACCGGCGTACTCTGGATGCCCCGCGCAGCCAATAACGCCTCCAGGATCACGACATGGTCTTTGCAGTCGCCGTAGTGGTTGTCGAGGATGCTCTGCGCCGGGTTGGGCTCCAGCCCGCCGTTGCCCAGGTACACCGCCACGTAGCGGATGTTCTGCGCCACCCAGCCGTACAGCACGGCGGCCTGCTCGCGGCGGTCGGTGATGCCACGGGTGAGCTCGTCGGCCAGCGCCTGGATCTGCGGCGTGACCGCGGCGGCCTCGCCACCTTTGAGCTGATAGGCCTGCGCCACCTGCGACCAGTCACGATACGTACTGGCCATGATGGTGGGGCTGTACTCCCACGCGGCGGCGGACCAGTTCTGCGCCTTCAGTGGATCCGTGCGCCGGTACGTCCATTCCCAGCGTGCCATGCCATTGCGCACACGCGGCGCCTGGCTGCCCTGCACGCCACGCTGTTCCACCTGCATGGGCAGATCGGCAGGCGCACTCAGGGTCACGCGGGCATCGTCGTACTGGGTGAACACGCTGAAGGTTTCCCACAGGCCGAAGTAGCCCGGGAAATACGGCGTGTTCTGGGTGCGCCGGGTCTGGTAGACCACGCGGGTACCGGGCGCCAGATTCGGGAAGACCACCACGCGCACCTTGCGGTCGGCGTACATCGCCGCGGCCGCGCTGGAATAGCTTTCCTGGGTATAGATGCGGTCGGCCGGCACGTCGCGGCGCTGGCCGTCCGCCGTCAACGTGTAGGCCTGCAGCACCTCCAGCGTCTCCATCTTCTCGCTGTAGCTCAGCCGCACCTGGCTGAACTGCTCGACCGCCGATTTGGTCTTGAGCAGGATGTCGTACTCTTCGGTCTGCGTATTGCCCGCATCGGGGCGCACCACGTAGTCGGCACGATAGCGTACGAAACTGAAGTTGTTGCTGGCCTGCGCTTCAGCGCCCGCGGCCGGGCCGCCCTGCCCGCCCGGGGTGGTCGGTGCAACGGGTGTCGCGGGTGTCGCGGGTGCCGGTACGGGCTGGGCATCGGCCCACGCCACTGCCGGCGCAAGCGTCATGGCGCCCAGCATCGTCCAGATCATCGGCTTCATTGCAGGTTCCTTGTGCTCGGCAACACCCGGGCAGCGCCCGGGTTCCATACAGCCAGGCCGCGCCCGGCGTTACTTGGGCGGGGGCGGCGCCAGCACGCTGCGGTCGCCATTGTGCTCGGGCGGGCTGACCACGCCAGCCGCCTCCATCGCTTCAATCAGGCGCGCAGCACGGTTGTAGCCGATCTTCAGGCGACGCTGCACGCCGGAGATGGAGGCACGGCGGGTTTCGGTGACGATGCGCAGGGCCTCGTCGTACAGCGGATCGGACTCATCGCCGCCACCGCCGCCCGCCTCGGGCAGGCCACCGGGGCCGACCACGACGCCATCGCCCATCATCTGCACTTCGTCCAGCACGCCGGTGATGTAGTCGGTCGGGCCGCTGGCCTTGAGATGTTCGACCACGCGGTGCACTTCCTCATCGGAGACGAACGCACCGTGCACGCGGTCCGGCAACGCGGTACCCGGCGGCAGGTACAGCATGTCGCCATGGCCGAGCAGCGTTTCCGCGCCGGACTGATCCAGAATGGTGCGCGAATCGATCTTCGAGCTGACCTGGAAGCCGATACGGGTCGGGATGTTGGCCTTGATCAAGCCGGTGATCACGTCCACCGAGGGGCGCTGGGTGGCCAGGATCAGATGGATGCCGGCCGCACGCGCCTTCTGCGCCAAGCGCGCGATCAGTTCTTCCACCTTCTTGCCGACGATCATCATCATGTCGGCGAATTCGTCGATGAAGATGACGATGAAGGGCAGCGTCTCCAGCGGGCGCGGGGCCTCGCCGAGTTCCGGATTGGGCTTGAACAGCGGGTCCATCATCGGCTGCCCGGCGTCCTGGGCATCCTTGACCTTCTTGTTGAAGCCGGCCAGGTTGCGTACGCCCACCGCGCTCATCAGCTTGTAGCGCCGCTCCATTTCGGCCACGCACCAGCGCAGGCCGTTGGCGGCCTCCTTCATGTCGGTGACCACCGGCGCCAGCAGATGCGGGATGCCCTGGTAGACGCTCAGCTCGAGCATCTTCGGGTCGATCATCAGCATCCGCAGGTCTTTCGGCGAGGCCTTGTACAGCAGGCTCAACACCATCGCGTTGACCGCCACGGACTTACCCGAGCCGGTGGTGCCGGCCACCAGCAGATGCGGCATGCGCGCCAGATCGGCCACGGTCGGGCGGCCGGCGATGTCCTTGCCCAGCGCCAGGGTCAGTACGCTGGCGGACTTGTCGTATTCCTTGGAGCGCAGCAGCTCGGAGAGATAGATCATCTCGCGGGTGACGTTGGGGATCTCCAGACCCACCACCGACTTGCCCGGAATCACATCGACCACGCGCACGGATTTGACCGACAGCCCGCGCGCGATGTCCTTGTCCAGCGAACTGATCTGGCTGACCTTGATGCCCGGGGCCGGCTCGATTTCGAAGCGGGTGATGACCGGGCCGGGATAGGCACCCACCACCTGCGCATCGATACGGAAGTCCTTGAGCTTGAACTCGATCTGGCGCGACAGCGTTTCCAGCGTGCCCTCGTCGTAGCCCTTGGGCTGCGGCTTGGGATCGTCCAGCAGTGCCAGCGGCGGCACGTCCGAGCCATCGCCATTGACCCCGCGGAACATAGGAATCTGGGTCTCGCGCTTGGCGCGGTCGCTCTTCTCCAGCACCGGCTCCGGGCGCGGCTCGATCTTGACCGGCTCGCGCTTGGCGCGGACCTCGGCGTCGACCTTGCGCACTTCCTGGCGCTCCTCGCGCATCGCGCGGGTCTGCTGCCACTCGGTGGCCTGCTCTTTCTTCTTGTTGAACAGCGGCGGCAGCGCCAGCACCCAGTTGCCGATCTTCTCCATCACCACGAACCAGGAGATGCCCGTGGCCAGGGTGATCGAGGCCAGCAGCAGCACCAGCACGAACAGGTTGGCGCCCAATGCGCCGAAACCGACGCTGAGCGAGCTGCCCACCAGCTTGCCGAGGATGCCGCCGGCATGGGCCACATCGGCCACGAACAGGCGCAGATGCAGGAAGCCGGTGCCGGCGATCAGGAAACCGACCAGGCCGACCAGGCGCAGCGCCGGATCCAGGTCATGCTCGCCCTTGGCTTCCCGCTTCAGGCCGAACATCGCGATCCAGGCCAGTGCGCCCAGCACGATCGGCAGCACGAAGGCCATGTAGCCGAACAGCTGCAGCAGGACATCGGCGATCCAGGCACCGGCGCGACCGCCCATGTTGTGGACCGGCGCGACCACGCTGCCGGTATGCGACCAGCCAGGGTCGGTGGCCGAGTAGGTGAACAGACTGGCGACCAGATACAGCAATGCCGGGGCGACCGCGATCAACCCCAGGTCGCGCCACAGGCGCTGCCGGCGCGGATTGTCCTCGCCGGCCGGTTTGCGCGGCGCTGCCTTGCTGTCGGACGCCTTGGCTCGTTCCGGGACCTGTTTCGCCACCTTAGACCACACCTTGGGAATGCACTGTTAGTGCTTGATAATAAACGACTGGATCCCACCCCGGTAGGTGCCGGCCGTTGGCCAGCACGGCCAGCGTCAAAACTCCGGCACCGGAATGGGCGTCGTGCCTGGCGGGTCGCCGCGTTCCACTGCGCGCCTTGAATCGCCCCGCCCCTGCCGCCACTCTATGACTTCGCTCGGACGCCGCGCAATCACCCTGCCAGTGTCCCGCCCTACCTTCTATTGCGAGCTTACATGAGCAACTCCAAGCACTCCCGCCTGTTGATCCTTGGTTCCGGCCCGGCCGGCTGGACCGCCGCCGTCTACGCCGCGCGCGCCAACCTCAAGCCCGTCGTGATCACCGGCCTGCAGCAGGGCGGCCAGCTGATGACCACCACCGAGGTGGACAACTGGCCTGGAGATGCACACGGCCTGATGGGCCCGGACCTGATGACCCGCATGCAGGCGCATGCCGAGCGCTTCGAGACCGAGGTCATCTTCGACCACATCCACACCGCTGATGTCTCCCAGCGCCCGTTCAAGCTGATCGGCGACAGCGCCGAGTACACCTGCGACGCCCTGATCATCGCCACCGGCGCCACCGCCAAGTACCTGGGCATCCCCAGCGAAGAGGCCTTCAAGGGCCGCGGCGTGTCCGCCTGCGCCACCTGCGACGGCTTCTTCTACCGTGACCAGGACGTGGTCGTGGTCGGCGGCGGCAACACCGCCGTGGAAGAGGCCCTGTACCTGTCCAACATTGCCCGCAAGGTCTACCTGGTCCACCGCCGCGACACCCTCAAGGCGGAAAAGATCATGCAGGACAAGCTGTTCGCCAAGGTCGCCGCCGGCAAGATCGAGACCGTGTGGCACCACCAGGTGGACGAAGTTCTGGGCAACGACGCCGGCGTGACCGGTGTGCGCGTCAAGTCCACGCTGGACGGCAGCACCCGTGACATCGAGGCCCATGGCTTCTTCGTGGCGATCGGCCACCACCCCAACACCAGCCTGTTCGATGGCCAGCTGACCATGAACAACGGTTACCTGGACATCCGCTCGGGCCTGGGCGGCAACGCCACCCAGACCTCGGTGGAAGGCGTGTTCGCCGCCGGCGACGTGGCCGACCAGCACTACCGTCAGGCGATCACCTCGGCCGGCTTCGGCTGCATGGCCGCACTGGATGCCGAGCGCTATCTGGATGCGAAGGGTCAGGCGAGCTGATCTGACGCCCGAATCGCGCAGCACACGAAGGCCGGTGAATCATTCACCGGCCTTTTTACTGGCCGGTACGTTCCGCCCGCCCTGCGCCCGTCCCACCTGCTCTATCCTCTGCCCATGCCCGATCCACGTTTCCTGCATCGCCTGTCCGATGTCCCCGCCGCCGCCTGGGACGCCCTGCACGACGGCCGCAACCCCTTCCTGTCGCACGCCTTCCTCGCCGGCCTTGAAGAACACGGTTGCCTGCGTCCCGAATGGGGCTGGCGGCCGCGCCACTTCACCCTGTGGGACGGGGGCACCCTGGTCGCGGCGATCCCGGGTTATCTCAAGGACAACTCGCACGGCGAGTTCGTGTTCGATCACGCCTGGGCGCACGCGTACGCCCAGCACGGGCTGGACTACTTCCCCAAGTGGCTGGGCGCGGTGCCGTATTCGCCCGTGACCGGCCCGCGTCTACTTGCCGGCACAGCGGAGGATCGTGGCGCGCTGCTGGCATCGCTGGCGGGCGAAGTGGCACGCCTGGGCTGGTCCTCGGCCCACATCAACTTCCACCCCGCCGAGGAAGACCCCGCCTTCAGCCCGGACTGGCTGCTGCGCGAAGACATCCAGTTCCAGTGGCACAACCCCGGTGGCTGGCAGACCTTCGACGACTTCCTCGGCGCGATGGACCACAAGCACCGCAAGAACATCCGCCAGGAACGGGCCAAGCTCGCGCGCAGCGGCGTCACGTATCGCATCGTGCATGGCGATGAGGCGACCGAGGCCGATCTGCGCGCCATGCACGGTTTCTACCTGCAGACCTTCGCCGAGTACGGCAACTCGCCCGCGCTGACGCTGCCGTTCCTGCAGCATCTCGCCCGGACGATGCCGCGCGCGCTGGTGATGTTCCTGGCCGTGCTCGATGGCGAGCCGGTCGCCGGTGCGCTGTGCCTGCGTGGCGCGGACACGCTCTATGGGCGCTACTGGGGCGGCGCCACCCTGCCCGGCCTGCATTTCGAGACCTGCTACTACCAGGGCATCGCCTACTGCCTGCGCGAAGGACTGGCCCGCTTCGAGCCCGGCGCCCAAGGTGAGCACAAGCTGGCGCGCGGCTTCCTGCCGCACCGGGTGCGCAGCCGGCACTGGATCGCCGAGCCCGCCTTTGCCGAGGCACTGGTTGCGTGGTGCGCACAGGAGCGCGCCGAGGTCGCCCACTACGCACGTGTACTGGCGTCGCACAGTCCGTTCAAGGCCGACCTGGCATGACCCGCCGGCTGCCCTGGCGCCTGGACGATGCGCCGGACGCTCCCTTCCCGCCCGCCGAGACCGCGCTGCGCGATCCGGATGGCCTGCTGGCGCTCGGCGGCGACCTCTCGCCGGTGCGGCTGCTCAACGCCTATGCCGGCGGCATCTTTCCGTGGTTCTCCGAAGGCCAGCCGCTGCTGTGGTGGTCGCCGGACCCGCGCATGGTGTTCCGTACCGACGGCGTGCACCTGTCCAGCCGCTTTCGCCGCTCGCTCCGGCAGAGCGCCTGGACGCTACGGGCCGACAACTGTTTCGAGCAGGTGATCGATGCCTGCGCGGCCAGCCCGCGCCCGGGCCAGGACGGCACCTGGATCACGCGCGACATGCGCGACGCCTACGTCGACCTGCACCGTCTCGGCTTCGCGCACTCGGTGGAGGTGTTCGATGGCAATGCCTTGGTCGGCGGCATCTACGGGGTGGCGATCGGGCGGATGTTCTTTGGGGAGAGCATGTTCAGTGCGGTCTCGGGCGGCTCCAAGGTCGCCCTGGCCGGGTTGGCCCATCGGCTGGCCAGCTGGGGGTGGCCGCTGATCGATGCGCAGGTCGAAAATGACCATCTGCTGCGCATGGGCGCTGAGCACTGGCCCCGGCAGCGCTTTCTCGCGCTGGCCCGTGAACAGGTCCAACAGCCAGCCGCCGCAGGCGATTGGGTGGATTTGTTCGGCACACTGGCCGCCGCCGAAATCGCTGATCCGGACCGGCCTTAACCAAAACTTTGCATCAAACGCCCGACGCGCGTAAAATGCCCGCTCTTCAGGCCAGCTCGGCCGGTTACAGAACTGCACAGGACTACATGTCGAAAGACGACTCCATCGAGTTCGAAGGCACCGTCAGCGAGACGCTGCCGAACACCACTTTCCGCGTACGACTGGAAAATGGGCATGAAATCATCGCCCACATCTCCGGCCGCATGCGCAAGAACTACATCCGCATCCTGACGGGCGACCGCGTCAAGGTCGAAATGACCCCGTACGACCTGACCAAGGGTCGCATCACCTACCGCATGAAATAAGCGGTCCGGGGGTTGTTCCCGCCAGAAGGCCAGCCAGGTGCTGGCCTTTTCGCGTGGGCGGCATTCTGCCGGCAGCGGCCTTACCCTGCCAAGCGACACCCTGACCCAGTGCACCCTGACGTCGGTCAGGATGCCTTGATGCAGATTCGCCCTGGCACGCAACGGTCCACGCTGGCGGTCGATCCAATCCGGATCATGACCCGATGGCCCCCGCCATGAAGTACCTGTCTCCCCTGCTCCTGATCACCTGTCTGGCCGCCGCGTCGGCCCAGGCCGCCGAACCCACAGCCCCCGGCGACTGCATCACGCTCTCTGCGGATCAACAGCTGGTACGCAACGGGGCTGACCGCGACGTGCTGCTGCGCAATGGCGACCAGCATTACCTGGTGCGTTTCGAACGCTCCTGCAGCAGCGCCGCGATGTCGCCGAAGCTCGCCTTTGTCACGCCCGGCCGGGAGGGCCAACTCTGCGGCGCAGGGGCCAGCAAGCTGCGCACCAATGGACAGAGCTGCGCGATCAGTGCCGTTGATCCGATCACCGCCGAGGAATTCACACGCAAGGCGCGCGCGCGCCAGTGATCGGCCAAGCACCCACGCCCGCGTAAACAAAAGCCCCCTTTCGGGGGCTTTTGCATTCATCTCGACAACACCTGCGACCCGATTACACCGTGGCCGGCAACAGACGCTCCGGCTCGGCCTCGGTCTCGACAAACAGCTGGTCGTCGCGGACGTCGATGCTGACCTTGCCACCGTTGACCAGCTTGCCGAACAGTAGCTCGTCGGCCAGCGGACGCTTGATCTTGTCCTGGATCACGCGCGCCATCGGGCGGGCACCCATCAGCGGATCGAAGCCATGGTGGGCCAGCCAGTCGCGCGCGGTCGGGGTGGCCGACAGGCTGACGTGCTTTTCCTGCAGCAGCATTTCCAGCTCGATCAGGAACTTGTCCACCACGCGCAGGATGTGCTCGAAGCCCAGCGCCTGGAACTGCACGATCGCATCCAGACGGTTGCGGAACTCCGGCGTGAAGCTCTTGCGGATGACCTCCATCGCGTCGGTGGCATGGTCCTGGCGGGTGAAGCCGATCGAACGCCGCGAGGCCTGGGCCGCGCCGGCATTGGTGGTCATCACCAGCACCACGTTCTTGAAGTTCGCCTCACGGCCATTGGTGTCGGTCAGCACACCGCGGTCCATGACCTGCAGCAGGATGTTGAAGATGTCCGGGTGGGCTTTTTCCACCTCGTCCAGCAGCAGCACGCAGTGCGGGGTCTTGACGATCTTCTCGGTCAGCAGGCCGCCCTGGTCGAAGCCGACATAGCCCGGAGGGGCACCGATCAGGCGGCTGATCGAATGCGACTCCATGTACTCGCTCATGTCGAAGCGGACCAGCTCGATGCCCAGCTGCAGCGCGAGCTGCTTGGTCACCTCGGTCTTGCCCACGCCGGTCGGGCCGGAGAACAGGAAGTTGCCGATCGGCTTTTCCGGATTGGCCAGGCCCGAGCGGGCCAGCTTGATCGCCGAGGACAGTGTCTCGATGGCCGGGTCCTGGCCGAAGATCACCATCTTCAGGTTGCGCTCCAGATGCTGGAGCACGTCCTTGTCGGTCGCGCTGACCTGCTTGGCCGGGATGCGGGCCATCTTGGCGACGATGGTCTCGATCTCCTCGATGTCGATCAGTTCCTTGCGCTCACCGTCCGGCAGCAGGCGCTGGCGGGCACCGGCTTCGTCGATCACATCGATCGCCTTGTCCGGCAGCAGGCGGTCGTTGATGTGCTTGACCGACAGATCCACCGCAGCCTGCAGCGCGTCATCGGCGTAGGTCACGCCGTGGTGCGCTTCGTACTTGGGCTTGAGGCCCTGCAGGATCTCGTAGGTTTCGCCCACCGTCGGCTCGACGATGTCGATCTTCTGGAAGCGGCGGGCCAGGGCCCGATCCTTCTCGAAGATGCCGCGGTATTCCTGGAAGGTGGTCGAGCCGATGCAGCGCAGCTCGCCCGAGGCCAGGGCCGGCTTGATCAGGTTGGAGGCATCCATGGTGCCGCCCGACGCGGACCCGGCACCGATGATGGTGTGGATCTCATCGATGAACAGCACCGCATTGGGCAGCTTCTTCATCGCGGTCAGCACCCCCTTCAGGCGCTTTTCGAAGTCGCCGCGGTACTTGGTCCCGGCCACCAGCGCGCCGAGGTCCAGCGAATAGATCACCGCATCGGCGAGCACATCCGGCACCGACCCTTCCACGATGCGCTTGGCCAGGCCTTCGGCGATCGCCGTCTTGCCCACGCCCGCCTCGCCCACGTACAGCGGGTTGTTCTTGCGGCGACGGCACAGGACCTGGATGGTGCGCTCGATTTCATCGGCACGGCCGACCAGCGGGTCGATCTTGCCGTTGCGGGCCTGGTCGTTGAGGTTGCTGGCGAACTCGGCCAGGGCATCGCCCTTGCCTTCGCCCTCGGCACCCTCGGTGCGGCCCTCGCCATCGGCGGCGGGCGGCACTTCGCCCTCCTCGCCCAGCTTGGCGATGCCATGGGAGAGGTAGTTGACGATATCCAGCCGGGTGACGTCCTGCTGGTTGAGGTAGTACACGGCGTGCGAGTCCTTCTCGCCGAAGATCGCCACCAGCACGTTGGCGCCGGTGACTTCCTTCTTGCCCGAGGACTGTACGTGGTACACCGCGCGCTGCAGCACGCGCTGGAAGCCCAGCGTCGGCTGGGTATCGCGCCCATCATCTTCGGCCAGGCGCGAGACCGAGGCCTCGATGGCCTGTTCCAGTTCCTGGCGCAGGCGGTCGGCATCCGCGCCGCAGGCCTTGAGGACGGCCTGGGCGGACGGGTTGTCGAGCAGTGCCAGCAGCAGGTGTTCCACCGTCATGAATTCATGCCGGGCCTCACGGGCGCGCTTGTAGCACTGTCCGATGGTGTGTTCGAGGTCTTTACTGAACATGATTAACTCCGGCGGCAGTTAGGAACAATATGCGGCCAACCTTCACGATTTCCATCACCCTAGCGGATCAGTGCGTTCAGACGGCGTTAGCACTTGCCTGACCGCTCCGTCCATTCGACGAGCCTCCATCATGCACGATCTTCCGGCCACGAAATGGCAGCTTTGCCGTGATGGCAATGTCACGGCCAGCCAACGGTGCTGCAGCGGCCCGCGGGTGGCGCCGGGAGGGACTGGCGCGCGTGCCATCGTCGGACCGCCAGAGCAGGCTTCGTAGCAGGCACGACGCAGGGACACGCCGGCCGCTGAGGGCCGGATGTCAGTGTTGGTGGAACAGTGCGGATCGCGGGCACACGCAGTGCAGGCCCGCCAGAACGTCAGCCGCTGGCCTTTTCCATCGTGCACAACAGCGGATGCTGGTTCATGCGCGAGAACTCGTTGACCTGGGCGACCTTGGATTCGGCGACCTCGCGGGTGAATACCCCGCACACGCCGCGACCGCGGGTGTGCACGTGAAGCATCACCTGGGTGGCCTGGTCCAGATCCATCGAGAAGAAGTGCTGCAGGACCGTCACCACGAAATCCATCGGGGTGTAGTCGTCGTTCAACAGCATCACCTGGTACATCGGCGGTGGCGCGACCTCAGGGCGTGCAGGCTCAAGCAGCACGCCATGGTCGTGATGAGTTTCGTGGGAAGTCTCGCGGGGCATCCCCACATTATAGGCCTCCAGCCCCCGGATTGGACGTTGCCCCCCGCCGCCCTTCACAATCTGCACTCTCCAACCAGACCTTCACAGGGATTTCATGAAAAGGATTGCTGCCGCACTGCTGCTGGCCGTGACTGCCACCGGCGCCCATGCGGCCGAGCCGGACAAGGCGGTCGGGCGTGCCCTGGACACGCTGAAGTACACCTACGAGGTGGACGAGGACGGCGACTACAAGATGGTCTTCGACATGGATGATGGCCGCAGCCAGCTGGCCTTCGTGCGCTCCACCGTCGAGGAGTTCGGCAAGCACAAGATCCGTGAGATCTGGTCGCCGGCCTACAATTCGCCGGGCAAGCAGTTCCCCGCTGCCGTCGCCAACCGCCTGCTGGAAGACTCGCAGGATGCCAAGATGGGTGCCTGGGTGAAGCAGGACCAGCTGGCGATGTTCGTGGTCAAGGTCGATGCCACTGCCACCCCGGAGCAACTCAGCGACGCCATCGATGCGGCCATCCGCACTGCGGACGCCATGGAGCTCGAACTGACCGAGCAGGACGAATACTGAAGTGAATGCCGTGCAGGAACCGCGCTGGACGCCCCATGTCACCGTGGCCACCGTGGTGGTGCGTGATGGGCGTCTGTTGCTGGTCGAGGAGGCGATCGACGGGCGCCAGGTGCTGAACCAGCCCGCTGGGCACCTGGAGCCGGACGAATCGCTGGCGGCGGCTGCCGTGCGTGAAACGCTGGAAGAGACCGGCTGGACGGTGCGCTTGAGCGCCTTCATCGGTACCTACCAGTGGACCGCCCCGGATGGCACGCCGTTCCTGCGCTTTGCCTACGCGGCCGAACCGGTGTCGCACGATCCCGACCGGCCGCTGGACGACGGCATCCTGCGCGCGCTCTGGCTGACCCCGGCCGAGCTGAAGGCCGATCCCGACCGCCTGCGCAGCCCACTGGTCTGGCAGGTGGTCGAAGATTACCTGGCGGGCCAGCGCCACCCGCTCTCCATCGTCAAGGAGGCTGCATGAGCACCCCGCGCATCATGGTCGGTGTCTCCGGCGGCGTGGACTCCTCCGTCGCGGCCTGGCGGCTGGTCCAGCAGGGCGAGCCGGTGGCCGGGCTGTTCATGCAGAACTGGGCCGATGACGGCAGCGGCGATTGCCGCGCCGAAGATGACCGCCGCGATGCCGTGGCCGTGTGCGGCCTGCTCGGCATCCCGTTCCACTTCCGCGATTTCTCCAGCGAGTACTGGCAAGGGGTGTTCGAACACTTCCTGGCCGAGTACGCCGCCGGCCGCACGCCCAATCCGGACGTGCTGTGCAACCGCGAAGTGAAGTTCAAGCATTTCCTCGATGCCGCGCGTGAGCTCGGCGCCGAGCGCATCGCGACCGGGCATTACGCCCGCGTCGCGCAGGTCGGCGGCCGCTGGGCACTGCTGCGTGGTGCCGACCGCAGCAAGGATCAGAGCTACTTCCTGCACCAGCTGGGCCAGGAACAGCTGGCCGCCACACTGTTCCCGATCGGCGATCTGCAGAAGAACGACCTGCGCCGGATTGCCCGGGACGCGCGCCTGCCCACCCACGCCAAGAAGGATTCCACCGGGATCTGCTTCATCGGCGAACGCGACTTCCGCGAGTTCCTCGGCCGCTATCTGCCGGCGAAAACAGGCGAGATCCGCGATCCCGATGGCGCCCTGATCGCCGAACATCCCGGCGTGTTCTATTTCACGCTCGGCCAGCGCGAGGGCCTGAACATCGGCGGCGTGCGAGGCCGGCCGGCGGCGCCGTGGTATGTGGTCGGCAAGGACGTCGCCAGCAACGTGCTGTACGTGGACCAGGACCGCGAGAGCCCGTGGCTGCAGTCCACCCGGCTGCACTCCGAGGCCGCCCACTGGATCGCCGGCGCCCCGCCCGCGCGCCGGTTCGCGTGCACTGCCCAGACCCGGTACCGCCAGCCCGATGAACCCTGCACGGTGTCTGTGCGCGATGACGGCACCCTGGAGGTGCGCTTCGCCCGGCCGCAGCGTGCCGTCACCCCCGGTCAATCGCTGGTGTTGTATGACGATGAGGTCTGCCTTGGCGGCGCCGTCATCGCCGCCACCGATGCCCCCCTGGAACAGCGCCTTCGCGCCACCCCTTCTCCTTTCGAGGTATCTGCTGCATGAGTTTTTCCGTCGACGACCGCGTTCTTGCTCTGGCCGGCATCGCCCAGGCCCTGCAGCAGGTCCGCCGCATCGCCGAAACCGGCCACTCCGAAGCCGCCGTGGTCCGCACCGCGGTGGAGAGCGTGTTCCGCATTGACGCGGCCAGCCCGCAGGAGATCTACGGCAGCGCCAGCAATGTCGCCCCGGGCCTGCGCCTGCTGCACAACTACCTGAGCAGCCAGGGCCAGGATGAGCACCTGCCTCGCCTGGCCTTGTCCGTGCTGCAGCTGGAGCGCCGGTTCGTGCGCGAGAACGAGATCGTAGCCAAGGTCAGCACCGGCATCGAGCGCGCCCAGGCCCAGGCCAGCGAGCTCGGCGACAGCGCCCACCCGGACGTGCTCGCCGCGCTGGGTGGCCTGTACGCAGACACCATCAGCAACCTCAAGCCGCGCGTGATGGTCCAGGGCAATCCGCACTACCTCGGCCAGGCCGGCGTGGTCGCCGAGATCCGCGCCCTGCTGTTGGCGGCGGTCCGCTCGGCGGTGCTGTGGCGCCAGACCGGCGGCCAGTACTGGGACTTCCTGTTCTCCCGCAAAACGATGCTCGAAGCGGTCGCGCGCCAGCTGCGCTGAGCCGCGGTGGAGGGGCCGCCGGCGGGATCGGCGGCCCAGCCTCGTGCCCCTTGGGTCGAGGGCGACGGGCGGAAAAATCATGCGGACGGCTAAAGCAAACCGGGGTACGGCCGATACAGCATCCGTGCACCTCCCCGAGAACGTCCATGTACTCACGCCTCTTCATCCGTCTGGCCGCCCCCCTGGTCCTGACCCTTCTGCTTCCCTTTGCCATCGGCTTCGAGTGGCCAGCCGCCCTGCGTTGGGCGATCCTGAGCACGATGACGCTCAGCTGGCTCGGGTTTGCCTGGTGGAGCGCCCGCGCCCAGACCCAGCGTTCGCCTGAGCAGGCCCGCATCCTGCGCGAGCAGGACCAGTTGCTGACCGAGCTGCGCTCGTTTGTCGGCAACGAAATCGAAGGCTCGCGTGGCGAGGTCGAACGTGCCCGCGATCTGATCCGACATGCGGTCGGTGGCCTGGGCAGCAGCTTCGATGCCATGAACCGCAAGTCGCGCCAGCAGAGCCAGGCCCTGGCCCGTATCGTCGACCGCGCCGGTGACGAAGGTGGTGCCGGCGTCGACGTGGCCCGTTTCGCCCAGCACGCCAGCCATCGCATGGAGCAGCTGGTCGAGGCGCTGGAGCAGGTCAGCGGCCAGAGCAGCACCACCGTGCAGCACATCGACCAGATGGCGCAGCACCTGGATGGCATTTTCGCGCTGCTGGAAGACGTCAAGTCGATTGCCGACCAGACCAACCTGCTGGCCCTGAACGCCGCCATCGAGGCCGCGCGTGCTGGTGAAGCCGGCCGCGGTTTCGCGGTGGTCGCCGACGAAGTCCGCAACCTGTCCGAGCGCTCCACCACCTTCAACGAGCAGATCCGCAAGCTGGCCCACAGCTCCAAGGACGCCATCGCCAAGGTGCGCGAGACCGTCTCGCACATGGCCTCCCGCGATATGGACCGCTCCCGCGAAGCGCGCCATGAAGCCGCGCAGATGCTGGACAACGTGGCCCAGATCAACGCATCGCTGGGTGACGGCATGCGTGAGATCTCCGAGTGCGGCCGCGCCATCGACAGCAGCGTCGCCGAAGCCGTGCGTGCCCTGCAGTTCGAGGACATCGCCACCCAGGCCCTGGGCGGCGTGCATACCCACCTGGATCGCCTGACCGCGATCAACCGCGAGGCGGTGGCCCTGCAGGAACTGCTGCATCGCAGTGGCGGCGTGTTCGACGAAGAAGTCGTGACCGCCCTGCAGCGCACCGGCACCCGCCTGCGCGACATGCGCACCGAGTGGGAGCGCCCGCCGCACAAGGCCGTCGCCCAGCAGAGCATGGCCGCCGGCGCGGTCGAGTTGTTCTGATCCAGCTTTACCGTGCCCTTCCCGGCACACCCTGCGGCCCCGGTTTACCCCGGGGCCGTTGTGCTTGCACTACCCGCCTTGGCTGCAGATGATTACCTGATGTTGAACGCGTCCCTGCTGTCGGTTGCCTCTGTTGTCCCCGCCGAGCTGGAGCCGGCGGTGCCGGGCAGTGACGCCGTCACTCTCGCAGCCGCACCTGCCCCTGCGGCTGCGCCACTGCAGGGCCGCGCCCTGATCGCCCGGCTGGAGCAGCTTGCCCAGCAGGAACTGGCGCAGCTGGCCAGGCGCCCCTCGCCCGCCATTGCCGCACTGCCACCCGCGATCGATCCTGCCCTCGCCGGCCTGGCCTGGGATCTGGGCTTGAGCGGTGATGATCTGGGTGCAGCTGCGCGCTGACGGCGCGGCATCCGCCACGTCTCCCGATCAGTCTGTATCGATGCAGTTACCGGAGCGCAATTGCTCCGTCGCGGATCCGCGAAAGGCATTCAACATGGATATCCTACCGCCTTGCCTGGCGTGAGCCTGCCGATGCGCGACTACTACCGGATCGAATGCTACACAGCCGAACGTAAACGCACGCTCGGCCATTGCTGCCTGCCCATCCTGTTGTGAGAGTCGCTGGTGGCGAGGATCGACTGCAAAGGAAGTCCTCCCGCATCTCGCCAGGGCGCTGCACCAGTAAGGCTGGCGACGCCGTTGGCACCCCCGCCTGATTCTCAGTGTCAGGTCAGGCGGGAAGCCCCGCACAGGGCGACGACGCCGCCCTCAAACGCTTTGCGTCACCGCCGCATAACTCTCGCGTGGCGGCGTCTGGGTACCCAGCTTCAACCACTGCGCCAGATCGCGCGGGGCCAGCGGGCGCGAGTACAGGTAGCCCTGGATCTCATCACAGCCCTGGCGGCGCAGCATCGCCTCTTCCTGCTCGGTCTCCACCCCTTCGGCCACGACCTTCATGCCCAGCGCATGGCCCAGATGCACGATCGCCTGGGTGACTTCGGCGGTGCCGGCATCGTGCAGCATGCCCTGCACGAAGCTGCGGTCGATCTTGAGGCGGCCGACCGGGAAGCGATTGAGATAATGCAGGTTCGAGAAACCGGTGCCGAAATCGTCGACGGCCAGCGGCACGCCGTGGCGCTCGAGGACATCGAAGCAATGCCGCAGCACCTCGGTGTCACGGATCAGGGCGGACTCGGTCAGCTCCAGCTCCAGGCGCTGCGGTGGCCAGCCGTGGGCGTGGCAGATGTCGATCACGCGCTCGGCAAAGCCGCGGTCGCGCAGCTGCACGGCCGAAACGTTCACCGCCACGCGGTCGAACTGCAGGCCGGCAGCGTCCCACGCGGCGGCCTGGCGGCAGGCTTCGGCCAGCACCCAGTCGCCGATGCGCACGATCTCGCCGCACTTCTCGGCTATCGGGATGAACTCGGCCGGGCTGCAGTAGCCGATGCCGGGGCGATGCCAGCGCAGCAGCGCCTCGATCGCCGGGGGCTGGTCGTTCTCGGCATGCATCAGGGGCTGGTAGGCCAGGGTGAACTCTTCGCGTTCGATCGCGCCAAGCAGCGCGTGCTCGATCTCCAGCTTGCGCTGGATCTTGGCCAGCGCGTCCTGGCTGTAATACTGGTAGGTGTTGCGCCCGGCTTCCTTGGCCGCGTACATCGCCGCATCGGCGGCGCGCAGCAGTGATTCGAAATCCTGGCGGCTGTCGTCGAGCATCGCGATGCCGACGCTGGCGCCGACCTTCAACGTGCTCTCGCCGCGGTGCAGCGGCTCGGCCAGTGAGGCGATCAGCTTGCGCGCGACGTGGCCCGCGTCTTCCGGCGCGGCCAGGTCGCGCAGCACCACGATGAACTCGTCCCCGCTGAAGCGCCCGAACAGGTCGTTGTTGCGCAGGCTCTGGTGCAGGCGCGAGGCGGCCGCCTTGAGCAGCGCATCGCCGGTGGCGTGGCCGAAGGTGTCGTTGATGGTCTTGAAGCCATCCAGATCGATGAACAGCATCGCCAGCGGGCTGCCGCGGTCGCGGGCTTCCTCGATGGCGTCTGCGGTCTGCTCGCGCAGCAGCATGCGGTTGGGCAGGCCGGTGAGCAGATCGTAATGCGCCAGCAGCTCAATGCGCTCGTTGGCTTCGCGCTCGCGGGTGATGTCACGGAACAGCACCACGAAGCGGGTCGGCAGGCCATCGCGGCGGTCCAGCTCGATCAGCACCTGCACCCAGATGCGCAGCCCGGACTGCCGGTAGAAACACAGGTCCAGCTGCTCGGGCAGCCCGCCCTCGGCGATCCGCAACAGGGCCGCCTCGAACGCGTCGCGCGAGTCCTGGGTGTACAGGCTCAGTGCCTGGTCCAGGCTGATCGCCTCCTTGCGCAGGCCGTGGATGCGATAGCACTCCTCGGTCCACTGCATGTGGCGGGTGCCTACCTCGATCTCGCAGCCGCCGATGCGACCCAGCGCGGAGACGCGATTGAGCAGCTCGGTGCGCCAGCGGATCAGCGCATCGGTCTGGTGTTGCTCGGTGATGTTCTGGACCTGCCCGAGCAGGCGCTGGATCCGCCCGTCCGGACCGATCAACGGCTGCATCCACACGCGCAGGTGCAGCGCACCGCCGTTGTCACGAATCAGCTCCAGCTCCAGGGTGGTGGCCGCGCCATCGCGCCACATCCGGCGCCAGGCGCCACGCAGCCGGCCGCGGGAGTGCGGCTCCAGCTGGCGCAGCCAGTGGCGGCGGCCGTGCAGCGGTGCGTCACCGGTCTCCAGCAACGCCCGGAACTCGGGCGACCACCAGAACTGGCGCGCCTCCGGATCCCACGACCAACTGCCCATGCTGGCGATCCGCTGGGCTTCGCGCAGGTGTACCTGCTGCTCGCGCAGCTGGGCTTCCATCTGCTTCTGGGCCTGGATGTCGGTGTGGGTACCGACCATCCGCAGCGGCTGGCCGTCGGCCGTGCGGGTGACCACGCGGCCGCGATCCAGCACCCAGCGCCACTCCCCGTTGGGATGGCGGGCACGGAACTGGGTGGTATAGGCATCGCTCTCGCCGCGCAGGTGGGCATCCATCGCCAGGCGCACCGCGGGCTGATCGTCCGGGTGGACGTTCTCCAGCAGCGCGCTGACACCGTCGGCATGACTGTGGAAATCCTCGATGGGCTGGCCGTCCCAGCGCCGTGAGCGGCGCACACTGTCACTGGGCAGATCCCAATCCCACAGCCCGTGCCCGGCGTGATCCAGAGCCACTTCCCAGCGGCTGCCCGCATAGGCGGCGACCGGCTCGGGCACGCTCAGGGTGAAGGCCAGCAGGTGCCCATCCGGATCGTGCACCGCGCGCATCCAGCCATCGAAGCGACCACCGGGCCCGCCGGGAAGCTGGCAGGGCACCAGCCCACCGTCGGCGGCGAGCAGGCGCAGGTCTTCCAGCACCTCCCCGTAGGCGGCGACCGTCGCCGGCAGGCCATGCTCGCGCGCGGCCGGGTTGGCGGCGATCGGGCGACCAGCACGGTCGAGGATCACCAGCGCCGAGGCCAATGGGTGCTGCAGCAGACTCGCGATAATCCCTTGGTCCACGCCCTGTAACTCCGATAACGCACCCGACAACCGGGGAACGCAATCGTTAACGGCGGAGATTGCGGTTTATTGAGTTCCCTGGTGCCCTGCATCCTCGCCCGGGGCAGGTAAGATGACACTCGCCTTGTCCGATTGGCCCCGCCCTGCCCCATGTCGACCCGCCTGCCAGGCCCTTCCGAACCCGCTGCCGAGACCCCGCTGGCACGCGATCTGCGCCGCGACCGCTGGCGTGTGGTCGTGGCCTACCTGGTGCTGGCCCTGGTGTGGATCCTGAGCAGCGACGCGGCGGTCAAGCTGGTGGCCGGGGATCTGCAGACGGCCGCGCAGTGGCAGACCATCAAGGGCACATTCTTCGTCGTCGCCAGCGCGGCCCTGATCTATCTGCTGCTGCGCCCGCTGGCCCAGCACGTGCTGCACACCCACGCGCGGCTGGAGAGTTCGGAAACGCGCCACCGGCAGATGTTCGAAGGCAATCCCGGGCCGATCCTGGTCTACGACCTGGCGTCGCTGGCGATCCTGGACGTCAACCCGGCCGCGGCCAGCTTCTTCGGCTTCAGCCGCGAGGCCTTCACCGCGATGCCGATCACCGCGCTGTGGCCGCCCGGGCACGAGGCCATGCTGGAGGCCAAGCTGGACCACATCCGCGTCAATCCCGAGCAACTGTGCGTGATCACCGCCGACCTGCTCCTGAGTGACGGCAGCACCCGGCGGATGGAGATGCGCAGCAATTTCATCGATTACGGCGGCCGTCGCGCGCGTCTGTTGATCGCGATCGACCGCACCCGCGAAGACCAGGCGTTGTTGCGCCGCGACCAGGCGCTGGCCCGGGTGGAAGAAGCGCACGAGATGGCGCGCATCGGCGCATGGGAGATCGATCCGGCCACTGGCCTGGGCCGGTACGCCAATCAGGTGTATCGCCTGCTCGGGCGGCGCGCGCCCGACGCCCGGCGCTGGCACCGGTTCGATGAGCTGCTGGTGCCGGCCGATCCGGCCACGGCGGCGCTCAGCGAACAACTGTTGCAGGAGATGAGCTCCGGCGAGCCCGTGCAGATCGATGTACTACTGCCGCTGCTGGCGATGGACGGGCGCGCCCTGATGGTGCACCTGCGCGCCGAGAGCGGCCAGGACGACGCCGGCCGCCCGCGCGTGCTGGGCACCTTGCAGGATGTCACCGAGCGCGAGCAGTCGCGGCGCCTGCTGCGTGAGCGCGAAGAACAATTCCGCGAGCTGGTGCGGGTACTGCCTGATGGCGTGGTGATCCTGTCCGAGGAGCACGTGCTGTACGCCAATGCCTGCGCGGCCACCCAATTCGGCTACGGCCACCACACCCTGCTCGGCGAACCGCTGGCCGCCCTCGTCACCGACGACGACCTGCCCCGCGTGCGGGCGCAGTTGTTCGCCCAGTTGCCCCTGCAGAGCGCCGGGGCTGGCGAAGTGATCGGCATGCGACGCTTCAACGGCCAGGCCTTCCAGGCCGGCCTGGCGGTCGGCGATGTGCGCTACGGCGGGCGCAACTGCAAGCTGCTGATCGTGCGCGACCTCAGCGAGCCCGAGCGCATCCGCGAGGCGCTGGAAACCAGCAACCGTGAGTTGCAGGCGATGGCCGGGCGACTGTTCTCGCTGCAGGAGGACGAGCGCCGGGCGATCTCGCGCGATCTGCACGACGACATCGGCCAGGCGATCACCGCGATGAAACTGTCTGCCTACGCCGCCCAGGACGAGCAGGACGCCGCCCGCCGCGATGAAGACCTTGCCCAGATCATCCAGCTGGCCGATGCGACCGTCGGCAAGCTGCGCGACATCTCCACCCTGCTGCGCCCACCGCAGCTGGATGCGCTGGGGCTGGAAGCGGCACTGCGCTGGCAGGCCGGCGTGCTGTTCCGCTCGGCGGCGATCGAACTGCTGCCGGACATCCAGTCCCTGCCCCGACGCCCGGCCGGCGACATCGAGCAGGCGTGCTTCCGCATCGCACAGGAAAGCCTCACCAACGTACTGCGCCACGCCCGCGCCAGCCAGGTCAACCTGCACCTGCGCGATGTGGACGACCACGGCCTGCACCTGCAGGTCCGCGATGATGGCGAGGGCTTCGACCCGGACGGCCCGCGCGGCCTGGGCCTGATCGTGATGCGCGAGCGCGCGCAGAGCGTGGGTGGCACATTACGCATCGAATCGGCGCACGGCGCCGGTACCCTGATCGACCTTTACCTGCCGTACCGCGCCGCCGGCGCGACGGCTCACGACGCTCTGGAACACTGACCCATGTGGAACCCTTCCCTGCCCCTGGTCAGCATCGAGGATGCACCGCCCCGCCTGGGCGCGGGCAACCCCGAGCTGCAGGCCATGGTGACCGAGGCTGCCTCTGGCGGCACGCCGCTGATGCTGATGCACGTGGATATCGACCACTTCGCTTCGGTCAACGAGAACATGAGTGCGGAGGTGGGCGATCAGGCCCTGGTGCTGGTCGCACAACGCCTGCAGCACCACCTGCGCGGGCGCGGCAAGCTGTGGCGCCACGGCAGCGATGAATTCCTGCTGGCCGTGCCGCGCACTGCGGACATGCCGCTGCCCGAGGACCTGGCCGAGGAAATCCGCCAGCAGCTGGAGCTGCCGCTGTCGGTGCTGCCGTACACGTTGTTCATGACCGGCAAGCTGGGCGTGAGCCTGTGCCCGGAGCACGGCACCGGCGTGTCGCGCCTGCTCGACCACGCCGAAGATGCGCTGCACCAGGCCGCCCGCGAAGGCGGCAATGCGGTGCGCATCCACGCGGTGGATACACCGTCCAGCGCACATAGCGAGAGCATCATCGCGCGCCAGATTGTCGACGCCATCCCCAATGGCGAGCTCAAACTGCGTTACCAGCCGCTGGTCAGCGCCCGCGACGGCCACGTGGTCGGCATGGAAGCACTGCTGCGCTGGCAATCGCCCACGCTGGGCATGCTGGTGCCGGAGCGCTTCATGCGCACCGCCGAGCGCCTGGGCATCATCGTGCAGATCGGCACCTGGGTGCTGGAAGGCGCGCTCAAACAGGCCAAGCTGTGGCGCGACCAGGGCTTCGATGACTTCACCATCGCAGTGAACGTATCCACCCTGCAGTTGCTGCGCCCGAACTTCTTCGCCGAGGTCATGTCGCTGATGCAGGCCGCTGGCGTCCCGGCGCAGATGCTGACGCTGGAGATCAACGAAAGCGCGCTGACCAACAACGTCAACTTCGTGCACGAAACCCTGGTCAACCTGCGCAACGAAGGCATCAGCCTGAGCCTGGACAACTTCGGCACCGGTGATTCCAGCCTCAGCGCGCTGGTCCGGTATCCGGTGGACAAGCTCAAGATCGACCGCAGCTTCATCAAGAGCGCGCCGGCCGGCAACCGCGAAGCCGCGATCGCCCGCGCGATCATCGCCATGGGCCACCAGCTGGGCATGACCGTGATCGCCAACGGCGTGGAATCCCAGGCCCAGCTCGGCTTCCTGCGCCGCAACGACTGCGATGTGTTCCAGGGCTATCTGTTCGGCGAGCCGATGTCGGCCGATGCCGCCGGCATGACCCTGCGCCGCCGTTACCTGCGTCCGGAGGCCTTCGCAGAAACCCGTCCGGACCGCACGCTGCTGCTGCTGGATGACGAAGAAAACGTGCTGCGCTCGCTGGTGCGCCTGTTCCGTCGCGACGGTTACCGCATTCTCGCTGCCGGCAACGTGCGCGATGCCTTTGATCTGCTGGCCATCAACGACGTGCAGGTGATCCTGTCCGATCAGCGCATGAGCGACATGAGCGGCACCGAGTTCCTGGGCCGGGTGAAGATGCTCTACCCGGATACGATCCGCCTGGTGCTGTCCGGTTACACCGACCTCAACACCGTGACCGACGCGATCAACCGTGGCGCCATCTACCGGTTTCTGACCAAGCCGTGGAACGATGATGAGCTGCGCAAGCACATCCACCAGGCATTCCGCACCCACGAGGAGCAGCGCCGGGCGAACACGGCACCGGCGCCAGCGCTGCCGGCGGTTGACGCGGAGTGAGTCGGATTGGGGCGGATTTAGACGGATTGAGGCGGATTTAGACGGATTTAGACGGATTGACGCGGAGTGAGGCGGATTGAGGCGGATTGAGGCGGCAGCCGACCAACGGTCGGCTCTACGTTGCACGCGCCGGAGATCCTGGTAGAGCCGACCGTTGGTCGGCTGCTCTTGCCCAACCGAACGCGATGCCTGAAAGCCCGCGCAATGCGGGCCAGCAGCTGGCGCAACCGTTGTCGGATCAGCGCGGCTGTTTGATCGGCAGCACCAGCCGGAACTTGGAGCCCACGCCCGGCGTGCTCTCCAGATCGATGCGGCCATGGTGCTTGTTGATGATGCTGTAGGAGATCGACAGCCCCAACCCGGTGCCGCTGCCGACCGGCTTGGTGGTGAAAAACGGATCGAAGATGCGCTGGCGCAGGTCCGGCGAGATGCCGCCGCCGGTGTCTTCGAATTCCACCCAGACCGTGTCGCCCTCCACCCCGGTGCGCACATGGATCGTGCCGCGGTCGGCAATGGCGTGGCCGGCGTTGAGCAGCAGGTTCATGTACACCTGGTTCAACTCCGACGGCAGGCACTCCACCAGCGGCAGCTGGCCGAACTCGCGGTGCAGGGTCACCTTGTACTTGAGCTCGTTCCAGATGATGTTGATCGTGGATTCCAGGCCCGCATGCAGGTCCACCAGCTTCCACGACTCATCCCGGCCGGAATACGAGAAGTCCTTCAGATCGCGCACGATCCGGGTCACCCGCTCGATGCCCTCGCGTGATTCGGCCATCAGCTGCGGAAGATCGCGGCTGATGAAATCGATGTCGAAGCGTTGGCGGATGTCATCGATTTCCGGGATCAGCGCCTTCGGGTCCGGCGCACGCAGGGCCCGCTCATAGGCTTCGATCACGGTGAACAGGCTGCGCAGGTATTCCTGCAGGCTGCCGAGGTTGGAGTGCACATAACCGATCGGGTTGTTGATCTCGTGCGCCACACCGGCGGCGAGCTGGCCGATCGAGGCCATCTTCTCCGACTGCAGCAGCTTTTCCTGGGTGCCGTTGAGGCGCAGGTAGGCCTGGCGCAGTTCGGCATGGCGCTGCTGCAGCTCGCGCTCGTAATCCTCCTGGCCTTCGATGCGGCGGAACAGGGCCAGATAGTGCCGCTGGCCGCCATCGTCATGATGGTAGACGTGGGCGATGACCATGCGCTCGTCGACCGGCAGGCTCCCGTTCCAGTGGCCGTTGAGGCGCGCCTGTTCCAGCGCATCCGGTGGCAGCAGCTGGCGCAGCCATTGCGCCGGGGTGAGGGCGGCATCGCGCTCGGCCTGGCCGAGGATCTCGCTGACGGCGGCATTGGCCAGCGCCACGCTGCCATCCTCGCGGAACAGCAGCACGCCCTCCTTGATCCGTTCAAACAGGGCAAGCAGGACCGGATGCGGGGGCAACGGGGCGGTGACAAGGGCGGAAGTTACGGTCACGGTCACATCGAGGCGGCTGGAAACAGGCGCTCAATATACGCGGTGACGTTCACATCGGCAGCCGGGGGCCGCCAGACGGGGAGATCAGGCGACCGCGAGGGGCCGCCGGGTATGCAGGATGTGCGACTGGCCCTTGGCGTCATACGCCGAGGATTCTTCACTGCGGCCGAGCTGGCGCAGGGCCCAGTTGACCTCGCGGCGGCGGCGCGACAGCAGCACACCGTTGGCGTGGTTGCGCTCGGCCAGTTCCTGCACGCGTTCGGCCTGGCCGACCGGCAGCGCGGCCTCGAGCGCCCGAAGCGCTTCCAGTTTGGCGCCGGTCGCACGGATCAGCGCGTGCACGTCATGCTCGACCAATGCCTGGCGTTCGACGTCCAGGGCATCGCTGAGGCGTTGCAGCGGCTCGCTCATCGCCAGCTTCATCCCTGCAGCTGCTGGTCCAGCTCAAGCATGCGCGAAGCGATCGCGTCAGGATTGATCTTGTAGCTGCCGTTCTGCAGCGCATCGCGCACCGCCTGCACACGCCCGGCATCGATCGCCGGCGCCGTGGACAATTCACGCTGCAGGGTCTGCAGGCTGGTGGCTTCGCCGGTCAGGCGCAGGCTGTCAGCGGCTTCCACCGGCCGGGCCGGGGCATCGGTGCTGACGCTCGGCTTGTTACCCGGAGCGACGCTGCGCAGATGGGCGGTGGCCGGGAGGTTGCCGTCGATTTTCTGGCTCATGGAGTTGTCCTGGGAATGCGGTTCACAAGGGATAACGGCCGGGCGGACGCCATCTTTAGGGGAATATTGCAGGTTTTGCCGGAAAAGTGGCGCGTATTCACAATCGTGTTCAGCGCGTCACTAAAACGTCACCGCTGGCCGCGACGGTGCCCTGCACGATCTTGCGGGACGACAGGTTCTCGACCGAGACCCGCTCGTTTTCGCCGGCATCGGCCATGGCGCGTCCGGCCACCCGGACCTCCACCCCGCCCCGCCGCGACACCAGCGCGACGCTGTCGCCCCGCCGCACCAGCCGCTGCGCGACCAGGTCATTGGCCGACAGCAGGCTGCCCGCACTGAGGGTCCTGCGTGCCACGCGACCGACCGCCGCGGCCGGATCGGCCAACGCGGCGCCGGCGATCCGGGCCGCATCACGCTGGCCAGTGGTGATATCGGCGGCCGCCAGGGTTTCTCCAGCGGCCACGCCACGGTTGAGGATGAGCACCGTCTGGTTGCGACGCACTTTTACGGGTACGAACAGGCGCCAGCCGCCCGCATCGGGGCAGCTGACCTCCACGGTGCTGCTGCCGGTTGGCTGGGCCGCCAGCGGCTGGCCGCAGGCCGGCAGGCGCAGTGCCGAATCCAGCGTGGTGTCACCTTCGCTGCCGGCCGGGAGGGTGCCCAGCGCCGCCTGGCGGATGCTGTCCACGGGTTGCCAGCCGCCGGCGGCCCAGGCGGGCGCCACCAGCACCAGCGCGGCAAGGACAAGAGAACGCATGGGCACTCCAGGGGCAAGGAACATGGGCAGCACGATGCAAGCGCCGTGCCGAAGCCTGGCGCACGCCGCGCTCAAGTCATCGCCACCGCCGCCGATACCAAGCCCATGTCCCATGACCTGCTCAACCGCATCGACCAGCGTACGCGCCTGGCCGGCCACAATCGTCTGGCCCTGCTGCTGTTCCGGCTGGGGGGACGTCAGCTTTTTGGCGTGAACGTGTTCAAGGTGCAGGAAGTCCTGCGGCGCCCGGATCTGTTCCAGGTGCCCGGGCTGCCCAGCCAGTTCGCCGGTGTGGCCGATGTGCGTGGCCGCTCGGTGCCGGTGCTGGACCTGGGCCTGGCGATCGGCCATCCCGAGCGTGAGCCCGATGCCGACAAGGCGCCGGGCTATCTGGTGGTGACCGAGTTCAACCGCTCCATCCAGGGCTTTCTGGTCAGTGGGGTGGAACGCATCGTCAACATCGCGGTGGAAGACATCCATCCGCCACCGGAACTGGGCGCCGAATCGAGCTACCTGACGGCGGTGACCCGCTTCCAGGGCGAGCTTATCCAGGTGATCGACGTGGAAAGCGTGCTGGCCGACATCGCCGAGATCCGGGGCGAAGCGGTGCTGGACCCGTCCATGGCCCTGCCCCCCGATGCCCCGCCGATGCAGGTGCTGGTGGTGGACGATTCGCGCGTGGCCCGCCAGCAGATCCGCAGCGTGCTGGACCAGCTGGGGGTCGGGGCGACCCTGCTGTCGGACGGCAAGCAGGCGTTGGACCACCTGCTGCAGATCCACGCCTCGGGCGAGAACCCGGCCGAGCGCTACGCCATGGTGATCTCCGATATCGAGATGCCGGCGATGGATGGTTACACCCTGACGACGGAAATCCGGCGTCACCCGGGCCTGGCCGGCCTGTACGTGCTGCTGCACACGTCCTTGTCGGGCGTATTCAACAACGCGATGGTCGAGCGGGTCGGTGCGAACGCGTTCGTGGCCAAGTACTCCCCGCATGAGCTGGCGGACTTCCTGCTGGACCGCCTGCGCAAGGTGGCGATGGCGGCGTAAAGGGCGGCCGGCCTTGGTGTCGGCGCCCTCCCTCGGGTTGGTTGACGGCATCCACGCATGGCGTGGATCTACGCTGAGGGCTGTTTCCTGACTCCACGCGGGGCCTTGGCCTCCCTGGCGTGGTGAATCTCCCGGCGTGAATGATGCCGCCGGGCACCGGCCCCTCTCTTCTGCCGCCCCTCTGGCACGCCGCTTGCACTGCCCCAGGCATCGTCCCGTGGGAGTGCGTCATGCCCAATCTGATTTCGAACTATCTGGGTGTCCACGCCCAGGCCATGCCGTTGCGCGAGCAGCGGATGAAGCTGATCGCCAGCAACCTGAGCAATGCCGACACCCCCGGGTACAAGGCCCAGGACCTGGACTTCGATGCCGCCCTGCGCAATGCCCAGGGCCTGGATGGCAACGGTCTGCTGAAGACCACCAGTGAAAAGCACTATGAGATCGGCGGCGGGTTGAACCCGTTCCAGATCGCCAAGGAAGGCGTGCAGCCGAGCATCGACGGCAACACCGTCGACCCGGATGCCGAACGCGCCGCCTATGGCCGCGCCGCGCTGGAGTACCGCGCCTCGCTGAGCTTCGTCGAATCCAAGGTGCGCTCGATGCTCACCGCGATCACGGGGCAATAAGCCATGAGCAATCTGCCCATTTTCGATATCGCCGGCTCTGCGCTGCAGGCGCAGTCCGTGCGCATGAGCACCATCGCTTCCAACCTCTCCAACGCCGATACCGTCGCCGGGTCGGCCGATGCGGTCTACAAGCCGCTGGAGCCGATCTTCCAGTCGGTCACCAGCCGCACCGACCCGAACATCACCACGGTGCAGGTCAAGGAAATCAGCCAGAGCAACGCCGCGCCGATCCAGCGCTACGAGCCGGGCCACCCGCTCGCCGATGCCGATGGCTACATCTACCAGCCCGACGTGGATCCGGTCGCGCAGATGGTCAACCTGATCTCCACCTCGCGCAATTACCAGGCCGGCGTGGAAATGCTGACCACCGCCAAGGAACTGGCGCTGGCCACGCTGACCATGGGTCGCTGACCCTCTTACCGCAGGAATCCCCTCCCATGAGCAGCACCAACGGCGTTGGCCAGAACAGCAGCGATATCTACACCGCGCTGGGCCTGAACGCGCCCAACAGCGATACCAGCAAGAAAAAGAGCACCCTGGACCAGGCCGATTTCATGCGCCTGATGACCGAGCAGCTGCGGCACCAGGACCCGCTCAAGCCGATGGACAACACCCAGATGGTCGCGCAGATGGCGCAGCTGTCGCAGGTCCAGGGCATCACCGACCTCAACAACACGGTCAAGGGCTTCCAGGATTCGATGTCCAGCGACCAGATCCTGCGCGGCGCGGCCCTGGTCGGCCACGAAGTGCTGGTGCCGTCGGAGAAGCTCGCGCTGGAGAAGGACGGTGACGTCACCGGCATGGTCGCCGCGCCCGGCGCCGGCTTCGTGACGGTGGACATCACCGATGCCAACGGCGTCAAGGTCAACCAGATCAGCGTGGAAGCCAAGGCCTCCGGCGAAGTCACCTTCGACTGGGACGGCAAGGACGCCAACGGCAACCGCATGGCCGAAGGCACCTACACCATCGCCGCCTCGCATACCGATACCGCCGGCACCAAGACCAAGCTCAACACCTACGTGCAGGCCCCGGTGGAGAGCGTCACGGTCGGCACGGACGGCCTGTACCTCAACCTCAAGGGTCTGGGCACGGCCCCGATCGACTACGTGCTCCGCATCAGCTGAGCCGCCTTACCCGCATCCACAGGAGCATCCCATGGGCTTCAACGTCTCGTTGTCCGGCATCAACGCAGCCAATGCCGATCTGAACGTCACCGCGAACAACATCGCCAACGTCAACACCACCGGCTTCAAGCAGTCGCGCGCGGAGTTCGCCGATCTGTTCTCGGCCACCAGCTATGGCCTGTCCAAGAACGCGGTCGGTTCCGGCGTGCGGGTGACCAACGTCGCCCAGCAGTTCTCGCAGGGCAACAACGAACAGACCGGGCGCAGCCTGGACATGGCCATTTCCGGCGAAGGTTTCTTTACCCTGACCATGAACGGTGAGCGCGTGTACTCGCGCGCCGGCAACTTCCAGACCGACCAGGCCGGCTACGTGACCAACCCGCAGGGCGCGCGCCTGCAGGTGTTCGCCCCGAACGCGGACGGCACCAACTTCGATGCCGGCCGCCTGACCGACCTGCAGCTGATGACCACCGACAGCCCGCCGCGGCAGACCGGCAAGGTCGATGTGAGCTTCACCCTGCCGGCCAACGCCAAGCAGCCGACGGTCGACACCTTCGACCCGACCGACTCCAACAGCTACAACCACTCCACCGGCGGCATCACCGTGTACGACTCGCTGGGCGTGAGCCACACCCAGACCTCCTACTTCGTGAAGACCGAAAACCCGAACGAGTGGCAGGTCTACAACTATGTGGACGGCAAGGCTGCCGGTACCCCGACCACGCTGCAGTTCTCCGACAGCGGTGCGTTGACCAGCCCGGCCAACGGCCAGATCGTCATGGATCCGTTCACCCCGACCACCGGCGCCGGCGTGCTGTCGATGTCGCTGAACCTGAGCGGCTCGACCCAGTACGGCGAGAAGTTCGCGCTGCGCAACACCCAGCAGGACGGCTATGCAGCGGGCAAGCTCAACGAGATCACCGTCTCCGAAGAGGGCATCGTCTACGCGCGCTACTCCAATGGCGACGACAAGGCGCTGGGCCAGGTGGCCCTGACCACCTTCAACAACGCACAGGGCCTGGAAGCCAAGGGCAACAACCTGTGGACGGAGAGCTTCGCTTCCGGCACCCCGCGTACCGGTGCACCGGACAGCTCCAACCTGGGCAAGATCCAGGCCGGTTCGCTGGAAGCCTCCACGGTCGACCTGACCGAGCAGCTGGTCAACATGATCACCGCCCAGCGCAACTTCCAGGCCAACTCGCAAATGGTCTCCACGCAGGACCAGATCACCCAGACCATCATCAACCTGCGTTGATGAGCCACTGACCGCAACATGGGACTACACCGATGGACAAGGCACTCTACGTCGCGATGACCGGTGCACGCGCTTCCCTGCAGGCGCAGGGCACGCTGTCGCACAATCTGGCCAACACCGATACCCCCGGCTTCAAGGAGGCGCTCGCCAACACCGAGGCCTTCCCGATCAAGGGGACCGGCTATGCCTCGCGCGTGGATGCCCTGCACGTGGATGCCGGCTTCAACCGGCGCATGGGCGCCCAGCAGATCACCGGCAACCCGCTGGATCTGTCCCTGCAGGCCGGCAACTGGCTGGCAGTGCAGGCACCCGGCGCCAATGCGGGTGAGGCGTATACCCGGGGCGCGGCGCTGTCGATCACGCCCAATGGCCAGCTGGTGACCGCCGGCGGCCATCCGGTGCTGGATGAGAACAGCAATCCGATCGCGATCCCGCCGCACCAGGCGATGGACATCGGCAACGACGGCACGATCTCGATCATTCCGTTGGGCGAAGGCCCGCAGACGATGGCCAACGTGGGTCGCATCCGCGTGGTGCAGGCCGACGACGCACGGCTGGAACGCGGCCTGGATGGACTGATGCGCAACACCGACCCACAGCAGCCGTTCGTGCAGGCCCAGGGCAAGTCGCTGGAAAGCGGCCAGCTGGAAGGCAGCAATGTGGATGCCGCCGGTGCACTGGTGCAGATGATCCAGCTGCAGCGCCAGTACGAAATGCAGGTGAAAGTCATCAAGCACGGCGATGACAACGCGCGCAGCGCCAACAGCCTGCTGCGCCTGGGCGGCTGACCGCGCGCCGTGACGTAATCCCGGCGCCGTTCTGGCACGCGCCATGCATTGCCCTTCGCAAGGGCCGCACCACGCGGCCACCCGCTACAACACAGGAATGACGCCATGAACCAGGCATTGTGGATCGCCAAGACCGGACTGGATGCGCAGCAGACGCGCATGTCGGTGGTTTCCAACAACCTCGCCAACACCAACACCACCGGTTTCAAGCTGGACCGTGCCAGCTTTGAAGATCTGCTGTACCAGCAGGTCCGTCAGCCCGGCGGCGCTTCCTCGGCGCAGACGCAGTTGCCGTCGGGCCTGCAGCTGGGCACCGGTGTGCGCGTGGTCGCCACCTCAAAGAACTTCGAGCAGGGCAGCCAGCAGCAGACCGGCCGCGCGCTGGATGTGATGGTCAACGGCCGCGGCTTCTTTGAAGTGCAGATGCCGGATGGTTCTTCGGCCTATACCCGCGATGGCTCGTTCCAGCGCAACCAGGATGGCGAGCTGGTCACCAACAGCGGCTACCCGGTGCAGCCGGGCATCCAGATTCCCGAAGGCGCGCAGTCGCTCACCATCGGCACCGACGGCACCATCAGCGTGAAGATGGCCGACGACGCCGCCTCGGTGGAGATCGGCGCGCTGACCCTGACCGACTTCGTCAATCCGGCCGGTCTGCAGGCGCGCGGTGAAAACCTGTTCCTGGAAACCACCGCCTCCGGCCCGGCGCAGAACGGCAACCCCGGCCTGAACGGACTGGGCACCGTGGTGCAGGGCGCGCTGGAAGGCAGCAACGTCAACGTGGTGGAAGAACTGGTCTCGATGATCGAAACCCAGCGCGCCTACGAGATGAACGCCAAGGCGATCTCCACCACCGACGCGATGCTCGGCTACCTCAACCAGAACGTCTGATCGGTCGACCCGGAAACCTGCCATGTCGCATCTTGCCCCTGCCCTCCGCCTGCTCGCCGCCGCCGTCATCGTCGCCACCCTGAGTGGCTGCGTGATCGCCGGCGATGTCCGCCCCTACCCGGCCATGGCGCCGGTGGAACCGATCATGCCGCCCTCGGCCCAGGCCACGGCCGGTGCGATCTACGCCGCCGGCCCCGGCCTGCAGCTGTATTCGGACCGGCGCGCCCGCGATGTGGGCGACCTGCTTACGATCACGCTGACCGAGAACACCACCGCGCAGACCACCGCCAACACCTCCACCTCGAAAGAGTCGGAGCTGAGCATCGGCACGCCGACCATCTTCGGCGCCCCGGTCACGCTCGGCGGCAAGGACATCCTCAGTGCCAGCGCCGCCGGCTCGCGCGATTTCACCGGCAAGGGCACCAGCGCGCAGAGCAACCGCCTGCAGGGCAGCGTGACGGTCACCGTGATCCAGCGCCTGCCCAACGGCAACCTGGTCGTGCAGGGCGCCAAGAACCTGCGCCTTAACCGGGGCGATGAGCTGGTGCAGGTGCAGGGCATCGTGCGCGCGGCGGACATCTTCCCGGACAACACCATTCCCTCCAGCCGCGTTGCCGATGCCCGCATCGTCTACGGCGGCCGCGGCGCGATCGCCCAATCCAACGCGATGGGCTGGCTGAGCCGCTTCTTCAACTCGGCGCTGGCGCCGTACTGAGCCTGACATGACCTTCTCCCTTTCCCTGTTCGGGCAGCGACGCATGGCGTACCCCCACGTGGCGAAGCAGCGACGCGCGGCGTCGCTCTACATGGTGACGCAACGCGTGGTGTCGCACGGCGCGACGCGTGCCGTGCTGGCGCTGCTGGCCGTGTTCGCGCTGGTCGCGCCCGCCTCCGCCGAGCGCATCAAGGACCTGGCCCAGGTCGGCGGCGTGCGTGGCAACGCGCTGGTCGGCTACGGCCTGGTGGTCGGCCTGGATGGCAGCGGCGACCGCACCAGCCAGGCGCCCTTCACCGTGCAGAGCCTGAAGAACCTGTTGGGCGAGCTGGGCGTCAACGTACCGGCCAACGTCAACCCGCAGTTGAAGAACGTGGCGGCCGTGGCCATCCATGCCGAGCTGCCGCCGTTCGCCAAGCCCGGCCAGCCGATCGACATCACCGTTTCCTCGGTGGGCAACGCGGTCTCGCTGCGCGGCGGCTCGCTGCTGATGGCGCCGCTGCGCGGTGCCGATGGGCAGGTCTACGCCATCGCCCAGGGCAACCTGATCGTCGGCGGCTTCGGTGCGCAGGGCAAGGATGGCTCGCGCGTGTCGGTCAACGTGCCCAGCGTCGGCCGCATTCCCAATGGCGCCACCGTCGAGCGTGCGCTGCCGGATGTGTTCAGCGGCGGTGGCGACATCACCCTGAACCTGCACAAGAACGACTTCACCACGGTCTCGCGGATGGTGGCGGCACTGAACACCGCCTTCGGTGAAGGCGCCGCCCGCGCGATCGATGGCGTCACCGTGGCGGTCAACGCGCCGTCCGATCCGGGCGCGCGCATCGGCCTGCTGGCGCGTATCGAAAACCTGGAACTGACCCCCGGCAGTGCGCCGGCCAAGGTGGTGGTCAATTCGCGTACCGGTACGGTGGTGATCGGCGCGCAGGTGCGCGTGGGCGCTGCGGCGATCTCCCATGGCTCGCTGACCGTGACCATCAACGAGAACGCCAACGTCAGCCAGCCGGGCGCGTTCAGTGGCGGCCAGACCGTGGTGACGCCGCAGTCGACCATCACCGCGACCAACGATGGCAGCCGCATGTTCAAGTTCAACGGCGGCACCACCCTGGATGAAATCGTGCACGCGGTGAATGCCGTGGGCGCGGCCCCGGGCGATCTGATCGCCATCCTGGAAGCCCTCAAGCAGGCCGGCGCGCTCAGTGCCGAACTCGAGGTGATCTGACATGCGCATCCAACCGGCCCTGGAACTCAATCCCGCCCAGCCCAACAGCCCGGCCAAGGTCGACAAGGTTGCCCGCCAGCTGGAAGGCCAGTTCGCGCAGATGCTGATCAAGAGCATGCGCGAGGCGAGCTTCGGCGATTCGCTGTTCCCCGGCGAAAACACCATGTTCCGCGAGATGTACGACCAGAAGATCGCCGATGCGATGACCCGCGGCCGCGGCCTGGGGCTGTCGAGCATGATCGCGCGCCAGCTGGGCGGCGCCGAGGGCGAGACGGCCAAGCCGGTTGATACCACGCTCAACCCGGCCGCGGCCCTGCGTGCCTATCAACTCAATGCACCGGCCGCCGGCATGCCGTTGCCGGCCAGCACCACGCCGTCCGCGCCGCGCGAGGTCGACCTGCTGCAGCAGTTGAACGGCGATGCACCGTCCGCGGTGCTGCAGCCGATGGAACGCGCGCTGGACCTGATTGCCGGCCGTGAAAGCAGCCAGATGCACGAGGCGATCGGCCGCAGCGATCCCTATGCGGCGACCCCTGTGACCGATCCAGCCAGCGCCGACTGGGCCATGGCCGATGACCGCTGGACCGGCGTCAACCGCACTACGGCCACCGGCCCGAGCGCCGCCGATACCCTGGCGGCCAACACAGCCGCCGCCGAGCTCGGCCCGCACACGCCGGAAGGCTTCGTGGCCAGCATCTGGGGCCATGCGCAGCAGGCCGCGCGCGAACTGGGCGTGGATGCCAAGGCGCTGGTCGCCCAGGCCGCGCTGGAAACCGGCTGGGGCCGCAAGCTGGTCCGCCGCAGTGGCGGTGACAGCTCGCACAACCTATTCGGGATCAAGGCCAATGGCTGGCAGGGTGAGCGCGCCACCAGCGGCACCCACGAGTACGTCAACGGTGTGCGCCGCAACGAGACGGCGAGCTTCCGCGCCTACAACTCGGTGGGCGAGAGCTTCGCCGACTACGTGCGCCTGCTCAAGACCAGTCCGCGCTACCAGAACGCCCTCCAGGCCGGCAGCAACGTGCGCAGCTTTGCGCAGGGGCTGCAGCGCGCCGGCTACGCCACCGACCCGACCTACGCGGCCAAGATCGCCGCGATCGCCGGCGGCCCGACCATCGAGCGCGCCGTCGCGGCGGTGAGCGATGCCGGCGAGCGCCTGGGCCGCACTTTTGCCAGCACCGCCAGCCCGACCGGGCTGGGTGTCATCCGTCGTTGAGGTAACCCATGTCCAGCGTACTCTCCACCGGCACCAGCGCCCTGCTCGCTTTCCAGCGGGCCCTGGCGACCACCAGCCACAACGTCGCCAACATCAAAACGCCCGGCTACAGCCGGCAGAAGGTGGACTTCGCCACCGCCAACCCGCAGAACTACGGGTATGGCGACGTCGGCAATGGCACCCGCATCACCGATGTCCGCCGCGTGGCGGACCAGCTGGCCATCTCGCGCCTGCTCGATGGCAGCGGTGAGCTGGCGCGCCTGAAGCAGTTGTCCACGATGGCCGACCGGGTCGATGCCATGTTCTCCGACGCCTCCACCAACGTCGCCGGGGTCTGGTCGAATTTCTTCGATTCGGTCAGCGGACTCTCGTCCAACGCCTCGGGCAGCGCCGACCGGCAGAACGTGCTGGACAGCGGCAAGACCCTGGCCAACCGCTTTCAGCAGCTCAATACCCAGCTCAACAACCTCAATGCCGAGGTCAACAATGGCCTGATCGCCGGCGCCACCGAGATCAACCGGTTGGCCCAGGAGATCGCCCAGCTCAATGGCTCCATCGGCAGCAACGCGGCCACGGCCGCCCCGGACCTGCTCGATCGCCGGGACCAGCTGATCGCCAACCTGGTCGGCTACACCGGCGGCAACGCGGTGATGCAGGACGGCGGCATCATGAATGTCTACACCGCCGGCGGCCAGGCCCTGGTGGTCGGCACCACCGCCTCCAAGGTCACCACCGTCACCGATCCGTACCAGCCCGAGCGCCTGCAGCTGGCGCTGGAAAGCCAGGGCCAGAAGATCACCATCAATGGCAAGACACTGGGTGGCCAGATCGGTGGCCTGCTGGAGTTCCGCGATACCGTCCTGACCCCGGCCCAGGCCGAGCTGGGCAAGCTGGCGATCGGCATGGCCAGCAGCTTCAACGACGTCCACCGCCAGGGCGCGGATCTGTACGGCAACATGGGCGGCGACTTCTTCACCATCGGCAACCCACGCATCACCGCCAACAGCAGCAACACCGGCACGGCCAGCATGAGCGCCAGCTTCGGCGATCTGTCCAAGCTGGATGGCCAAAACATCGTGATGAAGTTCGATGGCACCCAGTGGCAGGCCACCCGTGCCGACACCGGCGCCGCGATCCCGATGACCGGCACCGGCACCGCAACCGACCCGCTGGTGCTCAATGGCGTCAGCCTGGTCATGAGCGGCGCGCCGGCCAAGGACGACCGCTTCCTGCTGCAGCCCACCGCAGGCGTGGCCGGCAGCATGGAAGTGGCGATCACCGACACCTCGCGCATCGCCGCCGCCGCGCCGATCAAGGGCACCGCCGCGATGGCCAACACCGGCACCGGCAAGCTCACCGGGGTCAAGGTGACCGACGCGGAGAACGCGGCGCTGCGTAATCCGGCGGCGATCGTGTTCATCAGTGCCACCGAATACACCATCGATGGCGGGGCACCCAACACCTACACCGCCGGGCAGACCATCACCGCCAACGGCTGGAGCTTCGTGCTGGACGGTGCGCCCAAGCAGGGGGACACCTTCAGCATCGGGCCGACCCCGGCCGGTTCCTCGGACAACAGCAATGCGCTGCTGTTGGCCAAGGTCGAAGACGCCAAAACGTTCAATGCAGGCACGGTGACGCTCAACGGCGCGCTGGGCGGCTTGACCACCCAGGTCGGCGCCGCCGCCCGCTCGGCCGAGTACTCGCTGCAGGCCCAGCAGGTGATCACCGACCAGGCCCAGGCCGCACGCGATTCGATCTCCGGCGTGAACCTGGATGAGGAAGCGGCCGACATGCTCCGCCTTCAACAGGCCTACCAGGCGGCATCGCAGCTGATCTCCACCGCCGACACCATGTTCCAGACGATCCTGGGAGCCGTACGCTCATGAACAACCGCATCTCTACCGGCATGATGTTCAACCAGTCGGTTTCGCTGATGCTGGCCAAGCAGGCCAAGCTGAACCATCTGGAGAACCAGATCGCCACCGGGAGCAAGATCGTCTCCGCCAAGGACGACCCGGTCTCGGCCGGCGCTGCCGTCGGCCTGGATCGTGTCGTCGCCGGGCTGGAGCAGTTGGGCAAGAACGCCAACAACGTCCAGAACCGCCTCGGCATGCAGGAGAACGCGCTGGCGCAGGTCAACGACCTGATGTCGCGCGCGGTCGAGCTGAGCATCCAGGCCAACAGCCCGGTACCCAAGAGCAGCGACCTGAAGGCCATCGTCAGCGAGCTGAAGACCATCCAGCAGAGCCTGTTGTCGCTGGCCAATTCCAAAGACGGCAGTGGCCGCTACCTCTTCGGCGGAAACAACGATGCTGACGCCCCCTTCCTGCTCACCGGCGGCAGCGTCAGCTACACCGGTGACCAGAGCCAGCGACAGGTGGAGGTCGCCCCCGGGCAACTGGTGTCCGACGCCTTGCCCGGCAGCGACATCTTCATGCGCATCCGCACCGGCGATGGCGCGGTGGATGCCAGTGCGAGCGCCGCCAACACCGGCAGCGGCCTGCTGACCTCGGTCAGTCGCGACGGCACCGGCGCGTGGGCAGGCGGTTCGCTGACCGTGCACTTCACCGATGCCGGCGACGGCGCTTACGAAGTTCTGGACGCCGGCGGCGCCGTAGTCGGCACTGGCACGCATGCTGCCGGGGAAGACATCGTGGTCGCCGGGGTTCGTCTTCGTATCGAAGGCAAGCCCGCCGCAGGCGATGCGTTCAACGTTGGCGATGCGGATACACGCGACATCTTCTCCACCTTGGACAAGCTGGTCAGCGCGCTGGAAGCTGATCCGTCGACCGACAGCGATCGCACGGCACTGCAGAACACCCTGCAGTCCAGCATCCGCGATATCACCCGCGCATCGGAAAACATGATCGATGCGCGTGCCAAAGGCGGTGCCCAACTGGCCGCCATCGACAGCGCGGCCAGTGCGCGTGAATCCACCGCTGTCACCGTCAAATCCACGCTGTCGACCATGCGTGACCTCGACTACGCCGATGCCATCGGCCAGTACAAGCTGGAGAGCGCTGCTCTCCAGGCCGCACAGACGATTTTCAGCCAGATGCAGTCGATGTCCCTCTTCAACATGATCCGCTGATCCCCCTTCCCTTCATCTGAATCCACGCAGGGCGCATCCCGCGCCAGACCCACCCGACCCGAATAGAGCACCCACGGAGACGCAACATGGCACAGATCATCAACACCAACACGATGTCGCTGAATGCTCAGCGCAACCTGACCACCAGCAGCAACTCGCTGGCCACCTCCATCCAGCGCCTGTCGTCCGGCCTGCGCATCAACAGCGCCAAGGATGATGCGGCCGGCCTGGCGATCTCCGAGCGCTTCACCACCCAGATCCGTGGCCTGAACCAGGCCGCGCGCAACGCCAACGACGGCATTTCGCTGGCGCAGACCGCTGAAGGTGCACTGGGCGAAGTCGGCAACAACCTGCAGCGCATCCGCGAGCTGGCCGTGCAGGCCCGCAGCGCCACCAACTCCTCCTCCGATCGCCAGGCGCTGAATGCCGAAGTGCAGTTGCTGAAGCAGGAAATCCAGCGCGTGGCCGAACAGACCACGTTCAACGGCACGAATCTGCTCGACGGCAGCTTCACCAACCAGGCCTTCCAGATCGGTGCCGATCAGGGCCAGACGATCAGCATTTCGCAGATCGCCAATGCGAATGTACACATGTTGGGAAACTGGACCACGGCTTCCCGCGCCGCTTCGCTAGTGGGTACCACGCCGACCGGCGCGACCGCTGCGGCAGCCACGCCCGCTACTGTAAGCCTCGGTACCATTGTGGGCGGTGCAGGTGGCACTGGCGTAAGCACCCTGGCCACCACCTTCACTGCCGATAGCGGCAAGTCGGTCAGCATCAACATCACCGGTACGGTCGACAACGCCAGCGTTGCCACGGCCCTGCAGGGGACCTTTGGTGCAGACGGCAAGAGCGAGGTGAACGGCTTCACCTTGGATCTCGGTGCCAGCACCACGGTCGCTGCAGCCGTTGCGGCCGGCAGCCTGAAAGTGGTCCGCACCGACGGTTCGAACATCGACGTCACGGAATCGGCGACTGGCTATACGACTGCCGCCAGCCTGGGCTTCCCCGTAGCAAGCACCGATGGCGTCTCCGCGGTCAGCAAGTTTGACGCGATCACTGCGGGCGAGTTCACCATCAATGGTCAGAACATCGAGGTCGGCGCTGCCAAGGATGCCAGCGAGCGCGCGACCACTCTGGTCAATTCAATCAACGCCCAAACTCACAAGACCGGCGTCACCGCCTCCCTGATTGATGGCAAGCTCCAGCTGAGCTCGCCGGATAAGGATTTCGTCATTGGCGGCACCCTTGCCGGCGGCCTGGCAGCAGCGACGGGCCTGGCCGTCGGCAGCACCGACGCAGCCGCGGCAGCGCCAATTGCCAGCGCAACGTCGTTCAAGGTCGGCGAGCCCGCGACCGGTTTTGCCGAACTGGACATTTCTAACCAAGAGAACGCTGACAATGCGATTTTGGCCATGGATGCGGCGCTGCAGTCGATCAATTCGGCCCGCGCCGACCTGGGTGCTATCCAGAACCGCTTTACCTCCACCATCGCCAACCTGAACACCAACTCGGAAAACCTTTCCGCCGCGCGCAGCCGTATCCGCGACGTGGACTACGCGCAGGAAACCGCCGAGCTGACCCGCGGCCAGATTCTGCAGCAGGCGGGCACGGCCATGCTGGCCCAGGCCAACCAGGTGCCGCAGAACGTATTGCGACTGCTGCAGTCGTAAGCCGCCGCCGGTAGTGAGCTCACAACGGGCCCCGCCATCCAGATGGCGGGGCCTTTTCGTTGGCCGCCGGGAAAAAAACAGCAAAGACCGCTAAAGGCAGGACGTGCAGTGCCGTTATTGATTTCAGCAGCGGTAGCACACCCCTTGGTGGGGCGCCAGCCACTGCCCCCCGAAACCGGTCAGGCTGCTCTGCCGGACACACTGCCAACAAGGAAACCGCACCATGGCACAAGTCATCAACACCAACACCATGTCGCTGAACGCCCAGCGCAACCTGAGCACCAGCGGCACCAACCTGGCCACCACGATCCAGCGCCTGTCTTCGGGCCTGCGCATCAACAGTGCCAAGGATGACGCGGCCGGTCTGGCCATCTCCGAGCGCTTCAGCACCCAGATCCGCGGCGCCAACCAGGCCGCCCGCAACGCCAACGACGGCATCTCGCTGGCCCAGACCGCCGAAGGCGCCCTCGGTGAAATCGGCAACAACCTGCAGCGCGTCCGTGAACTGGCCGTGCAATCGCGCAGCGCCACCAACTCTGCTTCGGACCGCCAGGCGCTGAACGCCGAAGTCCAGCTGCTGAAGCAGGAAATCCAGCGCGTCGCCGAGCAGACCAACTTCAACGGCACCAACCTGCTGGACGGCAGTTTCACCAACCAGGCCTTCCAGATCGGCGCCAATCAGGGCGAGACGATCAACATCTCGCAGGTCGCCAACGCCAACATCAGCAAGCTGGGCAACTGGACCACCGCGACGCGTGCAGCCTCGGCCGCTGGTTCCGCTCCGACCGGCGCCACCGCAGCTGCCGCAAAGCCCGCAAGCCTCACGGTCGGCGCTGTGACGGGCGGCACGGGCGGCGACACCGACAGCACCTTCGCCGTTACCTTCACTGCGGACAATAACGATTCTGCAGGCATCTCCATCACCGGCACTGTCAATAGCGCAAGCGTCGCTGCCGCGTTTACGGCCTCGTTTGGCGCAGACGGCAAAACTGCAGTCAATGGCTTCACCCTTGACTTGGGTGGCGAAGCCTCGATCGCTGAGGCTATGACTGCTGGAAAGCTTGACGTGGTCCGCGCCGATGGCTCCAATTTTGGAGCAACCACTGTAGCAAGCGCAGAGTACACCGCCGACCCGGCCATCGCCGGCATCGCCACGAAGAGCGCCAATGGTGCCGAAGCGACGGCGAGCTTTGCAGCGATCAAGGCAGGCGAATTTACGATCAATGGTCAAAGCATCGAAGTGGGCGCAGCCAGCAACGCTGGGGATCGCGCTATTGCGCTCACGAACGCCATCAACGCCAAAACCCACGTGACTGGCGTCAGTGCATCGATGATTGAAGGCAAGTTGCAGCTGACCTCCGCAGACAAGGACTTTGAGATCGGCGGCAGTCTCGCTGCAGACCTCGGCAAGGCCACCGGGCTCTCGGTTGGCAGCACCGATGCAAAGGCAACCACCGTCCTGGCCGGTGCCACCTCCTTTAAGGAGGGCGATGCAACGGTTGGCTTCGCCGATCTGGACATCTCTTCGGTAGGTGGCGCCGACAACGCCATCCTGGCAATGGACGCCGCCCTGAACTCGATCAACTCCTCGCGAGCTGACCTGGGCGCCATCCAGAACCGCTTCACCTCGGTGGTTGCGAACCTGAACACCTCGTCGGAGAACATGTCCGCAGCCCGTAGCCGCATCCGCGACGTGGATTACGCTTCGGAAACCGCCGAGCTGACCCGCAACCAGATCCTGCAGCAGGCCGGTACCGCCATGCTGGCCCAGGCCAACCAGTCCAGCCAGAACGTGCTGAGCCTGCTGCGCTGATCCAGCGGTAGTACCTTGCAGTAACGGGAAGGGGGCGAAAGCCCCCTTCTTCGTGTCCGGAGCAAACGTGGCACAGAGCTTGCAGCACGCCGGGATGCGCCCAGGCGCTCAAGCTCGTCCATCACCCGCCGATAGCAGATGCAGGACATCCGCACGGCCCGCCCCAGAACAAGGATCCCCTTCATGGCCCTCGGCACGATTGGCTCCGGCCTCGACATTCCCTCCCTGGTTTCACAGCTGGTCGCCAAGGAGCGCGAACCCCGGGAAAAGCAGATCAATACCGCCGGCGTGGCCGCCAGCGCCAAACTCTCGGCGCTGGGCACCATCAAGAGCGGCATGACCGGTCTGCAGACGGCACTGACCGCGCTGACGAAGGGCATGGCCACCCCCGGGCTGAAGACCAGCACGCCGACCGAGTCCAATTTCACCGCCGCATTGGATACCAGCACCACGGCTGGCAAGGCAGCCGCGGGTACCCACCAGGTGGAAGTCAAATCCCTGGCGCAGAACCAGAAGCTGAGTTCGAAGGCCTATGAGAAAGAGGCGGTCGTCGGTGACGGCACGCTGACGATCGGCTATGGCGATAAGAGCGTCAGTGTCACCATCGAAGCGGGCGCAACGCTGGCCAAGATCGCGGCGGAGATCAATTCCGCCGCCGCCAGCAAGGGCGTGACTGCGGCGGTCGTCACCGCCGACGATGGCGAGCACCTGGTGCTGACGGCGGTCGACGCCGGCAGCAAGGGCGCCCTCAAGGTCAGCGCCAGCGGTGGCAACGGCGGGCTCGCGGCGCTGCAGTACGATGGTACCGATGCCTCGACGATGGATGTCATGGTCGAAGCCAAGGATGCAGTGGTGGTGGTGGACGGGTTCACCCGGACCAGCAGCTCCAACACCATTACCGATCTGGTGCCGGGCGTCAGCCTGACGTTGACCAAGGCCAAGGAAGGCGAGACCCAGACGCTGACCATCAGCCCGGACAACAGCACGCTCAAGACCAACCTCAACGCGTTCATCACCGCCTACAACTCCATCCAGTCCACGCTAAAGAACTCCAGCGCCTACAACGCCGAAACCGGCACCGCCTCGACCATGACCGGCGATGCCATGGTGCGCGGCCTGCAGCAGCAGCTGCGCGGCCAGATAAGCGCAAACGTCAACGACCTCAAGGCGCTGGGCGTGACCATCGCCGCCGATGGCACCCTGAGCCTCAACTCGACCACGCTCGATACGGCGTTGTCCAAGAATCCCGAGGCCGCCACGAAACTGTTCGGCGCCGAGGGCGCCATGGGCAAGCCGTTGACCGAGCTGCTCAAGAGCAATCTCGATGCGACCACGGGCACCATCACCCAGCGCACCAGCTCGCTCAACAAACAGATCAAGGCGCTGGAAAAGCAACTGGACGACCTGGATGCGCGGATGGAAAAAGTCTCCGATCGCTACACCAAGCAGTTCACCGCCATGGAAACGCTGGTCACCCAGATGCAATCGGCCAGCAGCTCGCTGGCCTCGCAGCTGACCAGCTGATCCGCCCTGCCTTCCCCCTTTGCATACGGCAGCCTCAAGTCGGCGGCCGTATGCGCCGATAACCCAGTAAGACCTGTGCCACGCTGCGCCAACCGCGCAGGTACTCCGGCACGCAGGCAACTCAGGAGAGTCCATACATGTACGGTCCCAATCGGCAGTTCGCCGAGCAGTACCGCAAGGTCGGCGTCACCACTTCAGTGGTCGATGCCGATCCGCACAAGCTCGTCGCCCTGCTGCTGGCCGGCGCCTGCGAACGCATCCGTACCGCCGAAGCATCGCTGCAGCGCAATGATCAGCCGCGCAAGGGCAAGGCTATCGGCGAAGCCTGCGCGATCGTCGGGCACCTCAACGGGTCGCTGGATCATGAGGCCGGCGGAGAGATCGCGGCCAACCTTTCGGCACTCTACGATTTCATCATCATGCGCCTGACCGAGGCCAACCTGCACAACGATCCGACGGCGCTGAAAGAGGCCCTTGGACTGGTGATGGAAATCGACTCGGCGTGGAACGCCATTCCGGCCGACCACCGCCAGGTGCGGCCGGTTGCTGCGCCATGAACCTGCGCCCGCTCCACGACACCCTGGATACCCTGGAAGCTGCGTTGCCCAGCGGCGACCACGAAGCCAGCCAACGCCTGATAACCGACCATCTGCAGGCGGTCGCGGCGCTGTCGCTGGTGGTTGAACGCCCGACCGATGCTGCGATCCAGGCGTTGCGCGACCATCAGCAGCGCGTGCTCTCGCGCATGGTCCAGCTTCGCGACGAAGCTGCCGCGCAGTTGCAGCACAGCGGTCGCTCCCTCCGCGCCGCCCACGCCTACCTGCAGGCAGAGGCACTGTGATCGCCTCGCTCGGCTCCATCAACGCACGGCTGGATGCACTGGAAGCGGCCCTGCACGATGAGAACCTCGTCGAAGCGGGTCGCCAGCTTGATGCCCTCGATGCCGCCCAGCGCACTTATCTGGCCGGCCCATCAGCCCTGTCCGACGTGCCGGGCCTGGCTTCACTACAGGCACGCCAGCAGCGCATCATGCTGTTCATGATGCGCCAACGCGAGGGTGCCAGCCGCCCTGGCCGTGACCATCGCCACCCACCCCGCGCCGCACAGGCGCGCCTTTGCGCAGAATCCCTGACATGAACGAGCTTCGCACCAGCGCCATCCATCACCCGGCCGAAAGCGAGCTGTTCGATGAGACGCTGAGCTGCGAAGTGGCGCTGCCGGCCGAGTTCCGCATCGGCAGCGCGGTGATCCGCCCCGGCACGGCCGAGACCCTGCTGCGCAGCGTGGCGCTGGTGGAGGATGCCCGCAGCGATGACGGTCATGACGACCGCAGCGATGCCACGCTTCAGGTGCAGCGCCTGGAAGCCAAGCTCGATCTGGTCATGGTGCTGCTGGGCCGCCTGGTCCGGCAGAGTGCGCAGGACCTGCCACTGCGCCCCCTGCGCTGGTCACGCCGTGGCATCCGCCTGGAACAGGGCAGCCGCAGCGGCGCCGCACCGGGCAGCATGGGCGTGATCCGCCTGCAGCCCTGCGATTGGCTGCCCGACCATATCGACCTGCCCGTGGTGATCGTGGCCGAAGCGGCCAATGGCTCGGGCGCGCATTACCTGTGGTTGCGTTTCGAAGGGCTGAGCGACGCGCTGGAAATGGCCCTGGAGCGGCATCTGTTCCGCCTGCACCGCCGCCAGATCGCCGAAGCGCGTCGCCTGCGTTGACCGTACGGCCCCGACTGTGACGTATTCGGCTTGGCGGTAGGCCTTCACTCCGTTAAGGTGACGGCCTCCCCGCTCCCCAAGCAGCCTGTGCGCGTTCTCATCGTCGATGATCACACCCTGGTCCGTGCCGGCCTCAGTCGCCTGCTGCAGGGCTTTGCCGACGTCGAGGTCATCGCCGAGGCCAGCAACGCCGAGCAGGCGCTGCAGCTGAGCGTGCAGCATTCCCCGGACGTCGTCCTGATGGACCTGTCCCTGCCCGGCCGCACCGGCCTGGAAGCCCTGAGCGACATCCTGCTGCGTACGCCCGGCTCGCGCGTGGTGATGATGACCATGCACGACGATGCCGTGCATGTGCGCGATGCGCTGGACCGTGGCGCGGTCGGCTTCGTGGTGAAGGATGCCGCCCCGCAGGAACTCGAACTCGCCCTGCGCGCCGCGCATGCCGGTCAGGTGTTCCTCAGTCCGCAGATCTCGGCCAAGATGCTGGCGCCCATGCTGGGCAGGGAAAAGCCGGTCGGTGTGGCCGCACTGTCGCCGCGCCAGCGCGAGATCCTGCGTCAGATCGGCAAGGGCGAGAGCAACAAGGAAATCGCGGCGGACCTGGGCATCAGCGTCAAGACGGTGGAGACGCACCGCGCCCGCATGATGGAGTCGCTGGGCTGCCGCCGTGCCAATGATCTGGTGCTGCTCGCCGCCCGTCATCAGCACGAGCTGGAGTGATTCGCGCCGGTTCTCCGGCGCACGGCATGTGTCCACCGGGCAGGGCGACGGATTTTTGAAGCCCGATCAGGCGGACTGGCACGGAAGAACAAGGCCTCGACCCCGGACACCCGTCAAAATACCGCGCCGATGTAGGGGTGGCCCCTACACGCTGTCAGGGATTTGACGACCCGACTCAGGAACCCCCTGATTCCCGGCGTACGGGAAGAGAAGCAAGATGTGTTCCATAACGCACCGGGGAGTCGGTGCGAACGGGACACCACTTTGAAAGCCTCCATGTCGACCCAGATGGGTCAGCAGCTCCACCTCACCCCGCAACTGCTGCAGTCGATCCGGCTGCTCCAGCTCGACGGCATGCAGCTGGAACTGGAAATCCGCCGCGCCCTCGAGACCAACCCGCTGCTCGAGATCGAAGAAGCGCCGGAGCCGGTGGCTGCCGACACCGCCGAAGCCACCACCGCCCAGGATGTGGCCGCCTTCGACGAACTGCCGGAAAGCACCATGTGGGACGTGGCCGGTGCCGGTTGGCAGGACGGTGACGATGACCGCATGCAGCGCGTGGCAGCCGGCGAGTCCTCCGATCCGCAGCTGCGCGCCCTGCAGCGGCTGGCGATGGAGCTGGATGACCGCGACCTGGCGGTGGCTGGTTTCTGGCTGGAGCACTGCGACGACGCCGGCTATCTGGATGCCCCGCTTGCCCAGCTGACCCTGCTCGCCAGTGCGCGCTGCGATGTGGACGCTGCCGGTGTGGAAGCGGTCCGTCAGCGAATCCTGCACGGCGATCCCATCGGCCTGGCCGCGCAGGACCTGTACGAATGCCTGAGCGTGCAGCTGCGCGCCCTGCCCGGCCGCGTGCCGGCCCGCCACCTCGCCCAGCGCGTCCTCGACGATGGCCTGGCCGCGCTGGCCGCACACGACTACCCGGCCCTGGCCCAGCAGCTGGATGCCGAAGTGGCCGACATCCATGAGGCCGTCCGGCTGATCCTGTCGCTGCAGCCCCGCCCGGGCGAGAGCCTGCTGCCGGACAGCAACGGCGTCGTGATTCCGGACGTGGTCGCCTGGCATGCCGATGGTCACTGGCGCGTCGCGCTGAACCCGGCCACCAGCCGCCGCCTCAGTATCAACCCGCACTACGAACAGGCCCTGGCCGAGACCAGCGAAGCGGCGCAGCCGCTGCGTGACATGCTGCAGGAAGCGCGCTGGCTGACCCGCGGCCTGTCGATGCGTTACGACACCCTGCTGCGCACGGCGCGCGTGATCATCGAACGCCAGGCCGGCTTCCTGACCCGTGGCGAAGAAGCCATGGCGCCGCTCACCCTGAAGGAAGTGGCCGACGCGATCGGCATGCACGAGTCCACCGTCTCGCGCATCACCACCGGCAAGTACCTGCAGACCCCGCGCGGCACGCTGGAGCTGAAGCACTTCTTCGCCGTGCGCCTGGAAGGTGCCAGCGTCTCCGGCCAGGCCGTCAAGGCCATGGTGCGCCGTCTCATCGAATCCGAACCGGCTTCCCGGCCGCTGGCCGATGAAGCCATCGCCGGCCTGCTTTCGCGTCAAGGGGTGAACATCGCCCGCCGTACCGTTGCAAAATACCGCGAACAACTGGACATCGCCCCGGCGCGCGAACGCCGCCGCAGCCATGCCAGCACCCCGCACCTCCTGGCCCGGGTGGGCTGAAGGAAATGGAAGACATGAACAAGCTCACCGTCCTGCTGGTCGACGACCACGAAGGTTTCATCAATGCCGCCATGCGCCACTTCCGCAAGGTCGACTGGCTCGACGTGATCGGCAGCGCCGCCAATGGCCTGGAAGCGATCGAACGCTCCGAGTCGCTGCGCCCGAAGGTGGTGCTGATGGATCTGGCCATGCCGGAGATGGGCGGCCTGCAGGCGACCCGCCTGATCAAATCCCAGGATGATGCGCCGTACATCGTCATCGCCAGCCACTTCGATGACGCCGAACACCGCGAGCATGCGCTGCGCGCCGGGGCCGACAACTTCGTCAGCAAGCTGTCCTACATCCAGGAAGTGATGCCGATCCTGGAAGGCCTGAAGGGGAACGGATCATGAGCGAATCCCGCATCCTGGTACTGGACAACGACGCCGTCCGCGCCGAGCGCACCGTCGCCCTGCTGGAGTTCATGGACTTCAACCCGCGCTGGGTGGCCGATGCCAACGACTTCGACATCACCCGCCACCGCCCGAACGACTGGATGGCCGCGATCATCGGCGGGCTGGACAATTCCGACCGCAGCGACGCGCTGTTCGCCTGGCTGGGCAAGGGTGCCCTGCCCCCGCCGGTGATGCTGATCGACGGCGACACCACCGCATTCGCCCAGCAGTTCGGCCTGCACGAGGCCAATGTGTGGCCATTGGAAGCGCCGCTGCGCCACGCGCAGATGGAAGGCCTGCTGCGCCGTGCCAGCCTCAAGCGCCTGGATGCCGAGCACCAGGCCGGCGCCGTGCAGGACCAGGGCCCGACCGGCGATGGCGCGGCCGTCACCCAGCTGCGCCGGATGATCGAGCAGGTCGCCGCGTTCGACACCACCGTGCTGGTGCTGGGCGAATCGGGCACTGGCAAGGAAGTGGTCTCGCGCTCGATCCACCAGCGCTCGCCCCGCCGCGATGGCCCGTTCGTGGCGATCAACTGCGGCGCCATTCCGGCCGACCTGCTGGAAAGCGAATTGTTCGGTCACGAAAAAGGCGCCTTCACCGGCGCACTGAGCGCCCGCAAGGGCCGCTTTGAAATGGCCGAGGGTGGCACCCTGCTGCTGGATGAAATCGGCGACATGAGCCTGCCGATGCAGGTCAAGCTGCTGCGCGTGCTGCAGGAGCGCAGCTTCGAGCGCGTCGGTGGCAACCAGACCATCCGCTGCAACGTGCGCGTGATCGCCGCGACCCACCGCGATCTGGAATCGCGCATCGCCGACGGCAAGTTCCGCGAGGATCTGTTCTATCGCCTCAACGTGTTCCCGATCGATGTGCCGGCCCTGCGCGAGCGCAGCGAAGACCTGCCCGCGCTGGTCACCACCATCGCCGGCCAGCTGGCCCGTACCGGGCGTGGTGAAGTGCGTTTCACCGGCGAAGCGCTGCAGGCCCTGGCCGCGTACGAGTGGCCCGGCAACGTGCGCGAGCTGACCAACCTGGTCGAGCGCCTTGCCGTGCTGCACCCCAGTGGCAACGTGCGCGTGCAGGACCTGCCGGCCCGTTATCGCGGTGACTTCGCCGCCGCCGCGCCGGTGGCCGTAGCGGCGCCAGCCGCCGTGGCCGACGAACGCCTGGACCTGCGCAGCTTCTCCTTCCACACCCCGGGCGCCCAGAGCACCCCGGCCCTGGACAACGGCAACGGCCCCGTCAGCCGCGCCCCGGCCCTGCCCGACGACGGCCTGGACCTGCGCAACCACATGGCCAACATCGAGTTGAACCTGATCAACGAAGCGCTGGAACGCACCCAGGGCGTCGTCGCCCACGCCGCCCAGCTGCTCGGCCTGCGCCGCACCACCCTGGTGGAAAAACTGCGCAAGTACGGCATCGAGCGCGACCAGACCGAACTGGCTGGCTGAGCCGATCAACACGTGGAAACCAGAAGCCCGGGCCTGTCCCGGGCTTTTTTGTGGATCTGTCAAATGGTCTCCGCCTCGAAGGCTCAGAGCACCCTCCGCCGGTTTTCCGGCGTCGACTCTCCGGCACGCCACCGCGTCACACCGCCGCCCGGCCACTCCCCGGCGCCTGACGAAGATCACGGCCGCGCCTGCAGGCGCCGCTGAATACGCAAACCCGCGCCACCCCTACAAAACTGAACCACTCATCTGTTTCGGCACGGCACTTGCAACGTATTCCCGTGTAACCCACCCCTGCTTCGGAACGTTCCAGATGTCGCACTCCGTCACCTCGATCCTTTCTCAGATCCGCACCTTCCAGACCCAGATAGGGCAGCCCGCCGTCAGTCCGCTGACGGAGCTGCCGCGCAGCAATGCCATCCAGGGTCTGGTGTCCCCCCAGGAGATCCAGGGCCCGAGCTTTACCGAAACGCTGCGCGGCGCCATCGCCGGCGTCAACGATGCGCAGCAGAAATCCGGCGCCTTGGCCAAATCCTTCGAACTGGGTGAACCCGGTGCGGACCTGGCCAAAGTGATGGTCGCCTCGCAGCAGTCCCAGATCGCCTTCCGCGCCACTGTGGAAGTCCGTAACCGTCTCGTCCAGGCTTATCAGGACGTGATGAACATGCCGCTGTAAGGATAGAAACGCATGGCCCTGTCGCTCTCCAAAGAATCGCTGAACACCGAAAAGGCTGGGCAGTGGTTCGACCGGCTGCAAAGCCTGCAGATCACCCGTCGGCTCGGCCTGATGGCGATGATCGCCGTGGCCGTGGCGGCAGGGCTGTTCGTGTTCTTCTGGTCGCAGAAGCCGGGCATGGTGCCGCTCTACACCGGGCTGGACCAGAAGGCCACGGCCGAGGCCACCGACCTGCTGCGCGCGGCGCAGATTCCCTTCCAGCTGGATCCCGCCACCGGCGGCATCACCGTGCCGGAAAAGAACCTGCACGATGCCCGCCTGAAGCTGGCCGGCTCCGGCCTGACCGACAGCGGCCGTCTGGGCTTCGAACTGATGGAGCGTGACCCGGGCTTCGGCGTCAGCCAGTTCATGGAAAACGCCCGCTACCAGCACTCGCTGGAAACCGAGCTCTCGCGCACCATCAACACGCTGCGCCCGGTCCGTGATTCGCGCGTGCACCTGGCCATCCCCAAGCCCAGCGCCTTCACCCGCCAGCGTGACGTGGCCAGTGCCTCGGTGGTGCTGGAGCTGCGCGGTGGCCAGCAGCTTGAACGCGGCCAGATCGATGCGATCGTGCACATGGTCGCCGCCAGCATCCCGGACCTGGCGCCCGAGCGCGTCACTGTGGTGGACCAGAGCGGGCGCATGCTCAGCGTCTCCGACCCGAACAGCGAAGCGGCCATGAATGCCGCGCAGTTCGAGCAGGTGCGCCGCCAGGAAACCTCGTTCAATCAGCGCATCCGCGAGCTGCTCGAGCCGATGACCGGCCCCGGCCGGGTCAACCCGGAAGTCAGCGTGGACATGGATTTTTCGGTGATCGAAGAAGCCCGCGAGCTCTACAACGGCGAGCCGCAGAAGCTGCGCAGTGAGCAGATGAGCGAAAACAGCAGCAACGTGCCCGGCCCGCAGGGCGTGCCCGGGGCTGCCAGTAATACCCCGCCCGGCCCGGCGGCCGCGCCGGCCACGGCGCAGGCGCCGACGGAAACCTCCAAGAACGCGACCCGCAACTACGAGCTGGACCGCACCCTGCAGCACACCCGCCAGCCGGCCGGCCGCATCAAGCGCGTCTCGGTGGCGGTGCTGGTGGACAACGTGCCGCGCGCCGGTGCCAACGGCAAGATGGCCGACCAGGCCCTCTCGGCGGCCGAGCTGACGCGCGTCGAAGCGCTGGTCAAGCAGGCGGTCGGCTTCGATGCCGAACGAGGCGACACGGTCTCGGTGATGAATGCCCCGTTCGTGCGCGAAGTGACGCCGGTCGAAGGGCCGAAGTGGTGGGAGCTGCCCCAGGTGCAGGACGCCTTGCGTCTGCTGCTCGGCGCGATCGTGGTGCTGGCCCTGGTGTTCGGTGTGCTGCGCCCGGCGCTGCGCTCGATCACCGGCCAGACCAAGCCCAAGGATGACGAGCTGGAACCCCACCGTGCCGATGTGCAGCTGGTCGACGATGGCGAAGGGCTGCCGGCGATCGGCAGCGAGCGCCTGCACGCGGCCGGACATGAACCGCTGGCGCTGCCGGTGGACTCTTACGAGGAACGACTGCGCATGGCGCGTGAAGCTGTAAAGACCGATTCCAAGCGCGTGGCCCAGGTGGTCAAGGGCTGGGTGGCCAATGATTGATGCACCTCCCCCGCTGACCGGCGTTCAGCGCGCTGCCGTCCTGCTGCTCTCGCTGGGTGAACTGGACGCGGCCGAAGTGCTGCGCCACATGGAGCCCAAGGAAGTCCAGAAGATCGGCATCGCGATGGCGACCATGACCGACATCACCCGCGAGCAGGTCGAGCGGGTCATGGACCAGTTCGGCAGCGAGCTGGGCTCCAAGACCTCGCTCGGCGTGGGCTCGGACGACTACATCCGCAACATGCTGGTGCAGGCGCTGGGCACCGAAAAAGCCGGCAGCCTGATCGACCGCATCCTGCTGGGGCGCAACACCACCGGCCTGGACGCGCTGAAGTGGATGGATCCGCGTGCCGTCGCAGACCTGGTCCGCAACGAGCACCCGCAGATCATCGCCATCGTGATGGCCCACCTGGAAACCGACCAGGCCGCCGACGCGCTCAAGCTGCTGCCCGAACGCACCCGCGTGGACGTACTGCTGCGCATCGCCACGCTGGATGGCATTCCGCCGAACGCGCTCAATGAACTCAACGAGATCATGGAGCGCCAGTTCGCCGGCAACCAGAACCTGAAGTCGTCCAACGTGGGCGGCGTGCAGTGTGCGGCCAACATTCTGAACTTCATGGACAGCGGCCAGGATCAGGCGATCCTCGGCGAGATCGCCCGCATCGATGCCCCGCTGAGCGGCCGCATCCAGGACCTGATGTTCGTGTTCGACGATCTGGTCGACCTGGACGACCGCGAACTGCAGCTGGTGCTGCGCGAAGTCAGCGGCGAGCGCCTCGGCCTGGCCCTGCGCGGCGCCGACATCAAGGTGCGCGACAAGATCACCCGCAACATGTCCCAGCGTGCCGCTGAAATCCTGCTCGAAGACATGGAAGCCCGCGGCCCGGTGCGCCTGTCCGATGTGGAAGTGGCGCAGCGCGAGATCCTGGCGATCGTCAAGCGGATGGCCGATGAAGGCACCGTCACCATTGGCGGCAACGCGGAGGCCATGCTGTGAACAACGCCGTGCGCTGGCTTGCCCCGGACCTGCTGGCGGTGCCCGAGCCGCCGCCGGAAGAGCAGTTCGAGCTCACCGAACCGGATCCGGAGCACGAGCCGGAACCGCTGCTGCAGCTGCCGACCCTGGAAGAAATCCAGGCGATCCAGGACAGCGCCGAGAAAGACGGCTTCGATCAGGGGCACGCCGAAGGGCTGGCCCAGGGCCAGGCGGAAGTGCGCCGGCTGATCGCGCAGATCGAAGGCATCCTGGACAACTTCAGCCGGCCACTGGTGCGACTGGAGAACGAAGTGGTCGCCGCACTCGGCGAGCTGGCAGTGCGGGTGGCCGGCAACCTGGTCGGGCGTGCCTACGAGGCCGAACCGGAACTGCTGGCGCAGCTGGTCAATGAAGCGGTGGATGCCGTTGGTGGCGCGAGCCGCGATGTGGAGGTCCGCCTGCATCCGGACGACATCGCTGCGCTGGCGCCGGTGCTCAACCTGGCCCCGAACCAGCGCCTGACGCCGGATCTGAGCCTGAGCCGCGGCGACCTGCGCGTGCATGCCGAGGCCGTGCGCATCGACGGCACGCTGGATGCACGCCTGCGCGGCGCCCTGGATGCGGTCATCCGCAAAGCCGGAACCACCCCATGAACACCGATACCCTGCCCCCACCCGCCGATTGGACCGCCGCGCGCAACCTGCGGCTGGCGTCGCGGCTGGACAACATCCGCCCGGATACCGCGCATGGCCGCGGCCTGATCCGCGAAGGCGTGCTGCGCCGCGCGGTTGGCCTGACGCTGGAAGCAGTCGGCTGTGAAGCGCCGATGGGCGCCAGCTGCAAGGTCGAGGTGGCCGACGGTGGCTGGGTCGATGCCGAAGTGGTCGGCTTCGCCGGTGAACGCACCTACCTGATGCCCAGCGCCGAACTGCACGGCCTGCTGCCCAATGCGCGGGTCGTGCCCTCGCTCGGCCGCGGTGGCGTGGAAGTGGGCGAAGGCCTGCTCGGCCGCGTGATCGACAGCGACGGCGTGCCGCTGGATGGCAAGGGCCCGATCCGCGCCGAAGGCACCGTCGGCATGGCCGGCGTCTCGATCAACCCGCTCTCGCGTGAGCCGATCACCCAGCCGCTGGACGTGGGCGTACGCGCCATCAACGCCTTGCTGCCAATCGGTCGCGGCCAGCGTGTCGGCCTGTTCGCAGGCTCCGGTGTCGGTAAATCGACCCTGCTGGGCATGATGACCCGCTACACCGCCGCCGATGTCATCGTGGTGGGCCTGATCGGCGAGCGTGGCCGCGAGGTCCGCGATTTCGTGGAAAGCACGCTGGGCGAAGAAGGCCTGCGCCGCGCCGTGGTGGTGGCGGCCCCGGCCGACCGCCCGCCGCTGGCCCGCCTGCACGGTGCCTACCGCGCCACCGCGATCGCCGAGTGGTTCCGCGACCAGGGGTTGAACGTGCTGTTGCTCATGGACTCGCTGACCCGCTTCGCCCAGGCCCAGCGCGAGATCGGCCTGTCCGTCGGTGAGCCGCCGACCACCCGCGGCTATCCGCCCTCCGTATTCGCCAAGCTGCCCGCACTGGTTGAACGCGCGGGCAATGGCGCCAAGGGCCGCGGCTCGATCACCGCGTTCTACACCGTGCTGACCGAAGGCGATGATCCGCAGGATCCGATCGCCGATGCCGCACGCGCGATTCTTGACGGCCACATCCTGCTCTCGCGCCGCGTCGCCGACAGCGGCCTGTACCCCGCCATCGACGTGGAGTCCTCGGTCAGCCGCGTGGTCACGGAAATTGCCGACGAACCGTGGCGCCTGCGCATCCGCAAGCTCAAGCGGCTGGTCTCGGCGTATTCGTCCAACCGCGACCTGATCGCGATCGGCGCGTATCAGCGCGGCAACGATCCGGCGACCGACGAGGCGCTGGAGCGCTGGTCGGACATTGTTGAATTCCTCGGCCAGGACGTCGGCAAAGCCGCCGACCTGCCGCACAGTCAGGCCGCCCTCAAGCGGCTGGTGGAACCAGAGAGTTAAGCCATGATCCAATCCAAGCGCTTCGACCCCTTGCTGAAACGAGCCCAGGACCACGAAGACGAGGTCGCCCGCGACCTGGCCGAGCGCCAGCGTGCGCTCGACACGCATGTGTCGCGCCTGGATGAGCTGCGCCGTTACGCCGAGGAATACGCCGGTGCCCAGATGTCGGCCACCAGCCCGGCCCAGCTGATGAACCGCCGCGCCTTCCTGGATCGCCTGGACAGTGCGGTCGCCCAGCAGCGCCAGACCGTGGACAACAACCGCGAGAAGGTGGACGCCGAGCGCGCCCGCCTGTTGCTGGCCAGCCGGGACAAGCAGGTGCTGGAACAGCTCGCCGCCAGCTACCGCGCGCAGGAAAAGGTGGTCACCGACCGCCGCGACCAGCGCGAGATGGACGATCTCGGCGCCCGCCGTTCGCGCCAGGCGCAGCGCGAAGAAGGCGAGAACGGAGGCAGCCCGTGATGCCTTCCGGCCTGCTCGGCGGCGCCGCCTCCGCACAGAGTGCGGGCGGCACCTCGTCCAGCCCCCGCGCGGACAGCACCCGCGGCACCGACCGTCGGGACTTTGACGCGCTGCTCAAGCCAGGTCGCGAGGCGCCCCGCAACGACACGCCGCGCAACGCCGGCAGCAGCCGCGACGCAGGCAAGAGCGCCACGACCGGCACCGCCAGCCAGGACAAGGACGCCGCGACACGCCCCGCCAGGCCCGGCGCCAGGAAGGCAGACGACACGGTCGCCCCCCCCGATACCGCTGCCACGGCACCGGCCACGGCGGAGAAGCCGGCCGCCGAACCGGCCGACGACACCGAGGCCGCATGGCCCCCGCTGGGGCTGGCCGGGCTGGCATTGAACGGCCTGCCGGTACCGGCGCCCACGCCCGTCACACCCGTCGCGACCGGCGCCGCCGCGGGCGCCAATGCGGCCCTGCCGGCCGTGGCCACCGCAGCCCCGGCCGCCAACGCGACCCCGCCGGTGCTGGCTGCCGCGCCATCCACCGACGGCAGCATCGCCCTGCCCGCCTTGGCTGCCGAGGCTGCGCCGGCCGACGATGCCTTGCTGCTCAAAACCTTCACGGACGCCTTGAACACGGCCACCAACGACGGCCCCGATGCCCCCGCCAGCCCGATGCTGCATGCACTGCAGGGCATGACCGAGGCCAAGCCGACGGTGGCCAGCCTGTTCACCGGCTCGCCTACCACCACCCCGCATCTGGGGGGTGAGGATTTCGACGATGCCGTCGGCGCGCGCGTCGGTTGGCTGGCGGACCAGAAGATCGGCCACGCCCACATCAAGATCACCCCGAACGACCTCGGTCCGATCGAGGTGCGCCTGCAACTGGACGGCGACAAGGTCCATGCGAGCTTCACCAGCGCCCACGCCGACGTGCGTCATGCACTGGAAAGCAGCCTGCCGCGCCTGCGCGACCTGCTTGGCGAGCAGGGCTTCCAGCTTGGCAATGCCGATGTAGGCCACCAGCAGACCGCGCCCGATGGCGGACGAGGCGATGGCCGCGGCGGAATGAATGGCGAGGACGGAGAACCGGCGCTGGCCGACACCACGCTGTCGCCCTCGCAGTTGATCCGCCAGCGCGGGCTGGTCGACGCCTACGCGTGATCGCACGCGGCGGCGCGGGCTCCACCGCGCCGCCAGAAAGCCGACACGTCGTCTTCAGCATTCAGGCACGGCCTTTGCATGTAGGCAGGAAGCAATCCTCTGGAGCTTCCCCTCGTGGCCGCAGCCGCCGATAAAACCAAGAAATCCGCCGAGAAGGACAAGGCCGCCAAGCCGCGCAGTCCGCTCCTGGTCACCGCCCTGGTCGCGGTGCTCGCCGCTGGCGCCGCCGGTGGCGGGGTCTGGTACTTCACCCAGTCCAAGCATGATGACAAGGCCGCCAAGCCGGCCGCCAGCAAATCCGCGGTGCCTGCCCCGGCGCAGTACTTCGGCCTTGAGCCGCCGTTCGTGGTCAACCTCAACAGCAGCTTCGACGGCCCGCGCTACCTGCAGGTCGAAGTGCAGCTGATGAGCCGCGACCCGGCCGCGATGGAGGCGATCAAGCTGCATGCGCCGGCCATCCGCGCCAAGCTGCTGATGCTGTTCTCCCAGGTCGAGCCGAGCGACATCGCCGACCGCGCCGGCAAAGAGCGCCTGCAGGCCAGTTCACTGGCTGAAGTGCAGAAGCTGCTCAAGGCCGAGACCGGCAAGCCCGGTGCCGACGAATTGCTGTTCACCAGTTTCGTGACCCAGTAAGGGCGACCATGAATGACCTGCTTTCCCAGGACGAGATCGATGCCCTGCTGCATGGCGTGGACTCCGGTGCGGTTGAGACCGACCTCGATGCGCCCACGCCCGGCGAGGCGCGCTCGTACGATTTCGCCAGTCAGGACCGCATCATCCGCGGCCGCATGCCGACCCTGGAAATGGTCAACGAGCGCTTCGCGCGCCTGTGGCGCATCGGCCTGTTCAACCTGATCCGCCGCTCGGCCGAACTCTCCGTGCGTGGCATCGAGCTGATCAAGTTCAATGACTACATGCACTCGCTGTACGTGCCGACCAACCTCAACCTCATCCGCTTCAAGCCGCTGCGCGGGACCGGGCTGATCGTGTTCGAGCCGACGCTGGTGTTCGCGATCGTGGACAACTTCTTCGGCGGTGATGGGCGCTACCCGACCCGTATCGAAGGGCGCGAGTTCACCGCCACCGAGATGCGCGTGATCCACCTGCTGCTCAAGCAGACCTTCGCTGATCTGCAGGAAGCCTGGGCGCCGGTGATGGATGTGGAGCTGGAGTACATCAACTCCGAGATCAATCCGCACTTCGCCAACATCGTGACGCCGCGCGAGTACGTGGTGGTCTGCCGCCTGCATGTCGAGCTTGACGGCGGTGGCGGCGACATCCACGTGACCCTGCCCTACTCGATGCTCGAGCCCATCCGCGAGCTGCTTGACGCGGGCATCCAGAGCGACCGCAACGACCGCGATGCCAGCTGGGGCGTGATGCTGCGCGAGCAGCTCAACATCGCCGAGGTCACGCTCTCCAGCGTACTGGCCACCAAGCGCATGAGCCTGCGCGACCTGACCAAGCTGAAGATCGGCGATGTGCTGCCGATCGAGCTGCCCAAGCAGGTGCCGGTGTGCGTGGAAAACGTGCCGGTGTTCACCGGCGAGTTCGGCGTCGCCAACGGTTTCAACGCGGTGAAGATCACCGCCACCCATCCCCCGGGCATCCGCCCACGCGTTCCCGTACTGCAGGAAGACCCGCAATGAACGATATCGAATCCAACGCGCCGGCACCGGCACAGTTCACCCAGCTGCAGTCCGATGACACCACGGTCGGCGACGAGCTCAACCTGGATGTGATCCTGGATGTGCCGGTGACGCTGTCGCTGGAAGTGGGCCGCGCCCGCCTGCCGATCCGCAACCTGCTGCAGCTCAACCAGGGCTCGGTGGTGGAACTGGAGCGCGGTGCCGGCGAATCGCTGGACGTGTTCGTCAACGGCACCCTGATCGCCCATGGCGAGGTGGTGGTGATCAACGACCGCTTCGGCGTGCGCCTGACCGACGTGGTCAGCCCGAGCGAACGGATCCGGAGACTGCGTTGAGTGCCGGGCTGCTGATCGCGGCCGGCGCCTCGACCGTCAAGGTCGGCCAGCATGCCGCCGCTGCACCGGGCATGTTCGGTGCGGTGCTGGCACTGCTCGGCGTGCTGGCGTTGATCGTCGGGCTGGGCTGGTTGCTCAAGCGCATGCCCGGCAGCGGCTTCCGCCCGGCCGAGGGGCTGCGCGTGGTCGCCAGCCTGACCGTCGGCGCGAAGGAGCGCGTGGTGGTGGTCGAGGTCAATGGCACCCAGCTGCTGCTGGGCGTCACTGCCGGTGGCATCAACACGCTGCATCAGCTGCCCGACCCCCTGCCGGCCCCGACGCCGGCGCGCCTTCCCGATTTCAAACACCTCCCGAATTTCGCCCAGCTGCTGCAACAGCGGCTGCGCAAGGAACCCTGACCATGCGTGGCCCCCGTACTTCCTGGACCCGTTACCTGCCGCTGTTGCTGACCGCTCTGCTGTGCGCGCTGCCGGCCCTGGCCTGGGCCGCGCCCGGCGTGCCGGGTGTGCCGGCACTGCCGGATGTGAATGTCGGCAAGATCGGCGGGCAGCCGGTCAGCCTGCCTTTGCAGACGTTGCTGTTGATGACGGCGATCACCCTGATCCCGTCGATGCTGCTGGTGCTGACCGCCTTCACCCGCATCATCATCGTGCTGGGCCTGCTGCGCCAGGCGCTGGGCACCGGCCAGACCCCGTCCAACCAGGTGCTGCTCGGCCTGGCGCTGTTCCTCACCGCGATGGTGATGCTGCCGGTGTGGCAGAAGGCGTGGGGCAGCGGCATGGCGCCCTACCTCAACGGCGAGATCGATTTCCAGACGGCCTGGACCCTGACCACCCAGCCGCTGCGCGCCTTCATGCTGGCGCAGATCCGCGAGACCGATCTGATGACCTTTGCCGGCATGGCCGGCCACGGCACCTACGACAGCCCGGATGCCATCCCGTTCCCGATCCTGGTCGCCTCGTTCGTTACCAGCGAGCTCAAGACCGCCTTCGAAATCGGCTTCCTGATCTTCATTCCATTCGTGATCATCGATCTGGTCGTGGCCAGCGTACTCATGTCGATGGGCATGATGATGCTCTCGCCGATGCTGGTCTCCGCCCCGTTCAAGATCCTGTTGTTCGTGCTGGTGGATGGCTGGGTTCTGGTGGTGGGCACGTTGGCCGCCAGCTTCAATGCGGTCTGACCGCCCCACCCTGTTGATCGAAACGGACCCGAGACTGACATGACGCCCGAACTTGCCCTGACCGAACTGCGTGGTGGCCTGATCACCGTGTTGTGGGTTGCCGGCCCGCTGCTGCTCACCGTGCTGATCGTCGGCGTGGTGGTCGGCGTGGTCCAGGCCGCGACCCAGCTCAACGAACCCACCATCGCCTTCGTCGCCAAGGCCGCGGCGTTGACCGTGGTGTTGTTCGCGCTGGGCAGCCTGCTGATCGGCCACCTGGTCGAGTACACCACGCTGCTGTTCCAGCGCATTCCCCATCTGATCGGCTGAGGCAGCCGCCGTGGATTCCGCGACCCAGATGGCCGCCGATGGCCTGCAGGCCTTCGGCATGATCGGCACGATCCTGTGGACCATGCTGCGGATCGGCGCGATGCTGATGGCCATGCCGCTGATCGGTACACGCGCGGTGCCGTCACGGATCCGCGTGCTGCTTGCCGGCGCATTGGCGATCGCGCTGTCGCCGATGCTGCCGCCGGTGCCGGAATGGACCGGCTTCGATGCGGCCACGGTGCTGACCATTGCCCGCGAACTGGCGATCGGCGTATCGATCGGCTTCCTGCTGAGGCTGGTCTTCGAAGCCGGCGCGATGGCCGGCGAGCTGGTCGCGCAGGGTACCGGCCTGGCCTTCGCGCAGATGAGCGACCCGCTGCGTGGCGGCAGTTCCGGCGTGATCGGGCAGTGGTTCTATCTGCTGTTCGGGTTGCTGTTCTTCACCGTCAACGGCCACCTGGCGTTGATCTCGCTGTTGATGGACAGCTACAAGGCCTTGCCGATCGGCACCTCGCTGCCCGATCCGCAGGCATTCCTGAGCATCGCCCCGACCTTCCTGCTGCAGGTGTTCCGTGGCGCGCTCACGCTGGCACTGCCGCTGACCGTGGCGATGCTGGCGATCAACCTGGCCTTCGGCGTGCTGGCTCGTGCAGCGCCTGCGTTGAACCCGATCCAGCTCGGCCTGCCGGTCGCACTGCTGCTGGGCCTGTTCCTGCTGACCGTGCTGGCCGGCGAGATGGGGCCGCCGGTGCAACGCCTGTTCGATGCGGCCTTCGATGCCGCCGACAGTGTCAGCCGCTGACCCGGGACACGCGGCGGGACACCTCCTGCCGCCATGGGTTGGGGGCACTCACGCCACTTGCGGGGCACCGGGGGCCTGACGGTAGTCTTGACCGCTCGACGGCAGTGCCTTTGCAACGCAACGACAGAATCTTCACCGTGTCTTTGCGGTGATGGCCGTGCGTCCTGTCGTATCGCTCAGATGTTGACCAGGGAGAGTGTCTTCCATGCTGATCGGCAGCTATACCCCGTGGTTGGTGGTGATTTCGTTCCTTGTCGCAGTACTGGCCTCCTTTACCGCGCTGGATATGTCCAGCCGGGTGACGACCGCCACCACGCGCCGCACCACCTGGTTGTGGTTGGTCGGCGGCGGCTGCGCGATGGGGCTGGGCATCTGGTCAATGCACTTCATCGGCATGCTCGCCTTCCAGTTGCCGATCCCCCTCGGCTATGCGCTTGGCCTGACCACCGTCTCGCTGCTGGCCGCCATGGCCTCTTCCATCTTCGCGCTGTGGCTGGTCTCGCAGCCGACCCTGCCGCACGGGCGGCTGGCGCTTGGCGCCGTGCTGATGGGCAGTGGCATCGCCTCGATGCATTACCTGGGCATGGCCGCGCTGCACATGCAGCCCGGCATCGACTACCACGCCGGCTGGGTGGCGCTGTCGCTGCTGATTGCAGTGGCGGCCTCGTGGACGGCCCTGTTCATTGCCTTCCGCCTGCGCAGCACGCACCACCGCCTGCGCGACCGCGCCGCACCGGCACTGGTGCTGGGCACCGCGATCGTGGGCATGCATTACACCGGCATGGCCGCCGCCCGCTTTCCGGCGGACAGCATCTGCGGTGCTGCGGCCGGTGATGGGCTGCAGGCGCAATGGCTGGCACTGGTGGTGCTGGCCCTGACCATCGCGATCCTGGCGGTGGTCCTGATCGTGTCCTGGCTGGACCAGCGCATGGAGGCGCAGCTGCTGCGGCTGCGCAACACCAACCTGAGCAGCTCGCTGGATGATGCGCAGGCGGAGTTGACCCAGGCGGCCCTGCACGATCCCCTGACCCGCCTGCCGAACCGCCGGCTGCTGCAGCAGCGCATCGAGCAGGCCCTGGCCGAGGCCGAGCAGCGCGGCAGCCGCTTCGCGGTGATGTTCATGGATCTGGACGGCTTCAAGCAGGTCAACGATGCCTACGGCCACCAGACCGGCGATGCGCTGCTGGTGGCCGTCGCCGACCGCACCCGCAAGCTGCTGCGGCCGGCGGACATGCTGGCACGGCTGGGCGGCGATGAGTTCGTGCTGGTGGTGCCGATCGAGAACGACGAGGACGTGGCGACACTGGCCAGCCGCCTCATCCAGACCGTCGGCAACGAGCCACTGCTGCCGCGCCACGACCTGCAGGTGACCGCCAGCATCGGCATCGCGATCTGCCCGGACCACGCCGCCAGCGAGCGCCAGCTGATGGCCTTCGCCGATGCGGCGATGTACCAGGCCAAGGAGGCCGGCCGCAACGCCTACGTGCTGTTTGCGGACTGGATGAATGACAGCGCCGAGCAGCAGTTCCAGCTGCTGGCCGACCTGCGCCGCGCCATCGGCAGCGAGCAGCTGTTCCTGCACTACCAGCCCAAGACCCGCGTCGCCGGGCAATCGATCAGCGGCGCCGAAGCGTTGATCCGCTGGCGGCATCCGCAACAGGGCCTGATTCCGCCGGACCGCTTCATCCGGCTGGCCGAACGCAGCGGCGTGATCAACGAGATCGGGCGCTGGGCACTGGATGAAGCCTGCCGCCAGCTGCGCGTGTGGCACGACGCCGGGCATGACGCCTGGACGGTGTCGGTGAATCTCTCGCCGATCCAGTTCGCCTCGCCCAACCTGCTGAAGGAAGTCCGCGAGGCGCTGCAGACCCATCGCATCGAGCCGCGCCGGCTGATCCTGGAGATCACCGAAAACACGGTGATGCGCGATACCGAGGCCAGCCTGACCCTGTTGCAGGCCATGGCGGCGTTGGGGGTGGGCATCTCCATCGATGACTTCGGTACCGGCTACTCCAGCCTGTTGTACCTCAAGCGCCTTCCCGCCACCGAGATCAAGATCGACCATGCCTTCGTGCGCGACCTGGAAAACAGCTCCGAGGATGTGGTGATCGTCTCGGCGATCGTGGCCCTGGGGCATGCCCTGGACATGGACATCGTGGCCGAGGGGGTCGAGACCGCCGGTCAGCGCGCCTACCTGGAACGGCTGGGCTGTGATTACCTGCAGGGCTATCTGCTCGGCAGACCGGTAGACGCCCAGCGCTTCATGCAGCTGCATGATCTGCCCCGCCCCAGAGTGGAGGTTGCGGCAGGCTGGAAGGCCCAGGCGCGGCCAGGGGCCTCGGCGGGGTGATGCAGGCCCGGTGAGGTAGTGCCGGCCCGGTGAGGTAGTGCCGGCCCGGTGAGGTAGTGCCGGCCGCTGGCCGGCTCCTCGAAGTGAGGTAGTGGCCGCCGCGGGCGGGGGGCGCGAAGGCCGACGACCAACAAATGGTGGGCGACCGC